>NZ_JBHRTQ010000003.1:26771-137367 GCF_042646485.1 Novosphingobium bradum | reverse complement strand
TCCGGGACGACGTTTGTCTGCGGTTCCATTTGAACCCTCTCCCCGCCCTTCGACGGGCTCAGGAGGGAGAGGGCTTTCCGGGAGGTCAGCGCAGGCGGATCGGCACGTAGGTGGCCGGCTGGCCGCGGCGCTGGACGCGCAGGAGGACGGCCGGGCGGTTCTGGGCCTTGGCGGCGCGGACCACGGCCTCGAACTGGGCGAGGGTGGTGACCGGCTGGTAATTGGCCGAGAGGATGATGTCGCCGCGCTGGAGACCCTTCTGCCCCGCATCCGACGAGGCATCGACCACGGTGACGACCACGCCTTGCGTGCCGGCGGCGGCGCCAAGCTGGTTGGCGATCGCCGGGGTGAGCGGGATCGCGGAGAGACCCAGCGCCTTCTCGACCACGCCCGGCCCCTGCTTCTGCGGGGGCTGGTTGTAGGCGTTTTCATTGTCCTGGTCGCCCTGGCCGAAGCTTTGCGCCTGGGCCAGTTCCTCCTCGCTCGGGCGCTTGGCGACGACGGCGTTGACCGTCAGGCGCTGGCCGTTGCGGATGAGATCGAGCGGGATGCGCTTGCCCGGCGGGGTATTGGCGACGATGAACGACAGGGTCTGGTCGGGGGTGACCTCCTTGCCATCGACCCGCAGGACCACGTCGCCCGGCTGGAGTCCGGCGCGGGCGCCGGCGCCGGCCGGTTCGACCGCCTGGATGAATTCGCCGCGATTGTGCGGGATGCCCAGCGAATCGGCCAGATCCTCGTTCAGCTGCTGGATGCGAACGCCCAGGTAGCCGCGTTCGATCGCCTGGCCGGCCTTCAGCTTTTCGACGATCGGCGCGGCGGTTTCGGCCGGAATCGCGAAGCCGATGCCGACCGAGCCGCCGGTGGGCGAGAAGATCGCGTTGTTGATGCCGATCACCTGCCCGCGCATATCGAACATCGGGCCGCCGGAATTGCCCCGGTTGATCGCCGCGTCGGTCTGCAGGTAGCGGTCATAGGCCGAACCCGAGCCGGTGGCGCGATAGACCGCCGAGATGATCCCGGCGGTGACCGTGCCGCCAAGCCCGAAGGGCTGGCCGATGGCGATCACCCAATCGCCCACCCGCGCATGGCGGCTGTCGCCGAACTTGACGAAGGGGAAGGGCTTGGGGGCGCTGATCTTGAGTACGGCGAGATCGGAGGCGGCATCGCGGCCGATCAGCTTCGCGGGATATTCGGTGCCGTCGTCGGTCTTGACGGTGATCGATTCGACCTCGCCCTGGCCGTCGGCGGTGATCACGTGATTGTTGGTGACCACGTAGCCATCGGCCGAGATGAGGAAGCCGGAACCGAGCGACTGGGCCTCGCGCGTTTGCGGCGTGGCGCCCTGCTGGCCGCCCTGATCGCCGCCGAACAGATCGGCAAAGGGCGTGCCGGCGAAGGGATTGCCCTGCTGGGCCGCGACGCGCACGCGCTGGCGGGTGGAGATGTTGACCACGGCCGGCTGGAGCTGGGCGGTGAGATCGGCGAAGCTGGCCGGCGCCCCGGCGCGGGGGACGACCTGCTGGATCTGCTGCGCGTCGTTCTGGGCGACCTGGGCGCCGGCGGGCAGGCCGGTGGCAAGGCTGAGGGCCGCGCCGCCGAGCAGCAGCGCCGAAGTGATACCATAAGCGTAGCGCACGGGCTTCACGTCCTCTGTTTTCCTTCCGGTGCCGCGCCGGCACGGGGCCGGGGCGCGGGAGTTTCAGCGTTGCGGTTTCACGCCGTTAGGCCTGAACGCAGATTGAATGGCAAGGTTGCGGTTGTTTGGTGCGCCCTCGACATCTGTCGAGGGCTTGCGGCACCCGACAACCACTTCCTCAATTGCCGGCCTTCCCCTTGAACTGGCGCAGGTAATCGCTTTCCGGCGAAAGCAGGATGGTGCTGGTGCCAGCGTTCTTGGGGTTGGAGAAGGTGGTGTCGTAGCTCTGCATGGCGCGGTAGAAATCGTAGAACGCCGGATCCTTGTTGAAGGCTTCGGCATAGACGCGGGCGGCATTGGCCTCGGCCGTGGCGCGGGTGATCTGGGCGTTCTTCTGGCCCAGCGCGACGATGGTGGTGGCCTCCTGCTCGCGCGCGGCGGCCATGCGGGCAAAGGCGGATTCCAGCGGGGTGCCGTCGGGAAGGTCGGCGCGCTTGATCCGCACGTCGATGATCTGGGCGCCATATTCGCGCGCTTCGCGATCCAGCCCGGTGCGGATGTTCTTCATCGCCTGGCCGCGTTCGGCGGTGAGCAGCGACTGGAAGGTGCGCTTGCCCAGTTCCTGGCGCAGGACCGAGGACAGGATCGGCTGGAGCTGTTCCTCCAGCCGCTCGGTCGTCCCCGCCGAGCGGACCATGCGGACCGGATCGATCACCCGGAAGCGGGCATAGGCATCGACCTCGATCCGCTGCTGGTCGGTGGAGAGGACCTGCTGGCGCTCCATGTCGACCGAGAGCACCCGCTTGTCGATCCGCACCAGCCGTTCGGCCATGGGCAGGCGGAAGATGAGGCCGGCGCCGGTGCTGCCGAAATCGGCATTGGGGCGGAAGCGGTTGATCACCCGCACCGGCTCGCCGAAGCGGACGACGACCGCCTGCTCGGTTTCGGGCACGATGGTGACGCAGGCGAGCAGGGCAGCCAGGGCCACGGCGACCGCGGCCAGCGCGGCGCGGTTTTCCTGCCAGAACGAGCTGAACGGCATCACTGGTTCCCCCCTTCGGCGGCAGCGGCGGCCTTGCGCTTCACTTCGGGCAGCGGAAGGTAGGAGGTGACCCCGGGCGCGGCGACGATCACCTTGTCGTTGCCGGCCAGCACGCGTTCCATGGTTTCATAATACATCCGGCGGCGGGTGACCTCGGGGGCGAGCTTGTACTGTTCGTAGACCTTGTCGAAGGCGGCGGCATCGCCCTGGGCGCGCTGGGTGATCTGCTGCGCCCAGGCCTGGGCGTTCGACATCTCGCGCTGCGCGTCCTGCTGGGCGGCGGTGACTTTCTGGAAGGCATCGATCACCTTGGCCGGCGGATCGGCCTTCTTGATCTCCACGCCCTGGATCAGCACGCCGGACCGGTAGGCATCGAGGACGGCCTGCATCCGCGCGCGCACGTTCTGTTCGACCATGGCGCGGCCGGTGCCGCCCATGGCATCGGACAGCGGCACTTCCGCGATCGAGGCGCGCATCGCGGCCTCGGCCACTTCCTTCACCGTGTTGTCGGGATCGGCGAGCTGGAAGGCGTAGAGCTTGAGGTCCTTGATGTTCCAGCGCACGAGATAGGAGATATCGACCAGGTTCTGGTCGCTGGTGAGCATCAGCTTTTCGGCCTCGCCCTCGGGGATCGTGTCGCGCTTGATCGAGGTGACGTCTTCCACCCGCACGGCCTCGATCGGCCAGGGCAGGGTCCACGAGACGCCCGGCTCGATCGTGCGCGAATACTTGCCCAGCGTGGTGACGATGCCCTGTTCCTTGGGGCCGAGCATATGGGTGGTGGTGGACAGCAGCCAGATCGCCGCCACGCCGGCCACGATCAGCGGCACCCACGAACGCCCGCCCGGGCGCTGGGGCAGGCCGGGGAAGCGGCCGCCGCCAAACCCGCCGCCGCCGCCGGGGCGGCCACGGAAGATCTCGTCGAACCCGGTGGGCCGGCGCGGGCCTTCGCCGCCCGGCGGCGTGGACCGCCCGGGCAGGGCGCCGCCCGGCAGCCACGGATTGCGCGGGCCGGACGGGCGCGGCTTGTCGGCCGGCTCGGCGCCGGGGGCGGAGGGTTCGTCCGGTTCGTCGGCAGCGCCCGCCGCGGGGTCGCCGCCTGTGCCCCAGGGGCTGGGCGCGGCCTTGCGACCCTCCGGCTTGTCGCCGTTGGTCTCGTCTGCGGGATTGCCGTTCCCCCCGGTTGCGGCCAGCCAGCCGCGTGCGATCGCATCGCCAATTGTTCTCATGGCCGCCGTTATAGGAACGGCGGCCTCACAAAAACAGTGCCCGTTCGCGCATTTTCCTTGCTAGGGGCACGAACCGGACAAACTGGAGCCAATCAACCCGCCATGAGCGCCGATGCCGAAGCCCTGAAGACCCTGCTGCCCGAGGATGCGAAGCGGCGCCTGTCGACCCTGCTCGAGAGGCAGGGCGCGGTGACCGTGGTGCTCGATGCCGGCGGGCTGGACCAGCTCGGGCGCGACAAGCTGGAGATCGCGGTCAAGGCCGCGCTGCGCGGGGCCGAGGGGGTGAGCGAAGTGCGCGTGGCGCTGACCGCCGACAAGGCCGAACCGGCGCCCGTGCCCCGCAATGGCCCGCGGATCATCGCGGTGGGTTCGGGCAAGGGCGGGGTTGGCAAGTCCACCCTGTCGGCCAATCTCGCCGTGGCGCTGGCCCGGCTGGGGCTGCGGGTCGGGCTGGTCGATGCCGACATCTATGGCCCTTCCCAGCCGCGCCTGATGGCCAGCGAGGGCCGCAAGCCCACCGCGCATGACGAGAAGCTGGTGCCGCTCGATACGCAGTGGGGCGTGCGGATGCTTTCGGTTGGCAACCTGGTCGAACCGGGCCGCGCGGTGGCCTGGCGCGGGCCGATGGCCGGCGGGGCGCTGGGCCAGCTGATGGACGCGCACTGGGACAACACCGATGTCATCGTGATCGACCTGCCGCCCGGCACCGGCGACGTGCAGCTCACCATGGTCCAGAAGCACAAGCCCGATGGCGCGGTGATCGTCTCCACCCCGCAGGACCTTGCCCTGATCGACGCGACCCGGGCGATGAACTTCTTCGAGCAGACCAGGGTGCCGGTGATCGGCATGGTCGAGAATATGTCGGGCTATGTCTGCCCGCATTGCGGCGAAGAGAGCGATCCCTTCGGCCATGGCGGCGCGCAGGACATGGCGGTGAAGGGCGGCGTTGCCTTCCTGGGCCACATCCCGCTCGATCTCGCGATCCGCCAGGAAAGCGATGCCGGCCGTCCGCCCGCCGCCGGCGACACCGCGCAGGGCCAGGCCTTCATGGCCGTGGCCCGCAAGGTGGCCGACTGGCTGGAGCAGACGGCCTGAGATGCGCCTGACTCGTCGCGGCTTGCTGATCGGCGGCGCGGCGGGCGGAGGCCTGCTGGTTGCCTGGGCGTTGACCCCGCGCCACTTCCCGCAGGAACTGCCGCTCAAGGACGGCGAATTCGCCTTCGGCGCCTGGCTGGCGATCGCGCGGACCGGGATCGTCACCGTGGCCGTGCCGCAGCTGGAAATGGGGCAGGGCGTCTCCACCCTGTTGGCGCAGGTCGTGGCGATGGAACTGGGGGCCGACTGGCGCAAGGTTGCCGCCGTGCCCGCGCCGATCAGCGGAGCCTATGCCAATGCGGTGCTGGCGGCGGACTGGGCGCCGTTGTGGATGCCCTTGGCTTCCGGGCTGGCAGAGGGCGAGGACAGCCGGATGGCCCGCGGCTTTGCCGAGCGCGAGCGTTTCATGGCGACGGCCGGCGGCACATCGCTGGCCGCTTATGAAGGACCGGCGCGCCTCGCAGCGGCGGCGGCGCGCGAATTGCTGTGCCGGGCGGCGGCGGCGCGCTGGGACGTGGCCTGGACCGAGTGCAAGGCGGCGGGCGGCTTTGTCAGCCACGGCAACCGGCGCGCGGGTTTCGGGGATCTTGCCGAGGATGCCGCCGGCCACGACCTGCCCGGCGATCCCGCGCTGGGGCCGGCACCGGCCGAGCCGGCGGCCGGGACGGGAACGGCCTTCCCCCGGATCGACCTGCCGGCCCTGGCCGAAGGCTCGGCGCGCTTTGCCGGCGATATCCGGCTGGAGGGCATGGTCTTCGCCGCGATCCGCCATGCCCCGGTGGGGCAAGCGGCGGCGCTGGGCACGGTTGACGAGAGCAGGGCGGGGGGCGTGCGACTGGTCCACGGTTCGGACTGGCTGGCCGCGGTGGGACCGACCTGGTGGGCCGCCGACCAGGCGCTGGCCCGCGTGGCGCCCGCGTTCAAGGTTTCCCGCCCGGTCGATACCAGCCGGATCGAGGCCGCGCTCGATCAGGCGGTGAAGAAGGCGCGGACCGAGCGGATCGCCACCCTGGGCGATCCCGAAGGGGCCATGGGCGAAGGCCCGCCGAGCCTGATTGCCCGCTACGATATTGCCCCGGCCCTCCATGCCACGCTGGAAACCGCCAGTTGCACCGCGCGGCTCGAAGGCGGGCGGCTGGAGCTGTGGCTGGCCACCCAGTCGCCCGAGACGAGCCGGCGCGCGGCGGCCAGGGCGCTGGGGCTCAATCCGCGCGACGTGGTGCTCTATCCCATGCCGGCGGGCGGCTCGTTCGATGCCCGGCTCGATACGCCCCATGCCGTGGAAGCCGCGCTGATCGCCCGCGAAGTGGGCAAGCCGGTGCAGCTGGTCTGGTCGCGCTGGCAGGAGCAGGTCGCCGGCAAGCCGCGCCCGCCCGCCGCCGCCGTACTCTGGGCGCGGACGCGCGAGAGCGCGCAAGGGCAGGGCGGCGAGGTGATCTCCTGGCACACGCGCATCGCCACGCCGGCCGCCGCGCGCGAGTTCGGGCGCCGGCTGTTCGGCGGGGAGGCGCCTGCCGCCGCCCTTGCCGCCAGCGCGGGCGAGGCCGATCCGCTGGCCCTGTCGGGCGCGGTGCCGCCCTACGGCCTGGCCCATTTCGCGCTTGACCACGTGCCCGTGGTGACAGGTATCCCGGCCGGGCGGATGCGGGGCAATGGCCACGCGATGACCGCCTTCTTCACCGAGAGCTTCGTTGACGAACTGGCCCGGGCCGCGGGGCGCGAGCCCTTGTCCTACCGGATCGCGATGCTGGGCGGTGATCTGCGCCTGGCCGAATGCCTCCAGCAATGCGCCACCCTGGCCGGCTGGGATGCCGGTGCCGATGCCAGCGGGCAGGGGCTGGCCTGCCATCGTCTTGGCCCCGCGCATGATCCCGAGGGCACCCGCGCCGGGCGGATCGCGGTGATCGCCACGGCCCGGCAGGACGCGGCCGGGGTCAGGGTGGAGAAGATCACCGCCGTGGCCGATATCGGCCGGATCGTGAACCGCGATCTCGCGCGCCAGCAGATCGAGGGCGGGCTGGTCTTCGGCCTCGGCCTGACCCTGGGGGCGAGCACCAGCTGGGCGCGCGGCCTGCCGGTGGCCGAGCGTCTGTCGCAGCTTTCCCTGCCGGTGCTGGGCAATACCCCCGAGATCGTGGTGGCTTTCGTGGAGAGCACGGCGCCGCCGGTCGATCCGGGCGAGCTGGGCGTGGTCGCCGTGGCTCCGGCCATCGCCAACGCGCTCCATTCCGCCACCGGGGTGCGCTTTCGCAAATTGCCGCTGTTCGCCGAGGAAGTGTGACCATGGACCGCCCATCGAATCATCCGGCCGTGCGGACCGGCGGCATTGGCGTGCTGCTGGTTAACCTCGGCACGCCCGACGCGCCGACCCCGGCGGCGGTGAAGCGCTATCTCGGCGAATTCCTTTCCGACCGCCGGGTGGTGGAGATCCCGCCGCTGGTCTGGCAGCCGATCCTGCGCGGGATCATCCTCAACACCCGACCGAAGAAGAGCGCCCATGCCTATGCCCAGGTCTGGGGGCCGGACGGCTCGCCGCTGGCCGCGATCACCAAGGCCCAGGCCGAGGCCTTGCAGGTGCGGCTCGGGCCGGGCGTGCAGGTGCGCTGGGCCATGCGCTATGGCAATCCGGCGCTGGGGGCCGAGCTGGCGGCGCTGAAGGCGGCCGGGTGCGACCGGATTCTCGTCGCCCCGCTTTATCCGCAGTATTCCGGGGCAACCACGGCCAGCGCGATCGATGGGCTGGCCGGCGCGCTCAAGGCCATGCGCTGGCAGCCGGCAATCCGCACCCTGCCGCCCTATTTCGACGATCCGGCCCACATCGCGGCGCTGCGCGACGATATCGCCCGCCAGCTTGCGGCCCTGCCGTTTCGCCCGGAAGTGCTGCTGCTCTCGTTTCACGGGATGCCGGAGCGCACCCTTGCCCTGGGCGATCCCTACCATTGCCAGTGCCGCAAGACCGCGCGGCTGCTGGCCGAGGCGCTTGCGGTCGACTGGGGCGAGGTGCGGATCGAGACGAGTTTCCAGTCGCGCTTCGGCAAGGCGAAATGGCTGGAGCCGGCAACTGACGCGGTGCTTGCCGCCGAGGCCGGGCGGGGCACCCGGCGGCTGGCGATCGCCGCGCCGGGCTTTTCCGCCGATTGCCTCGAAACGCGCGAGGAACTGGCGATCCGCGGGCGCGAGCAGTTCCTTGGCGCGGGCGGCGAGGACTATGCCGCGCTTGATTGCCTCAATGCGGGCGAGGCGGGCATGGCCATGCTTGAGGCGCTGGCGCGACGCGAACTGGCCGGCTGGATCGGCTGACCGCGCGGATCGCGCGGGCGCTTGATCGAAGTCAACGAATCGGCGCGACAAGCGGCCTACCGATGCGGAGCGGAGGGCGAAACGCCCCCTTTCTCCCAGAGGATCTAGAGGATTCGCCGATGTCGCAGCATATCAGCCAGGCCGATCTCACCGCGGCGGCGGCCGTTTCCGATGCCCCGGTACAGACCCGGGTGGATCGCAGCTTCGAACTGCCCGCCAGCCTCTATGGCGTTACCGTTGCCTGCTACCTGGGCTTCCTGGCGCTGATGAGCGTATTGTTCATGAACGGCGAACTGGTGCTGCCGATGGTGGTCATCGTGTTCTCGATCGTGGCCGGTTTCGGCCTGTGCCGCCAATGGGCCGCGATGAAGCCCGGCAATGACAGCCGCACGCTTACCCCGGGCCAGTTCGCCAATCGCGGCGTTCAGACCCTGTCGGGGCGGCTCACCGCCGCGGAAGCCTCGGCCCAGGTGCTGATCCTGCCGGTGCTGCTGATGTGCTGGGGCGTGGCGATTGCGGTGATTTACGCCGTGGTGGGCCACTGAGCGCACGGAAAGGAACGCAGAGGGGTTTGGGTGTCCGGTTGACCGATCAGGCCTGACCGCCGGTCAGTTTCCGAGGCGCCCCACCAGACCGGCCAGGACCGCATCTTCATCGGCGACCCATGCGGTCACCTGGTCGCGGACGGCGGCGATGGCCTGGCCATCGCCCCCGTCGACACGTTGGGCAACGTAAAGCCTATCCAGCTCGGTCAGGGCGAGCGCGGTGCTGCTGCGAGCCGACGACAGCTCGGCCAGCGCCACCTGGGCCACGGCCCATCCATCCGATCCGCGCGCCGCCCCGGCGCCAGCGAGGCCGGCCACGCGGGCGCGCTGGCTGGCGAAGCTTTCGTGGGCGGCGCGGGCCTCGGCGGTGATCTCGACCAGCCGGCCGGTCAGGTCGGCCGGGGCGGGTGCCGGCGCGGGGGCGACGGGGACCGTCGCAACCGGCACGGGCGGGGCCGCCATGTTGCCACAGCCCCTGATTCGCCCTTCGCTGGCCAGTTCCGATGGTCCCTTGGCCAGCGAGGGGTATTGGCCATTGGTGGCGCACCCTGCGAGCAGCGCGCAGCCGAGCGCCAGGGTGCCGGCCCGGCGGGCGATCCGCTGCGCGCGGCGCCGGGTTTCTGCGGGAGAGCTTGCGGGATCTGGCCAGTTCATGGCACTGGCATAGAACGGCCCGCCAGCGAACGAAACCCCGTCCGTTGGCCGCCATTTCGCCCCCGGCGCTTGTTGACAGACTGGGGTACTCGCCTTATGGGCGCACCTTCTTTCCGGCTCCTGCCTTCGGCGGGGAGTCGGCGTGTCGCCACGGCTTGGCAGGGTGTCGGGCAGGCGGGGCGGCAGAAGCAAGTTTGGATTGGAACGGATTACCATGTTCGCAGTCGTGCGCACGGGCGGCAAGCAATACCGGGTTGCCGCCGGAGACAAGATCGCGGTCGAGAAGCTGGCGGGTGAAGCCGGCGACAAGATCACTCTGGGCGATGTCCTGCTGGCCGGCGATGGCGGCGAGATCAAGGACGCCGCCGGCGTCGTGGTCTCGGCCGAGATCATCGCCCAGGCCAAGAGCGAGAAGGTGATCGTCTTCAAGAAGCGTCGCCGGCACAATTATCGCCGCCGCAACGGCCATCGCCAGCAGCTGACCCTGCTGCGTATTCTCGCCGTCGGTGGCGAGCAGAAGGCCAAGAAGGCTGCAAAGGCCGCCGCGCCTGCGGCCGCTGAATAAGATCCGGAGTAGTTCGAGATGGCACACAAGAAAGCAGGCGGCTCGTCGCGCAACGGTCGCGATTCTGAGTCGAAGCGCCTTGGCGTGAAGAAGTTCGGCGGCCAGCAGGTGATCGGTGGCAACATCATCATCCGCCAGCGCGGGACCCGCGTCTATCCGGGCGTGAACGTGGGCATGGGCAAGGACCATACCCTGTTCGCGCTGGGTGAAGGCCGCGTGCGCTTCCACCAGGGCAAGCTCGGCCGCAAGTACGTCTCGGTCGACGTGCAGGCTGAAGCCGCCGAATAACGGATGGTCGATGACGGGCCATCCTTGACGGGATGGCCCCCGCCGGACCTGCGATCAGGATCCCGGCAGAATCAGAGGGAGAGGGGCCTCGGCCCGTCTCCCTTTTTTGCGTTTCTCCCTCGAATCGCCCCGCAGGACCGATGGCCCGTGCCTTCGTTCCGCGGATCGCCACAAGTCTGTCATCTTTGCGCCCTAGCCGGGCTGCGGGCTGACGGGAGACGAGAGGAGGACACCGATGTTCTTTCGTAGCGAACGCTTGTTCCTGCGGCCCGGCTGGCCTGAAGACTGGGCCGATCTGTTCCGGCAGATCGCCGACGCCGCGATCGTGCACAACCTTGCCCGCGCGCCCTGGCCCTATGGCGCCGGGGATGCCCGCGCCTTTGCCGCGCTGCCCCAGGATCGGCGCTTCCCGCACTTCTTCATCACCTTGCCCCAGACCAGCGGCGGGGCCGAGCTGATCGGCTGCATCGGCCTTCATCCGGGTGCCGGCGCCGCTTCGGGCGAGCCGGGCCAGGTGCCCGAATCGGAGCATCCGCCGGAACTGGGATACTGGATCGCACGGGAGCGCTGGGGACAGGGCTATGCCACCGAAGCCGGGCGGGCGGTGCTGGCGATCGCGCGCACGCTGGGCCATCGCCTGGTGCGGGCCAATCACTTCGTCGACAATGCCGCCTCGGGCCGGGTCCTGGCCAAGCTTGGCTTCCGGCCCACCGGCGCCTGCGAGCCGCGCTTTTCGGTTGGCCGGGGCGAAATGGCGCCGGCCCAGGTCCACCTGCTGCATCTGGCAGGCGCAGCGGGCGGCGGCGACGATGACCATGATCTCGGGGGCAATGGCAGTGGCGGCGCCCCGGCCCCGATGTCCCGCGCGGCCTAGCGCCCGGCGCGGGCCGGTCCCGGGGGCGGCGCCGCGCGGGATCGGCCCGGCGCTGCCTGTCCTGGCCCTGGTGCAACGGATTGCGGGATCGGGGCGGGGCGCCTAGACCCGGCGCCGTGGTCGCGCACTTGATGGGAAAAGGTGTCAGGCATTGACGCAAGTGCCCTCACGGCGGCGCCTCTCGCATGAGGAAAGCCGTTCGGCGGCCCTCGCGGCCGCGCGCGATCTGCTGATTGATGGCGGCCCCCAGGCGGTCACCCTCAAGGCCGTGGCCAGCCGGGTCGGCCGCACCCATGCCAACCTGCTGCACCATTTCGGCTCGGCCGGCGGCCTCCAGCGCGCGCTGGTGGCCGAAATGGGCGCGGGGATCTGCGACACCATCGCCGCGGCCGTCGCCGCGCGCCGGGCGGGCGAGGGTTCGCGCCGTGACGTGGTCGACCTGGTGTTCGACGCCTTCGGCAGCCAGGGCGGCGGAGCCCTGGCCTCGTGGATGCTGGTGACCGGCAACCGCGACGCGCTTGATCCCGTGGTCGGGGCGATCCACGCCCTGGTCGATCGGCTCCACCCCGAGGACGGCGCCGCGGTCAGGGCCACGGTGCTCACCCTGGTCCTGCTGGCCCTGGGCGATGCCCTGATGGGCGAGCCGCTGAGCCGTTCGCTCGGCCTGCCGGCCGATGCCGCGCGCGGCGAGGCGGTGCGGATCGTTGCCGAGGCCATGCGCGCGGTCGATGCCGCGGCCGGATGGGAAGGCGCGCCGGACTAGCCGGGCGGCCCGCGCTCCTCCGGGCGGGGATCGGCGCGTCGCCCAGGACGGGGTTCTCCGCAGGTTTGCCGGCCATCGCGGCTTTCCCCGGCGCCGGACTGGCACTAGGCTGCGGCCAAGCCATGGATGTCTATCTTCCCATCGCCAACCTCGCGGTCAACGGCCTGGTGATCATCGCGCTCGGCGCGCTGACCGGAATCCTGTCGGGGGTGTTCGGCGTGGGCGGCGGGTTCCTGACCACGCCGCTGCTGATCTTCTACGGCATCCCGCCCACGGTCGCGGCGGCCTCGGCCGCCAGCCAGGTCACCGGGGCCAGCGTTTCGGGGGTCTTTGCCCATTCGCGCCGGGGCGGGGTCGATTACCAGATGGGCGGCGTGCTGGTGCTGGGCGGGGTGATCGGCACTGGCCTTGGCGCCCTGTTGTTCCGCCTGCTCAGCGCGCTGGGCCAGATCGATACGGTGATCAGCCTGCTCTACGTGGTGCTGCTCGGCTCGATCGGCACCTTCATGGCCCGCGATTCGATCCGCGAGGTGCGCGCTCATGCCCGGGGCGAGGTGCTGCCCGCCCGCAAGCGCCGCCACCACCCGCTGGTCGCCAGCCTGCCGCTGCGCTGGCGGTTCTATCGCTCGGGGCTTTATATCTCCCCGCTCGCCCCGTTGCTGCTGGGCGTGGTCACCGGCATCGCCACCATGCTGATGGGGATCGGCGGCGGGTTCATGCTGGTTCCGGCCATGCTCTACATCCTGGGCATGAGCGCGGGGGTGGTGGTGGGCACCTCGCTGTTCCAGATCATGTTCGTCACCATGGCCACCACCATGATGCACGCGCTGACCACGCGGGCGGTGGACATGGTGCTGGCTGTCCTGCTGCTGCTCGGCTCGGTCACCGGCGCTCAGGTTGGCGCGCGGCTGGCCCTGTCGGTCCGGCCCGAGCGCCTGCGCCTGGCACTTGCCGGAATCGTGCTGGTGGTGGCCCTTCGCATGGCGCTGGGGCTGACCTATCGGCCCGACGCGATCTACACGATCACCCCGCTATGAAACGCCTGTTCGCGCTCCTGTGCCTGGTGCTCCTGGGGGCCGCGCGCGATCCGATCCTCGTGCCCGAAGTGTCGCAGCATGAGGTGGAGGTGCGCCAGGGCTTCACCGGCACCGAACTGCTGCTGTTCGGTGCGATTCTCGATCCCCAGGGCGCCCGCGCGGCGCGCGACTACGATATCGTCGTCGTGCTCAAGGGGCCGACCCAGTCGATCACCGTGCGCGAGAAGCAGAAGCACGCCGGCATCTGGATCAATGCCGCCGCCGCCCAGTTCCGTTCGGCGCCCAGCTTCTATGCCGTGGCCTCGTCGCGCCCGTTGGCCCAAATCGTCGATGGGCGGACCGCGGCGATCTACGAGCTGGGCCTGCCCTTCATCCAGCTATCGCCCATCGGCACGATCGATCCTGGCCGGCAGGTGCGGTTCGCCGCGGGCCTCGCCGGGGTCATGGCCGACGAGCAGCTCTACCAGGAAGACCCGCAAGGGGTGACGGTGAGCGGCCAGGTGCTTTACCAGGCGCGCATCGCCCTGCCGTCCAGCGTCCAGACCGGAACCTACACCGCCGAAACCTTCGCCGTCTCCAAGGGCCGGGTGGTGGCCTCGGCCATCGCCACGGTCCAGGTGGAGAAGCGCGGGTTCGAGCGGCTCGTGGCGGATTTCGCCCGGCATTATGCCTTCTTCTACGGCCTGGTGGCCGTGGCCCTGTCGATCCTGATGGGCTGGCTGGCCGGGCGGCTTTTCGCCTTCGTCTGATGCGGGCCGATCGTGGCGAGGATCGAAGCAATCGCAAGGCTTTAGGGCAAAGTTAACGCTCGTCGGGGTAGAGCGGCCGCGCATTCGCGAGAAGGCTGACCAGGATGTCCGACATGAGCATGAGCGGTTTCGACCAGGCGGCGCCCGCCACCCTGGGCGAGCTCGATCCGGGCCTGGCCGGCGATCTCGGCCTGGCCCGACCGGCCAATTCCGCCGAGCCGATCGGGGTCATCCTTGACATTTCCGGTTCGTCCTCGGCGATCGCGCTTGATCTCCAGCGGCTCCAGGAATGCGCCGACGACGCCGATCCCTCGGTCGCGCTGGCCGGCCAGGTCGGCAGCCAGATCAAGATCCGCGTCGGGCGCGGCTGGCTGCTCGCCAGCGTCCGCACCCAGCGCCAGGACAGCAAGAGTCCGGGCGGCATCCTCGCCAACATCGATTTTCTCGGTGAGGGCGAGGAAGAGAGGCTGACCGGCAAGATCCACGGGTTCCGTCGCGGCGTGACCCGCTACCCGATCCCCGGCGCGCTGGTCTATCCGGCGACCTCCAACGACCTGCGCCAGATCTATGCTTCCGACGGACGCTCCTCGATCCAGGTCGGCACGGTCTTCCCGACCCGCGACATCCGCGCCGGGCTTTATGTGGATGCGCTGCTGGGCAAGCACTTCGCCCTGCTCGGCTCGACCGGCACCGGCAAGTCGACCAGCGCGGCGCTGATCCTCCACAAGATCTGCGAAAGCGCGCCGCAGGGCCATATCGTGATGATCGACCCGCACGGCGAATATGCCTCGGCGTTCCGCAACACCGGCCTGATCTTCGATACCTCGAACCTGCAGCTGCCCTACTGGCTGCTCAACTTCGAGGAGCATTGCGAGGTGCTGCTGACCTCGCAAGGCGAAGCGCGGCAGATCGATGCCGACATTCTCGCCAAGTGCCTGCTTCAGGCGCGGGCGAAGAACCGGCTGGCCGAAGGCATGGGCAAGATCACGGTCGACAGCCCGATCCCCTATCTGCTCTCCGACCTGTCCAACATTCTCCAGAACGAAATGGGCAAGCTCGACAAGGGCACCAATTCCATTCCCTATATGCGGATCAAGACCAAGCTCGACGAGCTGAAGTCCGATCCGCGCTACCAGTTCATGTTCTCCGGCGTGCTGGTGGGCGATACCATGGGCGAGTTCATCGCCAAGATCTTCCGCCTGCCCGCCTCGGGCCGGCCGATCTCGATCGTCGATGTTTCGGGCGTGCCCTCGGAAGTGACCTCGACCGTGGTTGCCGTGCTGGGCCGGTTGATCTTCGACTTCGCGATCTGGGCGCGCGACGAGGAGACGCGGCCCGTGCTGCTGGTCTGCGAGGAAGCGCACCGCTATGTGCCCAACGAGCGCAATGCCGATGGTTCGTCGGTGGGCCGGGTGCTCTCGCGCATCGCCAAGGAGGGGCGCAAGTATGGCGTCTCGCTGGGCCTGATCACCCAGCGCCCGTCGGATCTGGCCGAGGGCGTGCTGTCGCAGTGCGGCACGATCATCTCGATGCGCCTCAACAACGACCGCGACCAGGCCTTCGTCAAGGCGGCCATGCCGGAAGGGGCGCGCGGGTTCCTCGACGCGATCCCGGCGCTGCGGAACCGCGAATGCATCATCTGCGGCGAGGGCGTGTCCGTGCCGATCCGCGTCTCGTTCGACGATCTCGACGAGATGAAGCGCCCGGCCTCGGCCGACCCGTCGATCAGCGAATTGTGGCGGCGGTCGGGCGGCGAGGAGGAGATGGTTATCCGCACCGTCATGCGCTGGCGCGCCCAGGGGCGCTAGGCGCCGGGCCAGCTATCCGGCGGTGATCGAGGCCGGTTGGCGCGCTTCGTCGCCCAGCCGGGTCCAGCCGCCGCGCACGAAGACGATCCGGATCAGCACCACCGAGACCGCCGTTCCGAACAGGAACGACCACCACAGCGCGTCGGCGCCGAGCAGCGGGTAGGTGAGGAAGTAGAAGGCCAGCCGGGCGAAATAGACCGAGACAAGGTTGACCGCGACATTGGCCAGCTGGACCCCATAGGCCCGCAGCACCGCGGTCATCGCGCTCATCAGGCCCGATAGAACGAAGCCCCAGATGCAGATCGACTGCATATGCACCCCGATCGGGATCGCCGGGCTGCCGTGGCCGAAGAACAGCGCGAGGATCGGGCGGATCAGAACCAGGATGGTCATGGCGAGGACGGCAGCGACCGAGGTGTTGACCATCATGCCGGTGCGCGTGATCTCGCCCACCCGGGCATGATCGCCGGCCCCGATCGCCTGCGAGGCCATGGCGGTCAGCCCGGCGCTGATCGCGAAGGAGGGCGACTGCATATAGTTCCAGATCTGCATCGAGACGCCGAAGGCGGCGGTGAAGTTCAGGCCTTCGCGGTTGACCAGCCCGATCATCACCAGCTGCGCGCCAACCGCCAGCAGCAGGTGCAGGCTGATCGGCATCCCGTTTCGCAGGAGGTAGGCCAGTTCGGTGCGGCTGGGCAGGAACCAGCGCAGGGCATAGGCGGGGATCCGCAAGGGCGCGCCGGGGCGCCAGATGACCACGCCCATCACGCAGATCCCGGCGAGGTTCGCCAGGCCCGAGGCCAGCGCCGCGCCGGGCAGGCCGAAGCGAGGCAGCGGCCCGGCGCCCAGGATCAGCAGCGGATTGAGCACGACCGAGGTGACCAGGGTGACCACGGTGCCATAGAGCGAGCTGCGCGAATCCCCCGCCCCGCGCGAGGCCATGGCGACCGTGCTGGAGAGGCCGGTGAGCGGCAGGGTGAGAAACAGCACGCGCAGGTAGTGGACCGCCTGGTCATGGGCGGCGGGGGGCGTGCCCAGGAGGTGCAGCAGGCGCGGGGTGAACACCACGCCGGCGGCGGCCAGCACCATAGAGACCCCCAGCGCCCAGCCGATCCCGCAGCCGAACGTGCGGCGGGCCGCGCGTTCGTTGCCGGCGCCGAAATGGAAGCCGATGCGGATCATCGTGGCCATCGAGAAGCCGGTCAGCACGGTGAACAGCAGGCTCATCACCGTGTTGCCGTTGGTGGTGGCGGCCAGCGCGGATTCGCCCAGCAGCCGGCCGATCCAGATCAGGGAGATCGACTGGTTGAAGGTTTGCAGCAGGCTGGACAGCAGGGTGGAGACCGAGAAGGCGATCAGGGTGGGCAGGATCGGCCCGCTGGTGAGATCGCCGCGCCGGCCCCGCGCTTTGCCGCCCCCCGCCTTTCCGCCCGGCCCGCTCATGTGCCGCGGGTATCGCCGTAGAGGTGGATGTGCAGGCGGTCGGTCAGCCGCAGGCCGTGTTCGAGGGCGAGCGGGGCCAGCCAGGCCATGCGTTCGCGCAAGATGGCGCTGCCGGTTCCCTCGGGCATCAGGAATATCCGTTCGCTGGCCATGGCGTAAGTGTCCCTGAGGCGGAGCACTTCGGCAAGGTCTTGCGGCATCGCGACCACGAACTTGAACCAGGCGCGCGGATCGGCGGCAAAAGCGGCGAGGCGTTCGGGGACCAGCGCGAGCTCGGCCGGATTGCCGCTGTGGGCAAGCTTGGGGCTGACGTTGTACTGGGCAACCAGCGGATCGAGCGCCGGATGGGGGGCGACGGTGCCGTTGGTTTCGATCTCGATCTGGGTGCCGGCCGGAAGCAGGGCGACCATCCGGGCCAGCGCCGCGCCCTGGAGCAGCGGTTCGCCGCCGGTGATGACCAGGCGATCCTGTCCGAGCGCGGCGATCCGGGCGGCGACATCGGCCTCGTCCAGCACCAGCTGGTTGGTCTCGCGCTCGAAGGCGAGGTCATCGCGGTGGGGGCGGTTGTCGCCGGAAAAGCGCCAGGTGTAGGCGGTGTCGCACCAGTGGCAGGCCAGGTTGCAGCGCGAGAGGCGCACGAAGGCGGTGGGCCGGCCGAGCGAGGCGCCCTCGCCCTGGAGCGAGGCGAAGATTTCCGGTTCACCCGGCGTGGTCGTGGCAAGCGTCAGTGCCACGCGGCTTCCCATCCGTCAGCCCCGTGGGCGGCCGCCGCTCCCGGGCGGGTATGATCGAGCGCGAGCACGATCATCCCAGCCGTTCCAGCGCCGCCTTGAGGCGCTGGGCTTCGGCGGCGTGCAGGGCGTGGTCGGCGCGGGCCTTTTCGACCGCTTCGGGCTTGGCCTTTTCCACGAACGACGGGTTGCTGAGGCGGCCTTCGAGGCTTTTGGCTTCCTTCTCGGACAGGCCGAGCGCCTTTTCGAGGCGGGCCTTTTCGGACGCGATGTCGATCACGCCTTCAAGCGGTACGATGATGTTGGCATCGCCCGCGCCGACCTGCATGGCCGCGCCGGTGGGAGCGGGCTGGAAGCGGATGCCGTTGAGCCGGGCGAGGCGATCGATCGCGGCCGGGTTGCGTTCGATGATCCCGCGCGTGGCGGGCGAAGGCTCGGGCAGGTAGGCGTCGAGCCGGGCGCCCGGGGCGATGCCGAGTTCGTTCTTGGCGGTTCGCAGCGAACCGACCAGAGCGATCAGGAATTCGACCTCGGCCTTGGCGGCAGGATCGACCTCGGCGGCGGGCTGGGGCCACCGGGCGACGATCAGCTCATGGGGCCGCGCGGCCAGCGCGTTCCACAGTTCCTCGGTGACGAAGGGCATGAAGGGGTGGAGCATGACCAGGATCTGGTCGAGCACCCAGCCGGCGACCGCGCGGGTTTCCGCGTCGAACGAGCCCTTCACCAGCTCGATGTACCAGTCGCAGAACTGGTCCCAGACGAAGTGGTAGATGGTGTTGGCGGCGGCATCGAAGCGCAGGTCGGCCAGGGCTGCATCGAGCGCGGCGACGGTTTCGACCACTTCGCCGATGATCCAGCGGTTGACCGCGCTGGTGGCGGCGGGAGCAGCGACGGACTGGCTGCCGCAGATGCCGTTGGCCTGGCAGAAACGCGCGGCGTTCCACAGCTTGGTGGCGAAGTTGCGATAGCCCTCGACCCGGCGCTCATCCATCTTCACGTCGCGGCCCTGGCTTTCCATGGCGGCCATGAAGAAGCGCAGGGCATCGGCGCCGTACTGGTCGATGAGGCCCAGTGGGTCGACCACGTTGCCCTTGGACTTGGACATCTTCTGGCCGTCCGCCGCGCGGACGAGGCCGTGGAGGTAGAGCTTCTTCCACGGCACCTGCTTCATGAAGTGCAGCCCCTGCATGGCCATGCGGGCATCCCAGAAGAACAGGATGTCGAAGCCGGAGATGAGGACGTCCCCCGGATAGTGTCGGCGGACCAGCTCGGTATCGTCCGGCCAGCCGAGAGTGGCGAAGGGCCACAGGGCGGAGGAGAACCAGGTGTCGAGGACGTCCTCGTCGCGGGTCAGCTTGCGGTTGCCGGCCAGCGCTTGGGCCTGCTCCTCGGTTTCGGCGACGAAGACTTCGCCGTTTTCCGCATACCACGCGGGAATCCGATGGCCCCACCACAACTGGCGGGAAACGCACCACGGCTGGATGTTTTCCATCCAGTTGAAGAACGTCTTTTCCCACGTCTTCGGGACGATCTCGATGGCGCCGGAGCGGACGGCCTCGATCGGTGCCTTGGCCAGCGTTTCGGCATCGACATACCACTGGTCGGTCAGCCAGGGTTCGATGACCACGCCGCCGCGATCGCCATAGGGGGTCTGGATCGTGCGCGGCTCGAAATCGGCTTCGACCGGCTCGCCGTCCTTGTCCTTCGTCACGTGCGGGATGAGCATCCCGGCGGACTTCATGTCGGCCACGATCAGATCGCGCACCACGAAGCGGTCCTGGCCGAGGTACTTTTCGGGGATCAGGCCATCGGCGGTCTGGATCACGCGGGCTTCGGCGTCGAACATATTGAGCATCTCGGCCGGCTTGATCCCGGCGCGCTTGCCCACTTCGAAGTCGTTGAAATCGTGGCCGGGGGTGATCTTGACCGCGCCCGAGCCGAGTTCGGGATCGGCGTGTTCGTCGGCCACGACCTTGAAGCGCCGGCCGGTGAGCGGCTGGAGGATCGCCTTGCCGATGACCGCCTTGTAGCGCGGATCGTCCGGATGGACGGCCACGGCCATGTCGGCCAGCATGGTTTCGGGGCGGGTGGTGGCGACCTCGATGTAATCAAGGCCATCATCGCGCCGCGCGCCATCGGCCAGCGGGTACTTGAAGTGCCAGAAGCCGCCCTTGACCTCGCGGGTTTCCACCTCGAGGTCGGAGATCGCGGTCTTGAGCTTGGGGTCCCAGTTCACCAGCCGCTTGTCGCGGTAGATCAGGCCTTCCTTGTGGAGATCGACGAAGACCTTGACGACCGCCTTGGTGAAATGCGGGTCCATGGTGAACTGCTCGCGGCTCCAGTCCATCGAACAGCCCAGGCGGCGGAGCTGGCGGGTGATGGTGCCGCCGCTCTCGGCCTTCCATTCCCACACCTTGGCGATGAAATCCTCGCGATTGTAGTTGGTTCGCTTGTCGCCGGCCGCTTCCATCTGGCGTTCGACCACCATCTGGGTGGCAATGCCGGCATGGTCGGTGCCGACCACCCACAGGGCATCCTTGCCGCGCAGGCGTTCGTAGCGGATCAGCACGTCCTGAAGCGTGTTATCCAGCGCATGGCCGATGTGCAGCGAGCCGGTGACGTTGGGCGGCGGGTTGACGATGGTGAAGGGCGTGGCATCGGGCCGTTCCGGGCGGAACAGGCCGGTGCTTTCCCAATGGGCATACCACCGCGCCTCGATGGCTGCGGGATCGAAGGTCTTGTCGAGCGTGCCGACGATGGTCTCGGGAGCGGTCATGACCGGGCGCTTTGCCAGCGCCCCCCCCGTGGCGCAAGCCATTGGAGGGGCGATCGGGCCGTGGCGGCTGCGGCGAACGGTTCGTCGCCCTTGTCGCCCCCCGGTTTTTCCCGCATGAACCGGCGCGCATGAGGCAGGAAGCCGAGTTCACCACGCGCGAGGACGACGGGGCGACCACGGTTGCCCTGGGCGGACCCTTGATCGTTGCCCGGATCGGCGCGCTCGACCGCGCCTTGCGCGCGCTCGCCGGGCCGGTGCGGACGCTTGATCTTTCCGGCGTCACCGCGATCGACACGGTGGGCGCCTGGGTCGCCTGGCGCACGGCGCGCGATACCGGAGCCGAGATCGTGGGCGCCAGCGACGAGGCCCGGCGGCTGATCGAGGCGGTCAGCGCCTCGTCCACCGAGACCCCGATCGCGGCGCCGCGCCCGGAGCTTATCGAGCGCGTGCCCGAGGCGGTGGGCGCGCTGGTGTCCGGGATCGGCCAGGGCGCGGTGGGGGTGATCGGTTTCCTTGGCCAGATCATCCTCGCGATCGGCCAGACCATCGCCCAGCCGCGCCGCTTCCGGGCCAGGTCGCTGGTGCGCCAGGCCGAGCTGGTCGGCGTTTCGGCGCTGGGAATCATCGGCCTGATGAGCTTCCTGGTGGGGATCGTCATTGCCCAGCAGGGCGCGGTCCAGCTCCAGCAGTTCGGGGCCGAGGTCTATACGGTGAACCTCACCGGGCGCCTCGCCATGCGCGAGCTGGGCGTGCTGATGACCGCGATCATGGTGGCCGGCCGGTCCGGTTCGGCCTTCGCCGCCCAGATCGGCACGATGAAGCTGACCGAGGAGGTGGATGCCATGCGGACCATTGGCGTCTCCCCGATCGAGGCGCTGGTCCTGCCGCGGATCTTCGCCGCCGTGCTGATGATGCCGCTGCTGGGCTTCTATGCCGCGGTGCTGGCGATCATCGGCGGCGCGTTCATTTC
This sequence comes from Novosphingobium bradum, assembly GCF_042646485.1. NCBI lineage: Bacteria > Pseudomonadati > Pseudomonadota > Alphaproteobacteria > Sphingomonadales > Sphingomonadaceae > Novosphingobium > Novosphingobium bradum. Next base: position 115,859 of record NZ_JBHRTQ010000003.1, on the reverse strand, counting down.
CGATTTCGTGCTGGGCATCCCGTTCGTCTCGTTCCTGCTGCGGATCCAGGAGGTGGTGCCGCTGCGCGACCTGTGGGTGGGCCTGGTCAAGGCGCCGTTCTTCGGCCTGATCATCGCGCTTTGCGGCTGCTACCAGGGCATGAACGTGCGCGCCAATGCCGAGGAAGTGGGCTTGAAGACGACCATGGCCGTGGTCCAGGCGATCTTCATGGTGATCGTGCTCGACGCCTTCTTCGCGGTGTTCTTCACCAAGGTGGGCTGGGGCTGATGGCCGAGGCTGACCCGGAATTTCCGATCCAAGTGGAGGGCGTGGTCAACCGCTTCGGCGAGCACGTGATCCATGACGGGCTGGACCTGACCGTGCGCCGGGGGGAAATCCTTGGCGTGGTGGGCGGGTCGGGCACCGGCAAGTCGGTGCTGATGCGCTCGATCATCGGCCTGCAGATCCCCGAAGCCGGTTCGATCACCGTGCTGGGCCGGTCGATCACCAGCGCCCAGGACGATGCCGACATCGACATCCGTTCGCGCTGGGGGGTATTGTTCCAGGGCGGCGCGCTGTTTTCCACGCTCACCGTGGGCGAGAACGTGGAGGTGCCGCTGAAGGAGTTCTACCCCGACATTGCCGACGAACTGCGCCATGAGATCGCGCGCTACAAGGTGATGCTTTCGGGCCTGCCCGACGAGGCGGTGGCCAAGTATCCCTCGGAGCTTTCGGGCGGCATGAGGAAGCGCGCCGGGCTGGCCCGCGCCCTCGCGCTTGATCCCGAGCTATTGTTCCTCGACGAGCCGACGGCGGGGCTCGACCCGATCGGCGCGGCGGCCTTCGACCGGCTGACCAAGGAATTGCAGGATACCCTTGGCCTGACCGTGTTTCTCATTACCCATGATCTCGATACGCTCTACGAGATCTGCGACCGGGTGGCCGTCCTGGCCGATGGCAAGGTGATCGCGATCGGGACCATACCGGAATTGCTTGCCACCGATCACCCGTGGATACAGGAATACTTCAACGGCCCGCGCGGCAGGGCCGCGCGGGACAGCCAGGAGCGGGCAGGCGCCGGTTCCGGGCCTACAGGGGACAGCCAGCAAGGCATGGAAACGTAGCATGGAGACGAGGGCGAACCACGTCTGGGTCGGGGCGGTCACGCTGGTGCTGATGGCGCTGGTGGCGGCGTTCGTGCTGTGGATCACCCGCGTGGGCGAGGGCGACCAGAACGATTACGACATCTTCTTCAAGCAATCGGTCGACGGGCTGGTCAAGGGCGGCAAGGTGACTTTCGCCGGGGTGCCGGCCGGGCAGGTCCAGAAGATCGAGCTGTGGCCGCGCGATCCCAGCTTCGTGCGCGTGCGGATCCGGATCGACCGCAAGATCCCGATTCTGCTGGGCACCACGGCCACGATCCAGGGCAGCTTTACCGGCGATTCCTCGATCCTGCTGGAGGGCGCGGTGAAAGGCGCTCCGCCGCTGACCGAGCCGGGGCCGGAAGGCGCCCCCGTGATCCCGACCAAGCGCGGCGGGCTCGGCGCCCTGCTCAACAATGCCCCGCTGCTGCTCGAACGGCTGGCGACGCTGACCGAGCGGCTAACGCAATTGCTCTCGGACGAGAACCAGAAGTCGATCACCCATATCCTGGCCAATACCGACCGGATGACCGCGCATCTCGCCGATGCCTCGCCGCAGGTCTCGCGCACGCTGGCCGAATTGCAGGTCACCCTGCGCCAGGCGGGCACGACCCTGGTGGCCTTCGAGCAGGCGGCCAACAGCGCCAATGGCCTGATGGAGAACGAGGGCAAGCCGCTGGCCGCCCAGTTGCGCCAGACGCTGACCGCGGCCAGGCAGGCCGCCGATACGCTCAACGCCACGGTGGGCGAGGCGCGGCCGGCGGCGCGGCAGCTTTCGGCCACCACGCTCCCCGCCGCCGAGGCCGCGATCCGCGACCTGCGCGAAACCACCCGTGCGCTGCGCGCGATCACCGAGAAGATCGACGACCAGGGGGCCGGAGCGGTGATCGGCGGCGGCAAGCTGCCGGACTACAAGCCCTGAGGATTTGGCCATGACCCTGACTCCCACCTTGGCCTTTCGGCTTGTTGGCCCAGCCGCCCTCGCGCTCGCGCTGGGCGGCTGCGTGAGCCTGGGCGGCGGCAAGGCTCCGCCGACCCTGTTCACCATCACCGCCGCGGCCGCCCCCGCCGCCGGGCAGGCGGTCAACGGCAATGCCGACAGCGCGCTGGTCGTGCTCGATCCCGAGACCGACCGGGTGCTGGGCGTGCAGCGGGTGGCGGTGACCATCGATGCCGCGAACGTCGCCTATCTCAAGGATGCGATGTGGGCCGAACGCCCGGCCCGGCTGTTCCGCCATCTCTTGGCCGAAACCCTGCGCGCGAAGGGCGGACGGCTGGTGTTCGAGGATGCCGAAGCCGCCGCCAGCGGCCGGGCGCGGCTGGCCGGCCGGCTGCTGGCCTTCGGCTACGATGCGCCGAGCCATGCCGCCGTGGTGCGCTACGATGCGGTGCGCGAAGGGCCGGGCGGCGCCGTGGCCACGCGGCGCTTCGAGGCCAGCGTGCCGGTGACCAAGGCCGATGCGCGGCGACTCGCGCCCGCGCTCAACCAGGCGGCCAATGCCGTGGCGGCGCAGGTGGCGGACTGGGTGGGGTAACCCGCTAGAGCGGGATGACATTGCGTTGAAGCGCAAAGCCCTTCCCCAATGGGGAAGGGTTGGGATGGGGGTTCCAAGCCAGCGCGGTACCCCCACCCCCAGCCCCTCCCCAATGGGGAGGGGAGACCGGCGCTTCAATCTCATGTCATCAGATTCTAGCGGGCCATCTGCCTTCAGCCTCGCGCCAGATTTGCGAACCTTGCGGCGGCGAGGAACACCTGGCGCCGGCCTTCGCGGCGGGCTTCGGCCTCTTCGTCTTGGCCCCAGCGTTCGGCCTGCCAGTCTTCCTCGAGGCTGGCGGCGGTCCACAACTCGTCCGGGGGCACCGCGCCATCGAGCGCGGTGAGGCCGATGACCAGCGAGGCGGCAAGGCCGGCGAGGTTCCGCAGGGCGGCGAGGGCGAAGGCATCCATGCCGGCCAGCAGGCTTTCGAGCCGGGCGAGTGTTTCGGGCGGCTGCGGGCGGTGGATCACCCCGCCGATCCGCGCGAAGGCCAGGCCATGGCGCGCCTCGGCCCCGGCGAGCAGCGGCTCCCAGGCCAGGTCCTGCTCGCGGCGCAGGGCATCGCCCGCATCGGCGCGGTAGCACAGGGTGTCGGTCTCGCCGTAGGGCAGGAGTTCGCGGATCGCCTGGGCCGGATCGGGGGCGACCACGTCCAGCGCATAGTCGGCCATGTCGCGCAGGATGAAGCCCGATGCGGCGATCTGCGGCCCCTGCGCGGCCCATTCGGCGGCAAGCGCTTCGGCCAGGGCGCGGGTGGGCATGGCCTGGGATCGGCCGCCCACGGTCTTCACCGCGCGCCCATCGAGCAGGACGTGCCAGGTGCCGTCACGCTCGCCGACGGTGGCTTGTTCGTAGAACCGCTTCATGGCCGGGGCGTCCGCCAGCGGCGCGCCAGCAATTTTGGCATGACGAAGACATCGAAGAAGCCGGCCACGGTCAGCACCACGCCGAGCGCCCAGGGCAGATCGACCCGCCGCTCGGTGATCATCAGGCCGAACAGGACCAGCAGGGCGCCGGACAGGCGGACAAGGGAAATGGCGATGAACCGGGCTTTTGCCGGATCCTTCGCGGTTTGATTGTCCGGGGGCGAAGAAGTCATGCGAGGAGATACTCCCTGAGGTCGGCGGCATCGCGGGCGACATAGTCGGCCCCGGCGGCCGTGAGTTCGGCCGCCTCGTGATAGCCCCAGGCGACGCCAATGGCGCGCACGCCGATGCTGGTGGCCATGGCCATGTCATAGGCCGTATCGCCGATCATCACGGCGGCGGCGGGATCGGCGCCGGTTTCGGCAAGAGCGGCTTCCAGCATGGCCGGGTGCGGCTTGGAGGGGTGGCGGTCGGCGGTCTGGAGCGAGGCGAAATGGCCGGCGATGCCGTGGCCGGCCAGGCAATGGGCCAGGCCCGCATCGCTCTTGCCGGTGGCGACGGCCAGGGTCCAGCCGGCGCTGGCGAGATCGGCCAGCAGGTCGGCCATGCCGGGAAACAGCGGTTCAGCCAGGGTGCCGGCGGCGCGGGCGGCGCGGAAGGCGGCCTTGTAGGCGGCCACCGCCTCGCGCACCTGGTCGCCATCGGCGCCGGGCGCCAGCCGCATCACCGCCTGGGGCAGCGACAGGCCGACCATGCGCCGGACCTGGTGCGGATCGGGCGGGGCGAGGCGGACTTCGGCAAAGGCCATGGCCATGGCCGAAACGACCGCGCCCTGGCCATCAACCAGGGTGCCGTCGCAATCGAACACGGCGAGGCGCGTGGTCATCAGCGCTGGCGCGGGGCGGGCCTGCCGGACGGCGCCGGCCGCCCCGTGCCAGACTTCGCGCCAGACTTCGCGCCGGGCTTTGCACCCGGCTTGCCGGCCGGTTTCGCGCCGGGTTTGCCGGGAGTCTTCCCGGCAGGCTTTCCAGCATGGGGGCCGGGCGCGGCGCTGCGCTGGCCGGTGGGCTTGCGGTTGGCCGCCGGAGCCTCGCTGCGCTTGCGCCGTTCGCCGCGCCGTTCCTTGCGGTATTGCTTGGAATGGGCCTTGGCCGCAGTCTTGCGGGCTTCCTTTTCCGGCACCCTAGGGGCTTCGGCCAGGTCTGCCCCCAGCGTTTCATCGAAGCCCAGCTGCGCCATCGAGGCGGCGAAGTGATCGGGCAGCTCGGCGGTAATGTCGAGCGGGGTGCCGTCCGGATGGTCGATGATCAGGCGGCGGGCGTGGAGGTGCATCTTGCGGCTGATCGAGCCGGTGAGGAAAGCCGCCTGCCCGCCATATTTGCCATCGCCCACGATCGGGTGGCCGATCGCGGCCATGTGGACGCGCAACTGGTGGGTGCGGCCGGTGAGCGGCTGGAGTTCGACCCAGGCGGCGCTGTTGCCGGCGCGATCGACCACGCGGTAGCGAGTGCGGGCCGGCTGGCCTTCCCCGCTTTCATCAACCATCATCTTCTCGCCGCCGGTGCCCGGCTGCTTGGACAGCGGCAGTTCGATCAACCCATCCTTGATGTCGGGGATGCCGACCACCAGCGCCCAGTAGATCTTGCGCGCCGAGCGGCCGGAGAAGCGCTTGGAGAAATAGGCCGCGCTGCCGGGCGTGGCGGCGACGAGGAGGACGCCGGAGGTGTCCTTGTCGAGCCGGTGGACGAGGCGCGGGCGCGGGCCATCATGAGCATAGGCATCAAGCAGCCCGTCGACGTGCTCGAAGGTGCCCGAGCCGCCCTGGGTGGCCAGGCCCGGCGGCTTGTTGAGCACGATGGCCGAGCGATCGCGGTGGATGACCATCGAATCGGCAAGGGCCAGCTGGTCCTCGGTGAGCGGCTTGCGCGCGCGCGGGCCGCTGCTGGCCGGCTCCACCCCGCCGGGGGGGACGCGGATCACCTGCCCCGTGGCGACGCGATCGGCCGGATCGGCGCGCTTGCCGTCGATCCGCACCTGGCCGGTGCGCGCCCAGCGCGACACCGTGGCGAAGCCGATCTGCGGCAGATGGCGCTTGAACCAGCGATCGAGCCGCACGCCATCATCGTCGCGCCCGACGGTGAACTGGCGGACCTGGTCGGCGCGCGGATCGAAGGGGGCTTCCTTGGGCGCGCTCATGCGAGGCTCCGCATCAGGGCAAGGCCCGCGAAAAGGGCGAGAAAGCCGGCGACCAGCGAGGTTCCGACATACAGCGCCGCAGCGCCAAGCGCGCCGCGTTCGATAAACAAGGCAAATTCCAGTGCAAAGGAGGAGAAGGTGGTATAGCCGCCCAGAACGCCCACGCCCAGCAGCAGGCGCCAGGCCTCGCCGCCAAGGATGCCGCCGGGGGTACCGTGGCGGGCGAGCCAGCCGACGAGCAGGCCCATGGCGAGGCTGCCCAGGACATTGGCGGTGAGCGTGGCCCAGGGAAAGGCCGTGGCCGCGACCGGGCCGATGGCGGAGAGCCAGGCCCGGCTGGTGATATAGCGCAGCCAGGCGCCCAGGCCGCCGCCCAGGGCGACGAGCAGCGAGGAACTGGCAAAGGTGGGCGGCGCGGTCATCACGGCGCCTTAGCCGGGGTGGGCTTCAGAAGCCAGCCGCTTGGCGACCCATGCTTGCCCGATCGCTTGCCATCGAACGCCACCTCTGCTAGCGGCCCGCTTCTTCGAGCCGGACTCACCAGAGATTCGGCATCGTTCGTATTTGCCATTATCGGGCTTCCCCCGCGCCAGCAGACCGGCGGGGTTCCTGCCTGCGATTTGTGAGGTGTGTCGGTTTATGCAAATTCTCGTCCGCGACAACAACGTCGACCAGGCCCTGCGCGCGCTCAAGAAGAAGCTGCAGCGCGAGGGCGTGTACCGCGAGATGAAGCTGCGCCGTCACTTCGAAAAGCCCTCGGAAAAGCGCGCCCGCGAAAAGGCTGCCGCCGTTCGCCGCGCCCGCAAGCTCGAGCGCAAGCGCGCTGAGCGCGACGGCGCGAAGTAAGATTGGATTTGGCTCCGCGCCGGGCTTGCCCCGGTCGGAGGTTTACGCCAAGAGGGCGCGGATTTTTCCGCGCCCTTTTCGTGTGCGCGCAGTCGAGATCATGAGGACGAATCGATGACCGAGATCACCCGCGTTCCGCTCCAGCCCCTCGCCAAGGGCTCGCTCGGCAGGCTGTGGCTGGGCGTTGCCGCCGCTGTTGCGGTGGCCGGCGCCGGTGCCTGGGCGGCGATGCCGGCGCTGGTTTCGGTCAAGACGGTCAAGGCCGGCGAAGGCCCGTCGCCCAGCATCGATGACGTCGCCTTCATCGACTATACCGGCAAGCTCGCCAACGGCACCGTGTTCGACCAGGGCAAGGCGCCGCTCGCCCTGCGCGAGGTCGTCCCCGGCTTCACCCAGGCGCTCGAGCAGATGCAGGCCGGCGGCAAGTACAAGGTGAAGATCCCAGCCAGGCTCGCCTATGGCGACAAGGCGAACGGCCCGATCCCCGCCAATTCCGACCTCTATTTCGACATCGAGGTGCTCGGCGTGATGAGCCGGCAGCAGTTCGAGCAGCAGCGCCAGATGATGCAGATGATGCAGGGGCTCCAGGGCGGCGGCGCCCACGGTGCACCGGAAGGCGCGCCCGAAGCCGCTCCGAAGCCCTGATCGGGGACTGAACTGATATGTCGGTCGATACCGCAACCGTGGCGAAGATTGCTTCGCTCGCCCGCCTCAAGGTGACCGAGGCGGATCTCGCCGCGATGGTGCCCGAGCTGAACGGCATCCTCGCCTGGGTGGAACAGCTTGGCGAGGTTGACGTGACCGGGGTCGAGCCGATGACCGCGGTGATCCCCAACCACCTGCGCCTGCGCGACGATGTGGCGAATGCCGATCCGCTGACCGGGGGCGGCATCCGCGATGCGGTGCTGGCCAATGCCCCGGCGGCCGAACACGGATTCTTCGGCGTGCCCAAGGTGATTGAATAGAATGACTGACCTTACCGAGCTTGGCGTTGCCGAAATCCGCGCGGGCGTTGCCGGCGGAGACTTTACCGCCGTTGAAGTGGCCGAGGCGTTCAACGCCAATGTCGCCGCCGCGCAAGGCGCGCTCAACGCCTTCATCGTCACCACCCCCGACAAGGCGCTGGATGCGGCGCGCGCGGTCGATGCGGATCGCGCCGGCGGCAAGGCGCTGGGCAAGATGGCCGGCGTGCCGATCGGCATGAAGGACCTGTTCGCCACCAAGGGCGTGCAGACCACCGCGGCCAGCCACATCCTCGAACACTTCACGCCCGAATACGAAAGCACCGTTTCGGCCAGGCTGTGGCAGGCGGGCGCCGGGATGCTGGGCAAGCTCAACCTCGATCAGTTCGCCATGGGCTCGTCGAACGAGACCAGCTATTTCGGCAATGTCGTTTCGCCCTGGCGGCGCGCGGGCGGTGATAACGCCCCGCTGGCGCCCGGCGGTTCCTCGGGCGGGTCTTCCGCCGCGATCGCCGCGCGGCTGTGCCCGGCGGCGACCGGGACCGACACTGGCGGCTCGATCCGCCAGCCAGCCGCCTTCACCGGCACCACCGGGATCAAGCCGACCTACGGGCGCTGTTCGCGCTGGGGCGTGGTCGCCTTCGCCTCCAGCCTCGACCAGGCCGGGCCGATGGCGCGTTCGGTGCGCGATTGCGCGATCATGCTGGAGGCCATGGCCGGGTTTGATCCCAAGGATTCGACCAGCCTCGACCTGCCGGTGCCAGAATGGGAGGCGGGCCTGTCCGCCAACCTTGCCGGCAAGACCGTGGGCATCCCGCGCGAATACCGGATGGACGGGATGGACGCCGAGGTCGCGGCCGCGTGGGACCAGGGCGTGGCCTGGCTGAAGGATGCCGGGGCGCAGATCGTTGACATCTCGCTGCCGCACACGAAATATGCGCTGCCCACCTACTACATCATCGCGCCGGCCGAGGCTTCGTCGAACCTCGCCCGCTATGACGGCGTGCGCTACGGCTTGCGCGACCTGCCCGATGGCGCGAACCTCCAGGAGATGTATGCCGCCACCCGCGCCGCCGGCTTCGGCGACGAGGTCAAGCGGCGCATTCTGATCGGCACCTACGTGCTGTCGGCGGGCTTCTACGATGCCTATTACACCCAGGCCCAGAAGGTCCGCACCCTGATTGCCCGCGATTTCGCGGAGGCCTTCGCCCGCTGCGACGTGATCCTCGCGCCGACCACGCCGACCGCGGCCTTCGCGCTTGGCGAAAATACCGACGATCCGCTGGCGATGTACCTCAACGACGTGTTCTCGGTTCCCGCCAGCCTTGCGGGCCTGCCGGCGATGTCGGTCCCGGCGGGGCTGAACGGCCAGGGGCTGCCGCTGGGCCTGCAACTGATCGGCAAGCCGTTCGACGAGCAGGGCGTGCTTGACGCGGGCCTCGCCATCGAGGCCCGCGCCGGGTTCGCGGCCAAGCCGCAGCGGTGGTGGTAGGAGGACGGTGAGCGCGGGATCGGTCGCTCCGGCTCGGTCCGTTCATCATCCGGACCTTGATGGCCTGCGCGGCGCCCTGGCGCTGGGCGTGGCCCTGCTGCATCTGGGCATCAATAGTTTCACGATGCGGGCGCTGGGCTGGAAGGGACCGGTGCTTGGCCTCGGGGTCGATGTCTTCTTCGTGCTGAGCGGCTATGTCCTGACCCGGGCCACGGCGCCCACCAGCCCGCTTGGCCTGTTCGCCCTGCGCCGGTTCCTGCGCCTGGCCCCGGTGTTCTACGTGACCACGCTGGGGCTGGCGCTGGTCATTCGGCAAAGCCCCGAATCGCTGGAAACGGTGATGGGCGCGCCGGTCATGGGCCGCGATCCGCTCAACTTTCCGGCCTGGAGCATCTGCTGGGAGTTCTACCTGCCGCTGTTGGCGCTGGGTGCCGCCAACCTGGGGCTGCGGGTTCCGGACAAGGCGGTCCGGCCCTTGCTGGCGTTGTGCCTGGTCGCGCTGGGGCTGGTCGACCGCGAGGTGGCGGCAGGTGGCAACCAATACCTGATGCGCGCCCTGTTCGGCCTTGCGGCGGGGCACCTGCTGTGGCGTTCACGGCTTGCGTTGCCGGTGCGCCTGGAGATCCCCTTCGTCGTGCTCATCGGCGCCATGGCGCTGGCTCCGGACTGGCCTGGCGCCGCCGTGGTCCTGCCGTTTGCCGCGGCGGCCTGCGTGCTGGCGGGGGTCCATGGCGGATCGGTGTTCGGATCTGCCCCGTTCCAGTTCCTGGGCACGATATCCTATACGCTCTACCTGGTGCACGTGCCGGTGCTGCGGGCGGCCCAGGCCGTGCTGAGCGATGGGGTCAATGCCAATCCGCCGGTCAAGCTGGCCGTGCTTGTTGCCAGCCTGATCCTCGCCTGGCTGCTGACCGTGGCGGTGGAGCGCCCGTTCATCCGGCTTGGCGGACGGCTCAAGGCGCTGGCGACCGCCGGTGCGCCGCAGCGGGCATGATGGCCGGCGGGCGATGACCGCCGCCGGGCGCCTCCGCTTCGCGGCGCTCGATTCGTGGCGCGGGCTGGCGGCGCTGGGCGTGGCTTTCCATCACGTTTCCGGCACGGCGCCGCTGCTGGCCAATCCGTTCCACGACAACCTGTCGCGCGGGGTCGATTTCTTCTTTGTCCTGTCGGGCTTCGTGATCGCCTTTTCCTATGGCGACCGGCTGGCGCGGGGCTATTCCATGGCTCGCTTCCTGCTGCTGCGCTGGGGCCGGATCTGGCCGCTCCATGCCGCGATGGTGCTGGCCTACCTGGTGCTGGAGTGCGGGCTGCTGGCTGCCTGGCCGACGGGCGGGCCGGGGGGCGGGCCGGGCGGCAGGATCCCCTTCACCGGGCCGCGCGACCTGGCCGCGCTGCCGGCCTCGCTCCTGCTGGTGCAGGACTGGATCTGGCCGGGGCGCGATCTGTGGAACGTGCAGAGCTGGTCGGTCTCGGTCGAACTGGCGCTCTATATCGTGGCCGCCCTGGCCTGGCGCGCCCTTGGCCGGCGGGCGCTGGCGCTGGGTGCGGGCTTCGCCCTCGCGTTGGGTCTGGCCGATCTGGGGGGCGCCGCGCCCTTGCCCGATCACTTCCTGCGTGGCCTGATCGGCTTCGGGCTTGGCATGGGCTGCTGGGCGCTGTGGCCGCGCCTTGCGCCCAGCGGGCCGGCGCGCGGGGTGGGCAGCGTGATGCCGGGGCTGGTCGAACTGGGCCTTGTGGTGGTCGTCGTCATCCTGATCGCCCGCGATGCCCCGCTCCTGCCGCTGGACCTTGCCTTTGCCGCCATGGTGCTGGTGTTCGCGCGCGAGCAGGGCGCGCTCAGCGCGCTGCTGCGGACCGCGCCGCTGCGCTGGCTGGGCGTGCTTTCCTATGGACTCTACATGGTCCACGGGCTGGTGTTTGGGCGGATCTTCGATGGCCTGGCTCTTGCCCAGCAAAGGCTGGGCGGACAGTGGGTGGCAGCCGCCCCTGGTGGCGAGGCGCTGCTGCTCCTGCCGGCCCTGCCGTCCGCGCTGTTGGTGGCGGTGATGATGGCCGTGGCACTGGCCTGCGCCTGGCTGGCCGGGCGGCTGATCGAGTGGCCCGCGCGCAACCTTTCGCGCCGCATTGCAGGTTCGATGGGGCGCCTGGCCTCGGTCGCTGCGTGACCCTGTGCAGCTTCCCCCTTTTCTCTTGGCCCTTGCGGCCCTAACGGAGCTGTCATGAGCACCGCATATCGCATCCAGGGCGCCACGGGCGAATGGGAGGTCGTGATCGGCCTTGAAGTTCACGCGCAGGTCGTTTCCAAGTCCAAGCTGTTTTCCGGCGCCTCGGCCACCTTCGGGGCCGAGCCCAATTCCCAGGTGAGCCTGGTCGATGCGGCCATGCCCGGGATGTTGCCGGTGCCCAACCGGGAATGCATCCGCCAGGCGGTCCGCACCGGCCTGGCGATCGACGCGCAGATCAACAAGTGGAGCCGGTTCGACCGGAAGAACTATTTCTACGCCGATCTCCCGCAGGGCTACCAGATCAGCCAGCTCTACCACCCGCTGGTGGGCGAGGGGCACATCGACATCAGCCTCGATGACAAGAACCCCGAAGCCGACGTGAAGCGCATCGGGGTGGAGCGCATCCATGTCGAGCAGGATGCCGGCAAGCTGATGCACGACCAGCATCCGACCATGTCCTATGTCGATCTCAACCGTTCGGGCGTGGCGCTGATGGAGATTGTCAGCCGCCCGGACCTGCGCTCGCCGGCCGAGGCCGGAGCCTATCTCCGCAAGCTGCGCGCGATCCTGCGCTATGTGGGATCGTGCGACGGCAACATGGAGGAAGGCTCCATGCGCGCCGACGTCAACGTGTCGGTGAGGAAGCCTGGTGACGAATTCGGCACCCGGACCGAGACCAAGAACGTCAACTCGGTGCGCTTCGTCATGGCCACCATCGAGCATGAGGCCAGCCGCCAGGTCGACGTGCTGGAGAGCGGGGGCAAGATCGTCCAGGAAACCCGCCTGTTTGATCCCGACACCGGCACCACCCGCTCGATGCGGAGCAAGGAAGACGCGCACGACTATCGCTATTTCCCCGATCCCGACCTGCTCCCGCTGGAGCTGGACGATGCTTTCGTGGAAGCCTGCCGGGCGAGCCTGCCCGAGCTGCCCGACGCCAAGCGCCACCGCTATGAAAACGCGCTGGGCCTCACGCCCTACGTGGCCGGGGTGCTGACCGCCGAGGTGGAAACCGCGCGCTGGTTCGAGGCGCTGCTGGCCGAGGCCGCCGCCAGGCAGGGCAAGGGCGAGGACGGCGTGGCCAAGCAGGCGGCCAACTGGCTGACCTCGGAATTCTTCGGCGCCTTGAACCGCATCGGCCGCAGCCTTGAAGACAGCCCGGTTTCGCCCGCGCAGGCCGCCGAGCTGCTGGCGCTGATCGGCAATGGCACGATCTCTGGCTCCATCGCCAAGCAGGTGCTGGAAAAGATGCTGGAGAGCGGAGACGGCGCGGAAGCGATCGTCGAGCGCGAGGGGCTGAAGCAGGAGAGCGATACCGGCGCGATCGAGGCCGTGGTCGCCAAGGTCCTGGCCGACAATGCCGACAAGGTGGCGCAGTACAAGGGCGGCAAGGAAGCCCTGTTCGGCTTCTTCGTGGGCCAGACGATGAAGGCCATGCAGGGCAAGGGCAACCCGCAGGTGGTCAACGAGCTGCTGAAGAAGGCGCTGGGCTGATTTCGCGAACGGGGGGCTGACGGATGCGGAGGGGAACAGGGGCGCTGGCCATGGCGCTGGCGCTTGGCGCGGCGACGGCGGCGAATGCCCAGTCGTTCGATAACCGCAGCGTGATGGCCCTGCACCGGGCCGGGCTTGGCCCCGACGTGATCATCGCCAAGATCAGGGCACTGCCCTGCAACTACGATACGTCGACCGAGGCGATCATCGCGCTGAGTTCGGCCGGGGTGGCGCAGGATGTCATCGTGGCGATGGTCGACAAGTGCACCGGCTCATCGCGGGCGCAGGGCGTGAACAATGCCTCGGCCGATCCGCTGGTCAAGCACGCGCCGGGCATCTACCTGCTGGAAAGCGCCCAGCCGGCGAAGATGACCATGCTGCGCCCGGCCGCTTCGGCAGGGCTGAAGGTCACCGGCAACGGAAGCATCCTGTTTCCGCTGATGGCCAAGTTGACGGTCACCCAGGCCCAGGCCCAGACCGTGATCCACGGCTCGCGGCCAACCTTCTACTTCTATTTCAACGCCGACGATGAGAAGGTGAACACGTTCGGGACCGTGGGTTCGGCCGCCGCGCAATCGCCCAACGAATTCAGCCTGGTGAAATTCCGGGTGGACAAGAATACCCGGCAATTCGTGGTCGGCAGGGTTCAGCCCTATGTCGAGGTGGTCGGCGTCGATCCGAAGAATACCCTGCCCTTCGATGCCGAGGACATGGGCGACGGGATCTTCCGGATCCAGTTCGCGGCCGACCTGCCGGCGGGCGAATATGCCTTCGTGCTGCCCGGCGGCAAGACGAGCTTCCGGATTTACGACTTCTCGATTCCGTAATCGCTGCCGCCGGGCGCCCGATTTCAGCCCTTGCGGGTGCCTTCCAGTGCCATGGAGCCGAAGGCGCCGGCATTGACGCTGCCTTGAATCGCATCGCCGCTGACCGTGGCGGTGCAGGTCAGCGCGATCGGCATCGGCTTGGTCAGGCTGACTTTCCAGGTGAGCGTATCGCCGGCAACGGCGCCGTCTTCGATGCTCGCATCGCCCATCGGGCTGGTGAACTGGCCGGTGAAGGTGCTGCCATCGGGGACGACCGTCATCGTGCCGGTCTGCGGCCCGATCGGGGTCTTGATGGTGACTTCGTAGGTGCCGGCAACGCTCATTTCGATACTCCCTGATGCGCGGCCAAAGGTTGCCGAGCCTTCGGCCCCTGTCAACCGCCCGGCGCGGGGGCATAGGTGATCGGCAGGCCGAGGCCGGTGAGCTGCGGGGCGATCACCTTGCGGTCGCCCACCACCACGAAGGTCAGCCCCTGCGGTCCCAGCCAGCTGCGCGCGGCGGCATCGAGCGCGGCGGCATCGATCGCGCGGTAGCGGGCCGGCAGCGTGGTCACATAGTCGTCAGGCCGGCCGAGGCGCTGGTTGGCGACGATCGCCTGGAGGACCTGGGCATTGGTTTCATAGCGGTTGGGCAGGCCGCGGATATTGCCGTCGGTGACGCGGGTGCGTTCGTCCGGGGTGACGGGCCTTGCCGCCGGAAAGGCCGCGATGTCGGCCAGCAGCAGGCGGATTGCATCGCCGGTACGGTCGGCCTGCACCGGGGCTGCAAGGCTGAAGCTGCGCTGGCCCACCGGGCTGGAGATGGCCGAGCGCACGCCGTAGCTCCACCCCTTGTCCTCGCGCAGGTCGAGATTGAGCCGCGAGAGGAAACCATTGCCGAGAACCTCGTTGGCCAGATCGAGCGCCTCGTGGTTCTGGTCGCGGCCGGTGAGGGGGAGGACGCGGCCGGCGAGGATGTAGGACTGCGGCGAGTTGGGCCGATCAAGGACGAGGATCCGGGCGGCGGGCGCGGGGATCGGGGCGGTGAGCGGCTTGGCCGGGGGCGGCGCGGCGGGCGCGGTCCAGGCGCCAAAGGCCTGTTCGAGCAGAGGCAGCAGCCGGTCCATCGTGACATCGCCGACCACGGTGATCCGGGCAAGATCGGGGCGCAGCCAGCGGGCATGGGCGGCGGCCAGCGCCTCGGGGGTGAGGGCGCTCACCGCGCTGGCCGTGCCGAGGCCATCGGCGGGCAGGCCATAGGGGTGGTCCGGGCCGAACAGCAGCGGGGCGAGGGTGCGCCAGGCGAGGGCGCCGGGGCTGGCCTCGGCCTGGGCCAGTTCGCTCAGCCGCTGGTCGCGGACCCGGGCGACATCCTCGGCGCGGAAGGCGGGATTGCGGACCAGATCGGCCATCAGGGCGAGCGAGGGGGAAAGGTTGGCGGTCAGCGCATCGAGCGTGACCACCGAGGAATCCAGCCCGGCCTGGGCGCTGATCGTGGCGCCGAGGCGCTCCTGGTCCTCGGCGATCCGGGTGGCATCGCGCGTGGCCGTGCCTTCATCGAGCAGGGCGAGCATGGCGCCTTGCGTGCCGGGCGCATCGAGCCGGTCGGCCGCGGTGCCGGCATCGAAGCTGATCGAGACCAGCACCTTGGGCACGGCGGTGCGGCGGGCAAGGGTGACTGCCACGCCATTGGACAGGGCGGCCCGTTCCAGCGCGGGGAAGGCGAGATCGCCCACCGGGGCGACCTCGGGAATGGCGCGCTTCGGCCCCTGCTTGACCGCGGACACGGGCTTCTTCGGGTCTTTCGGGCGGGGCGGGGCGGCGCCTTCATCGCCCCAGCCGCCCATCTGCTCGCCCTTTTCGGTGCGCGTGCCGGGCACCACGGCGAGCGCGAAGGCGGGCCGGCCGAGCCACTTGGCCAATGCGGCCTGGACCTGCGTCGGGGTGAGCGCGGCAATGGCCGCGAGGTCGCGGCGGAACTTTTCCGGATCGCCCGAATAGAGCTGGCCCTCGGCCAGGGTCGCGCCCTTGCCGGAAAAGCCGCCGACCTGTTCGAGCGCGCCGATCTGGGCGCTGGCGAGCCGCGTGGCGGAGCGGCGGACCTCGTCGGCGGTCGGCCCTTCGGCCACCAGCCTGGCGATGACTGCATCGAGGGCGGCTTCGGCCCGGGCGCGATCGACGCCGGGCTTGACGTCCATCGAGGCCTGGAGCTGGCTCACCGCTTCGAACTGCTGGGCCGAGGCGGTGACTGCCACGGCGATCTGCTGGCCGCGCACCAGCGCATTGTCGAGCCGGGAGGAGGCAAGGCCGCCAAGCACGTCCATGCCGACCATCAGCGCCGGGCCATCGGCATCGTTGAGGCCGGGGCCGCTCCAGTTGCGGGTGAGCCGCAAGGTGGGCACCTGGTCGGCCATGTCGCGGCTGGCCGGCGCGGGCAGGGTGACCGGCGCGGCGGCGACCGGGCTGACCGGCGGGCCGGCGGGAATGGCGCCGAACCACTTTTCCACCAGCGGGCGGGCCGTGGCCGCATCGATGTCGCCGGTCAGCGCGAGAACCACGTTGTTGGGGGCATAGTGATCGCGGAACCACGCGCGCACGTCGGCCAGGGTTGCCGCATCGAGATCGGCCATCGAGCCGATGGTGGAGTGGCGATAGGGGTGGCCGACCGGGAACAGCCCTTCGCCGATCGCATATTCGGCAAGGCCATAGGGCTGGTTGTCGCCCTGGCGCTTCTCGTTCTGGACCACGCCGCGCTGCTTATCCAGCTTGGCTTGCGTGACCGCGCCGAGCAGGTGGCCCATCCGGTCCGCCTCCATCATCAGCGCCCGGTCGAGCGCGCCGGTGGGGACGGTTTCGACATAGTTGGTGCGATCGTACCAGGTGGAGCCGTTGGTGGGGGTGGAGCCGGCACCTTCCAGCGGCACATCGAAGGAGGGCACGTTTTCCGAGCCGCCGAAGAACAGGTGCTCGTAGAGGTGGGCGAAGCCGGTGCGGCCCTTGGGTTCGTTCTTCGAGCCGACGCGATAATAGGTGGTGACGCCGACGATCGGCGCCTTGCGATCGGTGTGGACGAGAACGGTGAGGCCGTTGGCCAGGGTAAACTTCTCGTAGGGGATGGAAACGGCATCGACCAGGGCGGAGAGCGGCGCGGGCTGGGGTTCGGCCGTGGCGACGGGTGGGGCAGGGGCCGCTGCCGGCGGCGCGGGGCGCGGCTGGGCGGCGCAGGCGGCGAGGACGAGTGCGGCGAGCGGGGCGGAGAAGCGGTGCATGACGGATGTCTAGCATCGCTGCCGGTGCGCGCCAGTGCCGGCAATTTTTGCGCCTGCGATCAGACTCTTGCGGAACGTCAAAGCATGACCAGATTGGGCCGGGCATAAAAATCACGGGCGAGGAACTTGTGTTGCCAAAGTGCAACACTATCTCTCCACCAACAGGAGGCGAGACACCCACATGAATCTCGAAAAGTTTACCGATCGGGCCAAGGGTTTCCTTCAGGCCGCGCAGACCGTTGCGATCCGCAAGAGCCACCAGCGCATCGCGCCCGAGCATCTGCTGAAAGCGCTGCTTGATGATGACCAGGGCATGGCCGCGCAGCTGATCCAGCGCGCCGGGGGCAATGCGAAATTTGCCAACGACGAGGTCGAGAAGGCGCTGGGCAAGGTTCCGGCGGTTTCGGGCGGCGGGGCGCAGGCGACGCCTGGCCTCGATAACGATGCCGTGCGCGTGCTGGACCAGGCCGAGCAGCTTGCCGCCAAGGCGGGCGACTCTTTCGTGCCGGTGCAGCGGATCTTGCAGGCGCTGGCGCTGAGCACCGGCGCGGCCGGGCAGGCGCTGAAGGCGGCGAACGTGGATGCCAAGGCGCTGGAGGCGGCGATCCAGGAGGCGACCGGCGGGCGCACGGCCGATTCGGCTTCGGCCGAGGAAAGCTATGATGCGGTGAAGAAATATGCGCGCGACCTCACGCAAGCGGCGCGCGACGGCAAACTTGATCCGGTGATCGGGCGCGACGAGGAAATCCGCCGCACGGTGCAGATCCTGGCGCGGCGCACCAAGAACAACCCGGCGCTGATCGGCGAGCCGGGCGTGGGCAAGACCGCGATCGCGGAAGGCCTGGCCCTGCGGATCGCCAATGGCGACGTGCCCGACAGCCTCAAGGACCGCGCGCTGATGGCGCTCGACATGGGCAGCCTGATTGCGGGCGCCAAGTATCGCGGCGAGTTCGAGGAGCGCCTCAAGGCCGTGCTCGACGAGGTGAAGGGCGCCGAGGGCCAGATTATCCTGTTCATCGACGAGATGCACACCCTGATCGGCGCGGGCAAGGGCGAGGGCGCGATGGATGCGGGCAACCTCCTGAAGCCCGCGCTTGCGCGCGGCGAGCTGCACTGCATTGGCGCGACCACGCTCGATGAATACCAGAAGTATGTGGAGAAGGACCCCGCCTTGCAGCGGCGGTTCCAGCCGGTGTTCGTGGGCGAGCCGACGGTCGAGGATACGATCTCGATCCTGCGCGGGCTGAAGGACCGCTACGAATTGCACCACGGGGTGCGGATCACCGATGGCGCGATCGTGGCGGCGGCGACGCTGTCCAACCGCTACATCGCCGACCGCTTCCTGCCCGACAAGGCGATCGACCTGATGGACGAGGCGGCCAGCCGCATCCGCATGGAAGTGGAGAGCAAGCCCGAGGAGATCGAGAAACTTGACCGGCGGATCATCCAGCTCAAGATCGAGGAGCAGGCGCTGGGCCGCGAGAGCGACCAGCCCAGCAAGGACCGGCTTGCGGCCCTGCGCGAGGAGCTGGCCAACCTTGAGCAGCAGAGCTCGGAACTGACCACCCGCTGGCAGAACGAGCGCGACAAGATCGCGGCGGAAGGCAAGATCAAGGAACAGCTCGACGCCGCGCGGGTGGAACTGGAGCAGGCCCAGCGCCAGGGCGACTATGCCAAGGCCGGCGAACTTTCCTATGGCCGGATCCCGGAGCTGGAGCAGCAACTGGCGGCGGCGCAGGGGGCTTCGGGCGACGGCGCCCTGCTGCGCGAGGAAGTGACCGCCGATGACATCGCCGGGGTGGTCAGCCGGTGGACCGGGGTGCCGGTCGACCGGATGATGGAGGGCGAGCGCGAGAAGCTGCTCCGCATGGAAGAGGTGATCGGCGCGCGGGTGATCGGCCAGAAGGACGCGGTCACCGCCGTGTCGAAGGCCGTGCGCCGCGCCCGGGCGGGGCTTCAGGACCCCAACCGGCCGCTCGGCTCCTTCCTGTTCCTTGGCCCCACGGGCGTGGGCAAGACCGAGCTGACCAAGGCGCTGGCCGGCTTCCTGTTCGACGACGACGCCGCGATGGTTCGCATCGATATGTCGGAGTTCATGGAGAAGCACGCGGTGAGCCGCCTGATCGGCGCGCCTCCGGGCTATGTCGGCTATGACGAGGGCGGCGTGCTGACCGAGGCCGTGCGACGGCGCCCGTATCAGGTGGTATTGTTCGACGAGGTGGAAAAGGCCCATCCCGACGTGTTCAACGTGCTGCTCCAGGTGCTGGACGATGGCCGGCTGACCGACGGGCAGGGCCGTGTGGTGGACTTCACCAACACGCTGATCATCCTCACCTCGAACCTGGGCAGCCAGTACCTGGCCGGGCTTGAGGAAGGGCAGGACGTGGAGAGTGTCGAGCCGCAGGTGATGGAAGTGGTGCGCGGCCATTTCCGGCCCGAATTCCTCAACCGGCTCGACGAGATCATCCTGTTCCACCGCCTGGGCCAGGAGCACATGGCGCCGATCGTCGACCTCCAGGTGGGCAGGGTGCAGAAGCTGCTCAAGGACCGCAAGATCACGCTCGACCTCAGCGATGCGGCCCGGCGCTGGCTGGGCCGGGTGGGCTACGATCCGGTCTATGGCGCGCGGCCATTGAAGCGCGCGGTCCAGCGCTATTTGCAGGATCCGCTGGCGGAAAAGCTGCTGGGCGGCCAGATCCCCGACGGCGCCGCGGTGCGGATCGACGAGGGCGAGGGCCAGCTGGCGATTTCGGTAGCCTGAGGCACTAACCCATCTCTCGCCGGGAGGGGGCGAGATTGTCGGTTGCGATACAGACGAAGGGCCGGAGAGCTTGCGCTCCCCGGCCCCTCTTTTGGTGCAGCTTTCCGCGGAGGCTCAGAACGCGGCGCTTGCACCAACCTTGACATAGCGGCCCATGACCCCCTGCCAGTAGGCGATCACCCCGCCGCCGGCCGGCGAGGGGAAAGGCGGTTTCGTGTCGAACACATTCTCGACCGAGAGGCGAAGGGTGAACTTGTCCTGCACCGTGAAGCGCGCGCCGGCATCGATGAAGGCGACGGCATCGCGGTGGGGCAGGTCATAGGTGCCGGCGGCGGCATCCATGTCCACCTCGGCCGGGCCGATGTACTGCATCCGCAGCCAGCCGCCGACCGACCGGGTATCGGCCGCCAGGGTGCCGGTGGCCTTGTGCTTCGAGTTGCCGATCGCGCCAGCCAGGTGCGTGATCGCGCCATCGCCGATGCGGGTTTCGAGCCGGTCGGTATACTGGTACTGCGCGTCCAGCGTGATCCGGCCGTCCTGCCCGAGGAACGGCGCGCCGATCCGCCACGAGGCATCGACCGCGAGGCCGCTGTAGCGGGTGGAGGCGGCGTTGATGAAGCCGGTGCGGAGGGCGGTGACCTGGCCGGCGGCATTGCGGGTGAACTGGCCGCAGGCCGAAGGGGCCGGGTAGCTCGTGGAATCGTAGCAGGCTTCCAGCACCTGGCGCGCCGTGGCCGAGATGATCGCGTCCTTCAGGCGGATGTCGAGCCAGTCAACGGTGAGCGCGAAGCCGGGCACCATGCTCGGGGTGAGCACCAGGCCCAGCGTCCAGCTGTCGGCGACCTCGTTCTTCAGCGCGCGGTTACCCGAATTGATGCCGAGCACGCCGGTGGTGACGATGTTCGAGATCAGCGTAGTCGGCACCCCGGCGGCGGCGCAATTGGCTGCGCGCACGGCGGGGTTGGGGCCGCTGGCGAGGAACCGCGAATCGCACGGATCGTTGCCGGTGAGGAAGGCCTGGCTGGCCGGATTGAACAGTTCGGTGACCGCTGGCGAACGGATCGATCGGGTGAAATTGCCGCGCAGGGCCACGTCGGGCACCGGGCGGAAACGCGCACCGGTGGTCCAGGTGAAGGCGCCGCCCGCGGTCGAATGATCGACATAGCGGCCGGCGGCGTTGACCTCGACCTGCTCGATGAAGGGCAGACGCAGTTCGCCGAACACTTCGTTGGTGTGGAAGTGCCCGCGCACCGCATCTACCGGGGCGGAGCGGCCCCACGACACCCGCGCCACGGTGGGATCGGGGCTGACGACCTTGCCGAACAGGAAGGCATCGGGATCGAACTGCGAATGCTCGTAGCGGTGTTCGTAGCCGACGACCACGCCGGCCGGTCCGCCGGGCAGGTCAAACAGCGAGCCGCGCGCCGAGGCGGTTGCCACCCACTGGGTGTTCTTCGACTTGGCCGTATAGGCGGCGCTGACATAGTCGAGCGTGGCCTGGCTGTTGGTCTGACCGAAGGGGTTGAAGGCCGAGCAGGTGGGGTTGATCGAGGCCAGCGGCGAACTGGCGCCGGTGCAGCCGGCCAGCGCGTTCTGGAAATTCTGTTCGAGGAGCTGGCGGCCCTCGCCGGTGTTGACCATGCGCCCGTAGGTGGAGCTGACCTCCCATTGCCATTCGCGGCCGGCAAGGGCGAAGCTGCCATCGACACTGCCGACCAGGCGATAGAGCTCGGTGGTGGAAGTGGCGCGGCCGCTCACGGCATCGGTGCTGGCGCGGCCAAGGTAGAACACGCTCGGCCGCGGATTGCCGGTGGCCGCGGTGATCGACGAGGCGATCGTCGCGCGGTCGGCGGCGGAGAGGAAGGGGTTGCTCAGCGGGATGGCGAGATAGCCGTTGACCGTGCCGAGGTTGCCGAAGGCCAGCGAATTGTAGGCCGGATCGGTCCGCAGCGTGGTGCCGCGCGAATTGGCATAGGACAGGCCGACATGGGCGGTGATCCCGTCGGTCAGCCGGTAGCGCGCCTTGACCATGCCGACATAGCGGCGCAGCGGGGTGAGCAGGCTGGTGGCATTGGCGGCGTTGTAGCCGTCGCCGCCGGCCGAGGTCAGCGGCGAGCCGCTGGCCGTGCCCAGATCATAAGGCACCAGCTGGCCGGTGGCGTTGAAGCCGAGCGTTTGGCCCTGGGCATTGCGGATGTCGAAGCTGCGCCCGGACACCTTGAGGCCGGGGACGGTCAGCGGGAAGGCCACCGGCACGCCATATTCCGAGAAGGCCGAGATCCGCATATTCGGCACGTAGACGTTCTTGAACGCCGAGGTGCCGGTGACCGGCGGCAGGTAGGTCGGGCCATCGCGGGTGACCTCGCGGTCGCTGGCGAGCAGGCCGTCGCCTTGCGTATATTCGAAGCTGGCGACGACCGAGCCGCGCCCGCCGGCAAAGTCGGTTCCGGCCAGCACGCCGAGGCGGTACTGGGCGGCGTCGCCGTGGTCGGACAGGCCATATTCGCCATCGAGCTTCAGCCCCTGAAACTGGTCCTTGAGCACGATGTTGACCGTGCCGGCGATGGCATCGGAGCCGTAGATCGGCGCGCCGCCGACCGACATGGTCTCGATCCGGTCAACCATCAGGGTCGGGATCGTGTTGAGATCGACCTGGCTGCCCGGATCGCCCGCGCCGAACACCGAGGCGCTGCTGGAACTGATCGAGCGGCGGCTGTCGAGCAGCACCAGGGTGCGCTGCGAGCCGAGGCCGAGATAGTCGATGAAGGTCTGGCCCGAGCCGAACGGTCCGGACTGCGCGCCGATCGGGCTGCTGGCCCCCGGCGTGGTGAAGGCAAAGGCCGGCGAGCGCTTGAAGCTTTCCTGGAGCAGCACGTCGCCCGAGCGTTCGAGCGCGGAGGCCGGGGTCACCAGGGTCGGGACGGTGGCATCGGCGCGCAGCCGGGCGAGGCGCGAGCCGGTGACCACGATGGTATCGGCGGCCGGGGCTTCCGAGGCAGGGGTTTCGGCAAGCGGCGCGGCCGGGGCTGCGGTCGCTTGCGCGAGCGCTTGCTCGGCTGCCATGCAGGCCAGCAGCGACACGCCCATTGCGGCCAGCCGGATAGTCTTGCGCCCCATCGTCTTTGCGTTCCCTTGTCTGTTGCCGGGTTGATCTGCCGGCGGTTGCGTGCGGCCCTGCCGCGCGTTCTCAAGGGGGAATGTAGCGATCCATGGTAAATGAAGGATAAACATTCGGCGGCGGATGCCTGCGGAGCCGCGCGGCGCGATCGGCTGGCCTCGCACGTCGCATTTGACCGCGGCCACCCACCACGCCTATTTAACCGCCCGATTAAGACACAGGGAGTTGCCCGAGAATGGCTTGCCGGTCGAACCCGGGATCGGGACGGCAGTGATGGACAGGTTCCTGCCGGTTGGCGCGGGCGCCGATGATGCCGATGCCGCGCATCCGGGCGATTGCGCGCCGGAAGGGCCGCAGCCTGGCATGATGGCTCCTGACGGCACGCCCTCCGCTGCCATGGTTCCCGATGAGGCCGGCGATGCCCGCACCCAGTTGCTGGATGCGGCCAGCGCAATCATGTGCCAGGGCGATATCGAGGATGTCTCGCTGTCGGAGCTGTCGCGCCGTTCGGGGCTCAATTCGGCGCTGGTGAAATATTATTTCGGCAACAAGGCCGGCCTGCTGCGCGCCTTGATCGACCGGGAGTGGAGCGCGCGGGTCCGCCAGGTGGAAACCCTGCTGGCGCGCGACTTCGATCCGGAAACCAAGCTGCGTATCCACATGGCCGGCGTGGTCGACAACTTCTTCCGCCAGCCCTACACCCACCGCCTGCTGCTGCGGATGATCCGCGAGAGCCAGCCGGCCGAGGCCCGGCGGCTGGCTGACAGCTACCTCAAGCCGATGCTGAACGCCTATGCGGCGCTGATTGGCGAGGGCGTGGCCAGGGGTGTGTTCCGCCCGGTCGATCCGCAACTGTTCTACTTCACCGTGATCGGCGCGGCCGACCGGTTCTTCACCGCGCAACTGGCGCTGCGCTATTGCTCGGACACCGAAGTTCTCGACGCCACCCTGCTTGATGAGGGCCTGCGTGACCGCTATCGCGCCCACCTCAACGATTTCGTCGTCGCCGGCATTCTCGTGCCCAGCGCCTGAGCGCGGCGGGCGACCGGCGGTTCTATTTGAGGGGGTGGGCATGGCACGCGGCTGGCATATCGGCATCATCGGCGGCTCGGGCCTGGCCGAAGGCGTCGGGCTGGACGAGGCCCAGGAGATCCCGGTAGCCTCGCCGTTCGGTGAGCCTTCGGGGCCGGTGATCACCGGCACGCTGGGCGGGGTGCGGGTGACCTTCCTTGCCCGCCACGGCGCCGGGCACCGCCTGCCGCCCTCGGCGATCAACTATCGCGCCAATATCGACGTGCTCAAGCGCTGCGGGGTGAGCGACGTGCTGGCGCTGAGCGCGATCGGTTCGCTGCGCGAGGAGCTGGCGCCGGGGCAGTTCGTGGTGGTCGACCAGGTCATCGACCGGACCGCTGGGCGCGAAGGCTCGTTCTTCGGGCCGGGGCTGGTCGCCCATGTGGGCCTGGCCGATCCGGTCTGCCCGCGGCTGGCCGCCCTGGCGGTCGAGGCGGCGCGCGGCGCGGGCGCGGTGGTCCATCCCGCTGGCTGCTATGTCGCCATCGAGGGGCCGCAGTTCTCGACCCGCGCCGAAAGCCGGATGTATCGTGAATGGGGCGCCGACGTGATCGGGATGACCGCCATGCCCGAGGCGCGCCTCGCCCGCGAGGCCGAGCTGCCCTATGCCGTGCTGGGCATGGTGACCGACTACGACAGCTGGCGCGACAGCGCGGCCGGGGTGGAAGCGGCCGAGGTCTTCGCGGTGATGCGGGCCAATGCCGAGCTTGCCCGCGCGGCGGTGCGCGAGCTGGTGGCCCGCCTGCCGGCCGAGCGGACCGCCAGCCCGATCGACACCGTGCTCGACCATGCGCTGGTCACCGCGCCGGAGGCCCGCGACCGGCGCCTGGTCGCCTGGCTCGATGCCGTGGCCGGCCGCGTGCTGGGGTGATCGCGCCGGACTGTGGCAAGGGTTCCACGGATCGGGAAAATTCCGCCGATCCGGGCCGGTTTGCCCTTGCCAAACGATAGGGAGGCGGGCAGCGGACGGCGATTATGACTGCCCCCAATTCGCCGCTCTCCGACTTCCTCCCCTATCTCCTTTCGGTCACCGCGAGCGCCGTCAGCGATCGCATCGCCGAGGAATACCGCGCCCGCTTCGGCATCCGCATTCCCGAATGGCGGGTACTGGTGGTGCTGGGCGATGCGGGGCCGCGCACCCAGCGCGACCTGGTCCGCGCGACCCTGATGGACAAAGTGGCGGTGAACCGCGCGGCCAAGGCGCTGGAAGCGCGCGGCCTTGCCGTGCGCCGGGCCAATACCCGTGACGGGCGTTCGCATCATCTCGAACTGACCCCGGACGGGCGCAGCGTCCACGCGCGGATCATGCCGCTGGCGCTGGAGATGGAGCGCGGCATCCTGGGCGCGCTCGACGAGGAGGAGCGGCGCACCCTGGTCCGCCTGCTTGGCCGGGTGCGGCAGGGAGCCGAATTCAGCCCGGCGGGCGAAGCAGGTGCCGGGCTGACTGCGGGGCCGGTGGACGGCTTGGCGGATGGGGCGGCGGATGGGGCGACCCGGCAGGACATGGCCGCCTGATCCCGCCTACCGCCTGATCCTGCTTTGCCGCTGAATGCGAAAAGGGCCGCCGGGGATTGCCCCGGCGGCCCTTTTGCCGCGTTCGGCCGGTGTGGCCTGCTTGGTCTGGCCTACTTGCTCTGATTGGCGAAGGCGTCGGCGATCGAGCAGCCGGCCGGGCCGAGAATGACGATGAACAGCACCGGCAGGATGAACAGGATCAGCGGCACGGTCATGATCGCGGGCAGGCGCGCGGCCTTTTCCTCGGCGCGCATCATGCGCTCGTTGCGGAATTCGGCCGAGAGCACGCGCAGGGCGCTGGCCAGCGGGGTGCCATAGCGCTCGGTCTGGATCATCGTGGTGACCACGCCCTTCACCGCATCGAGATTGACCCGGTAGGCCAGGTTTTCGAAGGCCATGCGGCGCTCGGTCAGGAACGACAGCTCGATCGCGGTGAGGGTGAACTCGTCGCCCAGTTCCGGATAGGCCCGGCCCAGTTCCTTGGCGACGCGGCCGAAGGCGGCATCGACGGTGAGGCCCGCCTCGGCGCAGATCACCATCAGGTCGAGCGCATCGGGCAAGCCCTTGCGGATCGCGTCGGTGCGCTTGGAGGCAATGTTGCTGAGGTAGAGTTCGGGCGCCTTGTAGCCCAGGATCACCGCGGCCGCGAAGCCCATGAAGCGCTTGGTGCTGCCCCAGTCGGGGAAGTAGTTGGCCCAGTAGATCACGGCGGCGGCAACCAGGCCGAAGACGATCGGCAGGACCAGCCGGCCGAAGATCACCGCGACCGCATATTCCTTCTTGCGGATGCCGGCATAGGCCAGCTTCTGCTGGATGTCGTGGATCTGGCTGTCCTGGAGGACCTGGAGCTTGCCGAGGATGTCCTTGAGCCGCTCGGTGGTCTGGTTCTTGCGGACCAGGCTCTGGCGGCGGCGCGCGCCACTGGTGACGATGCCCGCCTTGAGCTGTTCGCGCCGCTCGTTGAGTGCCTTGACCCGCTTGGCCATCGGATCGCGGACGGTGACGGCGGCATAGATCGCCAGCACGACCGCGAGCGCGGCGACGCCGGCCAGGATCGAGCCGACGAGGATCACGTCGACGCCGAGCAGCGTGGGGTGAGCGGCCTGGGTGGTCATCATGGTCTTGTTCCCCCGCTCAGATCTCGAAGCTGACCATCTTGGCCATGATGAAGGCGCCGATGCTCATCCACACCAGGCCGCCGCAGCCGGCGACGATCAGCCGCTCGTCCTCGAAGAACTTGTGGACGTAGCCCGGGTTGACCCACCAGATCAGGCCGAAGACGATGAACGGCAGCGAGCCGACGATATAGGCCGAGGCCTTGGACTCCGAGCTCATCGCCCGGATCTTGAGCTTCATCTGCGCGCGCTTGCGAAGCACGTCGGACAGGTTGGAGAGCGTTTCGGCGAGGTTGCCGCCGGTCTCGCGCTGGATCGCGAGCGTGATGCAGAAGAACTGGAACTCGGGCGTGGCGAGGCGGTCGGCGGTTTCCTGGAGGGCATCCTCCATGGTCTTGCCGATGCGGATGCGCTCGGTCACCAGCTTGAATTCCTCGCCCACCGGGCCGGGCACTTCGCCCGCCACGACGCCCAGCGTCTCGGTGACCGGCAGGCCCGAGCGCAGCCCGCGCACAAGCAGTTCGATCGCGTCGGGGAACTTGGTGGTGAAGGCGTCGATCCGGCGCTTGATGAAGAAATTGACCAGCATATGCGGCAGGCCGAGCCCGATCACCGCGCCGACGAACAGCGACAGCAGCGGGATCCCCGACTTGAGGTAGATCAGCAATGCGATCCCCAGGCTGAGGCCGATCGAGGCATAGATGTAGTTGGTGATCGACCAGCCCATGCCGGTTCGGTGCAGGCGCAGTGCCAGGGCCTCCATGCGCGAGCCGGAGCCGGCGATGCGGTGGGCCTGGGGTTTGCGCGCGGCCACCGCCTTCTTGAGCTGGGCCTCGACCTTGTCGGTGGCGTTCTCGGAATGGCGGAAGCGCAAGGCCTGGAGCCGGCGGGCCTGTTCCTTCTGGGGGTTCGGCCCCAGGAACGCGCCGACGCCCATCGCCAGAACGGCGGCACCGCCGGTCGCGACGACCATCAGTTGCATCGTGTTCATCGGGCAGTCTCCGGGCGGTCAGGCATGGTCATGAACGGCAGGTGGGGCAGGCGGGGGAAGGCCCGGCGCTCAGGCCGGTGCCTTCTCCTTCTTGGCGAGCAGGCCCTTGAGGTCGAACTTGCCGAGCAGCGACTTCTTGCCCGCGGCGGCGGCCTCGGCGGCATCGCTCACCCCGGTGATTACCTGGGCAATCTCGCGCACCACGGCGCCGGCCTTGGTGGTGCGGTTGGCCTCGGCGAAGGTCTGCCCGAGCTTGGCGGCATTGGTCACCGACTTCAGGTCATAGGGGATCTGGTAGGAGACCTTGCGCTCGATCGAGGCCTCGAAGTCGGCCTTGCTGATTTCCTGCGCGGCGGTCTGGACCTTGTTGACCACCACGAAGGTCTGCACGTGGGCCGCATTGGCCTTGAGCCAGGAGAGGATGCGGATCGCATCGCGCGCCGAGGACAGGGTATATTCGGTTGCCAGGACCACGCAGTTCACGTCCGCCAGCAGGTGGGGGAAGTTGATCAGCATATTGCGCGGCAGGTCGATGACCGTCATCTCGAAGGCCTGGCGGAATTCCTCCTCCAGCTGCACGAAAGCCGAGCCATCGGTCATCAGCGGCGAGTTGATCGGCGCCTCGGCCGAAAGGATCGCCAGGTTGTCGTTGGCGCGGATCATCGCGCGTTCGATGAACAGCCCGTCGATGCGGCTCGGGTTCTCGATCGCGTCGGTCAGGCCGCGGCCCGGCTCGAGGTCGAGCGTGAGCGCGCCGGTTCCGAAGTGCACGTCGAGATCGAGCAGCGCGGTCGGCAGCTTGTGGTCGTTGGAGAACAGCCAGGCCAGCGAGGTCGCCAGCAGGCTGGCGCCGACCCCGCCGCGTGTGCCCACGACCGCGGTCGAGATGTGGCGCTTGGCCGAATTGGAATCGTGGGCCTTGGGCTGGGTGAAGATCGCCTGGGCCGAGAGCAGGGCATCGCGCACCTGGCCGGCCGAGAGCGGCTTCAGGAGGTAGTCCTGGATGCCCGAGGCCACGAGATCGCGGTAGAGCCGCACGTCGTTGACCTGGCCGATGGCGATGACCACCGTGCCCGGTTCGCACACTTCGGCGAGCGCGTTGATATCGTTGAGCGGATCGCCGCTTTCCGACAGGTCGACCATCAGGATGTTCGGGCTGGCGGTGATCGAGAGCGACTGGACCGCATTACGCAGGCCACCCTTGTTGCACTTCTCCGGCTGCCAGCCCATCTCCACGACCACGGGGCGCAGCGCGTCGAGCGCGGCCTCGTCGCAGATGAAGGCGGCGAAGGGGTCTCGGTTGTTGCCGGGCATCCCGGCCTTCCACGGCGCGTTCATTGATCAGTTCCCCCCGGTGGACTGGGCCTTGGCCTGGCCGGCCGTGGCAGAGCGTTCACGATAGGCGTCGATCGCCTTGTTCGAACTCATGACGACCGTCTGGCCTGAGCCGGTCGCGCCGTGGATCAGGTGCTCCGGATCGGCGACCATGGCGGCCAGGTTGCCGTTGACCGCGCAGCCGTAGCCGTGGCTGGTGGCATTGGCGAAATTGGTGTCGGCGTTGTTGCCCCAGTCCGGGCAGCCCGGAACCGAGGCCACGGCGCGGACCACGACCACGCGGGCAGTGCCGGCATTGACATAGCCCTGGGTGACCGGCGTGCCCTCGCTCAGCAGCATTCCGAAGCGCGCGGCCACGGCTTCCACCGCGGCGCGGGTGGCGCCGCTGGCGAGCGGATCGTCGATGAACACCTTGTCGCCGTAGCGCAGGTTCATCGCGTCGAACCAGCCGGCGAGGCGCCGCTGCTCGGGCAGCGACAGGCCGCCGGGACCGGTCGTCAGGTCGAGCACGTAGTTGGTCTTCTCGACCACCGGCTGGTGGACGCTCTCGAGGCCGCGGTTGGTGGCCATGCCGCCGCAGCCGGCGAGCGCGAGGCCCAGCGAAAGCGCGAGGGCGGCCGGAACCTTGGTCAGGATCTTGGTGTGCATGGCAATGCTCATGGGAGTCCTCATGGGTCTGGCCTCTCTCACTTCAGGCTGAAGCCGGGCTGGGCCGCCGGGTCCGCCTTGACGGGCTTGCCGGGCTTGGCGGGGGCGGCGCTGGCGAGCGCGGGCAGTTCGGCGCCGGTCGCCGGGGCGGCATCGCCTTCGTTCTGGCCGATCCGCGGCGTGGGCGGCGTGGCCGCCTGGGTCGCGGGCGCCTGGCTCGGCTTGGGCCGGTCGCGGCCGGAGTGCCCGGCGCTTTCCATGTTACCGAAGATGCGCTGGACATCGTTGGGCGCCTGGTAGCCATCGGTCGGCAGCTTGATGTCGTTGGCGTCCACCGGGTTGACCAGGTAGGGGGTTACCACGATGACCAGCTCGGTCTCGCCGCGCTTGAAGCCGGTGGAACGGAACAGCGCGCCCAGGATCGGCACGTCGCCCGCACCGGGCAGCTTCTGCACGGTGTTGCTGGTCGAATTGCGGAGCAGGCCGGCGATCATGAAGCTCTGGCCGGAACCCAGCTCCACGGTGGTTTCGGCGCGGCGCGTGGTGATCGAGGGCACGTCGTAGCCGCCCTGGCGCACCGATTCGCCCAGTTCCGACACTTCCGGCCGCACGCGGATGGAAATGCGGCCATTGGCGAGCACCGTGGGGGTGTAGCTGAGGCTGACGCCGTACTTCTTGAATTCCACCGAGGTGGCTGCGTTCGCGCCCTGGCTGACCAGGTAGGGGAACTCGCCGCCGGCGAGGAATTCGGCGGTTTCGCCCGAGATCGCGGTGAGATTGGGCTGGGCCAGGGTGGTAACGAGGCCCGCGGTCTCGCCCGCATCGAGCGTGCCGAGCAGGTTGAGGCCGAACAGCTTGCCGGCCCCGGCCAGCGTGGTCACGCCGCCACCGGCGGGCGTGACCGCGGTTCCGGGCGCGACGATCCGGGGATAGAGGGTCGGGTTGGTCCCCAGGGGGTCCAACGGGTTGGCGTAGGTCGTGGCGACCGACGCACCCATGCCCAGGGCGCCGGGGTATCCCGGCAGGCCCGTGCTGATCGTGCCGACCGTGCGGCCCTGGCCCAGGCCGAACTGGAACCCGCCGGTCCCGTCGATCGTGGTCAGGTTGCTCGACATCGACTTGACCAGGCTGCGGTTCACCTCGGCGATCCGCACCTGGAGGTTGACCTGGAGCGGGGTCGCCATCCGCAGGCGGCTGATGACATTGGTGGACTTGCCCATGAAGGCTTCCACCAGGCGCTTGGCCTCGGCGGCGTCTTCCGGCGCGGCGACCGTGCCGGTGAGCAGGACCGTGTCCGAACCGAAGGTGGAAATCGAGATCTTGGCTTCGGGCATGGCCACCCGCAGCATCTGGTCGACGCTATCGATGTTGGAGCCGATCCGGACATTGGCCGACCAGATCACGTTGCCGGCGCTGTCGCTGGCGTAGATCGTGGTGACCCCGCCCGACTTGCCCATCACGTAGAGCTGGTTGGTCGCCTTGATCTGCACGTCGGCGACCTTGTCGTCGGCGATGAACACGTCGGCCATGCGACCGGGGACCGTGATCAGCTGGCCGCGGCCGATCGAGATCGCGATGTCCTGCGAGGGACGGGTCACGGCCTGGGCGCTGAGTGGCGCCGTGGCCAGGGCCGCGGGGAGGACGATGCCGGCCCCAGCGGCGAGGAGGGTGATGGCCAGTCGGTTCTTCATCTGGATGCCCTTTGCGTGGCCGGTGGCGTGGCTGGAATTGCGCGGCGTCATGGCCTTACCTCCCCGCCTGTTCGACGGTGGTCGTCTTGCCGCGGGTAACGCGGACCGACGGACCCGACTGGACCGGGAGCGGACCGCCCAGGCCCGGAGCGGCCGAGGCCACGGCCTTGACCATCGAGCCCAGCGCGTTGCCCATGGCCTCGCCGAAGCTCTTGGGTTCGGCCGGCTTGCCCATGGCCCGGCGCTGGAAGCGCGAGACGTCGCCGCCGGTCTGGAAGGTGGTGGAGCTGTCGACCGGGCGGTTCATCGCCTGGCTGAGCAGGCGGTCTTCCTCGGCCTTGGAGGCGCCGGCCGGCAGCTTGACCTGGCCGCTGGCAACCGCCTTCTCGAGCTCCGACTGATTGTCGGCGATCGAGCGCAGCGAGAGGCTGAGCTGGCCCAGCTTGTCGGCGACCGCGATCTTCTCGGCCAGCTTGGGGTTCACCTCGATGGTGACCAGGCCAAAGTTCGAGACGACCGTCTTGCCATCAACCACCTTGGTCTCGGTCGACTGATCGGTGGCGAGAACGCGCAGGTTGCGGATGATGGTTTCGGCGACGTTGAGCGGGAGGCCGCCATCGGCGCCCTGCGGGCTGACCGTCTGGGTCAGCATGAGGTCAACATGGTCGCCCGGGAAGACGAAGCCGGCAACGCCCGAACGGCCCGAGACCGAGATCGTAACCGCGCGCATACCCGGCCCGAGCGCGGCGGCCAGGAAGCCGCGGTCGCCGGGACGAACCAGCGCGCCCTGGGTGACCGGCTGGCCGGCCGTGACCGGGAAGCGGACCACGGTGCCGAGCAGCTTGTTCACGTCGGCCTCGCCTTCGATGAAGTAGGCGTCCTTGACCATGTCCTTGGGCCAGGCCTGGTAGCTGATCGCATCCTGGGTGATGATCGTGCCCACCGGCAGGGCGCGCTGGGCGACCAGCACCTTGGGTCCCTGGGCCTGCTGGGCCGCTTCGGCGGCGGGAGCAGCGCCCCCACCCAGCATACTCCGGGCGGCAAGCGCCGTGCCGATCGCGACGACCAGCGCCCCCAGCAGCAGCATGAGCTTTCTCTTGTCCATGGCTATCGAAGCCCCCCTAAGGATCGGACCAGGTCAGTTTGGTCCCGAATAAGATCCAAGTTTCGGTCAAAATGGTTAAGATTGGGTCACCCGAGATGGGCGGCCGGAATTGTCGCCTGAAGTGCAGGCAGGGATTTCACGTAAACGGTCAGCAAGGCGGCGGCGCAGATCGCCACGCCGTAGGGAATGGCGATCCGGCCGGTCTGGCGGCGCGTGACGTGCCAGGCGGCAAAGACGATGGTCAGCACGCCGCCGATCACGCTCATCACCACCACCAGCCAGAGGAAGTGTTCGGGCCGGATCCACAGGGCCAGCGCGGCCAGCAGCTTGACGTCGCCGCCGCCCATCATCCGCATGGCGAACAGTGCGGCAAGGATCACGAAGGCGAGCGCTGTCACGCCCAGTTGCCAGGCCACGCCCGGCCACAGGTCCAGCCCGCTCGCCCACCAGAAGGCCGGCGCGGCCAGTGCGATCGCGGCGTTGAGCCAGTTGTCGATCTGGCGGCGCTTCAGGTCGGTGAAGGCCGCGGCGAGCAGGCCGATTGCCAGCACGGCCAGCAGTCCATAGGTAAGCAGTTCGCTACGCAAGATCGGTCCCCGTGCCCCGGTACTACGCTTGCATCCCTGCCACGGCAGGACTTACCAAAAAGTAACCAACCGCTTGAGGGTCGAATTAGGTATGCAACCGGGTGCGGGATCGCTGGAGGGCCATTCGCCACGCCGGGAATTCCCTGAAAAAGCGTTGGAATCCCGGTGGTTGGCCGAAGATGGGTGGGCGATCCGGCGGGTTGACTGGGGGGGCAAAACGGCCCCCCGCGGGAGCCTGCTGTTCCTCCCCGGACGGGGGGATTTCCTCGAGAAATACCTGGAATCGCTGGATCACTGGGCCAGCCGGGGCTGGGCGGTGACCGCGCTGGACTGGCGCGGCCAGGCTCTGTCCGGCCGGCTCGGGACCGATTCCCTGACCGGCCATGTCGATGATTTCGGCCGCTGGGTCGCCGATCTTGCCGCGTTCTGGCCGGCCTGGGTGGCCGAGCGGCCCGGCCCCCACGTGCTGGTCGCCCATTCGATGGGCGGGCATCTCGCCCTGCGCGCCGTGGCCGAGGGGCGGGTGCGGCCCGATGCCCTGGTGCTCTCCGCGCCGATGCTGGGATTTGTCCGCCACGGCCTGCCCACCGGCCTGTCGCGCTGGCTGTCGCGCTGCCTTGCCGCGCTGATGTGCGCGATCGGCGATCCGCGCCGTGCCGCCTGGGGCCAGGACAGCGAAAAGCCCGGGCAGGTGCCGGCCGGGCGCATGGCCCTGCTCACCCACGATGCCGCGCGCTATGCCGACGAACTGTGGTGGCGCGAACGCCGTCCGGGGCTGGGCATGGGTCCGCCGAGCTGGGGCTGGCTGCGCGCGGCGCTCGCCTCGATGCGGTGGCTGGATCGCCGCGCGGTGCTCTCGCGGCTGGCCGTGCCCACCTTCATCGCCGCCGCCTCGGCCGACCGGCTGGTCGATTTCGGCGCCACCGTGCGCGCCGCCCGCTGGATTCCCCACGCCCGGCTGCTGCGCTTCGGCACCGAGGCCGCCCACGAACTGCTGCGCGAGGCGGACCCGGTGCGCGGCCGGGTGATCGCCGGGATCGACGAATTCCTTGACCAGGCAGCCCCGGCGGACAACTGACGCCCCGTGACCGCCGACGCTCCCGCCCCCGCCTCCTTCGACTTCGCCGTGATCGGCGCCGGCATGGCCGGGGCGAGCCTTGGCGCCGAGCTGGCCGCCAGCGGCGCGCGGGTCCTGCTGGTGGAGGCAGAACAGGCGCCCGGCTATCACGCCACCGGCCGCTCCGCCGCGTTCTGGACCGAAAGCTACGGCGGCCCCGGCGTCCAGCCGCTCACCGCCGCGTCCGGGCCGGCGCTGGCAGCTGGCGGCTATCTCACCCCGCGTGGCGCGCTGACCATCGCGCGGGCCGGGCAGGAGGCGGCGCTCGATGCCTTCGTGGCGCGCTATGCCGCGGTGGGCGTGGCGGTGGACCGGCTCGACCGCGCGGCGATCGCCGCCCGGGTGCCGGGCCTGCGCCCGGCCTGGGTGGGCGGCGCGCTGGAGCCGAGCTGCTGCGACATCGACGTGGCCCGGCTGCACCAGGATTGTCTCGCGGCGGCCCGGCGCGGCGGGGCGACGCTGTGGACCGGGGCCACGCTGGCCGAGGCCGAGGCCGATGGCGCCGGCTGGACCCTGGCCATGGCCGATGGCCGCCGCGCCCGTGCCGGCGTGCTGGTCAACGCCGCCGGCGCCTGGGCCGACCGGGTGGCCAGCCTTGCCGGGGTGCGCCCGCTGGCCTTGCAGCCCTATCGCCGCACCGTCGCCCAGGTGCGGACCGCGCCGCCGGCCGGGGCCGACCTGCCGCTGGTGCTGGATCTGGGCGAAGCATTCTATTTCAAGCCGCAGGCCGGGCGGCTCTGGCTCAGCCCCCACGACGAAACCCGCAGCCCGCCCTGCGATGCCGCCGCCGACGAGCTGGACGTCGCCACGGCGGTGGCCCGGCTGGAGCAGGTGGTCGATTGGCGGGTGGAGCGGATCGAGCATCGCTGGGCCGGCCTGCGGACCTTCGCCCCCGATCGCCTGCCGGTCTATGGCTTCGCGCCCGATGGCCCGCGCTTCTTCTGGTTCGCCGGGCAGGGCGGCTTCGGCATCCAGACCGCGCCCGCCGCCGCACGGCTGGCCGCCAGCCTGCTGGTGGGCGGGGGTGGCGAGCCGCCCGTTGATCCGGCTCGCTACAGCCCGGCGCGCTTCGCCTGATTTCGTCGCTGCCGCAAGCCGGCGCCGGTTGCCTCCGCGCCCACCGCTGCTACCCTTCGCCTCGGGGTCGCGGCAACCGAAGGGACCAGTTCATGGCACACCGTTTCGAAATCCGTCAGAACAAGGCCGGCGAGTTCGTCGCCTATTTCTGCCACAACGCCGAGACCATCTTCTGGACCGAGGGCTACAAGTCCAAGGCCAGCGCGAAGAACGCGATCGAATCGATTCTCAAGAACGGCCCCGGTGCCGAAGTGGTCGACACCACGGCGGGGTGATTCCCGCCGCTCCGCCCGCTCTCCCCGCCAATCGGGGGCAGAGCGGGCGTGATCGGCGTCAGATGTGAATCGGAAGGCCGCGCACGGCCATCGCCGCTTCCTTGATCGCTTCCGAATGAGTCGGGTGAGCGTGGCAGGTATAGGCGATGTCTTCGCTGGTGGCGCCGAATTCCATGGCCTGGGCGGCCTGGGCGATCATCGTACCGGCCACGCTGGCGATGCACCACACGCCCAGCACCCGGTCGGTCTCGGCATCGGCGATGACCTTCACGAAGCCGTCGCCCTCGTGGTTGGTCTTGGCGCGGCTGTTGGCCAGCATCGGGAACTTGCCGACCTTGACCGCCCGCCCGCCTTCGCGCGCGGCTTCCTCGGTCAGGCCAACGCCGGCGAATTCGGGCTGGGTATAGACCACGCCGGGGATGACCGCGTGGTTCACGATTCCCGTCAGGCCGGCGATGTTCTCGGCCACGGCAATGCCTTCGTCCTCGGCCTTGTGGGCCAGCATCGGGCCGGGGATCACGTCGCCCACCGCCCAGACGCCGGGAACCTTGGTGGCGAAATCGTGGTCGGTCTCGATCTGCCCGCGCGCGTTCAGTTCCAGCCCGATCTTCTCAAGGCCCAGGCCATCGACATTCGGGCGGCGCCCGATCGAGACGAGGACGACATCGGCCTCCAGCGTTTCCGCCGTGCCGCCGGCGGCCGGCTCGATGGTGACGGTCGCCTGCTTGCCCTTGACCGAAACGCCGGTGACCTTGGTGCCCAGCTTCAGGGCCATGCCCTGCTTCTTGAAGATCTTGCCGGCTTCCTTGCGGACATCGCCGTCCATGCCGGGCAGCAGCTGGTCGAGGAATTCGACCACCGTCACCTCGGCCCCCAGCCGCCGCCAGACCGAGCCCAGCTCCAGCCCGATCACGCCGCCGCCGATCACCACCAGCCGCTTGGGCACTTGCGGCAGTTCGAGCGCGCCGGTGCTGTCGACCACCACCTTCTGGTCGATCGTCACGCCCGGCAGCGGGGTGACCGACGAGCCGGTGGCGATCACCACGTTCCGGGCGGTCACCGGCTTGCCGGCGACGTCGACCGTATGGGCATCGACGAAGCTGGCGCGGCCCTTGAGCCAATCGACCTTGTTCTTCTTGAACAGGAAGGCGATCCCGCCGGTCAGCCCCTTGACCGATTCGCGGCGCTGGCCGTGCATGGCTTCAAGGTCCAGCTCCGGGGTCACCTTCACGCCCAGCTTCGCCATGGCGCCGCTGGCCGCCGCGTCGAAATATTCCGAGGCGTGGAGCATGGCCTTCGACGGAATGCAGCCGACGTTGAGGCAGGTTCCGCCAAGAGTCTCGCGACTTTCCGCGCAGGCCACCTTCAGCCCCAGCTGCGCCGCGCGGATCGCGGCGACATAGCCGCCGGGACCGGCACCGATGACAAGGACGTCGTAGTCGTAGGTCTGGTCAGCCATGGCTCTCTCGGGTTTCCGCAGGGTTGTCAGTTGATCATGGCCAGCGCGGCAAGCCCGCGCGCGGCGCCTTCGGCAAGGAACGAGCGCAGCCGCTCAACGTCGTCCATCACGAAGTCCAGCCCGCCGGGGCCATCCTCGGCCAGCAGCCTGGCGCCATAGACGTTGGCCTTCACCATTGCCTTGGGATCATAGCGTTCGCGCAGGGTATCGTCGTCCAGCTCGGCCAAGGCGGCATCGGCGGCGAGGATCCGCTCGGCCGGGATGATCCACGCCGGGCCGAAGCCCTGGTCGCGGCCGATCTTCTCGAACCGGCCGACGATGATCGACAGCGGATCGGCGGTCGCCTCGGCCGCGCCGGTCAGGAGGAAATGGATCGCCTGCCACTGGTCGTCGAGATCGAAGGGGATCGCGACATTGTGGACGTTGGCCGGCGCATCGAGCAGCGCCTCGTCGAGGTCGGTGCCGACGAGGAACTGGCCGATCGAATCGGGATCGGCGCGCAGCCGCGCCAAGGCCGGCGCATCGGCGTAGCGGGCGGTCCAGATCATGCTTTGGCTCATCGCACCGGCCTCACAGGTCGATCAGCAGGCGGGTCGGATCCTCGATTGCTTCCTTGATCGTCTTCAGCGCGGTCACCGCCTCGCGCCCGTCGATGATCCGGTGATCGTAGGACAGGGCCAGGTACATCATCGGGCGGATCACGATCTCGCCATTGCGGACCACCGGGCGATCCTCGATGCGGTGGAGGCCAAGCACGGCCGACTGCGGCGGGTTGATGATCGGGGTGGACATCAGGCCGCCGAACACGCCGCCGTTGGAGATGGTGAAGGTGCCGCCCTTCATGTCTTCCATGGTCAGCGTGCCTTCGCGCGCCTTCTTGCCCAGCGCGACGATGGCCTTCTCGATCCCTGCGAAGGAAAGCGTGTCGACATCGCGGACCACCGGCACGACCAGGCCGTTGGGCGCCGAGACCGCCACCGACAGGTCGACATAGTCGAAGTAGACGATCTCATCGCCCTGCATCTGGGCGTTGACCGCCGGCAGGTCCTTGAGAGCGAGCACGGCGGCCTTGGCGAAGAAGCTCATGAAGCCGAGCTTGACGCCGTGCTTCTTCTCGAACGCATCCTTGAAGGTATCGCGCGCGTTGATCACCGCGCTCATGTCACAGTCGTTGAAGGTGGTGAGCAGGGCCGCCGTTTCCTGCGCGCTCTTGAGGCGCTTGGCGATGGTCTGGCGCAGGCGGGTCATCTTGACCCGCTCCTCGCGGCGCTCGCCGGTGGCAACAGGGGCCGCCGCCGGGGCGGAAACCGCCGGGGCCGGACTGGCGGCCTTGGCCTGGGCGGCGGCGATCACGTCCTCCTTGGTCAGGCGGCCGTCCTTGCCGGTGCCCTTCACGGTCGAGGGATCGATCCCGTATTCAAGGATCGCCCGGCGCACGGCCGGCGACAGCGCGATGGCATCGCCGCCTTCCGCCGGAGCGGCGGCCGGAGCGGGGGGCGCGGCCGAAGCAGGGGCCGCAACAGCAGCCGGAGCCGCCGCCGGAGCAGCAGGGGCCGCCGCGGCGCCGCCCGCGCCTTCCTCGATCGTGGTGAGCAGCGCGCCGACCGAGACATTGGCCCCTTCGGCGACCAGTTGCTGGCCCATGACCCCGGCAGCCGGGGCATTGACCTCGATCGCGACCTTGTCGGTCTCGAGGCTGGCGATCGGCTCGTCCAGCTTCACCGGCTCACCCGGCTGCTTGAGCCACTGGCCGATGGTGGCCTCGGTCACGGATTCCCCGAGCGTGGGGACCTTCACTTCGATGGTCATCGCTTACCTCAACCGTTCTTCTTGCGGCGGATCTCTCCGCGAACCGAAAGTCCCAGCGCATGGCTGATCAGGGCGGCCTGTTCGGCCTGGTGGCGCTTGGCGAGGCCCGTGGCCGGCGAGGCGCTGGCACTGCGGCCGGCATAGCGGGCGCGGCCCACCTTGCACCGGGCGGCGGCGAGCGCTTCCTCGATCATCGGTTCGACGAAGAACCAGCTGCCGTTGTTCTGCGGCTCTTCCTGGCACCAGACCACCTCTTCCAGATTGGTCATCCGCGCCACGCGGGCGGCCAGTGGCTCGCCCGGGAAGGGATAGAGCTGCTCCAGCCGGACGATCTGGGTATCGGTGATCTCGGCCGCATCGCGCGCCTCGAACAGGTCGTAGGCGACCTTGCCCGAACACAGCACCAGCCGCTTGGTCTCCTTGTCGGCGATCGGCTTCATGTCGGACAGGATCCGCATGAAGTGGCCCTCGCCCACGAAGTCCTTCGCCGCCGACTTGGCCAGCGGGTGGCGCAGCAGGCTCTTGGGAGTCATCACGATCAGCGGCTTGCGGAACGGACGGTGCATCTGCCGGCGCAGCACGTGGAAATAGTTGGCCGGCGTGGTGATGTTGCACACCTGCATATTGTCCTGCGCGCAGAGCTGGAGATAGCGCTCCAGCCGCGCCGAGGAGTGCTCCGGTCCCTGGCCCTCGTAGCCGTGGGGCAGCAGCATGACGAGGCCATTGGCACGCAGCCACTTCGATTCCGACGAGGCCACGTACTGGTCGATCATGATCTGGGCGCCGTTGGCGAAATCGCCGAACTGCGCTTCCCACAGCACCAGCGTTTTCGGATCGGCGCTGGCATAGCCGTATTCGAAGCCGAGCACGCCATATTCGGACAGCGGGCTGTCATGCACCTCGAACCGGCCGTGAGGGACCGTGGTGAGCGGCACGTACTTGTGCTCGTCGGTCTGGTCTACCCACACCGCGTGGCGCTGCGAGAAGGTGCCGCGCCCCGAATCCTGGCCCGACAGGCGCACCGCATAGCCTTCGGAAAGCAGGGCGCCGAAGGCCAGCGCCTCGCCGGTTGCCCAGTCGAAGCCTTCGCCAGACGCGAACATCTCGCGCTTGGCATCGAGCACGCGGGTCAGGGTCTTGTGGACCGTCAGCCCTTCGGGGACCGTGGTCAGCGTGCGGCCGAGGCTGTCGAACAGCTTCTGCTCGATGCCGGTGGGCACGTTGCGCCGCGCGGTCTCGGGATCGGCCGGCTTGTTGAACCCGCTCCAGCGGCCGCCGAACCAGTCGGCCTCATTGGGCTTGTAGTCCTTGGCGGCGGCGAAGTGATCGTCGAGCAGGCCGATGAAGCCGCTTTCCACCTGGCCGAGGAAGGCGCCGTCGATCACGCCGTCGGCCTTGAGCCGGTCGGCATAGATCGCGCTCACCGGCGGGTGCTGGCGGATCTTGGCGTACATCAGCGGCTGGGTGAAGCCCGGCTCGTCGCCCTCGTTGTGGCCGAAGCGGCGATAGCACCACATATCGACCACCACGTCGCGCCCGAAGGTCTGCCGGTAGTCGACCGCCAGCTTGCAGGCGAAGGTCACGGCTTCGGGATCATCGCCGTTGACGTGGATGATCGGCGCCTGGACGCCCTTGGCGACGTCCGAGGGATAGGGCGAGCCGCGCGAGAACTGCGGGCTGGTGGTGAAGCCGATCTGGTTGTTGATGACGAAGTGGATGCAGCCGCCGGTGTTGTAGCCGCGCACGCCGGAAAAGCCGAAGCATTCCCACACGATGCCCTGGCCGGCGAAGGCCGCGTCGCCGTGGATCAGCACCGGCAGGACCTGCTTGTGCTTGCCCGGCCCGATGTCGTCGTGGAACTGCTGGTAGGCGCGCACCTTGCCCAGCACCACCGGGTCCACCGTTTCGAGGTGGCTGGGGTTGGGCATCAGGCTCATGTGGACCTTGATCCCGTCGAACTCGCGGTCCGAACTGGTGCCGAGGTGATACTTCACGTCGCCCGAACCGCCCACGTCGTCGGGGTTGGCGCTGCCGCCGGAGAATTCGTGGAAGATCACCTTGTAGGGCTTGCCCAGAACGTTGGCGAGCACGTTGAGCCGGCCGCGGTGGGCCATGCCGTAGACGATCTCCTTCACGCCGCGCTGGCCGCCATACTTGATCACCGCCTCCAGCGCGGGGATCATCGACTCGCCGCCATCAAGCCCGAAGCGCTTGGTGCCCACGTACTTCTTGCCGAGGAACTTCTCGTACTGCTCGCCGCGCACCACGGCGGCGAGGATCGCCTTCTTGCCGTTGGGGGTGAAGTCGATCGACTTGTCGCCGCCCTCGATCCGGTCCTGGATGAAGCGGCGCTCCTCCACGTCGGCGATGTGCATATATTCGAAGCCGACCTTGCCGCAGTAGTTGCGGCGCAGGATGTCGACCACCTGGCGCACCGTGCCCCACTGGAGGCCCAGGGTGCCGCCAAGGTAGACCTTGCGATCAAGGTCGGCCTGGGTGAAGCCGTGGTATTCGGGTGACAGGTCAGCCGGGATGTCCTGCCGGGCCAGGCCCAGCGGATCGAGGTTCGCGGCCAGGTGCCCGCGCACCCGGTAGGTGCGGATCAGCAGCATGGCGCGGATCGCGTCGGCGGCGGCGCCTTCGAGCGCGGCCTCGTCAAGCGCGGGGGCGGCGGCCTGCTTCGCGGCCTTGCGAATCGCTTCGCGCATGGCCAGCGGGTCGAGCGCCTGGGTCAGCTCGTCCTCGGCATCCCCGCCCACGCGCGGCCAGGTGCCACGCGACCAGCTCGGGCCGGCCTGCGGCGCGTCCTGTCCGGCATCGGGGAGAAAGTCGTGCATTTCCTGGCCCATCGCAATCATCCTTCGCCCGGCGGTCCGGGCATTCGGTGAATCTCGCGCGCCAGTGGCCCCGCTGGCTCCAGTCAGGGGCTGCCGACGCGTGTCATGCCTGCCGGAAGGGACTTGGCCCTCCGGTCGTTCCCCACCCTAGGCGCGGGATGGTTAGTGCCATCCTCCCGCGCCCTTTGTATTTCCATCGTATGGCGTCCGCGACGCCCGGTTCGCACGATCCCGGCCGATATGGCCCGGAGCAGCGCGACCGGGCGCGGGATCAGACGCGTTCCTTGAGTGCTTCGGCGAGCGTTTCGCCCAGCAGCGACGGGCTGGAGGAGACGCGGATCCCGGCCTCTTCCATCGCCGCGATCTTGTCCTCGGCGCCGCCCTGGCCGCCCGAGACGATGGCGCCGGCATGGCCCATGCGGCGGCCCGGAGGCGCCGTGCGGCCCGCGATGAAGCCGGCCATCGGCTTCTTGCGCCCGCGCTTGGCCTCGTCCTTGAGGAACTGCGCGGCTTCTTCTTCGGCCGAGCCACCGATCTCGCCGATCATGATGATCGACTTGGTGTCGTCATCCGCCAGAAACAGTTCCAGCACGTCGATGAAGTTGGTGCCGTTGACCGGGTCGCCGCCGATGCCGACTGCGGTGGTCTGGCCAAGGCCGATGTTCGAGGTCTGGAACACGGCTTCGTAGGTGAGGGTGCCCGAACGGCTGACGACGCCGACCGAACCCTTCTTGAAGATGTTGCCCGGCATGATGCCGATCTTGCACTCGCCCGGCGTCAGCACGCCCGGGCAGTTCGGCCCGATCAGGCGGCTCTTGGTGCCCGACAGCGCGCGCTTGACGCGGACCATGTCCAGCACCGGAACGCCTTCGGTGATCGCCACGATCAGCTCGATCCCGGCGTCGATGGCTTCAAGGATGGCGTCGGCGCAGCCGGCCGGCGGCACGTAGATGCACGAGGCGGTGGCGCCGGTCGCGGCCTTGGCCTCGGCGACGGTGTCGAACTGGGGCAGGCCGATGAACTCGGTGCCGCCCTTGCCCGGGGTCACGCCGGCCACCATCTGGGTGCCGTAGTCGAGCGCGGCCTGGGTGTGGAAGGAACCGGTCTTGCCGGTCATCCCCTGGGTGATGACCTTGGTGTGCTTGTTGACGAGAATGGACATGGGATTCGCTCCTGGCGAGGAATGCCGAAAGGATCAGGCGGTAAGGCTCAGCCCAGCGAGCCGTCGATGGCCTTGCAGGCGACCAGCAGTTCCTTGACCGCGTCGACCGAGACCTGCAAGCCGGCCTTGGCTTCGGCGTCGATCTCGATCTCGATCACCTTCTCCACGCCGCCAGCGCCGATCAGCACCGGCACGCCGACATAGAGATCGCTCACGCCATACTCGCCCGAAACGAAGGCGGCACAGGGCAGGATGCGCTTCTGGTCATTCAGATAGGCTTCGGCCATGGCGATGCCCGAGGCGGCCGGGGCATAGAAGGCCGAGCCGGTCTTGAGCAGGCCGACGATCTCGCCGCCGCCGTTGCGGGTGCGGGCGACGATCTCGTCCATCCGCTCCTTGGTGGACAGGCCCATCTTGATGAGGTCGGGCACCGGGATGCCGTTGACGGTCGAATATTCGACCACCGGCACCATGGTGTCGCCGTGGCCGCCGAGCACGAAGGTGTTCACGTCGCGGATCGAGACGCCGAATTCCCAGGCAAGGAAGGTGGAGAAGCGCGCCGAATCAAGCACGCCGGCCATGCCGACCACCTTGTTCGCCGGCAGGCCGGAGAATTCGCGCAGCGCCCAGACCATCGCATCGAGCGGGTTGGTGATGCAGATCACGAAGGCGTTCGGCGCATTGTCGCGGATGCCTTCGCCCACGGCCTTCATGACCTTGAGGTTGATGCCCAGCAGATCGTCGCGGCTCATGCCCGGCTTGCGCGGCACGCCGGCGGTGACGATGATCACGTCGGCCCCGGCGATGTCCTTGTAATCGTTGGTGCCCACGATCGAGGCATCGAAGCCTTCGACCGGGCCGCACTGCGCGAGGTCAAGCGCCTTGCCCTGGGGCACGCCTTCGACCACGTCGAACAGGACGATGTCGCCAAGTTCCTTCTGGGCGGCGAGATGGGCCAGGGTGCCGCCGATGTTGCCGGCGCCGATGAGGGCGATCTTCTTGCGAGCCATGAACTACCTTCCGTGACGCGGGCGGATTCTCGCGGTCAGGCCAGCCTGCCCTGGTCCCGCGCGAGCGGGCAGAGGCCCAAATGAACGCGAGTGCCCTAGGCGTGGGCGCAGGAAGTTGCAACCGGGAAAAGCGCGCGCTTTCCGACTATCTTTGATAACAGTTCGCAATAGCGGAATGGTTCGCGGGGGTGGTCCGCTCAGCGCCGCCGACGCGCCGGAAGCCGCCGGTCGAGCATCCGGCAAACGGCCATCCAGTGGTGCTGCCCAGCCGCATCGCCCGCGGCCAGGGCCGCGTTCGCCTTATCGTAGGCCTGGCCCGCGGCGGCAAGCCCGTGGGCGGCGAAATGCTCCAGCGTGGCGCGCAGCAGCGGCGTGTCGATCCGGGCGGCGGTCTCGTCGGCGCCGTTGTCGTTGTGCGCGGCCACCCAGGCCGGGCGCGAGAGACAGCGGGCCAGCCCGGAACGGGCCGGACGGCGCGACGCGGCAAAATGGATGGACATCGCGGGGCTTCCTCTCGGCGGCTGACCGGCTCCTTCTGCCACCGGCCCGCTAAGGCTTGGTGTCACGAGATGGTTGAGAAAGCTTAACTTTCCGAGGCTTCTGCCGTGTCGGGGGAATTGCCGCCCGCGCCCCTAGTTCGCCGGCTGCGCGATCCACTGGCCCGAGCGGGCATATTCGGGCCGCACCGCCGAACCCTGGGGCAGGGCATTGGCGGCATAGAGCCGGTCCCCACCGCGCTGCGCCAGCTCCGGCGCATACGCGGGGGCAGGGGCGGGGGCAGGGGCACGGGCGGCAACCGGCGCCAGCGCGTTGGCCTGGGGCGCGTGGAAGCCTTCGGCATAGGCCCGCTCGATCGCCACCGGATCGAGCGCGAGGTCAGCCGGGGCCGGGCCGGCCACGCGCGGCAAGGGCGCGGCCGCCGGCTCGCCGCCGCGATAGGCCGCCGCGCTGAACATCCCCGAAGCGCCTGCCGGGCCGCCGAGGCGATAGAACCGGTGCGCCCCGATCGTGCCGAGGAAGGCGAGGCTGTCGGCCCAATAGGGGTGGATGGCGATGGTGTGGTAATGGGTCGCCAGCCCGACCGGCGCATAGACCTGTCCCGACAGCGCCGCCCGGGCCACGTTCTGCGCTCGCTCCCAGAACAGCCGGCTCGGCACCCGGGCCAGCGCCCCGTCGCAGGTGAAGCTGAACTGGCACCCGGTCGATCGCTCCGAACCCTGGTAGACCACGCCGCACACGGTCTTGGGGAAGGCGGGATGGGCCACGCGGTTGAGCACCACCTGGGCCACGGCGCGCTGGCCGGCATCGGGCTCGCTCGCCGCCTCGTAGTAGATCGCCTGGGTCAGGCAGGTCAGCGCCCGGGTGCGGTCC
Source organism: Novosphingobium bradum (assembly GCF_042646485.1). Taxonomy (NCBI): domain Bacteria; kingdom Pseudomonadati; phylum Pseudomonadota; class Alphaproteobacteria; order Sphingomonadales; family Sphingomonadaceae; genus Novosphingobium; species Novosphingobium bradum. Next base: position 70,990 of record NZ_JBHRTQ010000003.1, on the reverse strand, counting down.
ATGGCCGTGCCGGCCGCCGGAAGGCTCTGCGCGGCCGGGCCAACGGCCTCCTCGCTGTCCCAGTGGGCCGCGCTGTCAAGCGCGGGCGATGGAGCGGGCTGGGCGGCCAGGTAATAGAAGGCCGAACCCGGAAAGCTGGCGCCGGCCTGCTCGAAGGGCATCGGCCGGATCTCGGCCGCGTTGGCCGTGGCATCGCCGATGGCGAAGGCCGGCAGCGCCCCGTTCCAGCCCTGCGGCGCGGCCAGCGCCGGCACGGCCACGGCCGCCGCCAGCATGGCGATCCGCCGCCCCCGGTGCCGTGCGCCGCGCCGCGCGCCCACCCCGCGCACGCGCCGCCCCAGCCGCGCATGGAACTCGCGCGGGGGCAGGTCGCCGGTCAGGAACAGAATTGAAGTCACCGCAGCCTTTCGCCAGCCCATCGTCCGGGCACGCGCTTGGCGCGTAGCCGGGGTGCGCGCCGGGCGCACCGTCCGATTCCAGCCCGTCCCGATGGGGGACGGTTGGCCGGTCTAGCGTAAAGCGGTTAACGCCCCGCCACCGCGCGGCTCGGTAGCCCGGTCAGCCGGCCTCGGGCGCGGCCCGCGCGGCCCGGCGCCGCACCAGCCATAGCCCCGCGCCGCACAGCACGCCGGCATAGAGCGTCGACAGCGCCATGCCGGCCAGTTCGTCCCACGCCTGCATGACCGGGATCGTGCCGATCGTCAGGAACAGCATCATGGCCATGTTCACCAGCCCGGCCAGCCGGCCCAGGATCAGCGCATACATCGCCGCCAGCATGACCACGGCCCACAGCGCCACCCCTACGCCGCCCGCCTGGATGCCGTAGAGCAGGCCGGCTGCCATGGCCACGCCGCCCAGGCTTCCGGCCAGGCTGGGGCCGAAGGCGGCCGGATCGGCATTGCGGATCCCGGTCCAGTAGGTGATGAACAGGAGGCCGCCGTGGATCTTGTGCAGGCCCAGCCCCGCGCCCAGGGCGATGAACCCGGCAATGGCCAGGACCACCCCGCCCAGCACCAGCAGCGCCTTGCCCTTGCCCAGGGGCGCCGCCGGCTCGCTCATTTCGGTCTGTGTCATTGCCATCATCCCCTCAGCCCCGGCCGCTCGTGGCGACCTTGCGGTTGTTCGTCCGCTGTCCCGGCCAGCCTAGGGACGCACTCCAGCCTAGTCGAGCGATTTGCGGTATCTCCAAATGGGTTAATACACTTTCCTACAACGTGCCCATGCGGATATCCGCGAATCTCCCCATCCCAGGAGACGCGCGCATGACCGCCAGCCCGCCCGCCGCCGAATTCACCGGCAATCCCGCCCCGCTCACCCCGACCGACTTCGCCGCCGCCGCCGCCGCGCTGGGTTGCACCGCCGCCGCTGTGCGCGCCGTGGTCGCGGTGGAAAGCCGGGGCGGGTTCCTCGCCGATGGCCGCCCGCGCATCCTGTTCGAACGCCACAAGTTCTCCGCCTTCACCGGCCATGCCTTCGACGATAGCCACCCGGCCGTGTCCGCCCGACAGCCCGGCGGATATCTGGGGGGCGCGCGCGAATATGACCGGCTGGGAGAAGCCCTCGCGCTCGATCGACTGGCCGCGCTCAAGGCGGCAAGCTGGGGCGCGTTCCAGATCATGGGCTTCAATCATGCCGCCGCCGGCTTTCGCGATGTCGAAAGCTTCGTCGCCGCCATGGTCTCGGGCCACGCCGCCCAGCTCCGGGCCTTTGTCGCCTTCATCCGTGCCCAGGGTCTTGCCGATGCCCTCGCCCGGGCCGACTGGCCGGTCTTCGCCCGCGCCTACAACGGCCCGGCCTATGCGGCCCATGCTTACGATACGAGGATCGCCGAGGCTCATGCCCGCTTCCTCGCCGAAGGCGCAGACCAGCGTCCCACCCTCCGTCATGGAGCCACCGGCGAGGCTGTCCGCCAGCTCCAGCGCCTGCTCGGGCTTTCGGCCGACGGCCTGTTCGGCCCCGCCACCCAGGCCGCCGTCACCGCCCGCCAGCGCGCGGCCGGCCTCCCGGCCGATGGCGTGGTCGGCCCGCAAACCTGGGCCATGCTGACCGGCTGAGCGCCCTTTCGCAAAGGCCAACCCCCAACTCCCACCCCCTTCCCGGCGGGATGGGAACCGCTGCCCGCCGCCTGTCCACCCCGGGGCGCCGGATACTGGCCCAAGGTGCGCCTTGCGCCCGCCGTCGCCATTCCCCACATGGTCCCGAGCAGCATGGCCGTCCGGTCTTGCCTCACCCGAACAGATGTGGAACACCGCCGCGCTATGTCGCTTTCGAAGATCACCGTGCGCGGCGCGCGCGAGCACAACCTCAAGGGCTTCGATGTCGAGCTGCCGCGCGATAGCCTGATCGTCATCACCGGCCTGTCCGGCTCGGGCAAGTCGAGCCTCGCCTTCGATACGATCTATGCCGAAGGCCAGCGCCGCTACGTCGAATCGCTCTCGGCCTATGCGCGCCAGTTCCTCGAGATGATGCAGAAGCCCGATGTCGAGCATATCGACGGGCTCTCGCCGGCCATCTCGATCGAACAGAAGACCACCAGCCGCAACCCGCGCTCCACCGTGGCCACGGTCACCGAGATCTACGACTATATGCGCCTCTTGTGGGCAAGGGTCGGCGTGCCCTATTCGCCGGCCACCGGCCTGCCGATTTCCGCGCAGACCGTGAGCCAGATGGTCGACAGGGTCATGGCCCTGCCCGAGGGCACTCGCGCCTACCTGCTGGCCCCGGTGGTCCGCGGCCGCAAGGGCGAATACCGCCGCGAGCTCGCCGAATGGCAGAAGGCCGGCTACACCCGCGTCCGCATCGATGGTGAGTTGTATGCCATCGAGGACGCCCCAGCACTCGACAAGAAGTTCAAGCACGACATCGAGGTGGTGGTCGATCGCATTGCCGTGAAGGACGGCATCCAGACCCGTCTGGCGGACAGTTTCGAACAGGCGCTGAAACTGGCGGAAGGGCTCGCCTATGTCGATCTGGCCGATGGCCCGGTTCCGGGGCGCGAGGAGGAGAGCACCGGCACGCAGCTCAAGGGCGCCGGCCTGCCCGCCAACCGCATTGTCTTTTCCGAAAAGTTTGCCTGCCCGGTCAGCGGCTTCACCATCGAGAGCGTGGAGCCGCGCCTGTTCAGCTTCAACGCCCCGCAAGGCGCCTGCCCGGCCTGCGACGGCCTGGGCGAAAAGCTGCTGTTCGACCCCCAGCTCGTCGTTCCCAACGATGCGCTCTCCCTCAAGCAGGGCGCGGTGGTCCCCTGGGCCAAGAGCAACCCACCCAGCCCTTATTATATGCAGGTCCTTTCCAGCCTCGCCGCCGAATTCGGCTTCAGCCTGGAAACGCCCTGGCAGGACCTGCCCGGCGAAGTCCGCCTGATCATTCTCCACGGCACCGGCGGCAAGCCCGTCGCGCTCACCTTCAAGGACGGGCGCAAGAGCTACACGGTCCACAAGGCCTTCGAGGGCGTGATCGGCAATCTCACCCGCCGCCTCCTGCAAACCGAAAGCGCCTGGATGCGCGAGGAGCTGGCCAAGTTCCAGACCGCGCAGCCCTGCGAGGTGTGCGACGGCAAGCGCCTCAAGCCCGAAGCCCTCAGCGTGAAGGTTGCGGGGGAAGACGTGTCCACCGTCACCCGCTTCTCGGTCGTCGCCGCGCTCGGCTGGTTCGCCGATCTGCCCGCCCGCCTCACCGACCAGCAGAACCAGATCGCCCGCGCCATCCTCAAGGAGATCGACGAGCGCCTCGGCTTCCTCAACAACGTCGGCCTCGATTACCTCAACCTCAACCGCACCTCGGGCACCCTGTCGGGCGGCGAAAGCCAGCGCATCCGCCTCGCCAGCCAGATCGGTTCGGGCCTCTCCGGCGTGCTCTACGTGCTCGATGAACCCTCCATCGGCCTCCACCAGCGCGACAACGATATGCTGTTGGCAACGCTGCGCCGCCTGCGCGATCTCGGCAACACGGTCATCGTGGTGGAGCATGATGAGGATGCGATCCGCACCGCCGATCATGTGGTCGATCTCGGCCCCGGCGCCGGCGTCCACGGCGGCGAGATCGTGGCCCAGGGCACCTTGCAGGACATTCTCGACAGCGAGGACAGCCTCACCGGCCAATACCTTTCCGGCCGCCGCCGCATCGAGGTTCCGCAAGAGCGCCGGAAGGGCAACGGCCACAAGATCACGGTCGAAAATGCCCGCGCCAACAACCTCAGGGGCATCACCGCCAGCCTCCCGCTCGGCACCTTCACCTGCGTCACCGGCGTCTCCGGCTCGGGCAAGAGCTCCTTCACGCTCGACACGCTTCACGCCGGCGCCGCCCGCGTGCTCAACGGCGCCCGCGTCGTCGCCGGCCCACACGATCGCATCACCGGCCTCCAGCACTGCGACAAGGTGATCGAGATTGACCAGTCGCCCATCGGCCGCACGCCGCGCTCCAACCCCGCGACCTATACTGGCGCCTTCACCCTGATCCGCGATTGGTTCGCCGGCCTGCCCGAAAGCCAGGCCCGCGGCTACAAGCCGGGCCGCTTCTCCTTCAACGTCAAGGGCGGCCGCTGCGAAGTGTGTCAGGGCGACGGCCTGATCAAGATCGAGATGCACTTCCTGCCGGACGTTTATGTCACCTGCGAGGAATGCAGCGGCAAGCGCTACAACCGCGAAACCCTGGAGGTGAAGTTCAAGGGCCACTCCATCGCCGACGTGCTGGACATGACGATCGAGGACGCGGAGGAGTTCTTCAAGGCCGTCCCCCCGATCCGCGACCGGATGCATATGCTCAATGAAGTGGGCCTGGGCTACGTCAAGGTCGGCCAGCAGGCCACCACGCTCTCGGGCGGCGAAGCCCAGCGCGTCAAACTCGCCAAGGAACTCGCCCGCCGCTCCACCGGCCAAACGCTTTATATCCTCGACGAACCCACCACCGGCCTCCACTTCGAGGACGTTCGCAAACTCCTCGAAGTCCTCCACCGCCTGGTCGATCAGGGCAACTCGGTCGTCGTGATCGAACACAACCTCGACGTGATAAAGACCGCCGACTGGATCCTCGACCTCGGCCCCGAAGGCGGCGTGCGCGGCGGCGAGGTCGTCGCGGAAGGCACGCCGGAACAGGTGGCGAAGAACCCGCGGTCGTTCACCGGCGCCTACCTGAAGCCGCTGCTGGCGCGCTGATTCCAAACTGCCCCTCGCTCAGGCGGGAAGAGCCGGGCCGCCGCCGGGCAAGAGCCTGGCAGCCAAGGCCCCAGCCCGCGCCGCGTGGGGTTGATGGGCGCGGGCCGGGGAACCCCGGGCAAGGGGAAGGCACCCGGGAGAGGGAGGAATGGCCGGCGCGGCAGCCGGCGTCGGATCAGAAGCGGGTCACCACCCGGCTCATCACCCGCCCGCGCAGCAGCCCCGGATTGCTCGGCTGGCCGGGTACGGCGGCGGTGCGATAGAACACGGTTCCGGCCTCGAGCCTGAGGTCGTAGTCACGCAGGTGATAGATCGTGGAAACGGTGCCATCGTCGGCCTCGACCCGGAACTGGGCGACCGGCGCGCGGCTGGCGGCGACCGGCAGGGTCATGGCCGGCAGCCGATCCGGGTGGGCGGCGAAGTCGGCGCGCTCGTCCATGCTGGCGGCCGGGCCGAAGTGCTGGCCCGCGGTCTCGGCGCGGGCCTCGGTGGGCGCAGCCAGCGCGGCGGCCAGCGCCGCGGCGGCGAAGGCGCTGGTGGCAAGCGCGGCGCCGGCCAGGGCGCGGATCAGTCCCGAGCCCGGAACGTGGCCGGGCTCGGACCCGGTGAACGGCGAGTTACGCATCGGTAAAGCCCCCTTCAAGATGCGGCGCCCCAGTCGCGGTGCAATGTGTCGCGGTGCGGTGTGGCGCGGGTTGACGGGAACCCGGCGGGCTCCCTGAGTGAAGGAAGTCTCACAGCTCAGGGTTTACGCTTTGCCCCGCGAAGCTCGGCAATGGTCATGGTTAAACCGTTAGTCGTGCCGGGCGGGCGCGGCGGTCCGGGCGTGGGCGCGGCCTGCCTTGCCGGGGCCGGGCGGCGGGTATAGGCTTGGCGCCAAGGGCAGTCGCCGGGGCGCGCGATCCCGGGGCCGGTTCCCCGCGAGGAGAGATGTCCATGATCCGAAACGCGATTGTTGCCGCTTCCCCCCTGGCCCTGCTCGCCGGTCTGTTTGCCGCCGGGCCTGCCCTGGCCGCGCCGATCAAGCTGTCCGCCACGCTCACTGGCCCGGCCGAAACGCCTCCCGGCAAGCCCGACGGCACCGGCGGCTTCACGGTTACCGTCGATCCCGGAACCAACGATTTCTGCTATTCGCTATGGGCCGAAAAGATCGGCAAGCCGACCATGGCCCACCTCCATGCGGGCGCGGCCGGGGCCAGTGGCCCGCCGATTCTCACCCTCGACGTCACCGGCAAGGACAGCGACGAATGTCTCGCCGTCGACAAGGAGAAGCTCGATCCGATCGTCGCCAATCCCGCCGGCTACTATGTCAACGTCCATACCGCCGAATTCCCGGCCGGCGCGGTGCGTGGGCAGCTGGCGAAGTAGGGCGCGGCCTCGGGGCTGCCCCGAACAGTAAGCCAGCCGGAACGAAAAATGGGGCTGACGTTGCCGTCAGCCCCATTCGTGCCCGTCGTCCTGTGCCGGCGTGCGACGCTACGCAGCCCGGCGCCGGGGGGCACCTTGCCGCGAATGCCGGTGGCTGCGGAAGGGATCGGTTTCGACCAGCGCCTCGTAGCGCCGCCTTCCCCATTCCTCGGCCGAAGCCACCCCGAACGACGACCGTGCGCCGCCGCCGGGAGCCGGTTGGCCGACTTGCGTGGAGATGGGTGCCGGCCCGTCCGAAGGACGGCCAGTGGCCTCCCGCCGCTTTTGGCCTGGCGTTCGGTCCCGTCAGGCGGGGGCTGGGATGACAGGACGCCTGATCGGTTGATCATGTCCGCCACCGTCGCCCGCCGCCCGGCGGTTCCGTGACCGTTCCCGCCTGCTGTCCCTGCCCAGCCTTGCGACCTTCACCTCACCGCCGTTGCGGGCGGTGCGGGGCGACCACGCGGCAGGCATGGAGCCTGCGGGAACGTTCATCCGGCGGTGGGTTCTGCGGCTATCTGCGGTTCGCCTTGCCTTGCCGTTTCCAGCCTGGCCGGCGGGTTGTCCGATAGGCCCGCGGTTCCTGTACCGTCGGCTCGAATTGCGTGGACTTGCAGGGGCTTGTGAGGCTCGCTCGGTTCGCTTGCCTGCATTGATCCGCGTCGTTCGATGAGCACAGGCTGCGCCCGGGAACCGAGTCGCGCAAGAAGTTTCAGATGCAATTACCCACAGGCGCCCGATGCACCGGTGGATAAGTGCGCCGGAGCGGTGGACAAGTGTCCGAACCGCTCCGGAAACGGGGTTCTAGCGATCCCGCTGGGCCAGCAGGCGCAGGCGGAGCGCGTTCAGCTTGATGAAGCCGGCCGCATCCTTCTGGTCATAGGCGCCGGCATCGTCCTCGAAGGTGACGTGGCGTTCGGAGTAGAGCGAGTTGGGCGACTTGCGGCCAACCACCGAGGCCTGGCCCTTGTAGAGCTTGAGCCGCACCGTGCCGGCGACCTTTTCCTGGGAAAGGTCGATCGCGGCCTGGAGCATCTCGCGCTCGGGCGCGAACCAGAAGCCGTTGTAGATGAGCTCGGCATACTTGGGCATGAGCTCATCCTTGAGGTGGGCCGCGCCGCGATCGAGCGTGATCTGCTCGATGCCCCGGTGGGCGCGAGCATAGATCTCGCCGCCGGGGGTTTCATACATCCCGCGGCTCTTCATGCCGACGAAGCGGTTCTCGACGAGATCAAGCCGGCCGATGCCATGCTTGCGGCCCAGGTCGTTGAGCGCGGCCAAAAGCGTGGCGGGGGACATGGCGATCCCGTTCAGGGCAACGCCATCGCCGCGCTCGAAATCGATGGTGATGTATTCGGGCTGGTCGGGCGCGTTTTCCGGGTTGTCGGTGCGCGAGTAGACGTAGTCCGGGGTTTCCTCCCACGGATCTTCCAGCACCTTGCCCTCGGACGAGGTGTGCAACAGGTTTGCATCGGTGCTGAACGGGCTTTCGCCGCGCTTGTCCTTGGGCACCGGGATCTGGTGCTGTTCGGCCCAGGCGATCAGGGCGGTGCGGCTGGTCAGCTCCCATTCGCGCCAGGGGGCGATGACCTTGATGTTGGGATCGAGCGCATAGGCCGACAGTTCGAAGCGGACCTGGTCGTTGCCCTTGCCGGTGGCGCCGTGGGCGACCGCATCGGCGCCGGTTTCGTGCGCGATCTCGATCAGGCGCTTGGAGATGAGCGGGCGGGCGATCGAGGTGCCGAGCAGGTAATCGCCTTCATAGCGGGCATTGGCGCGCATCATCGGGAAGACGAAATCACGCACGAATTCCTCACGCAGATCATCGATGTAGATGTTGCTGTCGGGCAGGCCCATCAGCTTGGCCTTGGCGCGGGCCGGCTCCAGTTCCTCACCCTGGCCGAGATCGGCGGTGAAGGTTACGACCTCGCAATTGTAGGTCACCTGGAGCCACTTGAGGATCACCGAGGTGTCGAGGCCACCGGAATAGGCGAGGACGACCTTCTTGATATCGGACATGGGATTTCTGGCTCCGCGCAGGCGATGGGCAATTGCGCGCGCGCCTATCAGGCGGGGGGTAGTTTCGCAACCTTTGGGCTGGCGAAGGGGTTTTCGCGGCGAGGCGCCGGGCAGCCTATTCCGCGGCTTGCGCCAGGTGCCATTCGGGCACCGGCTCGCTGGCCATCAGCCGGGCGGCTTCGGCGGCGATATAGTCGCGGGTCATCGGCAGGGCGGACTGGTGCTTCACCGTTTGCAGGTGGAAGTTGACCATGTCCTCGAAGCGGAAGGCCTGTTCGGCGCCGGCCAGGTAGAACTGCCACTTGCGGACCAGCCGCTCGTCGTAGAGCCGGGCGATCTGCTCGGCGTGGAGCGTGGTGCGCCGATACCATTCCTGAAGGGTGAGCGCGTAGTGGAAGCGCAGGATCTCGACATCGCCAAGCTGCCAGCCGGTGTCCTCGATGGCGCCGACCAGCTCGCTCATCGCCGGGATGTAGCCGCCGGGGAAGATGTGCTTGCGGGTCCAGGCATCTGTGCGGCCGGGGCGCCCGGTGCGGCCGATGGTGTGGGTGAGCATGATGCCCTCGTCGGCGAGGAGCGCGCGGGTCTTGGCAAAGTATTCGGCAAAATTGCCGGCGCCGACGTGCTCGATCATGCCAACGCTGGTGATCCGGTCGAAGGTTCCGGTCACGTCGCGGTAGTCGACCAGTTCGAAGCGGACCTTGCCGGCCACGCCCGCCGCCTCGGCACGTTCGTTGGCGAAGCGCACCTGGTCGGGCGCGAGGCTGATGCCCAGCACTTCGCAGCCATAGTGCCGGTTGAGGTAGAGCGCGAGGCCGCCCCAGCCGCAGCCGATATCGAGCACCCGCATGGCGGCGGCCTTGCCCGGTTCGAGGTGCAGCTTGGCCGCGATCAGCGCCTTCTTGTCCTGCTGGGCCTGTTCCAGCGGTTCGTCGGGGCTGCGCCAGTAGGCCATGGTGTATTGGCGGTCTTCGTCGAGGAACAGCTCGTAGAACTGGCGGGTGAGATCATAGTGGTGCCGGGCATTGCGGCTGGCGCGGCGGCGATCGTTGGCCTGGTCGAGCCGCCACAGCGCCTTGTCGAGCAGGCGGCGCCAGCGGCTTGGGGTTTCGAGCCCGCCAGCCCGCGCGGCATTGCCCATGACCAGCATGACCATATCGCGGATATCGTGGGGCGGATCGACGATGAGATGGCCGTCCATCCAGGCCTCGCCGGCGCCGAGCTGCGGATTGCGGACGATCCGCATGGCGGTTCCGGGGCGGGTGAACCGGATGACCACCGGGGGGCTTTCGCCGCTGCCGAATTCGTGGGTGCGGCCATCATGGTCGACAATCGTCAACCGGCCTTCGCGGATGACCCCGCGCAGCAACTTGTCCAGAAGCCACATCCGTTGCGATCCCCTGCGTCCAAAGTTCACACCCGCGGTCGAGGCAGAAAACGAACGAAGGCGGGGGCGGTTCCCGCGCGGCCGGGGATCAGGTCAGGCCGCGGGCGAGGTAGAGCACGTCGCGCGGCTGGCGCATCAGGTGCTGGCCGGAATCGACATAGAGCACCGCGCCGCTGGCCAGCCAACCCTGGCCGAGGAACAGGGCGGCCTCGGCCAGTTCGTCGGCCTGGTTGAGTCGTTCCAGCAAATTCATCCGGCCGCTGACCTCGTGTTCGTCGGCGGCCTGGTCGAAGCTGGCCATCATCGCGCCGGGGGCGACGCCGTAGATCCGATCGCGCGGATCGGCCAGGGCCATGGCCTGCATCCGCATGGCCGCCTCGAGCGCGGCCTTAGCCATGGTGTAGGAGAAGAAATCGGGATTGATGTTCCTCAGCTTCTGGTCGAGGAAATCGATGACCCGGCGGCCGCCCCGGGCGCGGGCCTGGCGCAGGAAGGCCGCGGTGATCCGCGCCGGGGTGGCGGCGTTGACCGCCACGGCCTCGGCCAGGACCGCCGGATCGATTGCGCGGGCATCGTCGTGGCGGAACACCGCGGCGGAATTGACCAGGATCCGCCAGTCTTCCAGCCGATTGGCCAGAGTGGCGATCATGGCCTCGGCGGCGGCGCTGTCGGCCAGTTCGCACTGGACGGTTTCGGCAGAGGGCAATTGCGCGGCGAGGGCTTCGGCCTCGGCGCGCGAGCGGCCGTAGTGGACGACGACGTGCCAGCCCGCCGCGGCGAAGCGGCGGCAGACCAGCGCGCCGATGCGCTTCGCGCCGCCGGTCACCAGGATTGCGGGTTTGGCCATGCGGGCCTTCAAGCACAGCGGGGCGACCGGGGGAAGAGCCTGATTTTGTGCCATATGGGTTAATTCGGTTTCCTACATTGTCCAAAATCGGCAGGACAGGGCGAATCGCTCCGAGGAGTCCTCCTGCCATGCCCAGTCCCCAGATCCAGTTTCCCGCCAATTTCACCACGGCCAGCGCGATTGCCTTCACCAATCCCGATGGTTCGGTCCAGCTCGTCTCGGCCGACAATCCGGTGCCGGTGACCATGACCGGGGGCGGGGGCGGATCGGGCGGGGGGCTGACCGATGCCGAACTGCGCGCCGTGCCGGTTCCGGTCAGCCTCTCGTCGTTCGGCGGGGTGACCGACGTGCAGTTGCGCGCGGCGCCGCTGCCGGTGAGCCTGTCGAATGCCAATGGCCTGACCGATGGCCAGTTGCGCGCCGCGCCGGTGGCGGTGAGCCTGCCGAGCTGGGACGGGCTGACCGATACGCAGCTGCGCGCATCGCCGGTTTTGGTCAGCCTGTCAGGCTTCGGCGGGCTGACCGAGACCCAGTTGCGCGCGACGCCGGTCGCGGTCTCGCTCGCCAGCTTCGGCGGGCTGACCGATACCCAATTGCGCGCCAGCCCGGTTGGCGTTGCGACCGATGCCGTGGCCGATGCGCTGCGGACCAGTGGTTCGGTCACCTCGGCCGCGGCACTGGTCTCGGTGGCGACCACCGGCTTCAACGGCGGCTCGTTCCACGTGACCAGCGCGGGGACCACCTGCACGATCACCTACGAGCAATCCAACGACAACAGCACCTGGGTGGCCCTGCCGGTGATCTCGCTGGCATCGGCCACGGCCACGCCGGTGCTGACCACCACGGCGGCGGGGATCTATGGCTTCGCCACGAGCGCCGCCTATGTGCGGGCGCGGGTTTCGACCTATACCAGCGGCACGGTGGCGCTGACCCTGGCGCAGAAGCGGCAGGGGCCGGCGACATCGGGCCTGTCGCTGGCAGGTGGTTCGGCGGCGCTGGGCAGCGTTTCGGTGTCTGGCACGGCCACGGTCAGCGGGACGACCAACGCCGGAACGGGCTTCACCGATTCGACAACCGCGCTGGCGGGGGGGGCGAGCTTCACCGGCACCGGCCGGGCAACGACCACCTCCAGCCAATATGCCTATTTCCATGCCGTGGCCTATGCCGACCAGTCGGGCACGCTGTTCATCGACCAGTCGCTCGACAGCGGGGCGACCTACCAGCCGGTGGCCAGCCAGGCGGTGACGGCATCGGCCCCGGCGCAGCTGACCGCCAGGTTGACCGGCGCCTTCGCCGCGACCACGCTCTACCGGGTGCGCTATGTCAACGGCGCCACGGCCCAGGCGACCTTCCGCCTGTCGAGTGCCTTTTCACGGTGATTCCTGGTTGGGTGCGCCCCTGACGTCGTTCAGGGGCACACCAATCCATTAACGGCAGCGCACGTTGCCGCGATCGACCTCGCGGCCGAGCAGGCCGCCGCCTAGCGCGCCGATGACCGCGCCCAGCGTGCGGTCGCCGCGACCGGCCACCTGGCTGCCGATCACTCCGCCGATTGCCGCGCCGACCACCAATCCGGTCGTGCCATTGCTGCGCCGGCAGTAGTAGCGCCCGTCGTTGCCGCGCCAGATGCGGTCCTCGCGGGTGAGGCGGCGGGGCTCGTAGTAGCGGCCCCGGTCTTCATCCCCCCGGCGGTCCCAGGCCTGTTCTTCATGGGCGCGGCGGCCATGGGCGGGAGCCCAGGGCGGCGGATCGCCGAAGGCCGGCACGGCGGGCAGGGCGATGGCCGCGAGGCTGGCGGCAAGGACGGCTTTTCTCATGATCGCGGGTTCCTTTCGGGCGTTGGGCCACATGGCGTTGCGAACCGATAGTGGGCCAAGGGGTTCCGAAAGCTGAACGAAACTGGCAAAGGCGGGTCATGAGACTGGACCTCGTCGACGTTTTCGCCAACGGGCCGCAGAGCGGCAATCCCCTGGCCGTGGTGCGCGGCGAGGTGGCCCTGTCGGACGCGCAGATGGCGACGCTGGCGCGCTGGCTGGGCTATTCGGAAACCACCTTCCTCCTGCCTCCGACCGACCCGGCGGCCGATTACCGGGTGCGGATCTTCGGCCCCGCCGGTGAGCTGCCCTTTGCCGGGCACCCCACCCTTGGCAGCGCCTTCAGCTGGCTGGCTGCCGGCGGAGAACCGCGTCACCCCGGGATGGTGATGCAGGAATGCGGGATCGGGCTGGTGGAGGTTCGGCGCGACGTTGGCCAACTGGCCTTTCGGGCGCCGCCGCTGACTCGCTCCGGCCCGCTCTCGCCCGCAGACCGGGCCGAGGCGATCCGCGTGGCGGGCGTGCGGGAGGCGGCGGTCAGCGATGCGGTTCATGCCGCCAACGGGCCGGACTGGCAGTTGCTCCGTATCGCCTCGCTGGACGTCCTGCTGGCGGCCGAGCCGGTGTCGCGCGCGCGGCCGGGGACCATGCTGGGCCTGGTGGCACCCCATCCGGCCGGCTCGCGCACGGCCTTCGAACTGCGCGCCTTCGCGGCCGATGCCGCGGGCCGGGTGATCGAGGACCCGGTGACCGGCAGCCTCAATGCCGCCGCCGCGCAATACCTGCTGGCCAGCGGGCAGGTACGGGGATCCTATCTTGCCGCGCAAGGGCAGAAGGTGGGCGCCGACGGGCGGGTGCAGGTCCACGTCGATGCCGGCGGGGCGGTGTGGATCGGCGGGGTGGTGCGCGCCGTGGCCATGGGCGCGCGGCTGACGCCGCTGGCCTGAGCCGGGTTCAGCCCAGCGCGGCCTGCTTTTCCTCGGCCAGCCGGTCCAGCTCGGCGCGGCTCAGCTTTTGCGCGGCGGTTTTCAACTGGCCGCAGGCCGCATCGATGTCGCGGCCGCGCGGGGTGCGGACCGGGGCGCTGATCCCGGCCTCGAACACGATTTCCGAAAAGCGGCGGATGCGCTCCGGGCTGGAGCATTCGTAGATCGCGCCAGGCCAGGGATTGAACGGGATCAGGTTGACCTTGGCGGGCAGCCGGTACTGCTTGATCAGGCGGATCAGCTCGCGCGCGTCCTCATCGCTGTCGTTCTTGTCCTTGAGCATCACGTATTCGAAGGTGATGCGCCGGGCGTTGGAGGCGCCGGGATAGGAGGCGCAGGCGGCCAGCAGTTCCTCGATCCCGAACTTGCGGTTGATCGGCACGATCTCGTCGCGCACCGCCTTGGTGACCGCGTGGAGCGAGACGGCCAGGTTGACCCCGATCTCCTCGCCGGCACGGGCCATCATCGGCACCACCCCGCTGGTGGACAGCGTAATCCGCCGCTTGGACAGGGCCAGGCCTTCGCCGTCCATGACCAGCTTGAGCGCATCGCGCACATTGTCGAAGTTGTAGAGCGGCTCGCCCATGCCCATCATCACGATGTTGGTCAGCAGGCGGCCGTCGGAGGTGTAGGTGTTCTCGTCGAGGTCGTCGTCGAGGCCTTCCATGGCACCCTTGGGCCATTCGCCCAGTTCGTCGCGCGCCAGCATGACCTGCCCGACGATCTCGCCCGGGGTGAGGTTGCGGACCAGCCGCATGGTCCCGGTGTGGCAGAACCGGCAGTTGAGCGTGCAGCCCACCTGGCTGGAAACGCACAGCGTGCCGCGATCGGCATCGGGGATGAAGACCATCTCGAATTCGTGATCGTCGGCCGTTCGCAGCAGCCACTTGCGGGTGCCGTCTGACGAGTGCTGGGCGAGCACCACATCCGGGCGGCCGATCACGAAGCGCTCGGCCAGCCAGGGGCGCATGGTCTTGGCGATATCGGTCATCGCCGCGAAGTCGGTCACACCGCGGTGGTAGAGCCAGTGGAACACCTGCTTGGCGCGCAGCCTGGCCGCCTTGGCATCGAGCCCGGCTTCCACGAACAGTTCGGCGATGCGCGGGCGCGGCAGGCCGAGCAGGTCCACCCGCCCATCGGCGCGCGGGGTGACGTCACGGGGGACGGGCACCGGGTCGAAGTGCCCGGGGATCGGCATGAGGTTCGTATCGGCCATGAAGCGCCGCGATATAGGCGCTTGCCGGGCAAAAAGCTAGCGCAGCCGGGCGCAGCCCACGGTCGCCGCGTCCATCGCGGTCGCCGCGCCGTCCAGCCGCCAGCTGTTGCCGAACGACCGCCCCGCGGCATCGCGGGCGCTGACCGCCATGGTCGGGGCCGAGCGCAGGGCCGCGACGATGGCCGCATCCATCCGCCGGTCCTGCGCCCAGGCGTCGGCCGCGCCGGAGACCAGGACAAAGCGCTGCCCGCCGATCGTCAGGGTTACCGGCCGGCCGGGCGCGAGGCGGCGCGAGAGGTGCAGGTGGACCTGGCCGCGTTCGCCCTGGCGCGGCCAGGTGCCCACGGCGGCATAGGGCTGGAATTCGCGGGCGAGGGAGGAAGGCTCGGCCATGGCGATGGCATAGCAGCGCGGCACGGCGGGATCGCGGAACGCACCCCAGGCGCCGAACATCCCCAGGCTGTCTCGCGCGGCGACGGGCGCCGCGCCGGCCGCCAGACCCAGGGCCAGGCCCAGGGCCAAGGTCCGGGTCAGCCCGATCGGCAGGAGGCGGGGGATGATCACGCGCCGACTTTCGCAGATCGTTCAGCGCAACGAAAGCCCGAACGATTGCAATTGTCCGACGAGTGGTGTTCCATGGTCGGCGAAGGGGCAGAGCATTGTACGACGCCAGACTGCTGCGCGAGGCTCTCGACGCCCAGTTGGAGATGGTCTGCCGGTTCCGGCCGGACGGGACCATCCTGCTGGTCAACCAGGCCTATGCCCAGACCATCGGGAGCACGCCCGAAGAACTGACCGGCGCCAGCCTGTGGGCCTTCGTCACGCCCGAGGACCGGGCCGGCGTGGAAGCGGGCATGGCCCAGCTCACGCCCGACCGGCCGGTGGTCACGATCGAGAACCGCCTGGAAACCCCCGATGGCGAACGCTGGACCTTGTGGCGCAATCGCGGCCTCAAGTGGGACGCGGCGGGGCGCCTGCTCGAAGCCCAGTCCACCGGCTATGACATCACCGAACGCAAGCACCTGGAAGACCAGCGCCAGCTGCTGATCGAGGAGCTGAACCACCGGGTCCGCAACACCCTGATGGTAGTCCAGGGCATGGCCCACCAGACCTTTCGCGGCTCCGCCATGCCCGAGGCCCACCTTGCCGCCTTCAATGCCCGTCTCCATGCCCTGGCCGGCGCCCACACCGCGCTTAGCCGGTCCAACTGGGCCGGGGCCGAGATCGAGGACGTGGTCCACCATGGCCTGGCCATCTGCGGCGATGACATCGTGCGGATCACCTTGGCCGGCCCATCGGTGCGGCTGCGGCCAAATGCGGCGGTGGCCCTGGCGCTGGTCCTCCACGAACTGGCGACCAACGCGGTGAAATATGGCGCGCTCTCGGCCCATGAGGGTACGGCCTCGGTCACCTGGGCGCTGGGCGCTGACGACCGGCTGGCGCTGTGCTGGCAGGAGCGGGGCGGGCCGCCCGTGGTCGCGCCCACCCGCACCGGGTTCGGCACGCGCCTGATCGGCAATTCGGTCACCCGCCAGCTCGAGGGCGAGGTTGACCTGGCCTACGATCCCGCGGGCCTGACCTGCCGGATGAACTTTCCGCTTCATTCCGCCCTGCTGCCCGCCGAACCGGCCTCGGGCGAGCCGGGAGAACCGGCATGATCGCCGGCAAGCGGATCCTGCTGATCGAGGACGAGTTCCTGGTTTCCGCCATGCTGGAAGACGAGCTGGCGGAAATGGGGGCGCTCGTGGTCGGCCCGGCCGCATCGCTGGCGGAAGGCCTGGCGCTCGCCCGGGCCGGCGGGTTCGATCTGGCCGTGCTGGACTGGAACCTCGATGGCGAAAGTTCCGAGCCGATCGCCCGGGCCTTGCAGGCCGCCGGCGTGCCTTTTGCGATCTCCACCGGCTATGGGGTCGTTCCCAAGGGCTACGCCGATTGCCCGGTGCTGGCCAAGCCCTATGATCCGCGCGATCTGGTGGCCGTGCTGGCCAGCCTGCTCCCGCCCGGCTGAGCGGGGCGGCCCGGCCGGATCAGGCTGTGCCAGCACGGATCAACCTGGGCAGATGCGGTTGCGGCCCTCGGCCTTGGCCCGGTAGAGCGCCGCATCGGCCGCGCGCAGAGCCTCGCGCGGGTCGGCATGGGCGAAGACGCTGGTCACCCCGCCCGAAAAGGTCACCTGGCCGATCGGCTGATCGGTCTGGCGATTGACGAAGTGGCGCGAGGCCAGGCTCGCGCGCGCTTCATCAAGGATCGCGCTTGCCTCGGCCACGCTCTTGCCCCGGAACAGGAGGACGAATTCCTCGCCGCCGTGGCGGGCCACGTGGCACCGGTCGTGCGAGATCCGGGCAAGCACCTGGGCGACTGCCTGGATCACCCGGTCGCCGGTTTCGTGGCCGTGGTTGTCGTTGACCGCCTTGAACCGGTCGATGTCGCAGATCGCCACGGTCAGGTTGTCGATCTCGGCCTGGGCCTCGCGCACCTCGCGCTGGAGCACGGCCTCGAAGGCGCGGCGGTTGGGCAGGCCGGTGAGATGGTCGATCTCGGCATCGCGGCGAGCGCGCTCCAGGCTTTCGCGCAAGCCATCGGCCTCGTGCGACGAGCGCTTCATCTCCTGCTCCACCTCGCGGGTGCGCTCCAGCATGGCCCGGGCAATGCCGACCAGGCTGGCGAGAACCTCGCCGGTCGGCCCCTCGCCGGCGGCCGGCCCGCTCATGGCGCCGACGTGTTCCTGCAAGCTGTCGCCATAGGCCGCGGTGGTGCCGCCGGCCTTGCGGGTGGTTTCCGCGAAGCTGGAGATCGAGCTGTCGAGCCGGGCCATCAGGCGGTCAAGCTCGGCCTGCTGCGATCCGGATCCACCCTCGGCATCCCCGGCCGGGGCCACGCGGTCCAGCCAGGCCTGGTCGACCGGCTGGCCGGAGCGTTCCTGTTCGGCGATCCGCGCGGCCAGGCCAAGGTCGGCGCCGGAAAAGGCGGCCTGGGCGATGGCGAGGTTGCGCGCGGTCACCTCAAGGTCGTGGCGGACGAGGAAATCGGCGATGCGTTCGAGCAGGTCGCGCCGGGCGCCGCGCAGCGGGCCGGCCCCGCCATCCGCCTGCGATGGGCCGGACGATGGAGACGCCGCCGATGCTTCAGCGGAGCGCGACAGGAACTTGAACATGGCTTGGCCTACCTCGGCAAGATGGTGTGCGACCCCGATCACCGCCCCCTAGCTGGACATGACTGCCATGGCGTTGGCGGGGGCATCAGGGAAGTTCCCGGGGCGGCGTTCCGCTCAGGCGGCGCCCATCCGGTTCCAGGCATCGAGCGCGGCCACCTTGTAGGCTTCGGCCAGGGTGGGATAGTTGAAGGTGTTCTCGATGAAATAGTCGAGCGTGCCCTTCAGGTTGAGCACGGCCTGGCCGATGTGGACCAGTTCGGTCGCGCCTTCGCCGATGATGTGTGCGCCCAGCAGGCGGCGGGTCTTCAGGGAGAAGATCAGCTTCATCATCCCCGAATGCAGCCCCATGATGTGCCCGCGCGAGGTTTCGCGCAGGCGGGCGATGCCAACCTCGTAGCCGATCTTGCGCTGGCGGCATTCCTCCTCGGTGAGGCCGATCGTGCTGATCTCGGGCACCGCGTAGATGCCATAAGGAAAGAAGGCAGGCGCGGGCGGGGTAGGCAGGCCGAAGGCGTGGCAGGCGGCGATGCGGCCCTGTTCCATCGAGGTGGAGGCAAGGCTGGGAAAGCCGATCACGTCGCCGGCGGCATAGATGTGGGGCACGGCGGTCTGGAAGGTGGCGGGATCGACCGCGATCCGCCCGCGATGATCCACCTCAAGCCCGCAGTGTTCGAGCCCGAGCGCCGCGGTCGCGCCTTTGCGGCCGGCGGCGTGGAGCACCATGTCGGAGCGGATCCGGCGGCCGTCCTTGAGCCAGGTGACCGGCCAGCCATCGGCCCCGCGCTCGATCCGGTCGACCGCGCAGCCCAGGCGAATGGTCATGCCGCGATCGCGCAGCACGTGGACGAATTCGCCGATGATCTCGCGGTCGACGAAATCGAGGAAGGTTTCGCGCGGCTCGATCAGGGTCACCGGCACGTCGAGCGCGGAGAAGATCGTGGCATATTCGATGCCGATCACGCCCGCGCCGATCACCACCAGGCTGCGCGGCACGCGCGGGGTCTGGATGATAGCATCGCTGTCGAGCACGTGGTGCTGGTCGAAGGCGATGCCCTCGGGATGGAACGGCTCGGTGCCCACCGCGATCAGGAAGCGCTCGGCGCCGATCGGCGCCTCGGTGCCATCGGCCTGGGTCACGGCGAGGGTATGCGGATCGGTGAAGCGGGCCATGCCGGCCATGGTGCGGACGTTGTTGCGCTGGAACTGGTGTTCGAGGACATCGACCTCGTGCTCCAGGGTCTTGCCCAGGCGCATCCCCAGGTCCTCGCCGCAGATCACTTCCTTGACCCGGTAGGAGCTGCCGTAGAACCCGCGTTCGCGCCAGCCCGAAAGGTTGAGCGCGGTTTCGCGCAGGGTCTTGGAGGGGATCGTCCCGGTGTGGACCGAAACCCCGCCGACCCGGCGCCCGCCTTCGATCACCAGCACCCGCCGGCCCAGCTTGGCGGCCTGCACGGCGGCGCGGCGGCCGGCCGGGCCGGAGCCGATGACGATCAGATCGTGGTGGTCCATGCCGCGCCGCTCCTGTCGTTCGCGAAGGAAAGGCCGCCTCTCGCACGGTCATGGTTGGGATCGGCTTGACCGGCCTCCGGGGAGAAACCCCTAGGGATAGCCGATCTCCAGCACTTCCCATTCCTTCTCGCCGCCGGGCAGGACCACCCGGCGCAGGTCGCCCGGCGCCGCGCCGCGCAGGGCGCGGGCGATGGGCGCGCTCCAGCCGATCAGGCCGGCCGAGGCATCCTGCTCGTCGTCTCCGACCAGGGTCAGGCTGCGCTGGTTGTCGTCCTCGTCGGCGATGGTGACGCGGGCGCCGAACCAGACCCGGGCGCGGTCTTCCTGCCGCGCCGGATCGACCACCCTGAGCGCCTTCATCCGCCGGGCGAGGAAGGCCAGTTCGCGGTCGATCTCGCGCATCCGCTTGCGGCCATAGAGATAGTCGCCGTTCTCCGAACGGTCGCCGTTGCCGGCGGCCCAGGAGACGATCTCGACGATCGCCGGGCGCTCGGTGCCCAGCAGGTGATCGTAGCGCGCGCGCAGGGCGGCCATGCCAGCTGGGGTGATCGGGGGACCGTCGGGCTTCATCACGCCGGGTCTAACCGGGCCGGGCGGCGAGGGGAAGCGGCCTCGCATCCTTGACAAATTGCCCCGCCAGGCCCATGTGGGTCATTGCTAACGTCGCCTGCGACGGATTTTTACGCCCCCCCGGCCACCGGCCCATCGGGTGCAATCTTCCCTTTCACGCTACCAGCTCCGCTCGCACTTCTGCGGGCGGGTTTATCTGTTTCGTGAAGGAAACAATCCATGCCCATCGGCACCGTCAAGTTCTTCAGCCCCGACAAGGGCTACGGTTTCATCGCTCCCGACGGCGGCGAGCCCGATAATTTCGTGCACATCAGCGCGGTCGAGCGTTCGGGTCTGACGACCCTGAACAAGGACCAGCGCGTCAAGTACGAGATGGAGACCGACCGTCGCGGCAAGCAATCCGCGGTCAACCTCGAACTGGTCTGAGCGAATGGCCAAGGAGGCTCTGCTGACCCTCGAAGGCCAGATCGATGAAATCCTTCCGGATGGTCGTTTCGGCGTCATGCTCGAAAACGACCACCGGATCATCGCCTACACTGCCGGCAAGATGCGGAAATTCCGCATCCGCTCGGTCGTGGGCGACCGGGTGCGAGTCGAGATGACCCCGTACGACCTGGAAAAGGGCCGCATCGTCTATCGGGACAAGGGTCCCGGCGGTGGTGGCTCGCCCGGCGCACGACGCCGGTGACCACAGATCCTGGCGCCCGCTGGCGCCGGGACATGACAAGACGGCGCTGTCAATGCGCCGAGGAATGAAATGAAGAATCTCAAGCATACCATGCCCCGCCTGCGCCAGCCGCATTTTGTCGCGCTGACGCCATGGTGCGGGGAGCGCGGCCACGCGGGCCGCGCGGTCGGGGTGATGACCCCGACCGAACTGCGCGCGGAGGTCCTGGCCATTCTCGGCTGACCAATCGCGCGGGCGGATCTTTCCGCCAGGCCAAGGAGTTACCGATGTCTGTCCAGAGCAATTTCTACGCTGCCCAGGCCGAAAGTTGCGCTCGCGCGGCGCGCGAAAGCAACCTGCCGATGCAGCGCGAGAAATACGAACGGGCAGGCGCGGCTTGGCTGACCCTGGCCAACCGCGAAAACGAGATCGCGGCCGCCCGTGACCGGCGCCTTGCCGAAGCGGCCATCAAGGCGGAATTGCCCGCCACCTGACACCCGCATCGGCAGGAGACCTGCGATGGACCTCAACGAACTCTTGTTCCAGCACCAGCGCGCGATTCGCGATGCCGGCCGGATCGCGCCCGGCCCCGGGCCGAGCTCGTTCGACCTGGTCGGCCACTATGCCGAGCGCGTCCGCCGGCTGCGCCAGCGGCTGGGGGTGAGCGTCCAGCCCGAATGGCTGGTCCTCTCGCCCGCGGCGATGTGAGCCGGCGCTGATCGGCCCGGGTTGAACCGGGCCTTGCGGAACCCTTCCCTGTCACGGGGGAGGGTTTTTGCGTTCGGGGCCGGCTCGGCGGGCTTTCCCGACCCAGTTGCAGAACCGGACATTTCCCCAACCGTCATGCCAGCGAAGGCTGGCATCTGGTGCGAGCTGGCGCGACGGTCCGGCTGAGCGAAGGATGGAGCTGAGGAATCAGGGTCACGCTCGAACGCCCCGGGTGATCGAAAGAGATGCCAGCTTGCGCTGGCATGACGGAGATGGGGCACCGAAAGAGATGCCAGCCTGCGCTGGCATGGTGTCAGCCCGGCGCGGGCTTGCCGAGGAAGTGGCTGAGCGGGTTTGGACCGCGGTAGTGGGCCTTGTCGGGGTTCATCGCCTCGTAGACCACGGCGTTTTCGAGTACGCGCTGGACGTAGTTGCGGGTTTCCTGGATCGGGATGCGTTCCACCCAGTCGACCCAGTTGACGCTGCCCGTGCGCGGATCGCCGTTGGCGCGCAGCCACTTGTTCACGTTGCCCGGGCCGGCATTGTAGGCGGCAACGGCCAGCGGATAGGAGCCGCCGTAGTAGCCCAGCATCCGGGTGAAGAAGGTGTCGCCGATCTTCAGGTTGTAGCCCGGCTGGCTCATCAGCGCCGACGCATCGAAGGCGAGGCCGATGCGGCCGGCTTCCTGCGCGGCCGTGCGCGGCATCAGCTGCATCAGTCCGCGCGCCCCGGCGTGGCTCACCGCATTCTGGGCGAACTGGCTTTCCTGGCGGCTGATCGCGTGGACCATGGTCCAGTCGGTCCCTTCGGGCGTCGGGATCAGCGGGAAGGCGACGTGCTGGAAGTCCTGGATGCCTTCGGCCCCGGCGGCCTGGCCGAGGATCACGCCCAGGTCGCGGCGGCCCAGTTCGCGGGCGAGATCGGCGACGACCTGGTGTTCGGCCGGGGTGTTGGCCTGGGCCGCGATTTCCTTGAAGAAGCGCACGGCGGTCGGCCAGTCGCTCTCGCGCGCCACTTCGCGCACGGCGGCGGCGATCGGGCGGGCAAGGAAGGCCTGGCGCTCGGCCAGGGTGGGCGTGACGGACGGCGCCCTGGCGAAATCGGGGATCGGCCGGCCCAGCCGTTCGAGCGCGAGCTGGCCGTAGTACTGATCAGGATAGGCGGCGGCCTGGGTGAAATAGCCATTGGCCCCGGCGCCATCGCCGGCGAGCGCCAGCGCGCGGCCGGCCCAGTAGAGACCCTTGGCGCGGGTCTGTGGGGTCCTGGCGGCCATGCCGTAGCGATAGAACAGCGGCGCGGCGCCGCGCGGGGTGCCAAGGGTCCACACCGCGCGGGTGCCGGCGAGCCACATCAGCGAGGTGTAATCGTCGCGCAGGCGGAAGCTGAGCCGACTGATGTCGGCGCCCGGGGCGAAGGCATCGTCGATCCCGCCGGCCAGGCGCAGGGCCGTGGCGCCATCGGTCCCGCGCGCGGCGGCGAGCAGCAGCGACACCCATTTTTCGGCATCGACCGGCAGGGCGGAAAGGCGCGGGCGGCTGGCCAGCAGGCTGGCGGCCTCGGCCGAGCGGCCGGCCCCGATCAGCTGGCGGGCGCGATTGTAGAGGTAGCCGGGATCGCTGGCGGCCTCGGGCGGGAGGGCAAGGCCGGCGGCGGGTTCCGTGCCCTGCAAGGCGGCGAGGCGGGCGGCGAACAGCGGCTGGCGCCCCGGGCTGGTCAGCGCGAGGTGGCGCTGGGCCTGCGGCACATTTCCGGCCCACAGCAGCGAGTCCATCCGCGCGTCCTGGTCGGCGGCGCTGGCGCGAACCAGCGGGGCGAGGGCACTTTCGGCCGCATCGCTCATCGCCCCGCCGCGCCAGGCGGCCAGCGCCTGGGCCGGGGCATCAGTGCGACCAAGCGCGGCGAGGGCCAGGGCATATTGGGCGCGGGCCGGATTGGTCAGCGGGGCCACGCGGTCGAAATAGGCGGCGACCTGCGCGGGGCTGGCGCCGCCGCGATCGAGCGCCTTTTCGGCGGCGCGGCGCAGTTTGTCCTCTTCCGGGAACCCCGGATAGGCCACAAGGAAGCCGGAATAATCGGTAAAGGCCAGGGTATCGGTGCTGGCCAGCAGCTTCCACCGGCTGACCGCCTGGGCCATCGGGGTGGCCGCGCTCATCCGCAACTGGGCGCGGGCGCGGTCCCACTCGCTCCCCTCGCCGCTGGTGGGCACGTAGGTCTGGCCCTGCCAGGCAGGGGGGGAAGCGGGGGCCAGGGTTGCCTGGGGCAGGGGCTGCACCACGGGCACCGAGATCGCCGATTGCGAGGACGCGGGGCCTTCGGTGGCCAGAAAGACCAGGAAGGCACCGGCAAGGGACTTGCGGACCATGCTGGACATTCGCCTATCGCTCCTTATCAGGCGCTGAATGGTTTCAGGGCTCCATGCGGAGGGCTCCCATCCCGGGGAGTTACCGACACATTGGGGCAAAATCAGGGAAGATGTCCATGTTTTCCGGTTCGATTCCGGCCCTCGTCACCCCGTTCCGCGACGGCGCGTTCGATGAAAAGGCGTTTCGCCAGCTGGTTGACTGGCAGATCGCAAGCGGATCGTCGGCCCTGGTGCCCTGCGGGACGACCGGCGAAAATTCCACCCTGTCCAATGCCGAGCATCACCGGGTGATCGAGGTCTGCCTCGAACAGGCGGCGGGCCGGGTGCCGGTGATCGCCGGTTGCGGCAGCAACGACACCATGAACGCCCTGCTGCATATGCAGTTTTCCGCCAAGTGCGGGGCCGCCGCCGCCCTGCTGGTGGCGCCCTATTACAACCGGCCAAGCCAGGAAGGCCTGCTCGCCCACTTCTCCTACCTGGCCGATCATTCCGACCTGCCGATCGTGCTCTACAACGTGCCCGGCCGGACGGTGACCGATCTCAAGCCGGAAACGGTGTGCGAACTGGCGCGGCGCTTTCCCAGCAAGATCATCGGCATCAAGGATGCCAGCGGCGACCTGTCGCGCGTGACCGATCACCGCATGGGCATCGCCGGCGAATTCTGCCAGCTTTCGGGCGACGACGAGCTGGCCCTGCCGTTCAGCGCCGCCGGCGGCGTGGGCTGCATCTCGGTCACGGCCAATGTCGCGCCCAGGCTGTGCGCCGAGTTCCAGGCGGCCTGCGCGGCCGGCGACCTGGCCCTGGCGCGAGAACTGAACGACCGGCTTTATCCGCTGCACTACGCCATGTTCGAGGATGCCTCGCCCGGCCCGGTCAAGTATGCGATGAGCAAGGTGCTGGATTTCATCGCCGAGGAACTGCGCCTGCCGCTGGTGCCGTGCAACGCCCAGGCCCGCGCGGCGGTCGACGCGGCGCTGGTTCACGCCGGGCTGGCCTGAGGGGCGCTGGCCTCACCACGCCGCACACGCGCCTCGCTGGCGAGGCGTGGCCCCGGCACGACGAGCAGCGGAACCGATTGCACGAACCCGGCGTTGACCGGGCATCATGGCCACCACCCAGCCTCCCGCTTCCCGTCACCCCTCCGGCCGGGGGGATGATCCCGCCGACGACCGGCGCATCTATGATGCCCCGCTGCACGTGATGCGCGGCGACGATGGCACGGTCAGCGTGTTCTTTCCCGATGGCCACCGCCTGGTGCTCACTTCCGATGCGGCCGAGCGGTCGGGCGCGATCCTGTGGCGCACCGGGGTGATCCAGCGCCAGGGCCGCCGGCTGCGCGCGGGATCCGGGCCGGGCAAGGTCATCGCGGTCGACTTCAGCGGCAGTGGCGCGGCGCGCGGCTGAGAACTTTCGCGTTCCTGCGCTCGCGGCCCTTCCCTTGGCCCCGCGCGCGCCCTACATGGCCCGGTCATGGCCCGCCCGACTCCTGCCCAGTTCGACAAGAAGAAGATCGTCGCGGAAAACCGGCGCGCGCGGTTTGACTACTACATCGACGAAGTGTTCGAGGCCGGCATCGCCCTGACCGGTACCGAGGTGAAGTCCTTGCGCTTTGGCGAGGGCTCGATCGCGGAATCCTATGCCGAGGTGAAGAACGGCGAGGTCTGGCTGGTCAATTCCAACGTGCCCGAGTTCAGCCACGGCAACCGCTTCAACCATGAGCCCAAGCGCCTCCGCAAGCTGCTGCTCAAAGAGCGCGAGATCAACAAGTTCGTCGGCGCGACCGAGCGCAAGGGCATGACACTGGTTCCGCTCTCGATCTATTTCAACAGCCGGGGCCGCGCCAAGGTGGAACTCGCGCTCGCCAAGGGCAAGAACGCGGCCGACAAGCGGGCCACGGTCAAGGAGCGCGACTGGAAGCGGGAGCAGGGGCGCCTGATGCGCGAGCATGGCTGACCGGGCGGGCGATGGTTCGTCGCACGCAGGTTCCCTTTCACCGCAGCGAAACATCTTGTCGGCTATGCGGCGATATCGCAGCCTCGCCTCACGGGCTAGGCTGGCGCTCTCGGACGGATAGGGCAGATGGTCACCAAGTTCACTTCCTGGGCACAGCGCAATATGCCCACGCGCGAGGAGATGGAGCGCAGCCGCCTCATCCGCCCCTTCGCGCACCGGGTTCTGGCCAGCGAACTGTGGCGCTTCACCCGCCGCTCGGTCCCGCGCGGGGTGGCGCTGGGGATGCTGGTGGGGATCATCGTGCCCTTCGCCCAAGTCCTGTTCGCCGCCTTCTTTTCGCTGAGCGTACGGGCCAACGTGCCCGTGGCCGCGCTCACCACCTTCATCACCAATCCCTTCACCACCCCGTTCATCTGGGCCGCGAGCTACAAGGTGGGCGAACGCCTGCTCTATTTCGACGGGATGCTCCATGCCAATCCGATCGACAGCCTGATGCGGGTGACCGACGGCTGGCAGCTGATCGAATGGATCACCGCCGAGGGCAAGGTGCTGGCCCTGGGGCTGATCGTGGTCGCCGTGGCGGCGGCCGCCCTGTCCTACCTGGCCGCCAGCTTCGGCTGGAACGCCTGGGTTCGGGCCAAGCGCCGCAGGCGCCGTGCCCAGCGCGCGCAGGCTTCCTGATGGGCCGCCTGATGGGTCGCAGCGCGTGACCGGCCGGCTCGCTGCCTGGCTGCGTTCGCACGTCCCCACGCGCGAGAAGCTGGAGGCCAATCGCCTGGTCAGCCCCTTCGCGCACCTGATCCTGCGGAGCGAACTGTGGCGGATGACCCGCCGCTCGGTCCCGCGCGGTGTGGCGCTGGGGCTGTTCGTCGGGGTGATGATCCCGCTGGCGCACTTCGTGGTTGCCGCCTTCCTCGCGGTGTTCCTGCGCGCCAACATTCCGGCCGCCATGCTGGCGACCTTCATCGGCTTTCCGGTGATCTACGTGGGCCTGGTGGCGCTGGCCTACAGGATCGGCGAGTGGCTGTTGCACCTTGATGCGATG
The DNA here is from genome assembly GCF_042646485.1 of Novosphingobium bradum. Lineage (NCBI taxonomy): Bacteria > Pseudomonadati > Pseudomonadota > Alphaproteobacteria > Sphingomonadales > Sphingomonadaceae > Novosphingobium > Novosphingobium bradum. Next base: position 44,193 of record NZ_JBHRTQ010000003.1, on the reverse strand, counting down.
ACGGGCATCCAACCCCTGGGGGAAACGATGCAGACCACCCAGACCGATCACCTGCTGCAACACCTGACCGGCGCGGGCCTGGATACGGCGCTGGGCCTGTTCGTGCTGGCCTGCCTGTTCTCCAGCCTGGGCTATGCCCTGAGCACGGTGTTCTGGCGGTGGTGGGTGGCGCGCAAGCGGCGCAACCGGCTGGCCGGGGCGGTGGCTGATGGGGTGACCAGCGCGGTGCCCGATCCGGCTGTTTTCGATCCCAGATGAGCGCGCGCGACGATAGCCCCGCCGCGCTGCGCGCCGATTGGCTGGCGGTTGCCGGCGGTCTTCTGGCCAGCCTCGCGCTTCTGTGGTTCACCACGCGCGAGCCGCTGGTGGTGGCTGGCTTTGCCGGCGGCACCCTGGCGCTGGGCGCCCTGGGCTGGGCGCTGGCCCGGCGCCGCGCCCCGGCGCGCGAGCCGGACTGGGCCTTGCCCGACTGGTCGGTGACTTTCGCGGCGATCGATGGCGAGGCGGCGGCGGTGGCGATCATCGACCGGGCCGGGCGCCTGGTTTGCGCCAATGCCGCCCATGAAGCCGCCTTCGGGACGACCACCGCCCCGCCGCGCCTGCCGCTCGATGCCGAATTTGCCGAGGCCATGGCGCGCGCCGGGCGCGATGCCTGGCGCGAGGGCAGTGCCCGGCTGGATCGGGTCTGCGCGGGCGCGCGGGCCTGGTCGGTCGAGGCGCGCCGGGCCGGGCGCGGCGAGGATTTCCTGATCTGGCGCCTGGCCGAACTGACCGCGGCCGATCCCGCCGCCGAACTGGCCCGCCACCTTGGCGGCAAGCTGGGGCGTGCGCTGGCCGGCGCGGGGATCGCGGCGGCCATGGTCGATGTCGATGGCCGCATCCTGGCCGCCAGCAGCGGCTTTGCCCAGCGCGCCACCGGCGATCCGGCGGCGGCGCTGGCCGGCATGGAATTCGTCGCCCTGCTGCGCCAGGACGAGCATGACCGCATCTCGTGGGAGCGCGACGGGGTGCGCGGCGGTCCGCTGACCATGTATTACGTGCCGGTGGTCGATCCCGATGCGCCGTCCACGGCAGCCGGCGCGCCCGATCCCGAATCCGTGCCCGCGCTGATGCTGCTGGTCGAGGCCGGGCTGGGGATCGGCGCCGGGGCCAGCACGGCCGAGGGCCATGCCGCCGTGCCGCACCTGGAGGCGCTGCTTTCGCAACTGCCGCTCGGCCTGGCCATGGCCGACCGCGACGGGCGGCTGCTGTTCGCCAATGCCGCCTTCATGCGCGCGGCCGGCCGCGAGGCCGAACTGCCGCCACCCTTCCCGTCCGACCTTGTCGTGCGCGAGGACAAGGCCGCTCTTTCCGATGCCGTGCGCCGTCATGCCCAGGGTCCGGCGGCGGCGGGCGATATCGCCGTGCGCCTGAAGGGCCAGCCGGAAGATCCGGTTTCGCTGAGCCTGGCCACGGTGCGCGGCCTTGGCGAAGCGGCGGTCCTGCTTGGCCTGACCGACACGACCGAGGAAACCCGCCTGAAGCGGCAGGTCGCCCAGGCCACCAAGATGCAGGCCGTGGGGCAACTGGCCGGCGGGGTCGCCCACGATTTCAACAATGTGCTGACCGCGATCCTGGGTACCTGCGATCTCATGCTGCTGCGCCACACGCCGGGCGACAGCGACTATGACGACATCCAGCAGATCCGCGCCAATTCCAACCGCGCGGCCAGCCTGACCCGGCAATTGCTGGCCTTCTCGCGCCAGCAGACCCTGCGCCCGCAGGTGCTGCAATTGCCCGACGTGGTCTCCGACGTTTCGCAGATGCTCAAGCGGCTGATCGGCGAGAAGATCCGCTTCGAGGTGCGCCACGACCGCGATCTCGGCGCGATCCGCGCCGATCCGACCCAGCTGGAGCAGGTGATCGTCAACCTCGTGGTGAATGCCCGCGATGCGCTGATGGCCAAGACCGATGGCGTCGGCAATGGAAACGCGCGCCTCACCATCGCCACCCGCCGGGTAACCGCGGCCGACGTGCGGACCATGCGCTCGGAAATCCTCCCCCAGGGCGATTATACCGCCCTTGTCATCGAGGATACCGGCAGCGGCATCGCGCCCGAACACCTCGCCAAGATCTTCGAGCCGTTCTTCACCACCAAGGAGCAGGGCCGGGGCACCGGCCTTGGCCTGTCCACGGTCTATGGCATCGTCAAGCAATCGGGCGGGTTCATCTTCGCCGAGAGCGAGGTGGGCAAGGGGACGAAATTCTCGATCTACTTCCCGGTCCACCACGGCGCGGTGCCGCTGGCCGCGCCCGCCAGGGCCGAGGAGCCGGGCAAGTGGTCGGGCGGGGGCAAGGTGCTGCTGGTCGAGGACGAGGAATCGGTCCGCGCCGTGGCCGAACGCGCGCTGACCCGGCAGGGTTACGAGGTGACCGCCGCCGCCGATGGCGAGGAAGGGCTGGACTATGTGCGCCTGGGCCGCCGCTTCGACCTGGTGGTGAGCGACGTGGTCATGCCGGTGATGGACGGCCCGGCCATGGCCCGCGCCATCCGCGAACTGGCGCCGGGCCTGCCGGTGCTGTTCATGTCGGGCTATGCCGAGGAACAGCTGCGTAACGAGATCGATATCGCCAATATGCATTTCCTGCCCAAGCCGTTCTCGGTGCAGCAGATTTCCGACAAGGTGCGCGAGGTGCTGGGCGCCGCGCGGGGGTGATGGCGCGGCCTTGCGCCTATTCCGCCGCCAGCAGCCGCTCCGCCCCGCCCAGGTCCACGCTGACCAGCCGCGAGACCCCCTGCTCCACCATGGTCACGCCGAACAGGCGGTGCATCCGGCTCATCGTCACCGCATTGTGGGTGACGATCAGGTAGCGGGTGGCGGTTTCCTGGACCATGGCTTCCAGCAGGTCGCAGAAGCGTTCGATATTGGCGTCGTCCAGGGGCGCGTCGACCTCGTCCAGCACGCAGATCGGCGCGGGATTGGTCAGGAACAGCGCAAAGATCAGCGCCACGGCGGTAAGCGCCTGTTCGCCGCCTGAAAGCAGGGTGAGCGATTGCAGGCGCTTGCCCGGCGGCTGGGCGAAGATTTCCAGGCCGGCCTCCAGCGGATCGTCGGAATCGACCAGCGCGAGGTGGGCCTGGCCGCCCTGGAACAGCCGGGCGAACAGGTGGCGGAAATGACCGTCCACCGCCTCGAAAGCGGCGCGCAGGCGCTCGCGGCCCTCGCGGTTGAGGTTGCCGATCGAGCCGCGCAGGCGGTTGACCGCTTCGGCCAGGTCCGCCTGTTCGGCCAGGCTTTCGCCGTGGCGCCCCTCGGCCTGGCGCAGTTCATCGGCGGCAACGAGGTTGACCGGGCCGATCCGTTCGCGCTCGGCCACGAGGCGGTCCATCGCGGCGGATTCCTCGCCTGAGCCAACCACTTCGGGCGCGGCGAAGGCGAAGCGTTCGGGCAGCAGCGGGGGCGGGCACTGAAAGCGTTCGCCCGAGACGCGGGTCATCTCCACCCGGCGCTGGTCTTCGTTTTCGGCCCGGGCCACGGCGCCGGCACGGGCCTCGCGTGCCAGGGCAAGCGCTTCGCTGGCGGCGGCCAGAACGCTGTCGGCCTGCCCTTGCGCGGCCGTGGCGGCGGCAACTTGTTCCTCGGCGCGGGCGAGTTCGGCGGCAAGGCGCAGGCGGGTTTCCTCGGCCAGCGCGATCTCGGCCTCCAGCGCCGGGGGCTTGGCGACGATCACCGCGCGTTCCTCGGCGATTTCGGCCACGCGGCGGTCCATTTCGGCCAAGCGCGTGGCGGCATCGCCGGCGCGGGCCTGCCAGCCACGCACTTCCGCGCGCTGGGCGGCAACCCGTTCGCGCAGCGCGGCCTGGGCCTGGTCATGGGCGGCGAGCGCGGCGTGGGCGGACTGGAGGGCGAGCCGGGCGCCGCCGTGGCGGTCCTGCGCGGCGGCGAGCGCGGCGCGGCCGGCGGCGGGATCGGGCAGGGCGGCGCGGGCGGCCGTGGCGGCAGCCAGATCGGCCCCGGCGGCCTCGGCCTGTTCGGCCAGATCGCGCGCGGCTTCGTCCAGTTCGGCCTCGCGGGCGGCGCGGCGGGCCTTGGCCGCTTCGGCCTGGTCCAGTGCGCGCAGCGCCGCGCGTTCGCGGTCAGCCAGGCCGGCCAGCGCTCGCTCGGCGGCCGCCAGCTCGGTCTGCAGGCTGGCGAGTTGCGCCGCGCTGGCCTGTTGCGCGGCCTCGGCCTCGGCCACGGCGGCGCGCAGGGGCGGGAGCTGCGCGTCAAGCGCGGCGAAGCGGTTGTCGGCCTCCAGCCGGGCCGCTTCGGCCGCCCCTTCGCCGCGCGCCACGAAACCGTCCCAGCGGCGCAGCAGGCCATCGCGGGTAACCAGCCATTCGCCCGGCCGGAGGGCGCGGCCATCATCGGCCTCGGCCAGGTGAACGAGGGCGAGGCGGGCCTTGAGTTCGTCCGGGCAGGCCAGAACATGGGCGGCAAGGCTGTGGCCGACCGGGGCGGGTGCCGGGGCGCCGGTCCAGAAGCGACCTTCGCTGCCCGGGGCCGGCGCGCCGATGCCCGCACGGGCATCGCGGCCCAGCACGGCGGCCAGCGCGCGTTCGTAGCCCGGCTCGGCGCGGACCGTGTCGAGCGCGGGGGAAAGGCCGTGCTTCGCGCTGGCCTGCCGGGCGCGGGCCTCGCGGTCGCGCGACAGGGCGGTCCATTCGCGTTCGATGCCGGCAAGGTCGGCGCGGGCGGCCGACAGCGCGCTGGCGGCGGCATCGCGGGCGCTGGCGATATCGGCCTTGCGGGCCTGGCGCGCGTCAAGTTCGGAGCGCAGTTCGGCCAGCCGGGCGGTGGCCGCATCGTGTTCGGCCTGGGCGTGGGTGACGGCGGCGGCGAGATCGCCCTCGCGGGCCAGGGCGGCGTGCTGGTCGGACAGGCGGCGCTCGTCGCCGGCCAGCCGGGCCTGGCGGGCCTCGGCCTGGGCGACCGCGGCCTGGGCCACGCGCCATTCGGCATCAACCCCGGCCTGGTCGGCGGTGGCCTGGGCCAGCGCGAGTTCGGCGGCGCGGGCCTGGCCCTCGGCGCGATCGAGCGCGAGGGCGAGCGCGGGCCGCTCGGTCGTGGTCGCTTCCAGCGCGGCCTCGCCGGCGGCAAGGTCGGCATCGAGCCGGGCGAGGGCCGTGGCGGCATCGCGGGTCAGCCGGTCGGCATCCCCCTTGTCCTCGTCGAGCCGGCGGCGCTGGCGATCGAGATCGGCGAGGCGCTGCTCGGCGCTTTCGAGCTGGCCGGCCAGGGCGGCGAGGCGGTGGGCATGGGCGCTGGCATCGTCGCGCCGGTCGGCCAGCTGGTCGCGCGCCTCGGCCAGCGTGGCGGCGCCGGCGTGCTGGCGCTTCTGGGCCTCGGCGGCCAGCACCTGGGCCTTGCCGACCTTGTCCTCGGCGCCCTGGGCTTCGGCGCGGGCGGCCTCGGCGGCGGCGGCGGCATCGCGCCAGCGGGCGAAGACGAGCCGGGCCTCGGCCACGCGGATCTTCTCGGAGACGCCGGTATAGCGCTCCGCCGCGCGGGCCTGGCGGCGAAGCGTGGCGATCTGCTGGTCAAGCTGGCCGAGGATATCGTCCAGCCGGGCGAGGTTGGCCTCGGTGGCGCGCAGCTTCTGCTCGGCATCACGGCGCCGCACGTGCAGGCCCGCGATCCCGGCCGCTTCCTCCAGCATCTGGCGCCGCTCGGCGGGCTTGGCGGCGATGACCGCGGCGATGCGCCCCTGCGAAACCAGCGCCGGACTGTGGGCGCCGGTGGCGGCATCGGCGAAGACCAGCGCCACGTCCTTGGCCCGCACGTCGCGCCCGTTGACCCGGTAGGCGCTGCCGGCGCCGCGTTCGATCCGGCGGACGACTTCCAGTTCCTCGCCCGCGCTGTCGGCGGCGTGGAGCACCACTTCGGCGAAATCGCGCGCCGGGCGCTGGGCGGTGCCGGCGAAGATCACGTCCTCCATGCCGCCGCCGCGCATGGACTTGGCGCTCGATTCGCCCATCACCCAGCGGATCGCTTCGAGCAGGTTGGACTTGCCGCAGCCGTTGGGGCCGACGACCCCGGTGAGGCCGGGTTCGATCCGCAGTTCCGCAGGCTCCACGAAGCTCTTGAATCCACTGAGCTTCAATCGCCTGATCTGCATCGAACCCGCGGCCTCCTTAACCGCCTGGCCTGTGGCCCCCTCGATCGCCCCTAGCGGACGCCCATCCCTTCGATCCGGGCCTTCAGCTCTTCCCAAGCGTTGGTCGGAATCTTCGTGCCGTTGACGAGGAAGGTGGGCGTGCCCTCGATCTGGAACTGGTTGCCCTGGTCGGCGGTGGCCTTGGCCATCTGCGAGGCGAGGTCGGTCCTGGCGAGGCAGGCCTTGGCCTGGGTGGCCGGGATGCCGCGCGCGGCGAAGAACTGGGGCAGGCCCAGCACGTCGCCGATCGCCTGGAAGCGCTGGGCATCGGGCGCCTTCATCGCCGTTTCCAGCGCCGCGTCCTTGCCTTGCAGGCTGCCCAGCAGGGTCTTCTGGTTGGCGAAGACCTGTTCGGTCAGCCCGAAGAAGGCCTCCGGGCTGCCGCAGCGGGTCATCAGGCCCATGGTGAGATCGAGCGCATCGCGCACATAGTGACGGAATTCATAGGAGACCCGGCCCGAGGCCACCCACTGGTCGCGGATCGTGGCCGCGCTCTTCTCGGAAAATTCGCCGCAGTGGGGGCAGGTCAGCGAGCCATATTCAACCAGCTTGATCGGGGCATCGGGGTTGCCCATGCGGTAGCCGCCCTCGGGTGTTTGCGTAATGCTGTCGGCCCAGGACTTGCCGGCCGGCGCGGCGACCGACGGCAGCGGGGCGGCCGAGGCGGCCGCTTCGCCCTTGGCGCCGGCCTCGTCCTTCTTGCAGCCGGCCAGGCCGAGGGCCAGCGGCGCCAGGGTGGCGAGCAGCAGGGCGGAGCGGACGGTCTTGAACGGCATCGGGCGAATCCTCGTGGTATGGCGGCGCGGATGCTAGCCGGCCACCGGGTGGCGCGGAATAGCGGGCGTGATTAGGCGGCGGAAAACTTCAGCGCGCGGCGGCGGTCCGGCTCAGTGCAGGGCTGCGGCCATGCTCAGCGCAGGGCTGCGGCAAGGGCGGGGCGCAGGCTGGCCCAGTCGTTGCCGGGCTGGAGCACGCCGTTGATCAGGAAGCTGGGGGTGCCCTTCAGGTTCAGGCCGGCCATGGCCTGGCGGTTCTCGGCGGCGAAGGCATTGGCCTGAGCTTCGTTGGCAAGGCAGCGGTCCAGCTCGGCGCGGGTGTAGCCGCGCTCCTCGAACAGGGTGTAGAGGTTCATGTCCTGGGCGACGGCCTGCATCCGGGCGAGGAAGCTGCCGGTGCGCCAGCGATCGGGCTGCGAATTCTGCGGCGGAACCAGCCACTTGTCCTGGCCCCGCAGCAGCGCGGCGTGATTGCCGGGGAAGCGCGACACCGGGCCGCAGCCGGCCATCAGGGTGGCCGCGACATCGACGATGTTCCGCATCATCGGGCGGTATTCGACCGTGCCCCTGCCGCTGCGCGCCACCATGTCGAGCAGCGGATCGGCGGCTTCGCGTTCGAAGGCGGCGCAGTGCGGGCAGGTGTAGCTGACATATTCGACCACCTTGAGCGGCGCATTGGCGCGGCCCAGCACGTGGCTGCCGCGCGGCGTGGCCGCGACGGCCAGGGTCGGGGCCGCGCTGGCGGCGGCGCCAAGCTGGGGGGCGGCCAGCGCGACAAGGGCGAGGAAAGCGGCGATCACGCGCTTGGGGGACATATCAGTTGCGGTCCTTGCGGCTGTTGGCATCGAGGCTGCGGGCGAGCGATTCGAGCACGGTCCGCAGTTCCGGATCGCCGATATCGCGCAGGCTTTCGCCCAGTTCCAGCGGGATCGGCTTGAGGCTGGGCGGGGCGGTGCGATCCTTGGCCTGGGGCGGCTTGACCATGCCCTGGCGCAGTTTGACCCTGGCCACGGCGTTGTAGCCGAAGAAGCGGTTAACCCGTTCGATGATTTCGGGAATCACGTGCTGAATCAAGGGGGCATGGGCCGCCACGACGACCAGCTGGAGGATCCCCTCGCTCTTTTCGCCGGGGGCGAAGCGGATCGATTCGGGGGAGCAGATCCTGGCGTGGTGCGGGCCGACGATCTCGTGCCAGCGGGTGACCACGCTCGACTGGACGAAGCCGAACCGGCGGAACGCGGTGCGCCCGATTTCGGGCATGAGATCGGCGATGGCGCGGGCCTGGCCGCCGCGCGGGCGTTCGTAGCGGCGGCCGCCGCCGGCTGGCGAGGCGGCCTTGGCCTTCGAGGCCTTGGCGGCCGGTTTGCGATCCCGTTCCATTGCGGGCAGGGCCATGCCATAGCCGCGCCGTGACCGCCAGTGACCACAACCTTTGTGACGACGAGATTTGCAACGGCACTGCAACGGCATTGCAAGTCTGGTACGCGGATCACGCCCGCCGCCTGCCTTGGCGCTCGCCGCCGGGCGCACCGGCGCCCGATCCCTACCGGGTGTGGCTGTCGGAAGTGATGCTCCAGCAGACGACCGTGGCGGCGGTGCAATCCTACTTCACCAGGTTCACCTCGCGCTGGCCGACCGTGGCCGATCTGGCGGCGGCCGATGATGGCGAGGTCATGGCCGCCTGGGCGGGGCTGGGCTATTATGCCCGGGCTCGCAACCTGCTGGCCTGTGCCCGCGAAGTGGCGCGGCGGGGGGCTTTCCCGCAGACCGAGGCGGCTCTGCGCGAACTGCCGGGGCTGGGCGCCTATACCGCGGCGGCCGTGGCGGCGATCGCCTTCGGGGCGCGGGCGGTGGTGGTCGATGCCAATGTCGAGCGGGTGGTGGCACGGCTGTTCGCCATCGGCGAGCCGCTGCCGGGCGCGCGCAAGGCGATCCGGGCGGCGGCCGATGCGATAACGCCGGATAGTGGCGCGGGCGATTTTGCCCAGGCGATGATGGACCTTGGCGCGACGGTGTGCACCGCGCGGCAGGCCCGGTGCCTGATTTGCCCCTTGGCACACCTGTGCCGGGCGCGGGCTTCCGGGGCGCCCGAAGCCTATCCGGTCAAGGCGGCGCGGGCGGCGCGGCCCGAGCGGGCGGGGCGGGCCTTCTGGATCGCGCGCGAAGGGCCGGACGGCGGGCGCGAGGTGTGGCTGGTGCGGCGGCCGGGCCGGGGGATGCTTGGCGGAATGCGGGCGCTGCCCGACGATGGCTGGAGCGCGCGGGGCGACGGTTCGGGCGCGGCGCCGCTGGCGCTGGATTGGCAGGCGCTGGGGCAGGTGCGGCATGGCTTCACCCATTTCCAGCTGGCGCTTGCGGTCTGCGGGGCGACGATTGGGGCTGGCAATCCGGCGGGCGAGGGGGAATGGTGGCCCATGGACCGGATCGGGGAGGCGGGCCTGCCCACCCTGTTCGCCCGAGCCGCCTTGCTGGGCACGACTTTGGTGACGCCGCGCAACGAGGCATCCGGCGAGAACAACGGGAGAGAATGCGCGTGAAGCCGACCGACCTGGATATCGCCTTCGCCGGATCGCCGGTGGACCGCGCGGACCGGCTCCGCACCGATGCCTCGGCGCTGGAAGCGCTGAAGGGGCCGCAGGCGCGGCTGCTGCTGCTCGATGGCCTGGCGCCCCGGCTCGATGGGCAGGGCGCGCTGGCCTGGGGTTCGCTGGCCGATGCCGAGCCGGGCGCCGAGATCGTGTTCCTGGGCCTGATGGACGGCGCGGCCTGCTTTGCCCAGGTGGCGCCGGCCCTGTGGCAGGGCGGGGCCAAGGGGCCGCGCAATATGTTCCCCCTGCTGTCCGCGCTTTCGCCGGGCGACATGGCGACCTTCGGCGGGGCCAAGGCGCTGGTCGACTGGCACGCCCGGCACCGGTTCTGCGCGCGCTGCGGCAGCCCGACCGAGCTGGCCAAGGGCGGCTGGCAGCGCAATTGCACTTCGCCCGCCTGCAAGGCCGAGCATTTCCCGCGGGTCGATCCGGTGACGATCATGCTGGTGGAACTGGCCGGCGCGCCCGAGCCGACCGTGCTGCTGGGCCGCCAGCCGATGTTCCCGCCGCTCAACTATTCGGCGCTGGCCGGTTTCGTCGAGCCGGGCGAGACGATCGAGGAGGCGGTCGCCCGCGAGATCGAGGAGGAGGCCGGGGTGCGCGCGCGCGACGTGAGCTATGTGGTCAGCCAGCCGTGGCCCTTCGTGTCGTCGTTGATGATCGGGTGCCATGCCTGGGCCGACAGCCCCGAGATCACCATCGATCGCAACGAGCTGGACGATGCCCGCTGGTTCACCCGCACCGAGGTGGCGCGGGCCATGGATGGCGACGCCGACGCGGCGCTGAAATTGCCGCCCCGCTTCGCCATCGCCCACCAGTTGCTGCGCTGGTGGCTGGCGCGCGGGTGATGGCCGGGCGCCTGCTGGGGGCGGTGCTGGCCGGCGGGCAATCGCGGCGCTTCGGCAGCGACAAGGCGCTGGCCGTGCTGGATGGGCGGACCCTGCTGGATCAGGCCGTGGCCCGGCTGGCCGGCTGGTGCGAGGCGGTGGTGGTGATCGGGCGCGATGCGGGGCCGGTGCCGGTTGTGGCGGATTGGCCGCGCGCGGGGATGGGACCGCTGGGCGGGATCGCGGGCGCGCTGCGCCATGCGCGCGACCGCGGCTTCGCGGCGGTGCTGACCATGGGGGTGGATTCGCTGGGCCTGCCCGATGACCTGCCGGCGCGGCTGGGCGAGGGGCCGGCCTATGTGGCCGACCAGCCGGTGGTGGCGCTGTGGCCGGTGGCCGTCCTGGGCGCGCTGGAGGCGATCCTGCTGGCCGAGGGCCGCCACGCGGTGCGCGATCTCATCACGGCCAGCGGCGCGCGGGCCGTGGCGCTGGAGGGGCCGAGCGCCAATGTGAACACGCCGGAGGACCTTGCGCGGCTGGGGGGTGGTTCCTGATGTCGTCCCGGGCTTGACCCGGGACCGGTGTCCGCAATGCGGAACCTCGCCGCCCAACCGCCACCGGTCCCGGATCAAGTCCGGGACGACGCGAGGGGGCGGGTGGACTGAGGGTTCAGCCGCTCAGCCAGCGCGCGGCGCGGGGGGAGAGGCGCCGTGCCAGTCCTTCGCCCGCGGCCAGGACCAGCAGCGACAGGGCCAGCATCGGCAGGACCAGGCCGAGCAGGATCAGCACGGCCAGCGCGGCCTTGCCGAGGCTTTCGGCGGGCGGCGGGGGCACGCCCAGGGCATCGGCGGGCTTGCGGCGGCGCCACTGGACGAAGCCGGTGAGAGCCAGCACGACGATCATCAGGGCGGTGACGAGGCCCACGAGTTGGTTCGCCCAGCCGAACAGCTGGCCTTCGTGCCAGGCGATCCCGTAGCCGACCACGCGATCGATCGGGTGTTTTTGCGCGAAGGTTTCGCGGTTGATCGGGCGGGCGGTGACAGCATCGTAGGTCAGGGTGGCGCGCAAGGGGCGGTTCTGGGCTTCCGAGCGGACGGTCCAGTGGGCCGCGCGCGGGCCGGGGGGCACCACCAGCACCGGAAAGGCGAGGTGTTCGGAGCGCGCGCGGGCGATCACCACATCGAACACCCGCGCATCGCCGGCGGTGGCAGTTGATGGGGGGGCGGGCGGGTGGTGCATCCCGGCCATGGCGTGGTGATCGTGGGCGGCGTGGAGGCCTTCGCCGGCGGGGGGCTGGCCGCCGGTGGGCCAGTCCTGCGCGCCTTTCACCCAGCCGGCCTGTTCGCGCAGTGCCTTGAAGCCGGCGCCCCACAGGCCGGTCCACGGCAGGGCGGTGACGAGAAGGACGAGGGCGAGGCCGGAAACCCAGAACCCGGTGACGGCATGAAGATCGCGCCAGAGCACGCGCCGGCCGGCGGCGAGGCGGGGCCAGACCACGCCGGCCCCCGGCCATCGGGCCAGACCCTTGCCGCTCCCCGTGCCGCGCGGCCACCACAGGCATAGCCCGGTGACGACGAGGACGATGGCCCATGAGCCGGCGGCCTCGACCAGCCAGGCGCCGAACCGGCCGGCGAGGAGCTGGCCGTGGATGCGCTGGATCACCGCGCTGGCGCGGCCTTCGGGCGCCATCGCGCCCAGCACCTGGCCGGAAGGGGCGATGAACAGGTCTTCCATCGTGCCATCGGCCAGCATCAGGTGGGCCATGGCGGCATCGCCGGGCCGTTCGGGCAGGCGCCAGGAATGGAGCATGGCGCCGGGCCGGGCGGCCAGCGCGGCGGCACGCTGGAGTGAGGGGGCAACCTCTACGCCGGGCGCAAGATCGCGGAACGCGCGTTCCTCCCAGCGATCGAGCTGGGGCTTGAACAGGAACATGGCTCCGGTGAGCGACAGCACGAGGATGAAGGGGATCACCGCAAGGCCGGCGTAGAAATGCCAGCGCCACAGCCTGCGATAGAGATTGCCCCGCATGGCTTGCGCCTCCCCTTACAGCTTCACGCGCAGTTCGGCGGTGACCGAGCGTTGCGGGAAGGGGTGGAAGAGGAAGTACTTGTCGTTGTTCAAGTTATCGACGCCGATGGCGGCTTCCAGGTTCGGGGTCAGGCGCCAGGCGGCGCGCAGGTCGATCACGAAATACTGGCCGAAGCCCTGCCAGGTGAAGCCGTTGACATCGGCATGGTCGAGCGTGGCCCAGACCCGGCTGGCATAACGCGCGGCGGCGGTGAGGCTGAGCGCCTCGACCGGGCGCCAGGTGGCGACCGCAGTGGCCTTCCAGCGGGGCACGCCGGGCATGATCCTGCCGACCGAGGCGGGCAGGCCGGGATTGCGGCTGACGATCGCATCGGCATAGGTCAGGCTGCCCGACAGGTCGACGCCGGGCAGGAGATCGCGCCGCTGCGCCGCCAGTTCGATCCCGCGCGAGCGGGTTTGGGCGACGTTCTGGACGAAGCTGGCGGTGAGCACCGAATTGGGCACGGGGCCGGTCTGCGAGATCAGCGCGCCATCGACCACTTCGTTGAACAGCGAGAGGCGCAGGCTACCGTGGGCATCTGAGCGTTCGACCGCCAGTTCGGCCGAGCGGGCGCGTTCGGGGCGCAGCGCGGGGTTGGGATTGGCAAGCTGGGTGCCGACCGTGACCTGCTGGTAAAGCTCGCCCACGGTGGGCATTCGCCAGGCCTGCCCGGCGGAGAGGCGCAACGTCCACGGCCCTTCGCGCCAGGCCAGCGCGGCCTTGGGCGAGAGGCCGGAGAAGCGCTTTTCCGGCTGGGCAAGGGGCGTGGCCGAGACGGCGGCATTGAGATTGCTGCCGGCCCAGGCGCGCCACCATTCGTGCCGCGCGCCCAGCGTGAGGGTGAGCGCCGGGGTGAGGGCGACCTGGTCCTGAGCCCACAGGGCGAGGGTGCGGGTGCGGCCGCGCGAGTGGCTGGCGGCGGCGCCTTGGGTGGCATCGTCGCGCCAGTTTGTCGCGTTCCAGGTGACCGCATTCAGGGTGACGCGGTTCGCGTGGGCGCCCAGGCTGATCACGTGGCTGTCATCGCCATGGGGGCGAAAGGCGGCCTTGGCATCGAGCGTGACCCAGCCGGTGCCGTCCTGGCGCTGGATCGTGCCGGCACCGCCGGCGAAGGCGGCGGGCAGGGCATTGGCGGCGGCGGGGTTGTTCTGGAGATCGTGGTCGTAGTGGTAGGAGGTGCCGACCAGGTGCCAGTCGAACCGGGGGGTGGAGCCTTCCAGGGTCAGCGCCTGGGCGGTGTGGCGGGCATCGCGGGTGTAGAGGCTGGAATTGAAGCCCGAGGTTGAACTGGCGGCGGTGAGGTAGCTTGGCGCGCCGGCGGCGGTGCGGAGGTAGCTCTCGACATCGCCATTGGTGTCATCGGTCCACAGGCCGAGCAGGTAGCTGAGGCGCGCGGGGCCGAGATCGAGCGCGGCCTTGAGCTTGGCGGTCTGCTGGACGTGGTGTTCGAGGCCGCCAGCGCCGACCACGCGGATCGCGGCGCCGGTGCGGCTGGTATCGGCAAAGCCGCCCGTGGTGGCGCCGGGGTTGGCCGCGCCGTTCACCGTGACGATCGAGATCGGCTGGCTTTTCGCATCGGTGCGGGTGAAGGCGGCGAACAGCGCCAGGGGGCCGAAGCGATCGCCGATGGAGGCGGCATATTGCCGGGTCGGCAGGCTGCGGGCGGTGCCGTAGAGGCTGTAGTCCTGCACGTTGAGGAGCAGGCGGGCGCTGGCCTCCAGCCGGTCGGGCGAGCGGGTGGTGATGGTCACCGTGGTGCCGATCGAATTGCCGGGCTGGGCGGCGGAGAAGGGGCCGTAGGTGACATCGACCCGCTCGATCTCCTCGGGCGTGACGAGGGTCCAGCGGGGCGAGCCATTGCCGTTGTTGTTGCCCAGGAACGCCGAGAGCAGGACCCCATCGGCATAGATCAGGCTGCGGGCCGAGGCGCCAAGGCCCGAAGTGCGCGTGGCGATGGGGGCGAAATTATCGCCCACGTGGCGTTTGCGGATGATCAGCGAGGGGGCATATTTCAGCGTATCTTCAACGCTGGCGGCATTGACCTGTTCGGTGATGGTGGCGGCCGTGACCGTGGCCGTGGTGGCGGGCGGCAGGTCGATCCGGTCATGGGCGTGAGTGCCGGTGACGACGATTTCGTGGGTGTGCGGGGCTGCCATCTCCTCGGCATGGGCGGGCGAGAGGGTGGCGGTAGCGGCGGCGAGCGCGCAGAGGCTCGCGCTGGACAGGGTCTTCATGCGGGATACTCCGTGAACACAGGTGCGCGCGCGCGGACGACGGGCGCGCGAAATGGTGGTTCAGGCGGAGAGGGGCGGTCCTGTGGCCGGGGGCGGCGGGGCGGCGAGGCCGCGGCCCACGGCGACGCCGGGCAGGGCCGGTGCGGGCGCAGGGGACGGCACCGGCGCCAGCGCGGCAAGCTGCGGCGCGGCGGGCAGGGCGGCGGGGGCCGAGATCGCGCCATAGGGGCACGGGTCCTTGGCTTCGGACTTGCCTTCGGGCTTGTGCCCCTGGTGGAGCTTGCCGGCGGTATCGACCCAGGCCTGGCCCGCGCCGCTGCCCGAGCACAGCATGATGGCGAAGCCTTCGCCGGTGCGGACCGGCATCCAGCCGGTGGGCACGACCATGCGGCCGGCGAGCAGCACGGCCAGCAGCAGGGCGACGAGCGCGCGCGAGGAGCGCAGGGGCTTCATGGCGCGGGGCGTTAGGCGTGGGCGCCGCGCGGCGCAAGGTGCAAAGGTTTGGTGGCGGTGGTTGCGCGCAGGCCGGCGGGCGTGGCATCCCCGCAGCGATGACCGAGGCCGATCTCAGTGCGCCGCGCCCGGTGCGGGTGGCCGCCTTCGTGGCGGTGGGGCTGCTCCATGTGGTGGTCGCGGTGCTGCTGGTGCGGGCCTTCGCGCCGGGCTTTACCGCCGAGGTGGCGCGCCGGGTGGTCAGCACCTTTTCCGTGACGGTGACCGCGCCCGAGCCGACGCCTACCCCGGCGTCAGTGCCCGCGCCGGCGGCCAGGGCGCCCGAGCCGGCCGGCGCGGCGGGCGTGACGGGGCGCAAGGCGCGCCCGCGCGAGGTGGCCGCGCCCGTGCCCCGGTTGGCGCTCGCCAGGCCCGCCGCGCCGCCGGTGGCGGACCATGGCCCGGCCGACCGGGCCGGCGCCGCGAGCGGCGATGGCACCGGGGCGGGCGGAAGCGGCACGGGGACCGGGAACGGCGGCTCCGGCAGCGGAACCGGTGGGGGCAGCGGCACAAGGCCGGTCAAGATCGCCGGGGACATCAATTCGGCGCGCGACTATCCGATCGCCAGCCGCGAGGCGCGCCTGGGCGATCACGTGGTGATCTGGCTGACCGTGGGCACCGATGGCCGGGCGAGCGCCTGCAAGGTGGCTCGCGCCAGCCGCGATCCGGCGGCCGATGCGATCACCTGCCGGCTGGCGATGGAGCGCTTCCGCTTCCGCCCGGCGCTCGACGCAAGCGGGGCTCCGGTGGTCGCGGCCTTCGGCTGGCAGCAGCGCTGGTTCCTGAAGGACTAGGCGCTGCGCGCGGCGCAAGGCACCGGATTTCCGCAATGTCCTGCGCCAGGCTCGGCTGGGCGCATTCTTGTGCGGCGCAGCATCGGGGCGGGAACCGCGGGGGGCGCCGGGAGTCTCGTCCTTGAGGAGCTGGGGGGATCTTGTCCCCTGCGCGACGGCTGGCGCCTGGCGTTGGCGAGTGGCGCGCGGCACCTCGATCCAGAGACGAGCGATAGCGAGGACCCCGGTCGATGCACAGCGAAGCGTTCCGTCCCCTGCTTTCCGGCGAACTGGCCGGATCGGCCGATGTCGTCCCGATCTTTCCCTGGGCCGGCCAGGCGCCGCAGCCGATCCCGGTGCGGCGGCGGGTGGCGCTGGTGGGCACCTATGCGCCGCGCAAGTGCGGCATCGCCACCTTCACCCGCGACGTGGTGGAGCAGTTCGCGCGGTTCCATCCGGAGATCGCACTCGATGTCTTCGCGCTCGACAACCGCGCGGCCGCGCCGGTCGCCTATCGCGGCGTGGCCGGGGTGATCGCGCAGGAGGATGCCACCGATTACCGCCGCGCGGCCCGCGCGATCAACGAGAGCGGCGCCGACGCTGTGTGGCTCCAGCACGAATATGGCATCTTCGGCGGCGAGGACGGGGCCATGGTCTGCGACTTCGTCGACCAGGTGGCCGCTCCGCTGGTGCTGACCTGCCATACCGTGCTGGGCGAACCTTCGGCCGGGCAGGAGCGCGTGCTCCGGCACCTGGTCAGCCGGGCCTCGCGGATCATGGTGATGAGCCATCATGCCCGGCGCCTGCTGGCGAGCCGCTATGGCGCCGATGCCGGGGTGATCGAGGTGATCCCCCACGGCGCGCCCGACCGGCCGTTTGGCCGCAAGGCCCGGGCCAAGGCGGCGATGGGCCTGGCCGATCGCACCGTGCTGATGACTTTCGGCCTCCTGGGTCCGGGCAAGGGGCTGGAGCGGGTGATCGAGGCGCTGCCGGCGATCGTCGCGCGGCACCCCGCGGTGATCTACCGGATCGTTGGCGCGACCCATCCCAATTGCCTGCTGCGCGAGGGCGAGGCCTGCCGCGAGAGCCTGGCGGCCCTGGCCTGCAAGCTGGGGGTGGCCGACCACGTGGCCTGGGACAACCGCTTCCTTGCCACCGACGAGCTGCTTGACCAGCTTGAGGCCTGCGACATCTACATCACCCCCTATCCCAATCTCCAGCAGGCGACCTCGGGCACGCTGTCCTATGCCGTGGCGCTGGGCAAGGCGGTGGTCTCCACCCCCTATATCCATGCGACCGAGCTTCTGGCCGACGAGGTGGGCCTACTGATCGAGCCGGGTTCGAGCCAGGCCATCGCGGAAGCGGTGGGCGGGCTGCTGGACCGGCCCGAGCGGCTCGCGGCGCTGGAGCGGCGGGCCTATGCCCGCGGGCGGGCGACGATCTGGCCGGCCTTCGCCGATGCCGGGGCGGCGCTGGTCGGCCGCGCG
>NZ_JBHRTQ010000003.1:0-26723 GCF_042646485.1 Novosphingobium bradum | reverse complement strand
GCCGCTGGCCGGCGTGCCCGGCCTGTCCGGCGTGCTGGCGATGAGCGACAGCACCGGGATGTTCCAGCACGCCATCGGCGTGGTGCCCGATCGGCGGCATGGCTATTGCCTGGATGACAATGTGCGCGCGCTGATGCTGATGAACGTGGCGCAAGGCCTGTCGCGCAGCGAACGGACGCGCTGGTCGGGCACCTATGCCAGCTTCATCCAGCACGCGTGGAACCCGGAAGCGCGGCGGTTCCGCAACTTCATGCGGTTCGAACGGACCTGGTGCGAGGAGGTGGGATCGGCCGATTCCAACGGCCGCGCGCTGTGGGCGCTGGGCCATACGGTGGAGAACGCGCCCGATCCTGATATCCGCCGCTGGGCACAGGTGTGGTTCGACGAGGTCTGGCCGGCGCTGGACGAGCTTGACTGGCCGCGCGCCCGCGCCTTCGTCATGCTGGGCGCGGCGGCCATGCTGCGCGCCCAGCCCGGCCACGAGGGCGCGCGCGTGCTGCTGGCCCATGGCGGCGCCTGGCTTCATGACCTGCTGGATCAGGGGCGGCGGCCGGGCTGGACCTGGTTCGAGCCCCGGCTCGGCTATGACAACGCGCGCCTGAGCCAGGCGCTGATCGAGGGCGGGCTGGTGCTGGACCGTCCGGACTGGACCTGCGCCGGGCTGGAGAGCCTGGCCTGGCTGGCCGGGCGGCAGACCGCCGCGGCCGGGCATTTCCGGCCCGTGGGTTCGGAAAGCTTTGCCGCGCGCCCCAGCTTCGTGGCGCCTGGCGGCTCACCTGCTGGCCTGCTGCCTGATGCCGTGCTGCCCTTCGACCAGCAGCCGCTGGAAGCCCAGGCGGCGGTCGAGGCGGCGCGCGGCGCCTGGGAGGCCAGCGGCGAGCAGTGCTGGCTTGACCATGCCCTGAGCGCCCACCGCTGGTTCTTCGGCGGGAACGACCGGGGCGTGGTCCTGGCCGACATGGCCACCGGGCGATCGCGCGACGGGGTGACGCCGCGCGGGGTCAACGAGAATTGCGGCGCCGAATCGATTCTGGCGTTTCAACTCGCCCACTATTCCATGCTAGCCTTGTGGGGCGCCGCGCGGGCGGCGCCAAGATCGGGAGATTTCGTTGAGCCGGGACCGCGAAGCGTCGGCCAGCCCCTTGCGAATCCTTGAGACCCGGCTGCACGCCGATCCCAGTCGCGTGGTGCTGCGCCCGTTCCACCTGGGCTGGCAATCCACCACCGCGCAAGGGGGCCGGGCGCTGCGGCTGGTCGAGGATGTCGCCGCCTTGAGCGAGCGCGCGGCCAGCGCCGAATACCGCCGCGTGCTGGCCGACTTCGAGGAGCGCCACTGGCAGACCGAGGCCATGTTCGACCAGCGCTACCGCGAGGTCGAGGACGTGCTGCGGCTTGATCCGGCGCGGTTCTCGCGGTCGCGCAAGCGGCTGATCGGGGCTTATTTCTGCCACGAATACACCTATGCCGCAGCGGCCCTGATGAACCCTTCGATCGTGCCCCACCCCGACCAGTCGGGCATGGGCGAGGGCGCCTGCCGGTTCGTGATGAGCCTGCGCGCGGTGGGCGAGGGGCATATCAGCTCGATCGCCTTCCGCGAGGGCATTGCCGAATGCGACGGCAGCTTCGCGCTCTGGCCGCAAAGCAGCTTTGCCACGGCGGTGGAGCTTGATAACGCCGACCTGGCCTGTGTCGACTGCGCGGTGAGCGTGCACCGGCACGAGGATTCCAGCCTGTCCAATACGGTGATCTTCCCGATCACCGAGCAGCAGAAGGGCGGGCTGGAAGACCTGCGGCTGGTGCGCTTCCGCCACGACGACGGCAGCCATGAGTGGATCGGCACCTATACCGCCTATTCGGGCAGCTCGATCCGGTCCGAATTGCTGCGGACCACCGATTTCAAGCGGTTCGAGCTGGAGCCGATCCTCGGATCGGCCGGGCGCAACAAGGGCATGGCGCTGTTTCCGCAGCGGGTGGGCGGGCAGTACCTGATGCTCGGCCGGCAGGACGGCAAGAACCTCTATCTCCTGCGCTCCGATCACATCGGGCGCTGGGACGAGGAGGGCGAGCTGCTGCTGGAGCCGAAATATCCGTGGGAATTCATCCAGATCGGCAATTGCGGCAGCCCGGTGCTGACCGAGGCCGGCTGGCTGATGATCACCCACGGGGTGGGGGCCATGCGGAAATACGCGCTGGGCGCGGCCCTGCTTGACCGCGACGATCCCTCGCGGGTGCTCGGGCGCACCCGCGAGCCGATCCTCACCGCGGTGGACGCCGACCGTTCGGGCTATGTGCCCAACGTGGTCTATACCTGCGGGGTCATGCCGGTGGGCGAGCGCCTGCTGGTGCCCTATGGCATTTCCGACAGTGCGGTGGGCTTCGCAACCTGCTCCATTGCCGACCTGCTTGCGCTGATGGTCTGATCGATCGGGTCTGGCGCAAGGGCGGCAGACCGTTCTAAGGGCAAAGGCGCGGGCCGTATTGCAATGGATAGAGCATGAGCATCATCACCCCGGTCATTCTGTGCGGCGGCAGCGGCACCCGGCTGTGGCCGCGCAGCCGCGCCGCCAAGCCCAAGCCGTTCCTGCCGCTGGTGGGCGCGGACACGCTGTTTGCCGCAACCGTGCTGCGCTGCGCGGACGCGGCCCATTTCGCCCCGCCGGTCGTGGTGGCCGGCGCCAGGCATCTTGAGCATATCGAGGCGCAGATGCCGGTGGCCGGCGGCGAGATCATCGTCGAGCCGCAGGCGCGCAACACCGCCGCGGCCATCGCGCTGGCCGCGCTGCGCCTGCCGGCGGACGCGATCATGCTGGTCTGCCCGAGCGACCACCACATCGCCGATGGCGCGGCCTTCACCAGCGCGGCGCTGGCCGCGGCGCAGCTGGCCGCGCAGGACTGGCTGGTGAGCTTCGGGATCGAGGCGAAATCGCCCGAAACCGGCTTTGGCTACCTGCGCCGGGGCGAGGGGATCGGTGCCGGTCCGGATGGCGCGGTGCTGGGCGCGCGGGTGGCGCAGTTCGTGGAAAAGCCCGATCTGGCCCGTGCCG
Source organism: Novosphingobium bradum (assembly GCF_042646485.1). Classification (NCBI taxonomy): domain Bacteria; kingdom Pseudomonadati; phylum Pseudomonadota; class Alphaproteobacteria; order Sphingomonadales; family Sphingomonadaceae; genus Novosphingobium; species Novosphingobium bradum. The sequence continues at coordinate 23,679 of NZ_JBHRTQ010000003.1, read as the reverse complement.
AGCAGTTCCTCGCCTCGGGCGACTATGCGTGGAACGGCGGCATCTTCGCCTTCCGCGCCGGGTTCTTCCTGAGCGAGCTGGAACGGCACCGCCCGGCGATTGCCGCCGCCGCGCGCGAGGCGGCCGCCAAGGGCCGCGCCGAGCTGGCGGGCAAGGTTCGGCTGTTCCACCCCGATGCCGCCGCCTTCGCGCGGATCGAGAGCGAGAGCGTGGACTATGCCGTGATGGAGAACACCGACCGCGCCGCCATGGTCCCGGCCGACATGGGCTGGTCGGACATCGGCAACTGGGAAGCCCTGCACGCCGCGCGCCTGCTGGGCTCCGGGCTGGCCGACGCGGCCGGCAACCATGTCAGCGGGCCGGCGGAACTGGTCGATTGCCGCAACGTCCTGGTCGACAGCGATGGCCCCCGGGTCAACGTGATCGGGCTGGAGAACGTGATGATCGTGGTTGATGGCGACGACATCCTGGTGACCACGGCCGCCGGCGCGCAGAAGGTGGGCAAGCTCCAGGGTGCCGCGAACCAGTGAATCCCGTCCTCCCCACGAAATCGGTCGCCAAGCCGTGGGGCAAGGACGTGCTGCCCCCGCCCTTCGCCGCGCCGGCGGGGGAACGGATCGGGGAGATCTGGTTCGAGCCGCCCGCCGCCCTGCCGCAATTGCTGGTGAAATATATCTTCACCAGCGAAGCGCTTTCGGTGCAGGTCCACCCGTCGGACGGGCAGACCGAGGCGTTGGGGCTGGGCCGGCAGGGCAAGGAGGAATGCTGGCTGGTGATCGATGCCGAGCCGGGCGCGCGGCTGGGCATCGGGTTCGATCATGCGCTGGGGCCGGAGGCGATGCGCGCCGCCGCGCTGGACGGCAGAATCGAGCAGGCGCTGACCTGGCACGCGGTGGCGCCAGGGGATTTCTTCTACATTCCGGCCAATACGGTCCACGCGATCGGCGCGGGGGTGAGCCTGATCGAGGTCCAGCAGAACTCCGACATCACCTGGCGCCTCTATGACTATGGACGCCCGCGCGAACTCCATCTGGATGAGGGCGTGGCCGTGGCGCGGGGCGAGCCCTATGCCGCGAAGTGGCACCGCCATGTGCCCGAACGCGGCGAGGAAGTGCTGGTGGACGGGCCATTGTTCCGGCTGGACCGGATTGACGGGCCGCCGTCGGACCTGCTGCGTTCGGCCTATGCCGCAGGGCCGCTGCTGGTGATCCCGCGATCGGGCGGGATCGCGGTGGACGGGGTGGAACTGGCCGTGGGCGAATGCGCCTGCGCGCAGGGCATCGACGCGGTGGCGGTGGCGGGCGGGGCGCTGGCCCTGCTGGCGCGGCCGGTTTGACCATCGGGGCGGCGGCGACCGCGCCCGTTACGACCAAAGTCTAGCCCATCCGCGACTGCAAGGCTGCTTGCGAGGCGGCCGGGCGCTGGGCTAACGCTGGGGGCAACAGACCGAGAGGATTGCCCCAGTGACCGTTCATCCCGTCCCCGCCGAGTGGGCCAGGCGCGCCTATGTCGATGCCGCCGGCCAGGCCGAGAAGTATCGCCGTTCGCTGGAGGAGCCGGAAGCCTTCTGGCGCGAGGAGACGGCGCGGATCGACTGGATCAGGCCGTGGACGCAGCTGGGCCGCTGTTCGTTCGACGAGGCCGATTTCGGGATCGAATGGTTCGCCGACGGCACGCTTAACGTTTCGGCCAATTGCCTGGATCGCCACCTGGCCGAGCATGGCGAGACCACGGCGATCATCTGGGAGGGTGACGATCCTTCGCAGCAGCGGCGGATCACCTACCGCGAGCTGCACGAGGACGTGTGCCGCTTCGCCAATGTGCTCAAGGGGCTGGGCGCGAAGAAGGGCGACCGGATCACGCTTTACCTGCCGATGATCCCCGAAGCGGCCGTGGCCATGCTGGCCTGCGCGCGGATCGGGGCGATCCATTCGGTGGTCTTCGGCGGGTTCAGCCCGGAAGCGCTGGCGGGCCGCATCCAGGACTGCGACAGCCGGCTGGTGATCACCGCCGATGGCGGGATGCGCGGGGGCAAGCTGGTGCCGCTGAAAGCCAATGTCGATGCGGCCGTGGCCCATTGCCCGTCGGTCGAGGCGGTGCTGGTGGTGCGCCATGCCGGCAACGCAGTGACCATGCAGGGCGGGCGCGATCGCTGGTGGCAGGATGAACGCGCCGCCGTTTCGCCCGATTGCCAGCCTGAGGAAATGGGCGCGGAGGACCCGCTGTTCATCCTCTATACCTCCGGTTCCACCGGCAAGCCCAAGGGGGTGCTGCACACGTCGGGCGGCTATCTCACCTGGGCGGCGATGACCCACCACTACGTGTTCGATTACCGCCCCGGCGACATCTACTGGTGCGCGGCGGACATCGGCTGGGTGACGGGCCATTCCTACGTGGTCTATGGCCCGCTGGCCAATGGCGCGACCGTGGTGATGTTCGAGGGCGTGCCCAACTATCCCGACCACAGCCGGTTCTGGCAGATCGTCGACCGGCACCAGGTCAACATCTTCTATGGCGCGCCCACGGCCCTGCGCGCGCTGATGCGCGAGGGCGACGAATGGGTGAAGCGCACCAGCCGCTCCAGCCTGCGCCTGCTGGGTTCGGTGGGCGAGCCGATCAACCCGGAGGCCTGGGAATGGTACTGGCGGGTGGTGGGCGACGGGCGCTGCCCGATCGTGGACACCTGGTGGCAGACCGAGACCGGCGGGGCGATGATCACGCCCCTGCCGGGCGCGACCGACCTCAAGCCCGGTTCGGCCAGCCTGCCGTTCTTCGGCGTGGCGCCGCAGCTGGTGGATGCCGAAGGCACGGTGCTGCCGGACGAACCCGGTGTCGCGGCCGAGGGCAACCTGTGCATCACCCGGAGCTGGCCGGGGCAGATGCGGACGGTCTACGGCGACCACGAGCGGTTCTTCCAGACCTATTTCAGCACCTACAAGGGCAAGTATTTCACCGGGGACGGCTGCCGCCGCGACGAGGACGGCTATTACTGGATCACGGGGCGGGTGGACGACGTGATCAACGTCTCGGGCCACCGCATGGGCACGGCCGAGATCGAGAGCGCGCTGGTGGCCCATGCCAAGGTGGCTGAGGCCGCGGTGGTGGGCTTCCCCCACGACATCAAGGGGCAGGGCATCTACGCCTATGTGACCACCAATGCCGAGGTGGAGCCGGACGAGGCGCTGCGCCGCGAATTGGTGCAATGGGTGCGGACCGAGATCGGCCCGATCGCCACGCCCGATGCGATCCATTTCGCGCCCGCCCTGCCGAAAACGCGTTCGGGCAAGATCATGCGCCGCATCCTTCGCAAGATCGCGGAAGGGGACGTGTCGAGCCTGGGGGATACCTCCACCCTGGCCGATCCATCGGTGGTCGATACGCTGATTGCCACGCGGGCGGGATAGCCGGCGTCGTCCCAGGCTTGTCCCGGGACCGGTGCTGGATCGCGGAGCTGCGAGCTTTTCCGGCAGGCTCGGCGCGGCGCGCGCGCCGGAGGTCTCACGGCTTCGCAGTGGCCAGCGGTCCCGGGTCGAGCCCGGGACGACGTGAATCGGCCGCATAGGTATTCCGCTTTCCGCATCGGCCGGGAGCGGATTACGATGCGGCCATGATCGCCCATACCATCCAGCTCGCGCTTGCCCCGGTCTTCGTGCTGGTGGCGATCGGCAACATCATGAACATCCTGTCGACCCGGCTGGGCCGGATCGTCGACCGGGCGCGATTCCTCCAGCAGCGCCATGCCGAGACGCTGGGTTCCGACCATGACATCGTGGTGATCGAGATGCGTGCCAGCGACGTGCGGATCGCGCTGATCACCAAGGCGATCCGCAACCTGGTGATTTCAGGCCTGTCGATCGGGACGACCGTGGCGATCCTGTTCGTGGAGGAAGTGGCGGGCTATTCGCTGGAGAAGGTGGGCGCGGCCTTCTTCATCGCGGCGATCGGCCTGTTGATGTGGGGGCTGGTGCTGTTCCTGCGCGAAACGCGGGTGGCGGCGGGAACCTTGCGGATCCCGCGTGACTACCTGGAACTGCACCGCCGCGACATCTGAGGCGGGCGGTCAGCGCTCCGGTTCATCGTCCAGCGCCGCGCCGTAGCGGTAATCGAGATAGCGGGCCTTGATCGCCAGGTCGTCGATCGCGCCGGTGGCAAGCTGGCGGGTGACGGCGTCGATCTCGGCGCTGATGGCGGCGAGGCTTTCGACCAGCACGGCATCGGGGGCGCCGCCGCCCTTGGCCGCTTCGCCGCGCAGGTGGGCGGGGATGGCGGTGTAGCTGGCGACGATGCCGGGGAGGTGCACCCCCACCAGCTTGCGGATTTCCTCGGCGGCGCCGGCTTGATCGCCCGTCTGGTCAAGCTGGAGGCCCAGCGCATCGAGCTGGATGCCGATGTGATCGACCAGGCGCAGGGCCGGGGCCGGCAGGCCCGGGCGGCGGGTTTCCAGCCACAGTTCCGCCTTGCCGACGATATCGCGCAGCGAGCCTTGCGCCAGTTGTTCGCGGGTGGGCGCGGCAAGGCGCGGGTAGCGCGCCAGCAGCGCGGCAACGATCACGCAGGCCAGCGCGGTGGCGAACAGTCCGCCAAAGCCGATCCCGCCCACGGCAAGGCCCACGGCCATGGCCGCGACGATCACCGCCGCGACCCCCAGCATCACCCGCCAGACCCGGCCCAGCAGGTGCCGGGTCTTGAGCGCGCGCGAACGGCGGCCGATCGAGTGGACTTGCGCGAAATGGCGCGCGCCGGGCGGGGACAGGTGGCCGGCCTTCGGGACCGAGGGCCTGGTTTCGGCCAAGGGCTAGCCCTCCAGCGCCAGCGGCGAGGGCGCCTGGCCCGCGAGGCGCGCCTGCTGCGCCCCTTCGGCCCGCGCGATATAGCCCTTCGACTTGTCGAGTTCGGTTCCCAGCGTTTCCACGGTCTGCTTCATCGCGTCGAGCGCCTTGAGCTTGAACACGTCGACCGCGTCCATCGTGTCGTAGATGGCCTGGAAGGCCTGCTGGAGCGTTTCGAGCGGGATCGTGGCGGCGGCGGCCTGTTCGTGGATCTGCGCGGTCTGGCTTTTCAGCAACTGGCCGGTGCTGCCGATAATCTGGGCGGTGGTGGCGTTGAGCGCGGTGACCTGTTCGAGCACCAGCCGCTGGTTGGTGAGCGCTTGGGCGACGGTGACCGCGGTGCGGAGCGCGGCGACCGTAGTGGTGCAGGCCCGGTCGACCCCCTTCACCAGTTCGACGTTGTTCTTCTTCACTAGGTCGAGCGCGAGATAGCCCTGCACCGAAACGGCCATCTGGGTCATCAGGTCCTGCGCGCGCTGGCGGGTGTAGAACAGGGCGCTTTCGCGGATCGCCCTGGCCTTGGCCGGATCGCTGGCATCGAGGTCGGCGGCGGTCTGTTCGAGTTTCGCGTCCATCGCGCGGGTGATCTGGATCATCTGCTCCAGATCGCCCATCGCCGCCCACAGCTTCTGGCGTTCCACGTCGATCGCGGCATTGTCCATCAACAGCTCGTCCTTGCCCGAGGCGAGGTGGGTGAGCACGGCCTGGATGTGGCTTTGCGCCGACTGGTAGGACTGGAAATAGCGCTTGAGGTTGTTGCCCAGCGGAATGAAGCCGAGCAGCTTGCGCGCCGGCGAGAGCGCGCCCGCCCGGCCCGGATCGAGCGCTTCGACCGCGCCGCGCAGTTCGGCAAGGTTGGCGCCGACGCCGGCATCCTTGTCCATCGCGCGGACCGGGCGATCGAGGAAGCGATTGGACAGGCCGGCGGCCTCGGCAATTTCCTTGCGGCCCATGGCGGTGAGCTGATCAACCCGCTGGCCGAAGGCCGGGCTGTTCGGGTCCTGCGCCACCAGGTCGGCGACGAAGGCATCGACCTTGGCCTGGAGCCGAGCCTTGTTTTCGGCGGACACCGGAACCAGCCCGACCGCCTGTTCCGGGGCGACGGCGGGCACCGGTTCGGGCGGGGTCAGGGTGAGCGGCGAGGGCGCGGCGGTCGGCTCGGGCGTGGTGGCCATGCGATGGAGTGTCCCCGGTTGCGGTGGATGGGAGATGGGGCCTGGTGCCATGGTGGTCAACCGGTGCGGCCGAAATCGGTTGCCGGGGCTGTGTCAGCCACCGGTCAGGTGCCGGAAGAAACGGCGGATCGGGCCTTCGTGGATGCGTTCGGGCAGGGTCTGGCCCGAGGCATCGAGCAGGTAGCGCGCCAGGATCAGGGCCTGGTTGCGGGTGATGAGGAAGCGTTCGTCTTCCACCTGGCCGGCGCGGCGGCCTTCGGCGCGCCGGGTCTGGAGGCGCAATTGGATGCCGTGGCTGAAGGGCGCGTGCGACCAGCCGACGATCACCCGGAAGGCTTCGCCGGGGGCTTCGTCGTGCGCGATCACGCTGCCGTTGCCGCTTTCGGGGCCTTGCCGATCGGCCATAGTTCGCCCTTTGCCACTTTCCCCGCCGCCCGGGTCCGATCATGCCCGACCGGCAGGGCCGGTCAAGCAAGCGCGTCGCAGGTGTCCCGCAGCGGGATGTGGGAAAATGGCGTCAGGCGGCGAGCTGGTAGGGCTGGATCTCGCCGGCGAGGTAGAGGTTGCGGGCCTTGGCGCGGCTGAGCTTGCCCGAGGAGGTGCGCGGCAGGGTGCGCGGCGGGACCAGTTCGACCACGCAGTTCATGCCGGTGATCGAGCGGACCTTGTCCTTGATCTGGTCATGCAGGCGGCGGCGTTCCTCCGGATCGGAGACGCGGCAGTGGACCAGCACGGCGGGCACTTCCTCGCCATTCTCGGCCTGGACCGAGAAGGCCGCGATGTCGCCCTGGTGGAAGCCGGGAAGCTGTTCCACCGCCCACTCGATGTCCTGCGGCCAGTGGTTCTTGCCGTTGATGATGATCATGTCCTTCGCCCGGCCGACGATGAACAGGTAGCCATCGGCCATGTAGCCCATGTCGCCGGTGTCGAGCCAGCCGTCGACGAGGCAGGCCTGCGTCGATTCCGGATCGCGGAAGTAGGAGTGCATGACCGACGGGCCTTTGCACCAGACCTTGCCGATGTGGTGATCGGACAGGGCCGAGCCGCGTTCGCCGCGGATCTCCACGACCATGTCGCGCACCGGCTTGCCGCAGTTGACGATGGCCCGGTATCGCGCGGGGCGCGAAAGGTCGCGCGGGCAGCCGGACAGGCGTTCTTCCTCGACCAGTTCCACCCGGATGCCTTCGCCCGGCGGCATGATGGTGACTGCCAGCGTGGCTTCGGCCAGGCCATAGGAGGGGAGGAAGGCATGGGCCTTGAAACCGGCCTCGGCAAAGGCGTTGACGAAGCCCTGCATCACATCCGGGCGGATCATGTCGGCGCCGTTGCCGGCGATGCGCCAGCGCGACAGGTCGAAGCGTTCGGCCACGTGGCTCTGGCTGGAGATGCGCCGGGCGCAGATATCGTAGCCGAAGGTGGGCGAATAGGAGAGCGTGGTGCCCGGGTTGCGGCTGATCATGTCGAGCCAGGCGAGCGGGCGGCGGGCGAAATCCTCGGTCTTGAGGTAGTCGGCCGAGACCTGGTTGGCGATCGGCGAGAGGAAGCAGCCAACCAGGCCCATGTCATGGTACCACGGCAGCCAGGATACGCAGCGGTCGGTTTCGACCAGCTTCATCCCGTGGCCGTGGCCAGCCAGGTTGTTGAGCAGCGCCTCGTGGGTGACCGCGACGCCATGGGGGAAGCGGGTGGAGCCGGAGGAATACTGCAGGTAGCAGATCTGGTCGGGCGTGGCCGCGGGCAAGGCGACATCGGCCGGGGCGGGCTGGGCGAGGAGATCGTCGAAGGCGATCCCGGCGCAGCCCTGGCGCTCGGCCGCGGCGCCGGCCATTTCGGCGATCTCGGTCGGGTAGAACAGGATCGAGGGATCCGAGCTGCCGAGCTGGACCACCAGTTGTTCGATGTAATTGTCCTTGCCGCCGAAGGAGGTGGGCAGCGGCAGCGGCACCGGCCAGGCGCCGGCATAGATCGTGCCGCAGAACAGGGCGGCGAACTGCGTGCCGGTTTCGGCGATGAGGGCGATGCGGTCTTCCGGCTTCACGCCGCGCGCCACCAGGCGGCGGGCGACGGCCAGGGCATCCTCGCGCAATTCGCGGAACGGATAGACGCGGGTGAGGTTGCCGCGCGCATCGTGGAAGTTCAGCCCGCGCGCGCCCATAGCCGCATAGTCCAGCGCTTCGCCGAAGGTGGCGAAATCGGAGAAGCGGCGCTCCAGCCCGTCTTCGTTTGGTGTCGGCACCAGCGTGGCAGTGGTGTCGGTCATGCGCGATTAGCCCGTCTGTTGTTGTCGCGTGAGATGAAAGTGGCGGATTGTCGTCTTGCGATTACGGCAGCCTGAATGCCCCGTGAAAAAACAAGCTCTGGCGAAACCCTGCTTCAAATCCCGGCACTGGCGCGACCCCCCGGCCACGCAAAAAATCCCGGCCGATCCTGTCGGCACTCCCCAATCGGAAACGACTGTGGCACGAATATGACCGAATGTCAGCGCCTCCTCGACAGAAACGTGCACCCCGGCCGCTTGATGCCGCGCGTCTGGACGAACTGGCGCTCGCCTACGTCGCCCGATTCGCGGCGAGCGCGGCTAAACTCCAAACTTACCTTGAACGCAAGCTTCGGGAGCGCGGCTGGGCCGGGGACGAGGCGCCGCCGGTGGCCGGGATCGTGGCCCGGTTCGTGGCCGCGGGCTATGTCGACGATGCCGCCTATGCCCGGATGAAGGCGGGATCGCTGCGCCGGCGAGGCTATGGCGAGCGGCGGATCGGCCAGGCGCTGGGCGCGGCCGGGATCGACGAGGACCTGCGGGCCGAAGTGCGCGGGGCCGAGGGCGAGCAGCGCCGCGCCGCGCTGGCCTTTGCCCGAAGGCGGCGGCTGGGGCCGTTCGGGTCAGATGCGGGCGGGGCAGGGGATCGGGCGGGGGCGGAAAGGCAGCTTGCCGCCATGCTGCGCGCCGGGCACCGCATGGACCTGGCCCGCGCGCTCGTTCAGGCGGGCGACATTGGCGCCGCGGAACAATGGGCCACGGAGGCCGACGAGGAGGATGACGCGCGGTGAGCAGGCGTGATGTGAGAAGGATTCTGCGCCCGGCCCTTGCGCTGGCGGTTCTTTCGCTGGCGGCCGTGGCTCCGGCCGCGCCGGCGCTGGCCAGGGCCGCGCCGGCGGCGCGCGCGGCGGTTCACCCGGTTTCCGGCCTGAAGGTCATCCCCCTGCGGGTGCGCGGCCATGCCTTCCGCGTGGAAGTGGCGCGCAGCGATGCCGAGCAGCAGAAAGGCCTGATGTTCCGCACCGCGATGGGCGCCAACGAGGGGATGCTGTTTCCCGAGGCCAGCCCGCGCCGGGTGGCCTTCTGGATGCGAAACACGGTGCTGCCGCTCGACATCGTGTTCATCGGCGCGGACCGGCGGATCCTCAACATCGTCAACGCCATTCCCTATGATGAAACCCCGCTGCCGTCCGCCGGCCCGGCGATCGCCGTGCTGGAACTGAACGCCGGACGAACCCGGGCGCTGGGGATCAGGGTGGGGGACAAGGTGGAATGGTGAGCTAAGGCGCGGGTGGCAGCTGCCAAGCCCCTTGCCGGTGCCCCCCTGTTTCCGCTAGGCGGCTTGCCCCATGGGAATCCTCTCCAAGATCTTCACCTGGTGGGACGGCGCCACCTTCGGCACCATGCTCGATTCGGCCCGCCACGGCGAGCAGGTCGGCACCGACGCGCAGGGCAACCGCTATTACCGCGCGAAAAAGCCCTTTCCGAAGGGTCATCCGCGCGCCGGCCAGGAACGCCGCTGGGTGATCTACAACGGCGCCAATGATGCCAGCCGCGTGCCGGCCGAATGGCATGGCTGGCTGCACGGCACCTTCGATGGCGTGCCCGAGAGCTTCCTGCCCCCGGCGCGGATCTGGGAGGCGGACCATACTCCCAACGCCACCGGCACCCCCCGGGCCTATCGGCCTCAGGGCGCGCTGGAGAAGGGCGGGGTGCGTGCCCGCGCCACCGGCGACTACGAAGCCTGGTCGCCGGAAGGCTGAACGCCAAGGTGCGCGGCCTTCCGGGCCTTTCCCGACTTGTCCCTGCGGCGCTGGCCAGCCTGCTCGTCGTCGCCTGCGGCCAGAGTGGCGATGTTGCTCCCGAGGCCACCGAGGTGCCCCAGAACGTCGCCGCCGGAAAGCCGGCTGCGCGGGCGGTGGAGAGCAATTACGGCACGCCGGTCAAGGACCGGGTGGCGACGATCGGCCTGCTCAACAAGCGCAACAACCTCACCCAGGACCTGGTGCTGAAGACCGGCGAGGCCCGGCGGATCGGCAACGTGGTGGTCAAGCTCGCCAATTGCGAACGGACCCTGCCGTGGGAAGATCCGCCGGAAGTGGGCGCCTTTGTCCAGATGTGGGTGGAGGAGCGCGCCAGCGCCGACAAGCCGCTGGCCTGGCGCAAGGTCTTTTCCGGCTGGCTGTTCAGGAACTCGCCCTCGCTCAACGTGGTCGAGCACCCGGTCTATGACGTGTGGGTGAAGGACTGCGCGATGAAGTTTCCGGGCGAGGAGGAAGATCCCGCCGCCTTCGCCAGCAGCGCGGCGAAGCCTTCGGGCAAGGATAAGGCGGCCCCGGTGGCCGCGCCTTCGGCCAGCCCTTCGCCTGCCGCGGCGCCGGTTGCCCCGGCGGCTCCCGCCCAGCCGGACTGAGGGGCGCGCTGGGCGCGCTTCAACAGGGTGAGATAGCGGGCCTGGGAAATCTCGATCGCGCCCATCGAGGCGAGGTGCTCGGTCATGAACTGGCAGTCGAGCAGCTCGGCCCCGGCCTCGCGCAGGGCGGCGACCAGCCAGGCCAGCGCCACCTTCGAGGCATCGGGAACCAGGCTGAACATCGATTCGCCGCAGAACACCCGGTCGAACCCCACGCCATAGAGCCCGCCGACCAGCCGGCGTCCGCCGTCCGGCCCCGGCTGCCAGCATTCGATCGAATGGGCCAGCCCTTCATGGTGAAGCGCGGTGTAGCTGGCGGCGATGCGCTGGCTGATCCAGGTTTCCTCGCTGTCGCGGCGCGGGGCGGCGCAGGCGCGCATGACCTGGACGAAGGCGGTGTCGCAGGTAACCGCGAAGCGGCCCCGGCGCAGGGTGCGGGCCAGCGAGCGCGAGCAGCGCAGGCCATCGAGCGGGAGGATGGCCCTGAGGCGCGGCTCCACCCAGAACACCTCCGGATCGTCGCGGCTGTCCGCCATCGGGAAGATCCCGCTGCGGTAGGCCAGCATCAGAAGATGCGGATCGATGGTCTTGCCGGGGGCGTGCACGGATCGCGTTCTAGCGCGAAACGCCCCGCGCCGCAAAAGCCGGCGCGCCGATCCGGCCATGGCCAAGTGCGGCCTTGCCATCGGGCCACGTGCCCTATAGAGGCGCCCCTGCCCGCAGGAGTGTAGCTCAGTTGGTAGAGCATCGGTCTCCAAAACCGAGGGCCGGGGGTTCGAGTCCCTCCACTCCTGCCAGCATCCCCCACCATCACCGTCGCGTCCGCGCCGGGGCCATGGCCCCGGCGGGGGCGGTGCATGGGGCGAAGCCGCGCCTCCATCATGTGCGACCTTGCCAAGCGGGCGTGCCGCGCCGTAAACGGGTGCCACGATTTTGCCATGATTGGGGGTGAGCGGCTGGAGCTGCCGACCGTGGCAGCCCGATGTGTCCCGATCCGCAAGCAGGCCTTCCGCCGCGATGTTCAAGCCCATGACCCCCGTTTCCCCCTCGCCCCCGACCGAGCCGCTCCCCCTGGGGCAGCGCCCGGGCGTGCGAGTCGCGCTCTCGGCCTTCCAGATGGCCGCGATCCTGCTGCTGTGCCTGGCGGCCGGGCTGCCCGGCCTGCTCGCCCGCTATCCGCAGATGACCGACTATCCGGCCCACCTGGCGCGCTGGCACATCATGATCGATGGCGGGCAGACGCCCGAGCTGGCGCGGTTCTATGCGTTCAAATGGGCCTGGTCGGGCAACCTGGGGGTGGACATCCTGATCCGTCCGCTGGCCGCGCTGGTCGGCCTGGAGGCGGCCGGGCGATTGTTCGTCATTGTCATCCCGATGCTGGTGGCCGGCGGGCTGTTCGCGGTGGAATGGACCCTGCGGCGGCGAATCGGGGTGGGCGCCCTGCTGGCCCTGGCCACGGTCTGGTCGCCCGCGCTGCTGATGGGCTTCCTCAACTTCGAGCTGGCTCTGGCCGCCGCGCTGTGGGCCTTCGCGCTGTGGGTCAAGCTGGGGCAGTCGCCGCAGGGCAGCCGCTGGCGATCGCCACTGTTCGTGCCGATCGGCGCGCTGATCTGGCTGGCCCACCAGTCGGGCTGGGGCGTGCTGGGGGTGATGGTCTTCGGCTACGAGTTCTCGCGCCAGGAAAGCTGGCGCGGCTGGTGGCGCGCGGCCCTGGCGACCTGGCCGCTGTGGCTGCCGTTCCTGCCCACGCTGCTGGCGAGCCAGCAAGCCCACGGCTCGTTCGACTATGGCCGCCGCGTGCTGCGGGTGAAATGGCTATTCTGGCGCGAATCGCTGCGCGACCGGGTGCGCTACATCGACTATGCGACCACGATCCTGCTGCTGGTGGCGCCGCTGCTGGCGCTGTGGCGGGGCAAGCTCGATCCGCGCCTCGGCTGGGCCGGGCTGATCTCCTTGCTGCTGTCGCTGGTGGTGCCGCGCCACCTGGGCGGGGGCGACCTGGCTGACCTGCGGCTCATCGCGGTCGGGCTGATGCTGCTGGCGCTGGCGATCGACTGGCGCCCGCGCTGGGGGCTGATGTGGCTGGCGCTGGCCCCTTTCGGCCTGCGCCTGGCGATCACCACCGCGGTGTGGACGGTCCATTCGGCCAATGTTTCCACGATGATGACGGCGCTGGACCAGGTTCCGCGCGGGGCCAGGGTGGCCGTGGCGGTGCGCGAGGAGGTGGGCCTGTGGGCGCAGCCGCTTTACGGGCACCTTGGCTGCTATGCGACCGTGCGGCGCGATGCCCTGGTCAACAGCCACTTCGCCATTCCCGGGGTCCATATGCTGACCCTGACGCCGCAGGCGTGGAAATGGGTCGATCCCTCGCAGCGGATCTATATGCGCCGCGACCAGACGCCCGACCTCACCCGGTTCAAGCCGGCGCGCGAGGCCGAATACCTGTGGTATTTCGGCAAGTATCGCCCGGCTGCCCTGCCGGCCGGGGCAAGGGTGCTCTACCGGACCAAGCATTCGCTGCTGGCGAAGCTGGCGCCACCTGTGCCGAATTCGCAGGCAGGCACATTCTGAGCGGCACCGGCCGGAAGGCCTTTCCGTACCAGGCAAATGACTCAGCCTTGCCTTTCCGCCGGCGCAGCGCTAATTGGGCGGCACTTCCGACATCGGAGACCTGCTGCCCCTCCCGGTCTGCCTGCCACGGCGCCGGGGCGGCGCTGTCCCCTTGGCGGCAGGCGCGACCCGCACAACGCATGGAAAAGAGCACGCAATGGCCAATTTCAATCCCGGCCAGTTCTTCAACGAGGTCAAGGCCGAGGCCCGCAAGGTCGTCTGGCCGACCCGTCAGGAAACTGTCACCACCGCGATCTTCGTCGCGCTGATGATGGTCATGCTCGCCGTGTTCTTCCTCGGGGTCGACAGCCTGTTCGGCGAAATCGTGCGCTGGCTGCTGACGCTCGCCTGAGCTGCCCCGGCATTACTGGAAACGAGAGATCACAATGGCTCGCTGGTACATCATCCACGCCTATTCCGGGTTCGAGAACAAGGTTCGCGACGCGATCGTCGCCGAGGCCGAGCGCCTCGGCCTGTCGCAACTGGTCGAGGAGGTGGAGGTTCCCACCGAAACCGTGACCGAGGTCAAGCGCGGCAAGAAGGTCCAGGTCGAACGCAAGTTCATGCCGGGCTACGTGCTGGCCAAGCTGGCGATGAACGACGATGTCTACCACCTCGTCAAGAACACCCCCAAGGTCACCGGCTTCCTGGGCCTTGGCGGCAAGCCCCAGGCGATCAGCGACCGCGAGGCCGCCCGCTACTTCGGCGCGCGCGACCAGGCCGCCGCCGAGCCGCGCCGCGAGGTTTCGGTCGATTACGAGATCGGCGATTCGGTCAAGGTCAACGCCGGGCCGTTCGCCAGCTTCAACGGCACGGTGGAAGAGCTCGATTTCGACAAGCACCGGGTCAAGGTCTCGGTCTCGATCTTCGGCCGCGCCACCCCGGTGGAACTGGGCTTCGAGGAAGTCGAACTGGTCAAGTAAGGGGCGGCGGGCTTTACCCTCCGTTAACCATGCGCGGCTAGCTCTGGCGGGAGGAGAACCGCCATGCCTGCCACGAACGTATGGGCCGCGAGCCGCACCACCCTGGCCGGGTTGATCGCGGCGCGCCTGGCCGAGGCCAGGGAAGACCTGGTCAGCCAGTGGACCGCGCCGCGCCGCGTTCGCTCGTTCGTGCTTGATGATCTGTTGCCGCCCGAACTGGTCACGGCCATCCACGCGACCTCGTTCCGTCCTGAACGCGCGCGCGGCCTTGGCGACCTGGCCATGCGCGCCGACAATGCGCTGCGTACGGCCATTCTCAAGCTCACTGGCAACGCGCTGTTCCGAAATTCCCATGTCTTCCGCCGGGACGACTGACCGACCCGGCCTCGCGCCGGAGTGCGGCGGGCCGGCGAGCGGCGGACCGGAGGGGGGCAATCCGGCGCGCCTGGCAAGGCTGGATGGCCTGCGCGGCCTTGCCGCCGTGGTGGTCGCGCTGCATCACGTGTTCCTCCACTATGCGCCCTGGCCCTATGCACCGGGGCCGCTGGGGGCGGTGGCCCGTTGGATCACCGTGCGCGGGTGGACCCTGGTCGACCTGTTCTTCATCCTCTCCGGGTTCGTCTTTGCCCATGTCTACCTGGCGACGCCGGCCCTGGCCTCCGGTCGGGCGCGCGCCGATTTCGTGGTGGCCCGCATCGCCCGGCTCTATCCGCTGCATCTGGCCGCGCTGATCACCTTCGCGCTGATCGATTCGGGCAATCCGGGCAACACGGTTGCCGCCTTCGTGGGCCACCTGACCTTGCTCCTGGCCTTCTATCCCTCTGCGGGGACCACCTACGACTGGGCCGCCTGGTCGCTATCGGTCGAGGCGGTGTGCTATGCGATCTTCCTTGTCGCGGCGAGCGGCGGGCGGCGGGTGATGGTGCCGGCCACCGCGCTGTTCGCCGCGCTCGGCGCCGGGCTGCTGGCGCGCTACGGGGCCAGCGGCGATCCGACCGTGGCCGACATGATGCGGCGCGGGCTGATGGGGTTCTTCGTCGGCCAGGCCATGTGGCTTGGCCGGGCCTGGCTCACGCGGCTGCCCACGGCACTGCTGCTGGCGGCACTGGTGGCCGGCTTCGGCCTCCAGACGGTGGGCGGGGTCATGCCGGTCCTGCCACTTGGCCTGCTTGCCTGGCCGGCCGCCCTGCTGCTCGCGCTGCGCTGGCGGTGGCTGGGCTCGTCGGCGCTGGTCTGGCTGGGCGACCGTTCCTATGCGATCTACCTGCTCAATCTGGTGGTGATCGTCGGCGCCAGGGACCATCTTGCCGCGGGCGGCCTGTCGGCTCCGGTGCTGGCCGTGGCGGAGCTGGCGATGATCGCCGCGATTCTCGTCCTGTCGGACTGGTCCTGCCGATGGCTTGAGCGGCCGGCCCGCCGGGCGATCCGCGCGGCCTGGGCGGCCCGCGCCGCCGGTTCGTCCGCGCGCCTCGCGGTAGCCGGGAGAAACTGACTTTCCTTTTGCGGACACAGCGCCTAATAGCGCGCCTTCGCCCGTTCCACGAACGGGTCGATTCCGCGCGGGAGACGCCTTCGGGCGCCGTTTGACCGCTCACTCTGAGCCTTGCGTGCAGGGCAACAGGAAGAAAGGAGGCCCATCGTGGCCAAGAAGATCGAAGGTTACATCAAGCTGCAGGTTGCAGCCGGTGCCGCCAACCCGTCGCCGCCGATCGGCCCGGCGCTGGGTCAGCGCGGCGTCAACATCATGGAATTCTGCAAGGCGTTCAACGCCGCCACGCAGGAGCTGGAAAAGGGTATGCCGATCCCGACGGTGATCACCGTCTATTCGGACCGTTCGTTCAGCTTCATCACCAAGACCCCGCCAGCCTCGTTCCTGATCAAGAAGGCCGCCAACCTCAAGTCGGGCTCGAAGGAGCCGGGCAAGGTTTCCGCGGGAACCATCAAGCGCTCGCAGCTTGCCGAGATCGCCCAGACCAAGATGGCTGACCTCAACGCGAACGACATCGAACAGGCCACCAAGATCATCGAAGGCTCCGCCCGTTCGATGGGCCTTCAGGTTGTGGAGGGCTGATCCGATGACCAAGCTGACCAAGAAGCAGAAGTCCCTCGCCGAAAAGCTGGGCGACAACCAGAAGCTCTATGGCGTCGATGAAGCCATCGCGCTGCTCAAGGACCTCAAGTCCGCCAAGTTCGACGAGACGCTGGAAGTCTCGCTGAACCTCGGCGTCGATCCGCGCCACGCCGACCAGATGGTCCGCGGCATGGTCACCCTGCCGTCGGGCACGGGCAAGGACGTCAAGGTTGCGGTCTTCGCCCGCGGTGACAAGGCCGAGGCCGCTCTCGCTGCCGGCGCCGACAAGGTGGGTGCCGAGGATCTGCTTGAAGATATGCAGGCCGGCAACCTCGACTACGGCCGCGTGATCGCCACGCCCGACATGATGGGCATCGTCGGCCGCCTCGGCAAGGTGCTGGGTCCCAAGGGCCTGATGCCGAACCCGAAGCTGGGCACGGTTACCCCGAACGTCGCCGAAGCGGTCAAGGCTGCCAAGGGCGGCCAGATCGAGTTCCGCGTCGAGAAGGCGGGCATCATCCATGGCGGGATCGGCAAGCTGTCGTTCGGCAGCGAGGCGCTGCGCGCCAACTTTGATGCCTTCGTCGATGCCATCGTCAAGGCCAAGCCGTCGGGCGCCAAGGGCAAGTATCTTCGCAAGGTCGGCCTGACCTCGTCGATGGGCCCGGGTCTCAAGATCGACGTTGCGGAAGTCCACGGCGGCTAAGCCACCTTCCAGCGACAACGATACGGGGGCCGGGAGGGAAACCTTCCGGCCTCTCGTGTATGCGGGGCCGGCCATCGTGGCCGGACATCCCGCTTTTGCATTGGCGTGGCCGGCGCGGTATGGCGCCCTCCCGCAAGGAGCAAGACAAGTGGCAACGAACTGGAATCCCGAAAGCTGGAAGTCCCACGAGGCAAAGCATCTCCCCGTCTATCCCGACGCGGCGAAGCTGGCCGAGGTGGAGGGCACCCTTTCCAACTTTCCGCCGCTGGTCTTCGCCGGGGAAGCCCGCGCGCTGAAGGCCGATCTTGCCGAAGTGGCCGCCGGCAAGGGTTTCCTGCTCCAGGGCGGGGACTGCGCGGAAAGCTTCGCCGAGTTCCACCCCAACACCATCCGCGACACCTTCCGGGTGCTGTTGCAGATGGCCGTGGTGCTGACCTTCGCCTCCAAGCAGCCGGTGGTGAAGGTGGGCCGCATGGCCGGCCAGTTCGCCAAGCCGCGCTCCTCGCCGGTCGAGGTGGTCGACGGGGTGGAGCTGCCCAGCTACCTGGGTGACAACATCAACGGCATCGAGTTCACGCCCGAGCAGCGCATTCCCGATCCCGACCGGATGCTCAAGGCCTACAGCCAGTCGGCCGCGACGCTCAACCTGCTGCGCGCCTTCTCCAGCGGCGGCTATGCGAACCTGCGCCAGGTCCACAAGTGGACGCTCGATTTCATGGGCCGCAGCCCCTGGGCCGACAAGTTCAGCGAAATGGCCGACCGGATCGGCGAGGCGCTTGATTTCATGGAGGCCTGCGGGGTCAATCCCTCCAGCGTGCCGCAGCTCCAGGGCACCAGCTTCTACACCAGCCATGAGGCGCTGCTGCTGCCCTACGAGCAGGCGATGACCCGGCAGGATTCGCTCACCGGCGACTGGTATGATTGCTCGGCCCATATGCTGTGGATTGGTGATCGCACCCGCTTCGAAGGCTCGGCCCATGTCGAGTTCCTGCGCGGGGTCGGCAATCCGCTGGGGATGAAGTGCGGGCCGTCGCTGACCCCGGACGTGCTGCTTCGCACGCTCGACCTGCTCAACCCCGCGCGCGAGGCGGGCCGCATCACCCTGATCAGCCGCTTCGGGCATGACAAGGTGGAGGCGGGCCTTGCCCCGCTGGTCCGGGCCGTGGCGCGCGAGGGCCATCCGGTGGTGTGGTCGTGCGATCCGATGCACGGCAACGTGATCAAGTCGGACAGTGGCTACAAGACCCGTCCGTTCGACCGGATCCTGGCCGAAGTGCGCGGCTTCTTCGCCGTTCACCGGGCCGAGGGTACCCATGCCGGCGGCATCCACATCGAGATGACCGGCAAGGATGTGACCGAGTGCATCGGCGGCGGCGTCGCCATCACCGACGAGGCTCTGGCCGATCGCTACCACACCCATTGCGATCCGCGGCTCAATGCCGCCCAGTCGCTCGAACTGGCCTTCCTGCTGGCCGAGGAACTGAACCGCGAAGCCGCGGTGCGGACCAGGCGGGCCGCGTAAGCGTGAGGGGGCGGGCTTGGGCTCGCCCCTTTTTCGGGTTCACGCAGAGACGCGGAAGAAGAAGGGGAGGCGCGAAGGCCCGCGCTGGCCTTGAGCGGAGCGGGTGAGATCGACGAAATCCCGAATGGGCGGCTGCGCCGGTCGGGCCGTTCTTCCCTGCGTTTCTCTTGCGCCACTGCGTCTCCGCGTGACCGGCTCAAACAGCCCGTCCGCGGAAAAGCTGGACCAGGCCGACGAAGACCGCCACCACCAGCAGGACATGGATGACCGCGCCGGTCACGTGCAAGACGGCCACGCCAAGCAGCCACAGCACGAACAGGATGAGGGCGATGGTCAGGAGCATGGCCGGGCCTTTGGATTGAGCGGCATTCTCCCGGGCAACGGCCCCGCGCGGCGGATGGTTCCCTTTCAATAATTACCGATAATTCAAGTGTGTGGCTGCGCGATCGGAGTCATGGTCTCGTTCCGGGCGGATGACGGAGCACCAGACCATGACCAGGATCGCGCTTGATCGCCGTGAACTCATTGCTACCGGGGCCGCGCTGGGGGCAGGGGCGTTGTTCGCCGCCCCGGGTGCCGCCGCCCAGCCGGTGGCCGCTTCGGCTCCATCGCCGTCCCCCTCCTATGCCCCCCAGCCGGTGCCGCTTGGCTTCGATCCGGCGGGCATTGCCGGGCTGTCGGAACGGCTGTTGGTCAGTCACCACGACAACAATTACCTCGGCGCGGTCAAGCGGCTGGCCGGAATCGAAGGCGAGCTGGCCGCGCTCGATCCGGCGACGGCACCGGGTTACCGGATCAACGGGCTCAAGCGCGAGGAGCTGCTGGCCTGGAACTCGATGGTGCTCCACGAGATCTATTTCTCCCAGTTCGGCCGGCCCGGCGGGCCGACCGGGCCGCTGGCCGCCGCGATTGCCCACGGGTTCGGTTCGGAGGCGCGCTGGCGGGCCGAGTTTTCCGGCATGGGCAAGGCGCTGGGCGGCGGCTCGGGCTGGGTGATCCTGGCCTGGAGTCCGCGCGACCGGCGGCTGGTCAACACCTGGGCGGCCGATCACACCATGACCCTGGCCGGGGCCACGCCGCTGCTCGTGCTCGATATGTACGAACACGCCTATGCGCTGGACTATGGGGCCAGGGCGGCGGCCTATGTCGATGCGGTGATGGCCGCGCTGGACTGGCGGGCAGCCGAGCGGCGGTTCGCGGCTCTGGCGGGTTGAGCGAAACGCAAGTGCATTAAGATGAATTTCAATTGAATGTTTGTTCGTTCCGTATAGATGCAGCGCTCCTGCATCTTATGGAGCGAACCGATGGCCCCCTCTCTTTCTCCCGAAACAATCGCCGTGGTGAAGGCCACCGGTCCGGCCCTGCAGCAGCACGGGGTGGCCATCACCACCCGGATGTACGAGCGCCTGTTCCGCGATCCGGCGATCCGCGCCCTGTTCGACCAGGCCGCGCAGGACAGCGGCGAGCAGCCGCGCCGCCTGGCCGCCGCGATCCTGGGCTATGCCCAGAACATCGACCGCCTGGAGAACCTTGGCCCGGCGGTCGGCCGGATGGTGGCGCGCCATGTCGAGACCGGGGTGAAGGCCGAGCACTATCCCCACGTGGCCGAGGCGCTGCTCCCGGCGATCCGCGACGTGCTGGGCGCCGAGGTGGCCAGCGACGCGGTGCTTGCCGCCTGGGGCGAGGCCTACTGGTTCCTCGCCCGGCTGCTGATCGCCGCCGAGGCCGAACGCTATGCCGAGCTGGCGGCCGACGGCGCGGGCGAGCTGGTCGAGGCCTGAGCGGCTCTCCGACCGGCCGTTCGCGGCGCGGGTTCGTGTCATGCGGTTGTCGTATTGGTGTCACATAAATCCGCGTGAATCCGCGGCGCGCCCGGCCTATCCTGGCGGCATGAAGATGCGTCATGTTGTCGCCCTTGCCCTGCTGGTCTGCGGGACTCCGGTTGCCGCCGAACGCTTGCAGTTCGATCACCGGCTATACCCGCCGCTCGAACGGGTGCTCGATTCGGGCGACAAGGACATGGTCGATTTCGATGCCAGCAATCCCGCGCGGCTGGTTGACCTGATCGCGGTCAAGGGCCAGTCGGCCCGCAACTGGAGCGAGGCGCTCGAGATCGTCTCGATCGCCCGGCCGCGCAAGGTAGCCGGCGCGCGGGCGTGGATGGCCATCCTCCAGGACCAGGCCCGCGCCCGCTGCCCCGCGACGTTCACGATCATCGCCGAGGATGACCGGTCGGTGACTTTCGAGCGCCGCTCGCCCGATTGCCCGGCTGAACGCGCCAGCCTCGGGTTGTACCGGCTGGTCGCCGGCAAGCGCTCGTGGTTCCAGCTCGCGGTGCTGGTGAAGGGCGAACTCGACGAAGGCGCCCGCCGCCAATGGCTGGCCCTGCTGGCCTCGGCCCACCTTGACTGATCGCTGACCGGCCGGTGTCGGATTTCTGACACCGCTATGTCATGAAGGCGACGTGAAACCGTCATCTTGCGGGCCTATCGCGGGAGTGCAGTCGGGCGCGGCGAGGCGAGGATGTCGCCCGCCGGGCGGCTGCGCCCACCGCTCGGGAAACCCGCCATCATGACGCATCGCCAGGCCATTCGCTCCATCCTGCCGGTGATTGGCGCCGTTGTGGCATCCGTTCTGGCATCAGGCCTCGCGCCGGGCCTTGCTGCCCCGGCTCTGGCCGCGGTTCTGGTCGATGCCCGGGGCGCCAGCGTCCAAGGACCGGAAGCGGCGCGGCCTGGCCATGCCCCTGCCGGCGCGCCCGCGCGGCGCGGCGAGCGCACGGTCATGGTCGATGCACCCGGCGGCGGCACCAACCTGCGGACCACGGCAACCGCCCTGTGGGTCGACGGCGTCGAACGGCCCCGCTGAGCCGCGCCCGATGGCTGGGTGCGTTCCTGCGCGCGCCTCTGTCATCGTTCTGACTTCAAGCCGTCACCACCATGCAACCTCGCGGGTGAAGGACGGGGGTCGAGATCGAAACGCCGGAGCGCGAGCCGATGCTGACCGAAATGTCCCCTGCCGACCCCACCAGCGCCACCCCCGCCATTCCCGCGCCCGTTACGACCAGCCCGCGCGGCCAGGTGCCCGACTGGCTCCATCTGCCCGATCCCAAGGGCTTTCGCCCCAAGAAGCGCTACCGCTCGGTGTGGATTTCCGACGTCCACCTTGGCACCCGTGGCTGCAAGGCCGCGATGCTGGTGGACTTCCTGCGCTCGTTCGAGGCCGAGAACCTCTATCTCGTCGGCGACATCATCGACGGCTGGTCGCTCCGCAAGGGCTGGTTCTGGCCCGATGCCCACAACGAGGTGGTCCGCCGGGTGCTCAAGGCCGCCCACCACGGCACCCGCGTGGTGCTGATCGTGGGCAACCACGACGAGGCGCTGCGCGACTATGCCGGTTTCAGCTTCGGCGGGGTCGAACTGGCGACCGAGGCTGTTCACCTCACCGCCGATGGGCGCCGCCTGCTCGTCACCCATGGCGACAGGTTCGATGGCGTGGTGCTCTATGCCCGCTGGCTCGCCTTTCTGGGCGACCAGGCCTATACCCTGCTGCTGCGCGCCAATATCCTGGTCAACGCGGCCCGCAAGCGGCTGGGCCTGCCCTACTGGTCGCTTTCGGCCTACCTCAAGCGGCGGGTCAAGAACGCGGTCCAGTTCGTCTGCAACTTCGAGGATGCGCTGGCCCACGAGGCCCAGACCCGCGGCTTCGATGGCATCGTCTGCGGCCACATCCACTGCGCCGAGATCCGCACGATCGGCGAGATTACCTACTTCAACGACGGCGACTGGGTGGAAAGCTGCACCGCCCTGGTCGAGGACCACGCCGGCGCGATGGCGATCGTCGACTGGTCGCGCGAACAGGCCGGGCGAGAACAGGCCGGGCGCCAGCCGGCCAGCGCGCCCGCGCCCGAACCGGCGGAACTGGCCTTGTGAAGGATTGCCCGATGAAGATCGCCATTGCCACCGATGCCTGGTTTCCGCAGGTCAACGGCGTGGTCCGCACGCTGGCGGCCACGGTGGCCGAACTTGACCGGCGCGGCCACGAGGTGGAGCTGATCACCCCGGGGCGCTTCCGCACCCTGCCGCTGCCCGGCTATGCCGCGATCGAGGTGGCGATCGCCCCCCGCTTCCAGGCGCGCAAGCTGCTCCATGCCTTTGCGCCCGATATCGTCCACATCCCCACCGAAGGCCCGATCGGGTGGAGCGCGCGCGGTTGGTGCCTGGCGCACAGGGTGCCGTTCACCACGGCCTTCCACACCCGCTTTCCCGACTATGCGGCGGTCCGCACCGGGCTTTCGGCGGAACGGTTCTGGCCGCTGATGCGCCACTTCCATCGCCGCAGCCAGGCGGTGCTGGTGGCCACCGCCAGCCTTGAGCAGGAGCTGGCCGGGCGCGGCATCGGTCAGACCCGGCGCTGGACGCGGGGCATCGATCACTGGCAGTTCCGGCCCGATGGCGAAGGTCATCCGGCCCTGGCGAACTTGCCGCGCCCGATCCTGCTCAACGTCGGCCGGGTGGCGCCGGAGAAGAATCTCGAGGCCTTCCTCTCGCTCAACGTACCCGGCACCAAGGTGGTGGTGGGCGACGGCCCGGACCGGGCGCGGCTGGAAGCGCGCCACCGCGACGTGGTGTTCCTTGGCCCGCTCGATGGCGAGGCGCTGGCCAGTGCCTATCGCGCGGCCGATTGCTTCGTCTTTCCCAGCCTGACCGACACCTTCGGCCTGGTGATGATCGAGGCGCTGGCCTGCGGCGTGCCGGTGGCTGCCCTGCCGGTGACCGGACCGCTCGACGTACTCGGCCCGGAAGGGCGCGGCTCGGACAACGATTTTCCCGCGCGGGTTGGCTGCCTGCATCATGATCTGGAGATCGCCATCGGCCGGGCGCTGCGCGTCGACCGCAAGGCCGCTGCGGTCTTCGCCCGGCGCTTCACCTGGGAAGCGGCGACCGACCAGTTCCTCGCCGCAGTCGAAACCGCGCGCGGCTCCGGCGCAGCCCCGGCGGTCGGCGCCGCTCCGGCCCTGGCCGAGGCCTGAGCCGATCGCGGCGCCGGCGCGGTGGCCTGACATCCGCCGGTTAGCCGCCGGTTAGCCGCCGGTCAGCCGCCGGTCAGTCTAGGGTCCGGACTCAATTGGCCCACCAGATGATGGCGGCGACGATGAGGACAGCGGATAGGA
>NZ_JBHRTQ010000002.1:45935-215647 GCF_042646485.1 Novosphingobium bradum | reverse complement strand
CTCATCGTCGCCGCCATCATCTGGTGGGCCAATTGAGTCCGGACCCTAGATCTTCACCACTTCCCCATCTTCCTTGGTGAAGCTTTCGGGCTTCCTGTCGAGCAGGTCCAGCACCAGTTCGGACGGGCGGCACAGTTTCGTGCCCCTGGGGGTGACCACGATCGGGCGGTTCACCAGGATCGGATCGGCGACCATCGCCGCGATCACTTCGGCATCGCTCTTGCCGGGCTGGGTGAGGCCCAGTTCCTCGGCTGGCGTGCCCTTCACCCGCAGCAGATCCTGCGCCGTGCCGCCGCTGGCCTCCACGATGCCTTCAAGCTGGCCGGCGGTCCACCCCGCCTTGAGGTATTCGACGACCGTGGGCGCGTAGCCGGCGGCCTCGACCATGGCGACGGTGTTGCGCGAGGTGCCGCACTTGGGGTTGTGGTAGATGGTGATCGGAAAGTCGGTCATTGGTCGGTTCCTCGAAATTCGTCGAGCGGGAGGTCCTGGCCGGGGCGGGCCAGCAGCCATTCGAACACCACCACACCGACCACGGCGCCGGCGATCTGGCCGGCAAGGAAGCCGGGAACCGAGGCCGGGGCGATCCCGGCGAAGGTGTCCGACAGGCTGCGGGCCAGGGTCACGGCGGGATTGGCAAAAGAGGTGCTGGCGGTGAACCAGTAGGCGCTGGTGATGTAGAGGCCCACGGCCACGGGCGTGAAATCCGGGCGGGCGCGCTGGGTTCCCAGGATCGTGCCGATCAGGCCAAAGGTGGCAACCGCCTCGGCGAAGACCTGCGCCCCGCCGCCGCGCAGCTTGGTGGAAACCTGGAGCACCGGTTCGCCGAACATCAGGTGCGCCGCGTAGACCCCCAGCACGGCCCCGGCGAACTGCGCGGCCATCATCGCGGCGGCAAGGCCGGGCCTGCGCTGGCGGGCGAACAGCGCGGCAAGGGTGACCACCGGGTTGAAATGCGCGCCCGACAGCGGCCCGAACACGTGGATCAGGACCACCAGCCCCGCGCCGGTGGACAGGGTGTTGCCCAGCAGCGCCACGGCATCATTGCCGCCGGCAAGGCGCGATCCCATGATCCCCGAGCCAACGACGATCGCCAGCAGCAGCGCCGTGCCGAGCGCCTCGGCGGCAAGGATGCGGGTGGTGGAAACGGCAGTAGTCATCGCAGGCAAGCCCCCCTGCCGGGCAGGTGCCGCAGCACGGGGCGAATCGCAATGTCATAATTGGGGCCGAAATCGCGCGCGCGATCGCGGCGCGGCGGTGCAAATGCAAACGGCCGCCCCGGGCAGGGCGGCCGTTCAGGCTTCCGCGGGAAGCGTGGGTCAGATCAGCGCGGCGGTGAACATCAGCCCGCTGGTGCCAGCGGCGATGAGGGCCGGCAGCACGATCTTGGTGAAAGTGCTCATGATACTTGCTCCTTTTTTGTCGCCGATCGGCCGGCGGACATCAATACGCCTGTTCGCGTATTCGCAGTTGCAACTAAGCATACTACCTATATTCCGCAAATGCGAAAAAGCGGACCACGATTGCGTTTCGTGCAACTTATGCCTCGCGGGTGCCTGCGCCCGGCCCTTGCACGCGCGCGTCGGGGATGGCGAAAGCGCCCATGCTGGACAGGCCGCGCCTTGGCTCTTATCCGCCGGCCATGACCATCCAGCCTTCAGACTCGATCCTGATCGTCGATTTCGGCAGCCAGGTGACCCAGCTCATCGCCCGCCGCGTGCGCGAAGCCGGCGTCTATTCCGAAATCGCGCCCTTCGGCAGCGCCGCCGCCGCCTTTGCCCGGATGAAGCCCAGGGGGATCATCCTGTCCGGCGGCCCGGCCTCGGTGCTCGATGAGAACGGGCCGCGCATTCCCTACGAAATCCTCGATAGCGGGCTGCCGATTCTGGGCATCTGCTATGGCCAGCAGGCGCTGATGCAGCAGCTGGGCGGCGAGGTCCTGCTGGGCGACGCGGGCGAGTTCGGCCGCGCCTTCATCGCCATCGAGGATCGCTGTGTGCTGTTCGACGGCCTGTGGGCCGAGGGCGAGAATCACCAGGTGTGGATGAGCCACGGCGACAAGGTGACCCGCCTGGCCCCGGGCTTCCGCGCGGTCGCCTCCAGCCCCGGCGCGCCCTTCGCGGTGATCGCGAACGACGAGAAGCGCATCTATGCCATGCAGTTCCACCCCGAGGTGGTCCACACCCCGGATGGCGGCAAGCTGCTCAAGAACTTCGTGCGCCACGTCTGCGGCCTCGCCGGCGACTGGACCATGGCCGAGTTCCGCAAGACCAAGATCGCCGAGATCCGCGAACAGGTGGGCGATGGCAAGGTGATCTGCGGACTGTCGGGCGGGGTCGATTCGGCCGTGGCCGCGGTGCTGATCCACGAGGCGATCGGCGACCAGCTGACCTGCGTCTTCGTCGATCACGGCCTGATGCGGCTGGGCGAGGCCGAGCAGGTGGTCGGCCTGTTTCGCAACCATTACAACATCTCGCTGATCCACAAGGACGTGTCCTCGCTGTTCCTCGGCGGCCTGGCCGGGGTCACCGATCCCGAGGCCAAGCGCAAGTTCATCGGCAAGACCTTCATCGACGTGTTCGAGGAAGAGGCGCGCGGCATCGGCGGCGCCCAGTTCCTCGCCCAGGGCACGCTCTACCCCGACGTGATCGAGAGCGTGAGCTTCACCGGCGGCCCCTCGGTGACGATCAAGAGCCACCACAATGTCGGCGGCCTGCCCGAGCGGATGAACATGAAGCTCGTCGAGCCCTTGCGCGAACTGTTCAAGGACGAGGTGCGCGAGCTTGGCCGCGAACTGGGCCTGCCGGAGATCTTCGTCGGCCGCCACCCGTTCCCCGGGCCGGGCCTGGCGATCCGCATCCCCGGCGAAGTAACCCGCGAACGCTGCGATGTCCTTCGCAAGGCCGACCAGATCTATCTCGAGGAAATCCGCAATGCCGGCCTCTACGATGCGATCTGGCAGGCCTTCGCCGTGCTTCTCCCCGTCCGCACCGTGGGCGTGATGGGCGACGGGCGCACCTACGACAACGTCTGCGCCCTGCGCGCCGTTACCAGCACCGACGGGATGACCGCGGACATCTACCCCTTCGACGCCAGCTTCCTCAGCCGGGTCGCTACCCGGATCATCAACGAGGTCAAGGGCATCAACCGGGTGGTCTACGACTATACCAGCAAGCCGCCCGGCACGATCGAGTGGGAATGAGGCTCGCGGGAATGAGGCTCGCGGGAATGAGGCTCGCGGGAATGAGCCTCAGCGCGGCGCGCTGACCGGCGCCAGTTGCGTGCCGATGCGGTGCAGCGGCGTGCCGAGCAGGCCGGTGACCGCATCGACCGCCAGCCAGGCCGCGGCCGCCAGCAGCGTGGCTGTTACCAGAAGGTTGGCCAGCCGGGCGAACAGGGCGCCGCGCGCGGCCATGGCGGCGCTATCCTGCGGCGTCGGGCGCAGGACGACCGGGGGCGGGGCGCCGCCGCAGCCGGCCCGGTCTTCGCCGTGATGACCGAGCCAGGCAGCCGGGTCGATCGCCTCGCGGGTACGCACCCCGCAGCGGCTGCCGATCGACCAGCGGACCTGGCCGACCGCGCGAGTCTTGTCGCAGCTGATCTCGATGAAGCTGCCGCGCCGGGGCAGGTCCACCCCGCGCAGCATCAGGCCATGGGCCGAGAGGTTGCAGACCAGCGCCTCCGACCAGCCATGTTCGCCGCGGACCTGGGCTTTCAGCAATGTCGTGCGGCGTGGATCCCGCTTGGCCTCTCCCATCATGCGCTGCGCCTAATATAACGAAGGTAAAGGAATATTTGCACTTTTCCCGGCGCAAACGGTTGAATTGTTGAGGAAGCGATTGCCGGCGCGGGGCGCGCCGCCGCGCCGGCTGCCCCGCATGACATTGCGGTAATGAACCGCCCGCCCGCTTGCGCTTGGCGCCCCGCCCCGGCATGACCGGCACCCATGACGCTGACCATCACCGCCATCCTGCTCGGCATCGTCGAGGGCCTGACCGAATTCCTGCCGGTCTCCTCCACCGGCCACCTGATCCTCGCCACCGAGCTGTTCGGCTTCAGGGCCGATACCTGGAAGGTGTTCAACGTGGTGATCCAGCTCGGCGCGATCCTGGCGGTCGTGGTCCAGTACTGGCGCACCTTCTGGGCCGTGGGCCTGGGGCTGCTGCGGCTGGAAAGGCTCAGCCTCGCCTTCCTGCGGAACGTGCTGGTGGCCTTCCTGCCCTCGGTGGTGATCGGGCTGGCGGCCAAGAAATACATCGACATCCTGCTTGGCAGCCCGCTGGTGGTCTGCGCCGCGCTGATCGCGGGCGGTTTCGCGATCCTGGCGATCGAGCGCACCGCGAAGCCCGGCCCCTATTCCGGCATCGGCCAGCTTCGCACCGGCCAGGCGCTGGGCGTGGGCCTGTTCCAGTGCGTGGCGATGATCCCGGGCGTCAGCCGTTCGGGCGCGACGATCATGGGCGCGCTCGCCATGGGGATCGAGCGGCGCACGGCGGCCGAATTCAGCTTTTTCCTGGCGGTGCCGACCATGCTGGGGGCGACCGTGCTGGAACTGCACGACAACCGCGAGGCGCTGATGCATGGCCTCGGCCCGGTCGGCTGGAGCGAGATCGGCATCGGCTTCGTGGTGTCGTTCGTGGTCGCGCTGGGCGTGATCAAGGGCTTCGTCGCCTATGTCAGCCGCGCCGGCTTCGCACCGTTCGCGTGGTATCGCATCGTGGCCGGGGCCGTGGCCGGGGCGATCCTGCTGGCGCGGTGAGTCCTTGTCTGGGTGCGCCCCCGACATCCGTCAGGGGCTTGCGGCACCGGCGAAGGACAGGCCGGCGGGCTGTTCCGTGCAGCGACTGTTCGGGAACCTTGCGCCTCGCGGCGATTTTCCTGTGCAGACAGCAGTCAACAGCACAAGGATCAAACCGTCATGGGACTGATCATTCTCATCATCGTGGGTGGCATCCTCGGCTGGCTTGCCAGCATCGTGATGCGTACCGACGCCAGCCAGGGCGTCTTCCTCAACGTGGTGGTCGGCATCGTGGGCGCCTTGCTCGCCGGCTTCATCCTCAATCCGCTGGTGGGCGGCGGCAACATCATGTCCGGTGATTTCAGCGCCAGCGCCTTGCTGGTCTCGTTCATCGGCGCCGTGGTGCTCCTGGCGATCGTCAACCTGTTCCGTCGGGGCTCGGTCCGGTAATCGGCTCGACGACGGCCCGCCAAGGCGATGGCCTGACGGCGGCACGAGGCGGGGCAATCAGGGGGCGGCAGCGTGCGCTGCCGCCCCCTTTTGCATTCGCGCCGGCAAGCGCGCATGGTGCGCTTGCCGGAGGACCAGCCCATGTCCAAGCTCAAGCGCCGCGAATATGCCGATCTCCTCAAGCCGCTCCAGCAGGAACTGGAAGTCGCCGCCCGCTGGGCCGAGCACACCGGCGCCCGCATCCTGGTGCTGTTCGAGGGGCGCGATGCGGCCGGCAAGGGCGGCGCGATCCACGCCATCGCCGAACGGCTGAACCCGCGCCAGTGCCGGGTGGTGGCCCTGGCCAGGCCCACGGCCCAGGAAGCCGGG
Organism: Novosphingobium bradum; assembly: GCF_042646485.1. Classification (NCBI taxonomy): domain Bacteria; kingdom Pseudomonadati; phylum Pseudomonadota; class Alphaproteobacteria; order Sphingomonadales; family Sphingomonadaceae; genus Novosphingobium; species Novosphingobium bradum. The sequence goes on along the minus strand of NZ_JBHRTQ010000002.1, from coordinate 210,090 downwards.
CAATGGTATTTCCAGCGCTATGCCGCGCACCTGCCCAGCGCCGGCGAGATCGTGCTGTTCGATCGCTCCTGGTACAACCGCGCCGGGGTCGAGCAGGTCATGGGCTTCGCCGCCGAGGAGGAGGTGGACCGCTTCCTGCGCCAGGCGCCCGAGTTCGAACGCCTGCTGGTCGACGATGGCATCGCGCTGTTCAAATACTGGCTGGCCTGCGATCAGGACGAGCAGGAGGAACGCTTCGCCGAACGCCGCGACGATCCGCTCAAGCGCTGGAAGCTCTCGCCGGTCGATCTGGCCGCGCGCGAAAAATACGAGGCCTATACCAAGGCGCGCGAGGCCATGTTGGCCGCCACCCACACCGCCCACGCGCCCTGGACCATCGTCGATTTCAACGACCAGAAGCGCGGGCGGCTGACCGTCATCCGCGACCTGCTCGATCGCCTGCCAGATTGCGACGTGCCGCCCGAATCGGTCGATTTGAAGCCGCTCAAGGGCAAGCCGCACAAGGAGCGCTACCGCCTGCTCAAGCCGATCAAGGACTATGAAGGCTAGGCGCAGCGCCACCCGCAGGGGCGCCCGGTGCCGCCGGGGAACGCCCGCCAGGCCATTTTCCGCAGCCCGGACCGACTCTCTCACCTTGACTTTGGGGTGATTCCCCACCAAAGGCCGCAACCTTGCCGGGCGGTGCCGATCTCGTGCGCCGCCTGATCCGTTTTGATCACTCGTAATTCAGGAAAGCGTCGCCATGGCGAAGCCCGCAACCGTCAAGATCCGGCTGGTCTCCACCGCCGACACCGGCTTCTTCTACGTCACCAAGAAGAACCCGCGCAATTCGACCGAGAAGTTCGTCTTCAAGAAGTACGATCCGGTCGTTCGCAAGCACGTCGAATTCAAGGAAGCCAAGATCAAGTGATCCGCGGCCCGGTTTCGTGAAGCCGGGCGGGTTCATGGGCAGTTCAATGCTTCTCTCTCACAAGCGAGGCATGAGCACCTTGATCGGACATTTCCGCAGATCGCTGGGCGCCGCGGTTTCCGCGGCGCTTTTCGTGCCGCTTGCGGCCCTGCCAGCTGCTCCGGCCGCCGCCCAGGCCGCCCCGCAGGCCGTGGGCGACCTTGACCGCGCGGTGGGCGCCCTGCGCGCCATCACCACCATGCAGGCCGATTTCCAGCAGACCGACCGCAACGGCCAGCGCGTTTCGGGCAAGCTCACCATCAAGCGCCCGGGGCGGATCCGCTTCCAGTACCAGCCCGGCGTGCCCCTGCTGATCGTGGGCGACGGCAAGGCGCTGACCATGGTCGATTACGAGGTGCGCCAGGTCCAGCGCTGGCCGATCGGCAATTCGCCGCTGGGCGCGCTGCTCGATCCCAACCGCGACGTGAAGCGCTTCGGCACGCTCCAGCCCTCGCTCGATCCCGCGATCGTCTCGATCGAGGTGCGCGATTCCAGGCACCCGGAATATGGCGTGATCACCCTGATCTTCGCGCGCAAGGCCGCCGCGCCCGGCGGGCTGGAACTGGTGAGCTGGGTTGCGCTTGATTCGCAGAACCGGCGCACAACCATCCGCCTGTCCGGGCAGCGCTATGGCGCCGATCTTCCCGACAGCCAGTTCCGGTATGTCGATCCCCGGCAAACGGGTCGTCGCTGACAATCGTCGGCTGGTCGCGGCCCTGCCCCCCACGCGCGACAAACGACTACAATCCTGCGATTTTCGTTCACTTGGGAGCAATGCGGGATCGCTATAAGGGTTCTCGACAAGGCGGTGTGAGGCGGGTTTCCCCCCTGTTGCCCGAACCTCTGGATCGCTTCCTTGTCAAAGCGTGACGAACGCAAAAGGAACCCTCGTGCCACTGCCCCCGGCACGAGGGTTTTCCTGTTCCTGGGCCATATCCCTGCCGGGGGAGCAGTCCCCGATGCCACTGGCAAAACCGGCGCGCCGTCCCTAAAGCCTGCCCATGGTCTCCATTGCCACCTGGAACATCAATTCCGTCCGCCTGCGCGCCGATGCGGTCGTGCGGTTTCTCGAGCAGGAAGCGCCCGATGTCCTGTGCCTGCAGGAGATCAAGTGCGCCGAGCACCTGTTTCCCCACGATGTGTTCGAGGCCGCCGGCTACACCCACCGCGCGGTGCATGGGCAGAAGGGCTATCACGGCGTCGCCACGGTCAGCCGGATCCCCTTGCGCGAGGTGTCCCGGCACGATTGGCAGGACAATGGCGAGGCCCGCCATGTCGGCGTGGAGCTGCTGGGGGCCGGGCAGGGGTTGATCCTCGAGAACGTCTATATCCCGGCCGGCGGTGACATTCCCGATCGCGCGGTGAACCCCAAGTTCGGCCAGAAGCTCGATTTCCTCGAACGGATGACCCGCTGGGCGGACAGGATCGATCGCCCCACGCTGATCGTCGGCGATTTCAACATCGCCCCGCTGGAATGCGACGTCTATGACCACAAGGCCTTGCTCAAGGTGGTCAGCCACACCCCGCTGGAAGTGGCCACGCTCCAGCGCTTCGCCGATGCCCATGGCTGGGTGGATCTGGGCCGCAAGCATATCCCCGCGCCGCAGCGCAACTGGACCTGGTGGTCCTATCGCACCTACTGGCAGGAAAAGGATCGCGGGCGGCGGCTCGATCATATGTGGGCCTCGCCCGAGCTTGCGGCGCAATCCACTGCTCACCGCTTCGTGGAAGAAACCCGGCGGTGGGAGCAGCCTTCCGATCACGTGCCGCTGATCACGGAATTCGCCCTGTGACCCCACCCGGCACGACCAGTGGAACCCGCCGGCTCGCGCTCGCACTCGATGCGCTGCGCCATGGCTGGCCGGTCGTGGTCGACGGGGTGTTGCCGCTGCTCCCGGCGGAAACCGGGTTCGGCCCGGCGGTGACCGCGCCGACCATGCTGATTTCCGCCGCCCGCGCGGTCACCCTCAAGCTCGCCAACCAGCGCGAGGCCGCCGTGCCCGAGGCGCCGGTGCAGATCCGCGGCGCACAACCCTTCGATCTGGTTCACGCCCGCGCGCTTGCCGATCCGGCGCTCGATCTGCGCTTCCCCTTCAAGGGGCCGTTCCGGGCCGAACATATCGACCACGGCGAAGCCGCCCGCACCGCCATGGAACTGGCGCGGCTGGCCGGCATCCTCCCGGCCTTCCTGGTATCGCCCGAACCGGCCGGCGAAGCGCAGGCGGTGACTTCGGCCGATCTTGCCGCCTGGAAGGATCCGGCACACCTGGTGATCGCCAGCCGCGCGCACCTGCCGGTCGCGGCCTGCGAGGCGGCCGAGATCGTCGCCTTCCGCGCGGCGGACGACCTGCGCGAACACGTCGCCCTGGTGATCGGTGAGCAGAACGGCGACCGCGCGCCGCTGGTCCGGCTCCATTCCGAATGCCTGACTGGCGATATCCTGGGCAGTCTCAAGTGCGATTGCGGCCCGCAGCTTCACGCCGCGCTCGAAGCCATGGCGGCCGAGGCGCGGGCCGGCGGCTGGGGGGTGCTTTTGTATCTGCGGCAGGAAGGCCGGGGGATCGGCCTCGTCAACAAGCTGCGCGCCTATCGCCTGCAGGACATGGGCTTCGATACGGTGGAGGCCAACAACCGCCTCGGCCTGCCCACCGAGGCGCGCGATTTTCCCGTGGCGGCGCGGATGCTGGCGCTGCTCGGCGTACCGGCGATCCGGCTGATGACCAACAACCCGGCCAAGGTTCAGGCGCTCGCCGCCTGCGGGGTGGAGGTGGCCGAGCGGGTCCAGCACCAGCTCCCCGCCAACCCCCACAACGAACGCTACCTCGCCACCAAGCGCGACCGGACCGGGCACCTGCTGGACTAGCTAGCCAGCCCGGCCGCCCCTGGGAGCGGCCGGGCCTGTCGTCAGAACGCCCGCCAGAACAGCGCGGCGCCGATCACCACGATGATCGCGGCAAAGCCGAGGCCGCGCAGCCAGTCGCGGCCCCTGAGCGGATCGACGTGCGCCGCGCGGAACGCCCGGTAAGGCGCCGCGATCGCCTCGTTGCTGGCGATGAGGCCCACGTCGAGCGCGCTGGCCTCGCTGGTGAACCAGTCGGTCAGTTCGGCGATGGCCTCGGGCGCAAGGTGCGGATAGCGGGCGAGCATGGCTTCGATTTCGCCGCGCCGGACGGCGCGGACGGGGCTGGATTCGGACATGATGGTAACTCCTGAACGGGATTGGCCGGATGGTGGCCGGAAAGGGTCCGTTCAGGCGGTGGGCGGGGCTCGCGGGCTGGGGCGCCGGGCGATGTCCTCGCGGGCGGGCGGGCCGGTGGAGCGGGGGCGCGGGGCGGGCAAGGCCGCCAGCGCGGCAACCAGCGGCGCGGCCGGCACCAGCGCGGGCAGGCGCGGCTCGGGCGCGATTGCGAGCCGGACCACTTCGCCCCGGCGCTGGCTGGCAAGCGCCACTTCGTGGGTGGTGGCGCTGAAGGCCGATCCGTGGGTGCGCTGGAGCGGCGCGGCGAAGGGCATCCCGGCCTGCAGCGCCACCGCCAGCAGCAGCGCGGCGCCGATGAGGCGCGCGAGCAGAAGGCGGGGAAGGGTCAGCAGCATGATGCCCCGGGATCTAGGAACTCATGGCCGCAAAGGCAAATCTCACCGCCGCTCGAACTTCACCAGCCCTTCGCCCAGCTGGTTCGCGCCGATCGCCAGCGGATCGCCCGACCAGTCGGCGACGAACACGCTGCGCCAGGGCACGTCCGGCGCCAGCCGGGCAACATTGCCGCTGATGGCGAGGCCCGCCGACGAATTGCCCCGCCCTTCGGCGGCAATCGCGATGAAGGCGGAATGGTTTTCCTTGTCGCGGCCCTGGACCAGCCAGTTGCCGCTGATCTGCCCGGTCGCGCCGTTGGGCAGGTCGATCATGTAATTGGTGCCCTTGCCGGCGGCATCGTCGAAGGAATTGTCGGCAATGGTCACCCGCGCGGCGCGGGCCTTCAGGTAATGGCCGCCGCGCCCGGCCTCGAACCGGCTGCGGGTGACGGACAATGCGCCATAGTCGCCCACGTAGATCGAATGGGCGCAGCCGCCGCCGCCCGCGCAGGTGCCAAGGCGGGTGAAGGTGCTCTTGTCGACCGTGATCGTGCCGGCCGGATCGCCGGCGGAAAGGATGCCCTGCTGGCTGTCGCGGAACCAGGCCTGGCTCACAGCCAGGTTGCCGCGCTCGATGCGGATGCCTGCGCCGTTGTAGTCGCTCACCCGGATGCCGGCGAAGATCATGCCCTCCACCCGGGCCGAACGCCCGCGCAGGACCAGCGCCGCCTTGCCCTCGCAGGCGACCCCGGCCAGCACCGCCGCGCCGGGCGTGGCGGCAACATAGGCCACGTCGCCGCGCTCCTGCACCGCGCAATCGGCATGGTCGCCGGGGGCGATCCGGATCGTGCCCAGGCCATCGCCGATGGCGTTCACCGCATCCTGCAGGCGGGCAAAGCGCTGGCCGGTTTCGACCACGGTGTAGGCCGCCTCCTGCTGGGCCAGCGAGGGTGCGGCGGCAAGGAGGGCGAGAGCCGCGGCAATCGCAGTGGTGAGGGTGAAGCGCATGGTCATGGGCGCAGCCTAGCGCGATTCGCGCAGCCTGCGGGAGTGCGCCAACGGCGCTGTCCCATCGCGGGGCGGTGCGGCGGCAGGCGTTAAGAGGCCATCCCGGTATTGACCACCGGCTGGGTATCGCGCTCGCCGCACAGGACGACCATCAGGTTGGCCACCATCGCCGCGCGGCGATCATCGTCGAGGTGGACCACGTTCTTTTCCGAAAGCTGGGTCAGCGCCATCTCCACCATGGAGACCGCGCCTTCCACCAGCTTGCGCCGGGCGGCGATCACGGCTTCCGCCTGCTGGCGGCGCAGCATGGCGCCGGCGATCTCGGGGGCATAGGCAAGGTGGGTCAGCCCGCAGGAATCCACGGTAATCCCGGCGGTCTGGAGGCGGCTGTTGAGCTCGTCGCGCAGTTCCGCGTTCACCTGGTCGTGGCTGCCGCGCAGGGTCACTTCCATGTGCTCGATATCGTCATAGGGATAGCGCGAGCCGATCGAACGGACGGCGGATTCGATCTGGACGAAAACGAAAGCCTTGTAGTCGTCCACGTCGAACAGCGCCTGGGCCGTATCGGCCACGCGCCAGACCACGGTGGTGGCGATCTCGATCGGATTGCCGCGCAGGTCGTTCACCTTGAGCTTTTCCGAAACCACGTTGTTGGCGCGCACCGAAATGCGGGTCTTGCCCATCCACGGCCAGACCCAGCGCAGCCCGTGGTTGCGATCCGTTCCCCGGTAGGAGCCGAACAGGGTGATCGCGGCGGCCTGGTTGGGCTGGATCATGTAGAAGCCCTTGGCGATCACGATCAGCGCCAGCGGCAGCAGGAACACCCCGCCCACGAAGCTGCCCACCTGGCCGCTCTCGCCGTTGAAGGTGCCGATCCGCACCACCAGCAGGAAGGCCAGCGCCAGGAACACCACCAGCATCAGGTAGCCGCTGGTCGACCATGCGGCGCGCTCGCGGCTGCTGGTCATGGCCGGGTGTGCTTCGTTCATCGCCGCTGCCTTTCGCGCAATCACTGCGGGCGGGAGGATATCACCCCCGTCCTTTCCGGCAAGCTAACGCGCCACTCAATGCTGGCGGATGACCGCGAGGAAGGCGTCGCCATAGGCCTCCAGCTTGCGCGTGCCGACCCCGCTCAACTCCGATAGCTGGGCGGTGCTGGCGGGGCGGCTGGAGGCCATTTCGCGCAGGACCGAATCGTGGAACACCACGTAGGGCGGCACCCCGGCCTCCTGCGCCAGTTCGCGGCGCAGGGCGCGCAAGGCTTCGAACAGCGGATCGCCCACCGGATTGGGCGCGCCGCCCCCACCCCCGCTCCCGCCGCGCTGGCGCCGGCTGCGTTCCTTCCTGGGCGGCACGACCACGCTGATGGCGATATCGCCCTTGAGGATCGCCTTGGCATCCGCGCCAAACCTGAGGCCGCCATGCTCGGTCGCCAGCAGCGCGCCCCGGGCCTGGAGCGCGCGGGCCACCGGGCGGATCAACTGCGCTTCCTCGGCGGAAACGATTCCGAACACCGAAAGCCGGTCATGCCCGCGCTCCACCACGCGTTCATCGGCAAGGCCGGTCAACACCTTCTCGACATGGCCTAGGCCGAAGCTCTGCCCGGTGCGGTAAACCGCCGAGAGCAGCTTCTGCGCGGTCACCGTGGCTTCGGTCACCCCGGGCGGCTCGAGGCAATTGTCGCAATTGCCGCAAGCCGGCGGCGGGCTTTCCCCGAAATGGCGCAGCAGGACCGCGCGGCGGCAGCCGGCGGTTTCCACCAGGGCGGCCAACGCATCGAGCCGCGCCCGTTCGCTGGGCAGGCGCGCGGGATCGACCTCGGACAGGCGCTGGCGGGCGCGCACGAAATCCTCCGCCCCCCACAGCATCACCGCCACCGAGGGATCGCCATCGCGCCCGGCGCGGCCGGTTTCCTGGTAATAGGCCTCGATCGACTTGGGCAGGCCGGCATGGGCCACGAAGCGCACGTCGGGCTTGTCGATCCCCATGCCGAAGGCGATCGTGGCGACCATCACCATGTCCTCGCTGGCCACGAAGGCCGCCTGGTTGCCGGCGCGCACTTCGGGCGCGAGGCCCGCGTGATAGGCAAGGCACGGCCGCCCGGTGGCGCCAAGCTGCTCGGCCAGCCGCTCCACCTGGGCGCGGGTCTGGGCATAGACGATGCCGGGGCCGGGATTGTCGGCCATCAGCCGCTTCAATTGCTGCACCGGCTGGTCGCGCCCGGTGATGGTGTAGCGGATGTTGGGCCGGTCGAACCCGGCCACGATCAGCCCGTCGTCGGGAATGCCAAGCTGGGCGAGGATATCGGCGCGGGTATGGGCATCGGCCGTGGCGGTCAGCGCAAGGCGCGGCACCTCGGGGAAGAGATCCAGCAGTGGGCGCAGCAGGCGATAGTCGGGCCGGAAATCGTGGCCCCATTCCGAAACGCAGTGCGCCTCGTCGATGGCGAACAGCGAAACCCGCGCGCGGGAGAGCAACTCGCGGAAATGGGGCTGGCTGGCGCGTTCGGGGGCGACGTAGAGCAGATCCAGCGCGCCGGCGCGGAAGGCCTCGATCGTGGCCTCGCGGTCCATGTCGGCGCTGGTCAGGGTGGCCGCGCGGATGCCGTTGGCCCGGGCCGAGCGCAGCTGGTCGTGCATCAGCGCGATCAGCGGGGAAACGACCACGCAGGTGCCCTCGAGCATCACCGCCGGCAATTGGTAGGTCAGCGACTTGCCCGCGCCGGTCGGCATGACCGCCAGCGTCGATAGCCCCGCCAGCACGCGCCGCACGACATCGTCCTGCACTCCGCGAAAGGCGTTGAAGCCGAAGGTGGCGTGCAGTGCTTCTTCCGGCGTGCCCCAGTGCTTCGGCTCGCGCGGAGGAAACCGCTCGGCCATGGCGGGAGCCATGATCGGCTCCAAGGCGTCGATTTCGTCCTCGGGACCATCGAGCCAGGATTCGTCGAAGGGGGCAAAGGGGCGCGGGTCGCTCACGCCCCCGCCTATGGCAGATCGCGGCCCGCCCGCAAATCGCTTCGCGTTGTTTCCACTTGCGTGAAATCGGCACCGGCCCGCTCCCCCGCCCGACCACCCATGATTGACCTGGCCGGCCCGATCTGGTCCACTCTTGCCCCATGGCCACCTTGTTCGAACCTGCCGGCCTGCCCGTGCAAAGCCCCTCGATCGCCCTGCTGATCGATGCCGACAACGTATCGCACGCCAAGATCGCGCCGATCCTCAGCGAACTGGCCAAATACGGCACGGCCAACGTCCGCCGCGCCTATGGCGACTGGACGGGCACCAGCCTCAAGGGCTGGAAGGGCAAGCTCCACGAATTCGCCATCCGCCCGGTCCAGCAGTTCAGCTATTCGGCGGGTAAGAACGCCAGCGACATGGCGCTCGTCATCGATGCGATGGAACTGCTCTACACCAAGCGCCCGGCCGCCTTCTGCCTGGTGTCGAGCGATGCCGATTTCACTCCGCTGGTGATGCACCTGCGCGATGCGGGCTGCGCCGTGTTCGGCTTCGGCGAACGCAAGACGCCCGACCCCTTCGTCAACGCCTGCACCACCTTCCTCTATCTCGACAGCCTGACCGAAGCCGGCGTCGAGCCGCCGGCCGCCTCGCCGGAAACCGCGGCCAGGAACGCCCCGGCCCGGCCGAGCGCCAAGCCTCGCAAGCCGGCCGGCAAGCTGGGCCAGGATGCCCGGCTGGTGGAAATCCTGTGCAACGCGGTCGAAGCGTCGATGCGCGATGATGGCTGGGCGGTGCTGTCCGCGGCCGGCAGCGCTGCCAAGCGGGTCTCATCGATCGATCCGCGCAACTATGGGGTCAAGAACTTCCCGGCCCTGTTCGAGGCCACCGGCCTGTTCGACATCGTGCGCCCCGCCGGCGGCCAGCCGCTGATCTCCGACAAGCAGAACCTCGACCGGGCGAAAACCCCGCAGCCCTGAGGGTCCGTGCGATTTCCCGATCCTCCCCCATTGGGGGAGGTGGCAGCCGCAGGCTGACGGAGGGGGCGGGCCGGCCAGTGCGGCGCTTGCGCCTCCGCACCACCCGCTGGCTTGGGCGGCTCCTCCCCCAAGGGGGGAGATTTTCGCTGATCAATCGAGATTGGGCCGCAGCCAGCGTTCCGCCGTGGCAAGCGGGATATTCCGCCGCGCCGCATAGTCCTCCACCTGATCGCGCCCGATCCGCGCCACGCCGAAATACTGGCTTTCCGGGTGGCCGAAATAGAAGCCCGAAACTGCGCTGGTCGGCAGCATGGCCTGGCTTTCGGTCAGGGTGATCCCGGCGTTTTCCTGCGCGTTCAGGAGATCGAACAGGATCGGCTTGAGGCTGTGGTCCGGGCAGGCCGGATAGCCCGGCGCCGGGCGGATGCCGCGATACTGCTCGCGGATCAGCGCCTCGTTGGTCAGCTGCTCGCCCGGCGCATAGCCCCACAGCGTGGTGCGGACGTGCTGGTGGAGCCGCTCGGCGAAGGCTTCGGCGAAGCGGTCGGCCAGCGCCTTGAGGAGGATGTCGTTGTAGTCGTCGTGAGCGGCCTTGAACCGGGCGAGATGCGGCTCGATCCCGTGGATGCCCACCGCGAAACCGCCCAGCCAGTCGCCGTCAGGATCGATGAAGTCCGCCAGGCAGAAATTGGCGCGGGTGCGGCTCTTCTTGATCTGCTGGCGCAGGAAGGGAAGCAGGGTGCCGTCTTCCAGCCGGATATCATCGCCTTCCCGGTGACACGGCCAGAACGAAACCACGCCCTTGGCGGTCAGCCACTTCTCGGCAATGATCGTCTCCAGCATGGCCTTGGCGTCCTCGAACAGCGCGGTCGCGCTTTCGCCCACCACTTCGTCCTTGAGGATCGAAGGATAGGTGCCGGCCAGTTCCCAGGCGCGGAAGAACGGGGTCCAGTCGAAGCACTTGACCAGATCGGCCAGGTCCCAGTCGGCAAACACGTGCAGGCCCGGCTGGGCGGGGGCGCCGGGCTTGTCGGCAAAGTCGGGCGCGAAGGCATTGGCGCGCGCTTCGGCCAGCGGCAGCAGGCCCGAGCCTTCCTTGCCCGCCCGCGCCTCGCGCACGGCCTCGTATTCGTTGGCGGTGCTATCCACGAAGCCCTTAGCCTGGGTGTCCGACAGGAGCTGGCTGGCCACGCCCACCGCGCGGCTGGCATCGAGCACGTGGATCACCGGGCCGTCATAGGCCGGATCGATCCTGAGCGCGGTGTGGACCTTGGAGGTGGTCGCCCCGCCGATCAGCAGCGGAATGGTCATCTCGGCGCGCTGCATTTCCTCGGCCACGGTCACCATCTCGTCCAATGAGGGGGTGATCAGGCCCGACAGCCCGATGATGTCGGCCTGCTCCTGGGCCGCACGCTCGAGGATCTGCGACCACGGCACCATCACGCCCAGATCGATCACCTCGTAGCCGTTGCACTGGAGCACCACGCCGACGATGTTCTTGCCGATATCGTGGACGTCGCCCTTGACCGTGGCCATCACGATCCGGCCCTTGGCCTTGGCGCCTTCCTGCTTTTCCGCCTCGATGAACGGGATCAGGTGGGCCACCGCCTTCTTCATCACGCGGGCCGATTTCACCACCTGCGGGAGGAACATCTTGCCGGCGCCGAACAGGTCGCCCACCACGTTCATGCCGTCCATCAGCGGGCCTTCGATCACCTCGATCGGCCGGCCGCCGCGCGCGGCCACTTCCACGCGCATCTCCTCGGTATCACTCACGATATGGGCGTCGATGCCCTTGACCAGCGCGTGCTCGATCCGCTTGACCGGCTCCCACCCGCGCCATTCCTCGGCGGCCTTCTCGGCCACGGCATCCGTGCCCTTGAAGCTTTCGGCCAGCGTGATCAGGCGCTCGGTCGCGCCCTCATCGCGGTTGAGGATCACGTCCTCGCAGGCGAGCCGCAGCGCCGGGTCGATCTGGTCGTAGACGTCGAGTTGCCCGGCGTTGACGATGGCCATGTCCAGCCCGGCGGGGATCGCGTGGTAGAGGAACACCGAATGCATCGCCCGGCGCACCGGCTCGTTGCCGCGGAAGGAGAACGAAAGGTTGGAAAGCCCGCCCGAGAAGTGGACGTGCGGGCAGGCCACCCGGATGTCCTTCACCGCCTCGATGAAGTCGACCGCGTAGTTGTTGTGCTCCTCGATGCCGGTGGCCACCGCGAACACGTTGGGATCGAAGATGATGTCCTCGGGCGGAAAGCCGATGCCCATCAGCAGCTTGTAGGCCCGCGTGCAGATCTCGACCTTGCGGGCTTTGGTGTCCGCCTGGCCCTGCTCGTCGAAGGCCATGACCACCACGGCCGCGCCATAGTCCATGCACTTCTGCGCCGAGGCCAGGAAGGCTTCCTCGCCTTCCTTCATGGAGATCGAATTGACGATCGGCTTGCCCGAAACGCACTTCAGGCCGGCCTCGATCACCTCCCACTTCGAGCTGTCGACCATCACCGGCACCCGGGCGATGTCCGGCTCGGCGGCCAGCAGTTTGAGGAAGGTGGTCATCGCCTCGACCGCGTCGAGCAGGCCTTCGTCCATGTTGACGTCGATCACCTGCGCGCCGTTTTCCACCTGGCTGCGCGCGACATCCACCGCCCTGGCATAGTCGCCCGCCAGGATCAGTTTCTTGAACGCGGCCGAGCCGGTCACATTGGTGCGTTCGCCGATGTTGACGAAGCGGGAGGAGGCGGCAGTGGTATCGGTCACAATCAAAGATCCGTTCGTGTAGAGCGGGGTTGGGGGCGGCCTCAAGCCGCCATGATGAACGGCTCAAGCCCGGCCAGCCGGGTGACCGGCTCCAGCACTGGCACCTGGCGTGGCGCAAGCCCTTGCACGGCGCGGGCCATCTCCGCGATGTGCGCCGGGGTGGAACCGCAGCAGCCGCCCAGCACGTTGACCTGGCCGGCCGCCGCCCATTCGCGCACGAGGCCCGCCGTGGTCACCGGCTGCTCGTCATAGGCGCCCAGTTCATTGGGCAGGCCGGCATTGGGATAGACCATGATCAGGCTGTCCGCGATCTCGCTCAAGAGCTTCACGTGGGGGCGCAGCTGGGTTGCCCCGAACGAGCAGTTCAGCCCCACGGTCAGGGGCTTGGCATGGCGCACCGCGTGCCAGAAGGCCTCCACGGTGTGGCCCGAAAGGTTGCGCCCGGAAAGGTCGGTCAGGGTCATCGAGAGCATGATCGGCACCTCGCGGCCCAGCTCGCGCTCAAGCTGCTTGATCGCCATGATCCCGGCCTTGGCGTTGAGCGTGTCGAAGATCGTCTCGATCAGGATGAAATCGGCCCCGCCTTCCATCAGCCCGGCGGCCTGCTGCTTGTAGACATCGACGAGGAAATCCCAGTCGATCTCGCGGAAGCCCGGATCGTTGACGTCGGGCGAAAGCGAAAGGGTCTTGTTGGTCGGCCCGATCCCGCCGGCGACGAAGCGCGGGCGGCCGTCCCGGGCGGCATATTCGTCCGCGATGGCCCGCGCGATTCCCGCCGCGGCCACGTTCAGCTCGTGCACCAGGTGCTCGGCGCCATAGTCGGCCTGGCTGATCCGGTTCGACGAGAAGGTGTTGGTCTCGGCAATGTCGGCCCCGGCGTCGAAATAGTCGCGGTGAACCTTGGCCACGGCCTCGGGCTTGGCCAGGCACAACATATCGTTGTTGCCCTTCTGGTCGTGCGAGAGGCCGAGCTTGCCGGCATAGTCGGCCTCGGTCAGCCCCATCTTCTGGAACTCGGTGCCCTGCGCGCCGTCAGTGATGAGGATGCGTTTCGCCGCCTCGGCCTGGAAGGCGATGCGGGCGGCACTCGGGATAAGCGTGGTCATGGCTTGGGCCTCAATCCGAGCAGATGGCAGATGGCATAGGCCTGCTCGGCCTTGTTGAGCGTGTAGAAATGGAAGTCGCGCACCCCGCCGGCATAGAGCCGGCGGCACAGGTCGGCGGCGGCAACGGCGGAAACCAGCGCGCGCGGGCCGGGACGCTCGTCCAGCCCCTCGAACATGGCTTCCATCTCCGGCGGGATCAGGGTGTTGGCGCTCATCCGGCGGATCGCGGCGAAGGAGGTCACCGGCATGATCCCGGGCAGGATCGGCGCGGTGATCCCGGCGGCCAGCGCCCTGTCGATGAAGCGGAACCAGGCGTCGGTGGAGAAGAAGAACTGGGTGATCGCGCGGCTGGCCCCGGCGTCGAACTTGCGCTTCAGGTTGTCGAGATCGGCCTCGGCGCTCACCGCCTCGGGGTGGACTTCCGGGTAGGCCGCCACCGAAATCTCGAAATCGTGGCGCGCCTTCAGCCCGCCCACCAGCTCCGCCGCGCTGGCATAGCCTTGCGGGTGCGGCTCGAACCGGGTGCCGGCGCCGGCCGGCGGATCGCCGCGCAGGGCCACGATATGGCGCACGCCCGCTTCCCAGTACTGGTCGGCGATCTCGGCGATCTCGGCCTTGCTCGCCCCCACGCAGGTGAGGTGCGCGGCGGGCACCAGCGCGGTTTCGCGCGCGATCCGCGCCACGGTAGCATGGGTCCGCTCACGGGTGGAACCGCCCGCGCCATAGGTCACCGAGACGAAGCTGGGGTCGAGCGGCGCCAGCTCGGTGATCGCCTCCCACAGCTGGTTTTCCATCTTCTCGCTCTTGGGCGGGAAGAACTCGAACGAAACCGAGATGTCGCCCGGCATATCGGCGAAGATCGGGCCGGAAACGGCAGGGAGGGTCACGAATGGGCCTTTCGGGTCTTGGCGGCAGGGTTGGCGGACGCGCGGTTGCGGGTCGCGGTCCAGATCTTCACGGTCAGCGGCTGGCCCGGACCAGGGCCGGGAATGGCCAGCGGCGGGGCCGGCGCATAGCCGGCGGCGGTCAGCAGCGCCAGCATCTGCTCGTCGGAGAAGCCGAGCCGGGCATGGGCGTGAAGCGTTCGCAGCTCCTCGTGGGCATGGGCGGCAAAGTCCACCACCGCCACCCGCCCGCCGGGCCTCGTCACCCGCGCCGCTTCGGCAAGCGCCACCTCGGGCTCCTGCGCGTAGTGCAGCACCTGGTGGAACAAGACCGTGTCGAACCCGGCATCGGCAAAGGGCAGGGCGGTGAAATCGCCCTGGATGAGATCGACCTTGCCGGCGGGCAGGTGCTGGAGCCGGGCGCGGGCGAGTCGCAGCATCTCCGGGCTCTTGTCGATGGCCACCACGCTGGCCGCATGGGGCGCGAACAGCTCGGCCATGCGCCCCGTCCCGGTGCCGACATCGAGCACCGCGCCCAGTTGTGAGGCTTCCAGTTGCCCGGCCCCCAGCTGTTCTGCAAGCGCGGCTTCCACCGGGCCATCGGGCGAATGGAGCAGGCGCAGGGTGTCCCACTCGTCGGCGTGGCGGGCGAACCAGGCGGCGGCCTGGGCCTCGCGGGCGGCGCGGATCGCGGCCAGGTGGCGGCGGTCCTCGGCGAGCTGCGCGGCGAAGGCCGGGTCCTCGCCCTCGCCCACGGCGAGCAGGCGGGCCACCGCATTGCCCAAGCGCGGCGCGCCGCTTTCATCCACCGCGATCCGCAGGAACACCCACGAGCCTTCGCGCCGCCGCTCGGCCAGCCCGGCATCGCACAGGATCTTGATGTGGCGCGAAACGCGCGGCTGGCTTTGCCCCAGCACCTGGGCCAGTTCGCCCACGGCCAGTTCCATGTCGGCCAGCAGCCGCATGATCCGCAACCGGGTCAGGTCCGCCAGGGCGCGCAGGGTGGTTTCAAGCTTCATCGTGGGAAGCCATATAAAGATTTCTTTATATCAGGGCAAGGTGCGACTGCGCCGAGCCGCCACCGCCGGGGATTGCCCGCTGGGGGGCTTTGCCCGCGCGCCCCGCTCGGGTAGGGAGCAGGCCAGCCATTACCGCCCATCCGAAAGGCCTTGTCCATGAAGAAGTCCGTTTCCTTCGCTCTCGCTGGTGCCGCCACGCTCCTGCTCGCGGCCTGCGGCAGCTCGGACACCGCCACCGAACAGGCCTCGCCCGACAATGTCGAGATGCCGGCCGAGGAAACCATGAGCACGGTCGCCGCCATGCCCTCGCCCGACAAGGGTGATGCCGCCACCGAGGCCGCCGATCCCAATGCCGGCGCCAAGGCCAACGATGCCGCCGCCGCCGCCGCCGCCGCCGCCGCCGATTTCAACGCGGCGGGCGATGGCGCCGAAAAGCCGGGCGCCGAAAAGGCGATCGACCAGGCCGAAAAGAAGATGTGAGGGCTTGGGGGCGGGCCTCGGCCCGCTCCCGCCAGCACCATGCGCGCCGCCCTGCTCCTCGCCCTGGCCATCTGCCTTGCCGCCTGCGGCAAGCCCGACAATGCGCCGGGCAAGGGCGGCGTCACCGTGGGCGAGGCCCGCGCGCTCGATGAAGCGGCCGAGATGATCGAACAGGACAAGCCGCCCCGGATCGGCGTGGCAACGGCCGCCCCGGCCCGATAAATCCTCCCCATTCGTGGGAAGGGGGGCCACCCGCAGGGTGGTGGAGGGGGCTTTCCCCCCAATGCTCCGCCGGCCGGACAACCCCGTCGGTCAACGCTGCGCGCCGCCATGGCCCCGCAAGCGGGGAGCAGCGCCCCTAATCCAGCGAAACCCTGCCGCGCCCGGCCTTCACCGTGCCGCGCCGCTTCTTGCCCTCCAGCCGCGCGGTCTTGCCCACCCGGTTGAGGCGGCTCTTGGCTCGCTTTTCCGGCAGGCGATGGGCCTCGCGCAGCAATTCTGCCAGCCGTTCGCGCGCATCGGCGCGGTTCTGCTCCTGGGTGCGGAACCTGCGCGCCACCAGCAGCAATTCGCCCCGCGCGGTCATCCGCGATCCGGCCAGGTCCTTCAGGCGGTGGAACACCGGGGGCGCCAGGCGCAAGGCATAGACATCGACCCGAAGCTGGACCGCGGTCGCCACCTTGTTGACATTCTGCCCGCCCGGCCCGGTCGCGGTGATGAAGGCCTCGGTGGCAAGGGCCAGGGCGCGCGCGATCGCCTGTTCGGCGGCCGCGTCGACCTCGCTCATGCCTCCGGCGTCCCCCCGGCGCCCTCGGCCCCAACGTCGGGCGCGGCCCCATCCTCGGGATCGACAAAGCCCAGGGCGGCAAAGTCGGCGGGCGTGGGGGCATGGGCACGGATCGGCGGCTTGCCCGCGCGCGTCACCACGATGTCGGCGGCGTGCAGCATGGTCCGCGTCGCGCCTTCCCTCGTGCCATAGCGGCCATCGCCCAGCAGGGCATGGCCAAAGGCATGGGCGGCATGGACGCGGATCTGGTGGGTGCGGCCGGTTTCCGGGCGGAATTCCACCAGGGTCCGCCCGCCGTGCTCGGCCAGCTTGCGCCAGTGGGTCACCGCCGGCTTGCCCTTCTTCGCCGCGATCATCCGCCAGCCATCGGCGGCCGAACTGATCTTGGCGAGCGAGAGCGCGATCGTCCCCTCGCTCTCGCCATTCGGCCCTTCCACCGGCCCGGCAACGATGCCGAGATAGCGCTTGTCCACCTCGCGCGCCTCGAAGGCGGCGGCAAAGCGCTTGAGCGCCTTGGGATTGCGGGCGAGCAGGAGGCAGCCCGAGGTGTCGCGGTCAAGCCGGTGAACGGGCGCGGGCGGGCGCTGGAAGCCCAGCTTCAGCTCGTCCAGCCGGTCCTCCAGCGCCATGCCGCCGGCGCGCGGCCGATCCAGCGGCAAGCCCGCCGGCTTGTCGATCACCAGCGCCTCGCCGTCCTCGAACAGGATGGAAATTTCGCTCAACCAGCCCACCTGAAACGCATCACTTGTCCTTCCAATCCGTCGTCCAGTCCCAAACCGGGGCCGGGGCGATGTTCCAGCAAATCCATCAGGCCACGGCCCCCGCGATCCGCCGCAGCGCCTCGGCCAGCGTGGCCTCGTCAGCGGCGAAGGAAATGCGAAAGCCGTCCTTCCCGCCAAAACCCGATGCCGCCACGATCGCCACGCCATGGTCCAGCAGGTGGAGCGCCAGCGCCGTGTCGTCGCCGAAGCGGCCCATCAGCGGCGCGGCATCGACCATGCAGTAAAAGGCGCCGTCGGGCACGGGCGTCGAAAGGCCGGGAATGGCATTCACCGCGCCCACCACCAGGTCGCGCCGCGCGCGGAAGCGCTCGCGCCAGTCGGCCAGGAAATCCTGCGGCCCCTCGAAGGCGGCCACGGCGGCGGCCTGGCTGATCGAACAGGGATTGCCCGAGCTGTGCGATTGCAGCTTCTCCATCGCCTGGATCAGCCAGGCCGGGCCTGCGGCCACGCCGATGCGAAAGCCGGTCATCGCGTGGCTTTTGGAGACGCCCGAAACGGTCAGCACCCGGTCTGCCAGATCCGGGCATTCCACCGCCAGGGTGGCGTGCCGGCCTTCGCCATAGCGCAGCGGCGCATAGATATCGTCGCTCATCACCAGCACCTGGCGGTGGGCGCGCAGCACCTCGCCCAGCGCTTGCAACTCGCTGGCCGGATAGGTCGCCCCGGTGGGATTGCCGGGGCTGTTGAGCAGCAGCCAGCGGGTGCGCGGGGTGATCGCGGCGGCCAGCTGGTCGGCGCTGATGCGGAAACCGCCGGCGGCATGGCTGGGCAGCGGCACCACGGTTCCGCCGGCGAACCGCACGATTTCGGGATAGGAAACCCACCACGGCGAAGGGATCAGCACCTCGTCGCCCGGATCGAGCGTGGCCAGCAGGGCGTGGAAGATCGCCTGCTTGCCCCCGGCGCTGATCGTCACCTGCCCGGTGGGCACCGTGATGCCAAGGTCGCGGGCAAAGTGCAGCGCGGCGGCCTGCTTCATCCGCGCGGTTCCGCCCACGGCGGTATATTTCGTGTCGCCCGCATCCATCGCCGCCTTGGCAGCCTGGATCACGTGGGGCGGGGTGGCGAAATCCGGCTCGCCCACCGAAAGCGAGATGATGTCGCGCCCGGCGGCGCGCAGTTCCATCGCCCGGTCGGTCATCGCCGTGGTGCCCGACGGCGCGATCCGCGCAAGGGCCAGGGAGGTGTGGGCTGGGCTGGTCATCGTTTCGGTCATGGGGTTCCGGTCATCGGGATTCCGGTCAGGAAAGGAGCCTGGCGGGCATCAGGCCGCGCAGGCCATTGCCGATGAAGAAGCCGCCGGCAAGGTCGGCCAGGCCAAGATCGGCCTCGCGCGCCCGGCCCGCCTCCAGCAGCGAGCGGCGCAGCACGCCGGGCAGGAGGCCGCGCGCGGCGGGCGGGGTCAGCAGAACGCCGCCGCGCTCCACGAACAGGTTGGTGAAGCTGCCCTCGGTGAGATGGCCGGCATCGTCGATGAACAGGGCTTCCTCGGCCCCGGCGGCGCGCGCGGCGCGCAGCGCGGCATCGTAGAACTGGCGGTCGCTGGTCTTGTGGCGCAGGCGCGGGTCGGTGGCATCCACCGGCAGCGGCAGCACCGCGCAGCGCGCCGGCTCGGCCAGGGGGGCGGGCAGCGCGCCGATTTCCAGCGCATAGGCGCCGCTGCGGGCGATCACCAGCCGCACCTTTGCCGGCGCCTCGGCCTCGAAGCACAGGGCCTGGATGGCATTGCGGATCGCGTGGCGATCGAAGCTGAAGCCGAGTTCGGCGGCGCTCGCCTTGGCCCGTTCGAGATGGAGCTCCAGCAGGGCAATGCCGGTGTCCGGGCTGAAGGCCATGGTCTCGATCAGGTCGAATCCGGCGGCGGAAGAACGCACGAAACCCCCTTTGACCAGGCACTCCCGCCACTCCGGCAGGCATTGCGAATCGGCCACGACGCCCGATCCGACCCCCAACACGGCCCGGCCCTGCCGGGGGCTACCGGGATCGGGCGTCAGGCGCAGGGTGCGGATTGCCACATTGAAGGCGGCATCGCCAGTGGGCGCGATCGCGCCGATCGCACCGCAATAGGCTCCGCGCGCATCGCGCTCGATCCCGTCGATCAGTTCCATCGCCCGGATCTTGGGCGCCCCGGTGATCGAGCCGCAGGGAAACAGGGCGCGGACAAGGTCGGTCGCGGTGCGGCCCGGGGCCAGCCGGGCGCTCACCGCCGAAACCAGCTGGTGGACCGTGGGGTAGCTCTCCACCGTGAAGGGCGCGGCCACCCGCACCGTGCCGGGCACGGCCACGCGCGACAGGTCGTTCCGCATCAGGTCGACGATCATCAGGTTCTCGGCGCGGTCCTTGGCGCTGGCGGCAAGCTCGCTGGCGGCGCGGGCATCGGCGACCGGGTCCGCTTCGCGCGCGCGGGTGCCCTTCATCGGACTGACCCGCGCGGCCTCGCCGTCGAGCGCGAAGAACTGTTCGGGTGAAAGGCTGAGCAGCCAGTGCGTCCCGTCGAACACCAGCCCGCCGTGCCCGCCGCCGCCAGCCGCGCGCAGGGCGGCATAAAGCGCCAGCGGATCGCCGCGCCAGGCGCCCACCAGCGGGAAAGTCAGGTTGGCCTGGTAGATCTCGCCCGCCGCGATCGCTTCCGCCACCGCGGCAAAGGCCCGCCGATAGGCGCCGGCCGAAAGCGCCGGGTCAAGCGGGCCGATCGCGGCCGCCCCCTCGGCCCGCGCCGCCAGCCAGGCGGGCACCGCGCTGGCCGCAATTTCCTCCACCTCGGCAAAGGCGCCCAGCCACACCAGCGGCCCACCCGCCCCGCTGCGCGCCGCGGTGCGCGCGGCAAGGCGCGGTTCAAGGGCAAGTCCGGCCTCGTAGGCGATGCAGCCGGCCAGGTGCAGGCCCGTTTCGCACAGCGCCTCGATCCGCTCGAGCGCGGGGCCGACCTCCTCGGCGCGGCGGGCGACGACGACCTCTTGGGGGCCGCGAAACAGCCGTGCCGGACGCGCGCCTTCGCCGCGGGCATCGTCCAGCAGGACGAAGGGGGTGTGCAGGAGCGGTGCGGCCATCAGGCGGCGGCTTGTAGAGCTGTTGCAGCGCCGTTGCAAAAGGCCTCGTGGCGGGCCATTCCTGCAGGCGGACGGGGTCGCACTCAATCAGCGCCAAGGAGCGGCAATGGACGACATCTTCATCGGTCTGGCCTCCAACGGGGAGCGGCAGGTGCTCCATCTCGGCCGGGCCAACCGCCATGGCCTGGTGGCCGGGGCGACCGGCACCGGCAAGACCGTGACCCTCCAGACCGTGGCCGAACAGTTCTCCGCCGCCGGGGTTCCGGTGTTCCTCGCCGACGTGAAGGGCGATCTTTCAGGCATCTGCATGGCCGGCAGCCACGAGTTCAAGCACGCCGACACGCTTGAGGCGCGGGCCAGGGAACTGGGCATCGCCGACTATGCCTATCGTGATAATCCGGCGGTTTTCTGGGATCTCTATGGCGAAAAGGGCCACCCGATCCGCACCACGGTGTCGGAAATGGGGCCGCTCCTCCTCTCCCGCCTGCTCGGGCTGAATGAAACCCAGGAGGGCGTGCTCACGGTCGCCTTCCGCTGGGCCGATGATCAGGGGCTGCTCCTGCTCGATTTCGACGATCTCCAGCAGGTGCTGATGGCCTGCGCCGAGCAGGCCAGCGAACTGGCCACGAAATACGGCAACATTTCCAAGGCTTCGGTCGGCACGATCCAGCGCCAGCTGCTGTCCTTCGCCAGCCAGGGGGCCGACCGGTTCTTTGGCGAACCGGCTTTCGAAATCAACGACTTCATCCGCACCGACGAACAGGGTCGCGGCTACATCAACGTGCTCAGCGCCGACAAGCTGATGCAGAACCCCAAGCTCTACGCCACCTTCCTGCTCTGGCTCCTGTCCGAGCTGTTCGAAGCCCTGCCCGAGGTGGGCGATCCGGAAAAGCCGAGCCTGGTGTTCTTCTTCGACGAGGCCCACCTCCTGTTCGACGATGCCCCGGCGGCCCTGTTCGACAAGGTGGAACAGGTCGTCCGCCTGATCCGTTCCAAGGGCGTGGGCGTCTATTTCATCTCGCAGAATCCCATTGATATCCCGGAGAAAGTGGCTGGCCAGCTTGGCAACCGGGTCCAGCACGCCCTGCGCGCCTTCACCCCGCGTGATCAGAAGGCGATTCGCGCCGCGGCCGAAACCTTCCGGATCAATCCCGAGCTGAAGGTCGAACAGGTCATCACCGAGCTGAAGGTGGGCGAGGCGCTGGTCTCCACGCTGGAAATGGACGGCTCGCCCTCGGTGGTCCAGCGCACCCTGGTGGCCCCGCCGCGCTCGCGGCTGGGTCCGGTGACCGACAAGGAACGCGCGATCATCCAGTCGATCAGCCCGTTCGGCGGGAAATACGATACCGCGGTCAACCGCGAATCGGCGGCCGAGGTCCTGGCGCACAAGGCCCAGGATGCCGCCGCTGCCGCCCAGGTGGTGGAAGAACAGGGGGTTGAGGCCCAGCGCGCCCAGCCCCGGCAGACGCCATCGATGTGGGAAAAGGCCGGCAAGGCCGCGTTCGGCGCGGCGGCGGCTTCGGCCGGAACCATGCTGGCCCGTTCGCTCACCGGCAAGAAATCAGGCGGATCGCCGGTGGCCAGCGCCGCCAGCGCGGCGGCCGGTTCGATCGGTACGGCACTGGGCGGCGCCCTGCTTGGCCGCTTCGCGCGGGGGCTGCTGGGCGGGCTGCTGCGCTAGGGGCCGGTCAGCCCAGCGGCAGGCGCAGCACCGCCTCCAGCCCTTCGACCGCGCCATCGGCCCCGCGCAGGTTGGCCAGGGCCAGGGTGCCGCCGTGCTGTTCGGCGATGGCGCGGGCGAGGGTCAGGCCCAGGCCCGCCCCGCCGGTTTCGCTGTTGCGCGAGGGATCGCCCCGGGTGAAGGGTTCGAGCATCCGGGCGATCTGCGCCTCGGGAATGCCCGGCCCTTCGTCGCGGATGCGGATCACCGCCGCCGCGCCTTCGCGGCCCACCGACACCGTGGCGCGCCGGCCATAGCGCAGGGCATTGCCGATGAGGTTACGCAAGGCCCGCCTGATCCAGGTGGGCCGCAGCATCAGGGCAACGCGGGCGGTTTCGCCCAAGTCCACCGCCTCGCCCATGTCCTCGTATTCCTCGACCACGGAGAGGACCAGCGCCGAAAGTTCGGTGCGTTCCTCCGGATCGCTGGGCCGGCCGACCCGGGCCAGCGAGAGGATATCGTCGAGCGTGCGGGTGATGTCCTCGATGGTCGCAGCCATGCGCGCACGTTCCGCCTCGTCCTCCACCGATTCGATCCGCACCCTCAGCGCGGCGAGCGGGGTCTTCAGATCGTGGCCGATCGCGCCGAGCATCACGTCCTTCTCATCCAGCAGCAGGGCGATGCGATCTTCCATCGCATTGTGCGCGGCGATCAGGCGGGCCACGTCGTCCGGGCCTTCCGCGGCGAGCTGGCCGGCGCGGTCGCGGGTTTCGGCGAAGCGTTCGAGCCGGATGGTCAGCGCGGCGAGCGGCTGGGTGATCCGCCGCAGCAGCAGCCACATCGCGCCCACCAGCGCGGCGTAGATGAACAGGGTCTGCGCGAACAGGGTGACCAGCAGCGCGCGCTCGGCCGGCGGCACGAAGACCCGCGCCACCAGCCATTGCCCCGAGCCTTGCGGCTGGATCGCGGCGACAAGCACGGCATCGGGCGCCGGCTGGCGATCATGGCGCAGGGCGCGGCGCGCGAGCCGGGCCAGCGAGGGTGCGTCGTCGGCGATCGCGCGGCGGAACACCACCAGCCGGGCGGGGGCGAGGTCCTGCTCGGCCAGCACTTCGTGCAGTTCGGTTTCGTCCTCGGCCCGGCGCAGGTCGCCGGCGGCCAGCGGCGAGGCCGTGGTGCGTTCGATCCGCAGCCCGCGCCCACGCAGGAACGGGCCGGGCGGGCGATGGTCGTCATCGGCGCGGTCGGGCGGCGGCGGCGGGCCAGGATCGTCGCGCAGGGCGCCGGCCAGGCGGAAGGCGGCGGTGTGGATCAGGGCCGCTTCAAGGCGCTCGTGCTGGGCGCGATAGAGCAGCAGGGCGCCGATCCCCTGCGCCAGGAACAGGGTGAGGGCGATCGCCAGCAACACCTGACCGCGCAGGCTGCGCGGCCAGAGCCACGACAGGACGGGGGCGAGGTGACGCATGATGCGGCTCAGGCGCGGGCCGCGCCAGGGCGCCGGCGGACCTCGGCGGCAAGCAGGTAGCCGCCGCCCCACACGGTCTGGATCAGTTGCGGATTGCGGCTGTCGACCTCGATCTTGCGCCGCAGCCGGCTGACCTGGTTGTCGACCGCGCGGTCGAACAGGTGAGCCTCGCGGCCCTGGACCATTTCGAGCAGGCGATCACGGTCCAGCACCTGGCGCGGGTGTTCGAGAAAGGCCATCAGCAGCCGGAATTCGGCCGAGGAGATGGCGACCGTCGCCCCATCGGCATCGGTCAGCCGGCGCTTCAGCGGATCGAGGGTCCAGCCATCGAAGGTGAACAGCTCCTCCTCGACCGGGGCGGTGGCCGGATTGGCCGAAGGGCGCGTGGCCCGGCGCAGGACCGAGCGGATGCGGGCCACCAGCTCGCGCGGCTCGAAGGGCTTCACCACATAGTCGTCGGCGCCGATCTCGAGGCCGACGATGCGATCGGTCGGCTCGCCCCGGGCGGTGAGGAAGATGGTGGGCAACTGGCGCGATTCAACCAGGTGGCGGCAGAGCGAAAGCCCGTCCTCGCCCGGCATCATGATGTCGAGCAGGACCAGGTCGGGGCTTTCCTCCTGCAGCAGCCGGCGCGCCTCGGCGGCGCTGGCGGCCTCGCGGACGGCGAAGCCCTGCCGGGCAAGGTATTCGGCCAGCGGCTGGCGCAGCGCGGCCTCGTCGTCGACCAGCAGCAGGCGGGTGGGAGTGTCGTCGGCCATGCCGGTCATCTGCGGGGCGGGCGCGGCGGCGTCAATCGCCGCCGCCGTCCTTGTCGGCATCACGCGCGGCAAAGCGGACCAGGGTCAGCAGCGCCAGCGGCGCGCGCAGGAACCGGGGGCTCATCGGATCGGGAGACCTCTCGCTTGGCCGGCGATCGGGCCGGTCACTTGGCCGGCGGGGGCGGGGGCATATCGCCCATGTCGTGGTCGCCCATCTCATGGTCCATGCCATGGCCGGCCATGCCGCCCATGTGCTGCCGGTGCATCTTCATGCCCTGGCGGAAGGCCGCGCGGCGTTCCTCGGGGGTGAGCTTGCCGTCATGATTGGCGTCGGCCGTATCGAAGCGCTTGAGCGCGCCGGCGAGGAATTCGTCACGCGTGACGGCGTGATCGCCATTGGTGTCCATCCGGCCCAGCATCCTCATGCCGTGCATGGCGCGCATTGCGCCCATGCCGCCCATGCCTTCCATGCCGCCCATCCGGTGTTCACCGGGGCCGCCGGCACCGTCATGGCCATCGTGGCCGCCCATCATCTTCTGGTGGGCATCGAGGAATTCCTGGCGCGACAGGACGCCATCGTGATTGGCGTCCATCGCATCGAAACGCTTGCCCATGGCCGCCACGCGGTCAGCCGCGTCGAGCCGGCCATCGCCGTTCACATCCAGCCGCGCGAACATCTCCACCGCCTTGGCCTGGGCCTCGGCCCGGGTGATCGTGGCATTGCCGAACGGATCGTGCAGACCCATCCGCTGCTGGGCGATGGCGGTTCCGGCCAGGGCAACCATTCCGGTCGCCGCAAGGGCAAGGGTCATTCGCTTGGTGGGACGCTTCATCTTCGGCTCTCCACGGATTCGCCAGAATGGGGTGAAGCCACAGGACCGGACACGGGGAAGGGAGGGGAAGGCGAAGACCGGTCCCGCGGCTTCTGTTTTCCCATATAGGGCGCGGTTGTCGCACTTTTATGCCGGGGCGGGGGTTTTTTGTCGTGATTTGTCGCGCAAGGGGGCAGGAGCGCCCCCGCGCGGGGACGCTCCCAGGCATCAGGCGCCGGGCGCGTCGATCGCCTCGACCTTCTCGTTGCTGGTGCGCTGGCCGGTCTTGACCGCGCGCGGCTGGGCGAAGCTGGCGAGCACGGCGGCATCGCGGGCATAGATGTCGGGCCAGGTGATGAGCTGGCCGTTGATGTCCTTGGCCATGGTGAAATAGCCGATGTAGACCGGCATCGGGCTGGTCAGCGGCACCTTGGTATACTTGCCCGAAGTGCTGATCGCGGTGACTTCCTCGGGCGTTTTCCCGGCCTTGAGGATGGCCAGCATCATGCCCAGCTCCAGCGCCCGCTCGGTCCGCACGCAGCCGTGGCTGTAGGCGCGGCTGGGGCTGTTGAACAGGCCGCGCGACGGGGTATCGTGCAGGTAAATCGCGTGGGGGTTGGGCATATCGATCTTGACGATGCCGAGCGAGTTCTTCGGCCCCGGCTGCTGGACCACGATCACCATGCCATCGGGCTGGACGGTGACCTTGTAGCCATCGCGCGCGGCGAGCGCCGGGTTGTTGACGTACTTGGCGCCCATGCCCTCGCCCACCACGATGGATTGCGGCACGGTCCAGGTGGGGTTGAACACCACGTTCTGGACCTTTTCGGCCAATTGCGGGGTCGCGGTCTTGCCCGGCTTGCCAACGATGGTGCGATAGGTCCGCACGATCTTGTCGCGCCGGACCAGGCGCAGCTGGAACTCGGGCACGTTGGTCATCAGGTAGTATTCGCCAAGATCCCGGCTGAACCAGCGCCAGCGGTCCATGTTGGCGCGGATCAGGGCGCGGGCCTTGGTCTGGGCGCGGGGGGTGTTGGCGAGAGCCTGCTTGAGCACCGCATAGTCGGGATAGGTCGGGTCGAGCGCGGCGAGCGTGCCGGCGATATCGTGGCTGGCGAGCGCGCGGGTCATCACCGCCTCGGTCGGGTTGACCTCCACGTCCTGGTCAACCGCGAACCACTGGACGCGGGCTTCCATCGGCGTGCGCCCGTCGCGCAGGTCCTCGATCAGCCAGGCCATCGCCTTGCTGGCCGCCGCATCGAGATCCGGGCCTTCGCCCGCGAGAAGCGCGGCCTTGAGCGCGGCGGGCTTGTAGTCGGCCGGGGCGAGGCCTTCGGCGCCGATGCCGTTGATCACCTCCAGCAGCTGCTGGGCATCGGCGAGGCTCCAGTGCATCACCGGCTCGGTGACCGGCGCGGGCGGCGGGACGGCCGCCGGGGCCGCGACCTTGTCGGCGCCGACCGCCGAGGTGGAGCCAGCCGCCGGGCTGGAGCCCGGCGCGGGGGGCGATACGGGGGCCTGGGTGGAGGTCGCCGCCGGGGTGGTGGCGACCGGAGCGGGCTTGATGCTGGGGCCTTGCGCCGCCAGCGGAGCGGCCGCGCCGGCCAGCGCGAGCAGGGCCGCGCAGGCGCTCAAACCGTGGATCGTCCGCCGGAGCTTGTCATGCCGTGTCACTTGAATACCCCATTGTCGGCCAAGGGAGAAAGGGCTGGCCGGGCGTGGTCGTCCCGGCGCGCTGGTGCCCTGATGCCCTGTTCCAGTGCAATCATCAATTGCCCGCCTTGGCCGATCGCGGCTTTCGCCAGCCTGAATCGGCTGTATGCGGGTTGGCGTGATGAACCACGGCCACGCCTTCCTGCGCCACCCGCTGGCGCCTGTCCTGGCGGTGATCGTGGCGATCGGCCTGTTCGCGACCATGGACGCGCTGATGAAGCGGGCCTCGATCGAGACCGGGGTCCTGCCCTCCCTGCTGGCGCGCAGCGCGCTGGGGGCCATGGTGCTGTGGCCGGCCTGGCGCTGGCGCGCGGCCGGGCAGGGCTGGCCGGGCGGCGCGGCGCTGCGGCTCCATGGCCTGCGCGGGCTGGTGGCCGCGGGCATGACCGGCGCCTATTTCTGGGGCATCGTGCGGACACCGCTCGCCGAGGCCATCGCGATTTCCTTCATCGCCCCGCTGATCGCGCTGTTCCTGGCCGCGGCCATGCTGGGCGAGCGGCTGCGGCGCGAGGCGGTCGCCGGATCGCTGGTCGCCCTGCTTGGCGTCGGCGTGATCACGGCCGGGCGGCTGGGCCATGCGGCGGCCAGCCACGATGCAGCCTGGGGCATCGCCGCCATCCTCGTTTCGGCCGTGCTCTATGGCTGGAACCTGGTGCTCCAGCGGCAGCAGGCGCAACTGGCGGGACCGCTGGAGATCGCGGCCATGCAGAACCTGGTGGTCGCCCTGGTGCTATTGGCCGCGGTGCCGGCGGGTCTGGTGCTTGGCTGGGACCCGCGGGCCATGGTCATCCCGGCCGGCGCGGCCCTGCCGGATATCGCCACGGCCGCGCTGTTCGCCTCGGCCTCGCTGATGCTGCTGGCCTGGGCCTATGCCCGGGCCGAGGCGCAAGCCCTGCTGCCGCTCGAATATACCGCCTTCCCGTGGTCGGCGCTGACCGGGTGGCTGTGGTTCGCCGAGCCGGTCACCCTCGCCACGCTGGGCGGGCTGACGCTGATTCTCCTTGGCGTGGGGATCGGCGCCCGCGGCGCGCCGCATCCGCAATTGCCACCAGCCTGAATCGCCGGCCCGGCCCTTGACGTTGCGCTTGCGAACGCGCATCGGCAGCCCGCCCATTTACCCGCTTTCGCATGACTGGCGCAGCCCCTGCGCGCCCGGCCATGTGCAGGCCAGCTCCCAAGGGGGATTGAAGCCAGATGACCCAGGTCGGACAGGACACGCTCGGCACCCGCTCCACGATGAACGTGGGCGGCAAGGACTTTTCCTATTATTCGCTCAAGAAGGCGGCCGCGAAGATCGGCGACGTTTCGCGCCTGCCCTTCTCGATGAAAGTGCTGCTGGAGAACCTGCTGCGCTTCGAGGACGGCGGCTTCACCGTTTCCACCGACGATATCAAGGCCCTGGCCGATTGGCAGAAGGACCCCAGCTCGAGCCGCGAGATCCAGTATCGCCCGGCCCGCGTGCTGCTGCAGGACTTCACCGGCGTGCCCTGCGTGGTCGATCTGGCCGCCATGCGCGATGCCATCGCCAAGCTGGGCGGCGATACCTCCAAGATCAACCCGCTGGTCCCGGTGAACCTGGTGATCGACCACTCGGTGATGGTTGACGAATTCGGCCATCCCAAGGCCTTCGAGCAGAACATGGAGATCGAGTACGAGCGCAACATGGAGCGCTACGACTTCCTCAAGTGGGGCTCCAAGTCGCTCAACAACTTCTACGCCGTGCCCCCGGGCACCGGCATCTGCCACCAGGTCAACCTCGAGAACATCGCCCAGGCGGTGTGGACCTCGACCGACCAGAGCGGCGCGGCCGTGGCCTATCCCGACACCTGCGTGGGCACCGATTCGCACACCACCATGGTCAATGGCCTGGGCGTGCTCGGCTGGGGCGTGGGCGGGATCGAGGCCGAGGCCGCGATGCTGGGCCAGCCGGTTTCCATGCTGATCCCCGAAGTGGTCGGCTTCCGCTTCACCGGCGCCCTGCCGGAAGGCGTGACCGCGACCGACCTCGTGCTGACCTGCACCAATATGCTTCGCAAGCACGGCGTGGTCGGCCGCTTCGTCGAATACTTCGGTCCGGGCCTCGCCGGCCTGACACTGGCCGACCGCGCGACCCTGGCCAACATGGCCCCGGAATATGGCGCCACCTGCGGCTTCTTCGGCATCGACGACAAGACGCTCGACTACCTGCGCCTCACCGGCCGCGAGGAAAGCCAGATCGCCCTCGTTGAAGCCTATGCCAAGGAGCAGGGCTTCTGGATCGACCCGGCCGTGGAACCGGTGTTCACCTCCACGCTGGAGCTGGACCTCTCGACCGTCGTCCCCTCGCTCGCCGGCCCCAAGCGCCCGCAGGACCGCGTCTCGCTTCCCGAAGTGGACGACGTGTTCAACGCCGACATGGCGAACACCTACAAGAAGACCTACCAGCGCGTGCCGGTCGCCGGGACCGACTACACCATCGGCGATGGCGACGTGACCATCGCGGCGATCACCTCGTGCACCAACACCTCCAACCCGGGCGTGCTGGTGGCCGCTGGTCTCGTCGCCAAGAAGGCCGATGAGCTGGGCCTCAAGCCCAAGCCGTGGGTCAAGACCAGCCTCGCGCCGGGCAGCCAGGTCGTCACCGACTACCTGAACAAGGCCGGCCTGCAGAAGCACCTCGACGCGATCGGCTTCAACCTCGTCGGCTATGGCTGCACCACCTGCATCGGCAATTCCGGCCCGCTGGCCGAGCCGATCAGCAAGGCGATCAACGAGAACGGCCTGGTGGCCGCCGCGGTGATCTCGGGCAACCGCAACTTCGAGGGCCGCGTCTCACCCGACGTGCGCGCCAACTTCCTCGCCAGCCCGCCGCTGGTCGTGGCCTATGCGCTCAAGGGCACCGTGGTGGAGGATTTCACCACCACCCCGATCGGCAAGAGCACGGCCGGCAACGACGTCTACCTCAAGGACATCTGGCCGACCAACGCCGAGGTCTACGAGACGATGACCGCCTGCGTCGACCGCGCCATGTTCAAGGCCCGCTATGCCGACGTCTACAAGGGCGACGCGCACTGGCAGGCGATCAACGTCACGGGTTCGGAAACCTACCACTGGCGCGCCGGCAGCACCTATGTCGCCAACCCGCCCTATTTCGAGGGCATGGAGATGACCCCGGCGCCGGTGAACGACATCGTCGAGGCCAAGCCGCTCCTCATCCTGGGCGATTCGATCACCACCGACCACATCTCGCCGGCCGGCTCGATCAAGGCCGACAGCCCGGCGGGCAAGTGGCTGATGGAGCACCAGGTCGCCAAGGCGGACTTCAACTCCTACGGCGCCCGCCGCGGCCACCATGAAGTGATGATGCGCGGCACCTTCGCCAACATCCGCATCAAGAACGAGATGGTCCCCGGCATCGAGGGCGGCATGAGCCGCTACGGCGAGGACGTCGGCGCGGTCTACGACGTGGCGATGAAGCACAAGGCGCAAGGCACGCCGATGGTCGTCATCGCCGGCAAGGAATACGGCACCGGCTCCAGCCGCGACTGGGCGGCCAAGGGCACCAACCTGCTGGGCGTGCGCGCGGTGATCGTCGAAAGCTTCGAGCGCATCCACCGCTCGAACCTGGTCGGCATGGGCGTGCTCCCGCTCCAGTTCAAGGACGGCGAGAGCCGCACCTCGCTGGGCCTCAGCGGCGACGATGCCTTCACGATTCTGGGCGTCGCCAACCTCCAGCCGCGCCAGGACGTGGACGTTGAAGTCACCCGCAAGGATGGCTCGAAGTTCACCTTCACCGCGCTGTGCCGGATCGATACCGCCAACGAAGTCGAGTACTTCATGAACGGCGGTATCCTGCAATACGTGCTGCGGAAGCTCGCCGCCTGATCACGGCTCCATCGCCGACAAGGAAAAGCCCGCCGGAAACGGCGGGCTTTTTCGTTTCTGGCGGATGAAAGGCCGGTGCGGAAATCGGCGCGGGAGGCGCCTGCCCACTATCAGCCCTCCAGCAGCATCCACACCTCGTCGCGCCGTTCCACCGTGCCGCGCTGTTCCAGCTCCACCAGGTGGGCCAGCACCGACATCCCCGCTGCGCCATGGAGCCGTTCGTCCAGCCCCTTGTACATCCGGGGGACCAGCTCGACGATCCGCGCCTCGCCCGTGCCGAGCAGGCGCAGGATCTGGCGTTCGCGCTGGCGGCGGTGGCCGATCATGCCGCGCACCAGCTGGCGCGGCTTGTCCACCTGCGGGCCGTGGGCGGGGTAGTAGACCCGATCCTCGCGGGAATGGAGCTTGTCGAGGCTGGCCATGTAGGCGGCCATGTCGCCATCGGGCGGGATGACCACGCTGGTCGACCAGCCCATCACGTGATCCCCGGTGAACAGCGCGCCGCTTTGCTCCAGCGCGAAGCACAGGTGGTTGGAGGTGTGGCCCGGGGTGGCCACGGCGGTCAGCGTCCAGTCGGGGCCGGACAGGCTGTCGCCATCGGCGAGCACGTGGTCGGGGGCATAGGTCGGATCGAACGGGGCATCGCCGCGCGGCCCGGCGCTGGTCAGCGCCAGCGGCGCGCAGCCGATCACCGGAGCGCCGGTCGCCACGGCCAGCAGGGCGGCGGCGGGCGAATGGTCGCGGTGGTTGTGGGTGCAGCAGATCGCCGCCACCGGTGCATCGCCCAGCGCTTCCAGCAGGGCGCCGAGGTGGGCCGGATCGTCCGGCCCCGGATCGATCACCGCCAGGGCGCCGGCGGCGCCGACCAGGTAGGTTTCGGTGCCGGTAAAGGTGAACGGGCCGGGATTGGGCGCCAGCACGCGCCGCACCAGCGGTTCGAGCTGTTCGGCGCGGCCGGTCGGCCAGGGCTGGGCGGGAAAGTCCATGGGCCGGATATGGAGAGTGCGACCCTCCCTGTCGAGGTCGGGCGTCGAGGTTGGGCGATCAGCCGGCGCTTCGGGCCAGCCGGTCGCGCAGGCGCTGGATCGCCGGGGCGCCCGGCACCGGCAGGGCGCGTTCGCGCCAGCCGGTATCCAGCCGGACCAGCCGCGCGTAGAACCGCTCGGTCGCTCCGATCAGCTCCTGCATCGACGCCGGCAACAGGGCCATGCGCCCGGCCTCGGAGGCCGGCAGGCTGACGGCGATGCGGCCGTGGCGGCGCAGCTGGAACTCGCTGATCTCGCCGCGCAGGTAGGCCCGGTGGTTGAGCAGCCAGGCCACCGCGTGCATCATCCGCGTGGTGGTCCGCAGCGCCTCGCACGAAAGCGCGATGGCGGCGGCGGGATCGGGGCCGGCCAGCATCCGGCGCGAAGGATCGAAGGCGGCGCGCACCTCGTCGGAGAGCATCAGCCCTTCGACATAGAGGGATTCGATGATCCGCGGATTGAGATTGGCCGTCTGCGACATGACCTGCTGCCGATACCGCGCCCTGAGTCCCGGTTACAATCGCCATTGCGGGCTATTCACCGGTCATTTCGGGACTGTGCCGGATTGGAACGCGGCAAGATCTGCCCAGCCTGGATAAGGGTTGCCCCCTAAGCGCCAGCGCAACCGTTCCCTCAGCCGGGGCGGCCTATGATCAGGCCGTTCTTGAAGCGTGTGAAGGAATGATCGGCATGAAGGCTCCCGGATCGGAGGCGCAGGCTCCCGATATGCTCTTTTACGACCTCGGCCCCGAGGACTGGCAGCGGCTCCCGCGGATCGCCGCCGCGCTGGAACGCCACGCGCCAGCCGCTCTTGGGCGGTTCTACGACAAGATCGCCGCCACGCCCGAAACCGCCCGGCAATTCTCGTCACGGGCGGGGATGGAGGCGGCCAGGGCCAAGCAGCTCGATCACTGGCGCCACCTGTTCAGCGGCCAGCCGGGCGCGGCCTATGTCCAGCGGGCGACCATGATCGGCGAGGTCCATGCGCGGATCGGGCTGGAGCCGAAGTGGTATGTCGGTGGCTATGCCAGCATCCTGGCCGAAGTGGTGGCCGGCATGATCCAATCCGGCCCCGCCGCGCTGGCCGCCCTGGGCGGGCGCGCCCGCACCGCCGACGCGGTGGCGACCCTGGTCAAGCTGGCGCTCTACGACATGACCGTGGCCCTTTCGGCCTATTACGACGCCGATGCCGAACGGCGAACGGCGGTCGACAAGATGGCCGATGCCCTCGCGCGGATGGCCGAGGGTGATTTCACCGCGCGGCTGGAAGGCCTGCCGCCGGCCTTCGCCCGGATCGAGGACGACTTCGAGAATATGCGCCAGCATATCACCGAGGCCCTGTCCGAGGTGGCGGGGGTATCGGAAACGATCAAGACCGGGGCGCTGGAGATCCAGCACGCCTCCGACGACCTCGCCCGGCGGACCGAGAACCAGGCCGCCAAGCTCGAGGAAACCTCGGCGGCGCTCGATGGGCTGACCACGGGCATCGCCCGGGGCGCGCAGGAAGCCGGCGGCGCGCGCGGCGCGGTCGAGCAATCGCGCGACGTGGCGATCGAGGGCGCGGCCGTGGTGCTCGATGCGGTGCGGGCGATGGAGGGGATCCAGAAGAGCTCGGCCGAGATCGGCAAGATCGTCGACGTGATCGATGGCATCGCCTTCCAGACCAACCTGCTGGCGCTCAACGCCGGGGTGGAAGCCGCGCGTGCCGGGGACGCCGGCAAGGGCTTTGCCGTGGTCGCCACCGAAGTGCGCGCCCTGGCCCAGCGCTCGGCCGATGCCGCGCGCGACATCAAGCAGCTGATCGGCGCCTCCAGCGAGCAGGTCGGCCAGGGCGCCGCCCTGGTCAGCCGGTCGGGCACCGCCTTCGACAGCATCGTGACCCGGGTGCGCGAAGTGGTCGACCTGGTGACCTCGATCGCCGCGCGCGCCACCGAACAGTCGGTCGAACTGGGTCAGGTCAATGGCGCGGTGCGCGAGATGGACCTCGTTACCCAGCAGAACGCGGCCATGGTGGAAGAGGCCACGGCCGCCTCGCGCAGCCTGGCCACCGAAGCGGCCCGGCTGGCCGAGCTGGTCACGCGCTTCCGGCTGGGCGGCCCGGGCGAGGGCGGGCGGGTGCAGGCCATTCGCCCCGCTTCGGCTCGGTCTGCCGGCCCGGCTACAAAAGCCCCACCGACCCGAGGTGCCCTGGCGCTCAAGGCCCAGCCGGATGAAGACGACTGGGCGGAGTTCTGATCGCCGGTGGCCGGGGCGGCACCCCCGGCCACCGCATCGGCACGCACGAAAAGGCCCGCGCTGCTCCCAGGCAGCGCGGGCCTTTTCGTGGGGGTCGGGCGAAAGCGCCGGCCGGCGGCTCAGATCCGCTTGCGGGTCAGGGTCTTGAACCGGCCGACCACCTCCTCCAGGCCAACCCCGGCGAGCGCGCTGGTCGGGCATTCGGCGCCCAGCACATCGGCGAGCGCGCGCTGCTTCTGGGCGATCAGATCGATCGCCTGGAGCGCCTGGACATGGCGGTCGACGAATTCGGGATCGCGGCACAGCACTTCGCCCAGGGCTTCGAGCTGGGTGCTGATCTCGGCCAGCATGGTCGCCATCTCCTTGAGATGGGGATCGGGCGCCTGGGCGCCATTCGCCGGCAGGAACACCGCGCCCGAGACGGAGAATACGGGGCCGGGGCGGTTCATGCGGCCTCCAGCACCGCCTCGTCGGCGTTGAGCGTCTTGAGGTCGAGCACCATGATCATGCGATCGTCATGGGTCACCAGCCCTTCGAGGAAGGCAACCACGCTGTCGCCCGAGGGGGCCGGCGGCGGCTGGAGCGCATCGTCGGGGAAGGCGACGATGTCACTCACCGAATCGACGATCAGCCCGCGCACCTGCGTGCCCGACTGGGTGACGATGATCGCATGGCGGGCGGTCGCCTCGGTGGCGGGCCAGCCGAGCCGGGCGGCCAGGTCCACCACCGGCAGCACCGTGCCGCGCAGGTTGACCACGCCGGCCACATAGTGCGGCACGCCGGGCAGGCGGGTTACCGGGGTCCAGGCGCGGATTTCGCGGATGGCCATGACGTCGAGTCCGAACAACTGGCCTTCGACTTCAAACGTGATCAATTCGCGTGGCATCGGGTCACCTTTGCGTCAGGAGGAGGGGGTCAGTGGGCCACGCGGCGCACGGCCGCGATCAGCTTGTCGGGATCGAACGGCTTGACGATCCAGCCGGTCGCCCCGGCGGCGCGTGCGCGCAGCTTCTTCTCGTCGGAGCTTTCGGTGGTCAGCACCAGGATCGGCCGGTCGCGGTGGCGGCTGCCCGAGCGCAGTTGCTGGATCAGGCCGAAGCCGTCGAGTCGGGGCATATTGATGTCGGTGATCACCACGTCGACCTCGTTGCCGGCCAGCCATTCGAGCGCGGCGACGCCGTCCTCGGCCTGGACAACGTCGAAGCCGTTGCCGGCCAGGGCATGGCGGAGCAGGGCGCGCATGGAGGCGCTGTCGTCCACCGTCAGGATGCGGATAGGCTGGAGCATGGGTCAGGTCTCGCTTTCGTCAGAACAGTTCGACTTCGCCGTTGCCCTGGGCAGGCCGGCGGATGGGCGGAGCCTCGCGGGCGAGGCGGTTTTCGACAACGCGGCTGCGGACCTGGCCCGTGGCCGGCCGGAATTCGATGCGCCGGGCCTGGGTGCCGCCCAGGCTCTCGCGCAGCAGCGGAATGCGTTCGCGTTCGAGGAACGAACGGGCGAAGGCGGCATTGGCCGTGCCGATCGGCGCCATGCCGGCGCGCAGGTTGGCCCCGCCATAGAGATGGGCGCGCAGCCGCTCCTTGCCCGCGCCGTGGCGCAGCATATCGTTGATCAGGATTTCCATGAGATAGACGCCGTAGTGGACATCGACCTGGGCGGGATCGTGGCTGTCGGGCGGTTCGGGCAGGAGGAAATGGTTCATCCCCCCGATCCCGGCGACCGGATCGAACAGGCAGGTCGCCACGCAGGAGCCCAGGATCGTGGTCAGCTCGTCGTCCGCGCGCCCGCTCACCCGCGCCTGGCCCTGCAGCACTGTGATGCGGCGAATGGGCGCGGCAGGCGGCTGTCCGCCGGAATCGAGCGCGGGGGCAATCATCAGGCGGCCTGCCTCAGGACGTGCTGGGCGATCCGCTCGATCGGGGCGACGATGGCCGCCGCGCCCAGCGAGATCGCCGCCCGGGGCATCCCGAACACGGTGCAGGTGGCCTCGTCCTGGGCGATGGTCTGGGCGCCGGCCTCGGCCATGGCGAGCAGGCCGCGGGCGCCGTCGCTGCCCATCCCGGTGAGCAGCACGCCAACGGCGCGGGCGCGGGCCACCTCGGCCACCGAATGGAACAGCGCATCCACGCTGGGGACGTGGCCGGCGATCGGATCGCCGGTCCGCAGCCGGGCATAGTAGGCGCTGGACCCGCCGATGGTCAGGTGGCGATCGCCGCCAGGGGCGAGATAGATGTTGCCGTCGCGCAGCGGCATATCGGGTTCGGCCAACTGGACCTTCGCCGCGGTCGCCAGGTCGAGCGTGCGGGCGATGGCCGGGGCGAAGCGCGGGTTGACGTGCTGGACGATCACCGTGGGTGGGCAGTTTTCGGGGAAGTCCTTGAGCAGCACCTGCAAGGCCTCGACCCCGCCGGTGGACGAGCCGATCGCGATCAGCCGCGTCTCGCCCGGGCTGTTGGCCGAACGCTGGGCCGCGGCCACCACCTTGGGCGAAACCGGCCAGCGGTTGTTGAAGCGGACCTGGGCGGCCTCGCGGATGAGATTGGCGAGCCGGCCATTGTCATCGAGCTGGAGCATCCCCGAGCGGTCGGACTTGGCATAGCAATCGACCGCGCCCAGCGCGAGCGCGCGGGCAGTGATCTCGTTGCCCTCCTGGGTCGAGCCGGAGACGACGATCACCGGGGTCGGCCGCAGGGTCATGATCTTCTCGAGGAAGTCGAGCCCGTTCATCCCCGGCATCTCGATGTCGAGCGTGACCACGTCGGGATTGAAGCGCTTGATCAGCTCGCGCCCTTCGGCGGCATTGGCCGCCGTGCCGATGACCGAGATGTCGCGCTCGGCTGAAAGGCGCGACATCAGGATCGCCCGCATGGTCGCCGAATCGTCGATAATCAGGACACGGATCATGCGGTGTTCCTCCGGTAGATGGTCGGGCCGACGGGGGGGAGCAGGGCGGCGGCCGGGCCGGTTACCCGCTCGGAATGGCCGATGTAGAGGTGCCCGCCCGGCGCCAGCGCGTGGGCGAAGCGTTCGACCAGCCGTTCCTTGGTGGGATTGTCGAAGTAGATCATGACATTGCGGCAGAAGATCACCTGGAACCGGCCATGCATCGGCCAGTCGCCCTGGAGATTGAGGTGGCGCAGGCGCACGATCGCGCGGGCCTCGTCGGCCAGGGCCAGGTTGTCGCCGGCCGGGCGGGTCCAGGCCTGGCGCAGGGCTTCGGGCACCGGGGCCATGTCCCTGGCCGGATAGGTCGCCGCCTCGGCCCGGGCCAGCGCATGGTCGGCGATGTCGCTGGCCAGGACGCGGACATTGCGCCGGGCCAGGTCCAGGCCGGCCTGCCGTTCGGGGCCGAGCAGGGTCATGACCAGCGACCAGGTCTCCTCGCCGCTGGAACAGCCCGCCGACCAGATCCGCACCGCCTCGCCCCGCGCCAGGGCGCCGACCAGGCCGGGCCGGACCGCCTGGCCGAAATGCTCGAAGTGATGGGCCTCGCGGTAGAAGAAGGTGTGGTTGGTGGTCAGCGCGGCGACCATGCGCGCCCGGTCCTCGTCGTTTTCGCGCACCCGGGCGATGAAATTGGCGAAGGTTCCGCAGTTCGCCCGCCGCACCAGCGGCGCGAGGCGCGAATAGACCAGCATGGCCTTGCCCTCGGCGAGGACGATCCCCGCCTCGGCATAGATGATCTCGGCCACCGCGTGGAAATCGCTGGCATTGTAGACCCCGGGGCTGACGCCCGGCAGGCCGTCGGCCAGGGCCGGGGGCTGGGCGGGCGGCTGGGCAAGGCTCATGCGGCCAGCCTTTCGCTGGCCCGCAAGGCCGCGCCCACCAGCCCGTCGACATCGAGGATCAGCGCCACGCGCCCGTCGCCCAGGATCGTCGCGCCGGCCACGCCCGTTACCGCGCGGTAATTGGCATCAAGGCTCTTGATGACGAACTGGCGCTGGTCGGAGATGTCGTCGACCAGCAGCGCGGCCTGTCCCGCCACCTCGCTGTCGACCACGATCAGCACGCCGGTTTCGGGCGAGGCGCAGCAGCCGGTCGCGCCGATCGCCTTGCCCACCGGGATCACCGGGATGAACCGGCCGCGCACGTTCAGCATCTGCCGGTCGGCGCCCATCGCCTGGACCGCCGCGCCATCGGGGCGCAGGCTCTCGACCACGTGGGCCAGCGGCACCACCAGGGTCTGGTCGCCCACCGAGATGATCATGCCATCGGAAATGGCGAGGGTGAGCGGCAGGGTCAGGATGAAGCTGGTGCCCTGGCCGGGTTCGGTCTCGATGGTGATCCGGCCGCCCAGGTCCTTCACGTTCTGGCGCACCACGTCCATCCCCACGCCGCGCCCGGACACGTTCGAGACCGTGACCGCGGTGGAGAAGCCGGGGGCGAAGATCAGGTTCTCGATCTCCTCGCGCGAAAGCTGGGCATCGGGCGCGATCAGCCCCTTCTCCACGGCCTTGGCGAAGACCCTTTCGCGGTCGATGCCCTTGCCGTCGTCGGTGATGCGGATGCGGATGCGGCCCGAACGCTGCTCGGCGGCAAGGGTCAGGGTGCCTTCGGGGTTCTTGCCGGCGGCGATTCGTTCCTCGGCGCTCTCGATGCCGTGGTCCACCGCGTTGCGGATGAGGTGGGTGAGCGGTTCGCCGAGGCGTTCGATCACGGTCTTGTCGAGCTCGGTCGCCTCGCCGATTACCTCAAGGCGCACGTGCTTGCCGGTGGAGGCGGCCAGCTCGCGCAGGATGCGCGGCACCCGGCTGAACACCGAGCCGATCGGCTGGGCGCGGATCGACATGGCGTTTTCCTGGATGTCGCGGGTCAGCGATTCGAGCAGGGCCAGTTCCTCGCCGGCAGCCAGTCCCTCGCCGGTCAGGCGCTGGGCCATCATCGCCTGGGCAATGACCAGTTCGCCGACCGAATCGATCAGCCGGTCGAGCTTGGCCAGGTCGATGCGGATCGACTGGCCGGCCCCCGCCGTGGCTCCGGCCACCGGGGAAACCGCCGTGGCCGGCTCGGCGGGCGTCTGAGCCGGCGGGGCGGCGACCGGCCGGACAACCGCCAGGTCAGGAGCCGGGGCCGGGGGCTGGCCGGTTGCCGGGCTGTGCCCCTGGCCCGCCGGCGCATCGGCGCGGCGGGCGGCGGCGGGCGGCAGATCGTCCGGGCCGGTCGCCATGTCGAACTCGTTGGCGTTGAAGTCGAACAGGTCGCGCGCGCTGGTCTCCTCGACCGTGGCGGGCATCTGGAAGGTCCAGTCGAGGTAGCCCTCGTCGATCCGCAGGTGTTCGAGCTGCGGGACCCGCGCGGTGTCGCAGGCCACGCATTCGCCCCCCAGCCGGGCCAGTTCGCGCAGGAGCAGCAGCGGTTCGCTGCCATTGGCCATGGCCGCGCCATGCGGACGCAGCCGCAGCCGCCAGGGCGCGGCTGGCGGCAGCGCCTCGGGTTCGGGCCGGGGGCCGGCGCCCAGCAGGTCGTTGAGCATATCGTCGAGGTCGAGACCGAGCTCGTCGGCATCGCAGGAATCGTCGGCAGCTTCCTCGCCCTCCGCCGGCCCTTCGCCTTGCGCCGCCTCGTCCCCTGCGGGAGTCGCCGGGGCGCCGGTCCGGGCCTGTTCCAGCTCGACCAGCAGCGCGGCATCGGCGGGCGGCTCGCCCCCTTCGCGCGCGGCGCTCACATGGTCGCTGAGCGTGTCGAGCGCGCGCAGGAGCAGGTCCACCAGCGGCTCGGCGATCTCCACCGTGCCGTCGCGCACGTCGGACAGCAGGGTTTCGAAGGTGTGGGTATAGGCCTGGAGCGCGGCGAAGCCGAAGGCGCCCGCCCCGCCCTTGATCGAATGGATCGCCCGGAACACGGCGTTGACCGTGTCATCATCGCGCGTGCCCTCGCGCAGGGCGGCCAGCCCGCCTTCGGCGGCGGCCAGCGATTCTTCGCATTCGACGAAGAAGATCTGCTGGATTTCCTCGTGAGTCACGCCGTCACCTCGTCAAACAGTTCGCCGGCCAGCCCGGCCAGCATGGCGGCATCGAGCAGCGCCGCCGAAGGGGCGATCGTCGCGCCCTCGCCGCTGCGCCGCGCGCTGACCAGCAGCTGGAGCACCGCCTGACCCACCTGGCTCACCGCGCTGCCATCGATGGCGAAGGGGCCATGGCTCATCGCCGCGACAAGTTCGGGCAAGAGCGCTTGCGCGGCGGTGCGGGTGCACGAAGCAGGGAGGATCACGGTGTGCATTGGCGGCCTTTCGCGCGAAGAACAGGAGCGATCCGGGTTCTGGTCGTGGGGCAAAGGCCGCCCGGCGACCCTGCTTCCAGCCAGACGTTTAGCGCCGGGCCGCCAACACGGGCTTGTCCCGGACCCACGGTCTTTCCCCTAGGGGACGGTGATCGTTCGCTATTGTCCGGCGGCTAGTGCTGCGGGCACAAACCATTGAAGGGAAATATGGTCGCCATGCATGAAGCCAAGGTCCTGGTCGTCGACGATTCCGCAGCGATGCGCGCCCTGTTCAGCGATGTGCTGGACCAGGCGAAG
Source organism: Novosphingobium bradum (assembly GCF_042646485.1). Classification (NCBI taxonomy): domain Bacteria; kingdom Pseudomonadati; phylum Pseudomonadota; class Alphaproteobacteria; order Sphingomonadales; family Sphingomonadaceae; genus Novosphingobium; species Novosphingobium bradum. The sequence goes on along the minus strand of NZ_JBHRTQ010000002.1, from coordinate 169,713 downwards.
AACGTCCGGGTGGTCGGCGCGGCCGCCAATGCCGACGATGCCCGTCGGCAGATCGCCGAACTGAAGCCGAACGTGCTGACCCTCGATGTCGAGATGCCCGGGATGAGCGGGATCGAATTCCTTGCCGAGATCATGGGCAGCGCGCCGATGCCGGTGGTCATGCTCTCCAGCCTCACCCAGGCGGGCACCGAAACCTCGCTCAAGGCCTATGACCTGGGCGCGGTGGAGTGCTTCCCTAAGCCGCTCAAGGCCACGCCCGAGCAATTCGCCAAGACCGTGGGCAAGCTCGGCAAGATCGTGCTGGCGGCGGCCAACAGCAATGTCCGCGATCGCCAGGCCCACCACGCGCGCCGCACCGCCGAGGCCGCTGCCGCCCCCGCCTTCGCCTGGAACGGCCATATCGTGGCGATGAGCGCCTCGCTCGGCGGGATCGACGCGCTGAGCGCGGTGCTGGCCGCCTACCCGGCCAACTGCCCGCCCACCGTGATCGTGCTCAACGCCGAGCCGGTCGTGGTCGAGGCCTTCGTCGGCCGGCTCGGCCAGGAGGCCGGCTTTTCCGCGCGGCTGGCCAAGGATGGCGCGCAACTGACCCAGGGCATCGTCCATATCGCCAGCGATCCGGCGCGCCACGTGGTGTTCGAGGTCGGCCAGCCGCCGCGCCTGCGCCTGCTCGATCGCGAGCCGGTGGAAGGCGCGCGTCCCTCGGCCAACCTCCTCTATGGCACCATGGCCCGGGCCGGCGTGCCCGCGCTGGGCGTGGTGCTGACCGGCATGGGCGAAGATGGCGCCAAGGGCTTGAAGCTGCTGCGCGATTCGGGGAGCGACACGATCGCCCAGGACCCGGCCTCGGCCACCTTCGGCGAAACCCCGGCCGCCGCGATTGCCGCTGGCGGCGCGGGCCAGGTCGTGGGTCTCGACCGGCTGGCCGCGGCCGTGCTGGCCGCCTGCTCGATGAGCTGAACCGAACCGCGCCCCGCCAACCCAGCGGCGGCCACGGCACCCCGAAATCGGGGATCAGGACTGGGAAAGGAGATGGAGGCCCGAGCCGGAATCGAACCGGCGTGCACGGATTTGCAGTCCGCTGCGTCACCACTCCGCCATCGGGCCAGATCGCAGGATTGCGTGGTTCCGGCGCCCTAGCCGCAGGCGCCCGGCATTGCAACGCGATTGTTGGCCGCAGCGCCCCCCGGATCGGCGCTGCCCGGCCTGGCTGCGGTCGGCTCGTCGGGCACTTGTGAGAGCAGGTAGCCGCCGGGGCTGGTGTGCAGCAGGTCGGCCAGTCCCACCCCGGCCAGCTTGGCTCTGAGCCGGCAGACGTGAACCGCCAGGCTGTTGGTTTCCGGACGGTGCGGCAGGTGCCACACCTCGTTGAGCAGGGTGCCCGGCGAAACCGCCACGCCCGGGCTTTCCGCCAGCCGCCAGAGCAGGGCGAACTCGCGCGGGTGCAGGCCCAGCCGGTGCCGGCCGACCCAGCCCTCGCGGTGGAGCAGGTCGAGCAGGACCGGGCCATGGGCGCGCCGGCGCGGCAGCGCGCCAAGCGATTGGGCCACCCGCCGCGCCCGCAGGCCCAGTTCCGCAAGGTCGGCCTCGGGCGCAATCACCTCGCCGAAGTCGAGCGCCAGCAGGTGGACGCGGGTGGCCGGATCGGCGATCCCGGTGACGATAACCCGCGCGCGGACCTGGACCGAACGGATGGCGATGGCCCGGCCCAGCTCGGGCAGCAACAGCGGGAAGCTGGCAGAGGCCAGGTCATCGGGCGGATTGACCAGCGACCAGCCATCGCGGCGCAGGTCCAGCCCGGGCGGAATGCGCTCAGTGCCCAGCCAGCCGAACTGCCTCATCCTGCCGCACTCTCGCACAGCGGCCAGCAAGCGTGGCCGGTAACGACGACTCCCGGCCGCGAGTCTCGCGGGCCGCTGCAATCGTTAACGGAACGTTTGCCGGGTGGGCAACGGGAGGCGTCGGAAAGTTATCCCCCCAACGGCCCACAGCTTCAGGCAGCCGGGCTATTGACCCCCTTGCTGGCGAGGAACCGGCGGATATTGCGGGCGGCCTGGCGCAGGCGCTGCTCGTTCTCGACCATGGCGATCCGCACGAAGCCCTCGCCATCCTCGCCATAGCCCACGCCCGGCGCCACGGCGACCTCGGCCTCGGTCAGCAACTGCTTGGAGAATTCCAGGCTGCCCATGTCCTTCAGGGCCGGCGGCAGCGGTGCCCAGGCGAACATCGAGGCCGGCGGGCTGGGGATCTCCCAGCCGGCGCGGCCGAAAGCCTCGACCATGACGTCGCGGCGCTTCTGGTAGAGCTTGCGGTTGGCCTCGACGATGTCCTGCGGCCCGTTGAGCGCGGCGCAGGCCGCCGCCTGGATGGGCGTGAAGGCGCCGTAGTCGAGATAGCTCTTTACCCGCTTCAACGCGGCGATCAGCTTGGCATTGCCCACCGCGAAGCCCACGCGCCAGCCGGCCATCGAGAAGGTCTTCGACATCGAGGTGAACTCGATCGCGATGTCCTTGGCGCCGGGCACTTCGAGGATCGAACGGGTCGGCTTGCCGTCGTAGTAGAGCTCGGAATAGGCCAGGTCCGAGATGATCCAGACCTTGTTCTCCTTCGCCCAGGCCACCAGTCGCTCGTAGAAGGCCAGGTCCACCGTCTCGGCGGTCGGGTTCGAGGGATAGTTGACGATGAGGATCGAGGGGCGCGGCACGGTGAAGGCCATGGCCCGGTCGAGCGAGGCCCAGTAGCGCTCGTCCGGCGTGGTCGGGACCGAACGGATCGTGGCGCCCGCGAGGATGAAGCCGAAGGTGTGGATCGGATAGCTCGGGTTGGGGGCCAGCACCACGTCGCCCGGCGCGGTCATCGCGGTGGCGAGGCTGGCGAGGCCTTCCTTCGAGCCCATGGTCATCACGACCTCGGTCTCGGGATCCACGTCGACGTTGAAGCGGCGGCCGTAATAGGCGGCCTGGGCGCGGCGGATGCCGGGAATGCCGGCCGAGGCCGAATAGCCATGCGCCGAAGGCTTCTGCGCCACCTCGCACAGCTTGTCGATCACGTGGGCCGGCGGGGGCAGGTCGGGGTTGCCCATGCCCAGGTCGATGATGTCCTGCCCGGCGGCGCGTGCCGCGGCCCGCATCGCGTTGACTTCGGCGATGACATAGGGCGGCAGGCGCTTCATGCGGTAGAACTCGTCTTCCATGACCTTGGCAGATTTCCATGAGCTAGATCGCGGCAACGGCGCCGCAGGCGAAGTCTCTAGGGCCAATGGCGCGCCGAGGCAAATGGCGCGGGCATGGCCGGGGCAGGTTTTGGCGGTGGCGCGTCGGCTTGGCCTTGCAGGCTGGCGCGGGCGGGCTATGCCTAGGCAATCGATCCGAGCGGAGACGAATTGATGGCAAAGCATGACGACCCCGCCGCCCCCCCGGCCACCCCGGGAAATCCGCTCGGGGGCGATCTGTTCGGGGGTATGCTGGAAATCCAGGGCGAGATGACCCGGTCGGTGCTCTCCGCCTTCGGCAACCTGGCCGTGCCCGATTGGGGCAGCTCGCCCCAGGCGGCCCTCGCCAAGCCGTGGGAAACCTTCGCCGGCAGCCTGCGTGATCTGTGGTCGGCCCCCGGCGCGGCGGCGGCCCCGGCCAGCGCGGGGATCGCCCAATGGCTTGAACAGCCCGAGCAATGGCGCGCCGTGGTCGAAGGCTGGTACCGCGCCCTGCCGCTGGCCGATGGCCAGACCCGCGAACAGATGCTGGCCGATGGCCTCGCGCTCTGGGAAAACCTGCTGAGCCAGTTCGCCGCCGGCGATGCCAAGGGCGCCGGCGCCAGCCTGCCGCGCAAGGATCGCCGCTTTGCCGATCCGCGCTGGCGCGAACAGCCGGTCTTCGCCCTGATCCACCAGTGCTACCTGCTCCTGTCCGAGCAGCTGCTGAGCCTGGCCGACAAGGTGGAAGGCCTCGATCCGGCCGAACACGATCAGCTGGTCTTTGCCACGCGCACTCTGGTCGAGGCGCTCAGCCCGGCCAATTTCCCGCTGACCAACCCGGTCGTGCTCGACAAGATCATCGAGACCCGGGGCGAGAACCTGGTGAAGGGGATGGATCACCTGCTGGCCGATCTCGGCAAGGGCCGGCTGACCCATGCCGACGAAAGCGCCTTCGAGCTTGGCCGCAACCTGGCCGCCACGCCGGGCAAGGTCGTCCACGAAACCCCGCTCTACCAGCTGATCCAGTACAGCCCCACCACCGAAACCGTGGCCGAGACGCCGCTGGTGATCTTCCCGCCGTGGATCAACCGGTTCTACATCCTCGATCTCACGCCTCAGAAAAGCTTCGTGCGCTGGGCGGTGGACCAGGGGATCAGCGTGTTCATGGTCTCGTGGAAGTCGGCCGATGCCTCCATGGCCGACCTGATGTGGGACGATTACATCCGCGCCCAGATCGATGCGATCGACGTGGTCCGCGCCCGGCTCAAGGTGCCGGCGGTCGATGCGATCGGCTATTGCGTGGCCGGAACCACGCTCGCGGCCACCCTGGCGATCCTGGCGCGCCGGGGCGAGGGCGGGAAGGTCCGCAGCGCCACCTTCTTCACCGCCCAGGTCGATTTCGAGCAGGCCGGCGATCTCAAGGCCTTCATCGATGATCGCCAGCTCGCCGTGATCAACAGCCTTGCCACCGATGGCTATCTCGATGGCCGCTACCTCGCCGCCACCTTCAACCTGCTTCGCAGTTCCGATCTCATCTGGAACACGGTGATCCGCAACTATCTCCTGGGCGAGGAATACCCGGCCTTCGACCTGCTCTACTGGAACGGGGATACCACCAACCTGCCGGCCCGCTGGCACCAGTCCTACCTGAAGGATCTCTACCGCGACAACCTGCTGGTCCAGCCCGACCGGCTCGAGGCCGATGGCACCCCGATCGACCTCTCCCGGATCGCGGTGCCCTGCTTCATCCAGGCCGGGGTGGAGGATCACATCGCCCCGCCGCAAAGCGTCTGGCGCATGACCCGCCACCTCAAGGGGCCGTGGACCTTCCTCCTCGCCGGATCGGGCCACATTGCCGGCGTGGTCAACCCGCCGGCGGCGAACAAGTATCAGTACTGGACCAATCCCGCCGAGCGCGCGGACTATGACAGCTTCCGCAAGGGGGCCGAGGAGCATCCCGGCTCGTGGTGGCCCATCTGGCGGGCCTGGCTGGCGGATCTCGGCGAACGGCAGGTCGCAGCCAAGGGCAAGCGCGCGCCCGGCGGGCGGGGCGACAAGGTGATCGAGGATGCGCCCGGCCGCTATGTGAAAACGCCGTAGGCCGGCCGGTTCCTGGCCGGGCCTGGCTGTTTGTGCAGTGCACAATAATCCTTGACAGACGCGCGGCGGTGCGGCATTTGTGCACTGCAACATGAAGCTGCGGTGCGACTCGCCGGGCTTGCCAGTCAAGGATTGCACGCGATGGCCGACGACGCCAAGGTTCAGACCGAAGTCCAGGCTCCGGCCGCCGGGATCCCGGCCGTCCAGCCGGCTGGCGCCAACGCCCCCGCCCCGGCTGCAACCCCCGTCGCGGCCCCTGCGGTCACGCCGGCCGCGGTTGCGGTCGCCAAGGCGCCGGCCGCCCCGGTGGCCAGCAAGCCAGAAGCAGCCAAGCCCGAAGTAGCCAAGGTCGCTGCCGTCCAGCCTGAAGCCGCCAAGGTCGTCCCGGCCAAGGTCGCCGCCAAGGTGGCCAAGCCCCGCGCGAAGGCCCCGACCAAGGCAGGCAAGCCGCGCGTCGCGGCGCGCAAGCCCGCCCTTGCTCCCATTCCGGCAGCCCCACTTGCCCCGCAAGCTGCCGCAAAGCCCGTTCGCCGGGCCACTGCCAGGCGCCCGATCGTTGACGGCGCCCAATCCAAGCCCCGCACCTCCCCGAAGCTCGGCACGGGCAAGCCGAAGTTCGCTCAGTTCAAGGACACGTTCATGGCTAATCCGTTCGATCTTTCCGCGATCCAGACCACTTTCTCCGATCTCCAGGGCAAGGCCAAGGCCGCCATCGAGAAGAACACCGCCGCGCTCGGCGATGCCAGCGAGTTCGCCAAGGGCAACGTCGAGGCGGTCGTCGCTTCGGGCAAGATCCTCTCGGCCGGCCTGCAGGATCTCGGCGCCACCCTGGTGGCCGAAACCCGCGGCGCCTTCGAAGGCCTGACCGCCGACGCCAAGGAACTCGCCGCCGCCAAGTCGCCGACCGAGTTCTTCCAGCTGCAGAGCGCTTTCGTCCGCAAGCAGTTCGATGGCCTGGTTGCCCAGGCCTCGAAGAACACCGAAGCCTTCCTCAAGCTCGCCAACGAAACCGTGGCGCCGCTGTCGAGCCGCGTGACGATCGCGGTCGAAAAGGTCAGCAAGGCCGCCTGACGGGCTGCCAGGCCGGCCTCGCGCGCCCTGGCCATCGGCCGGGGGCAGCGGTTCCCGGCCCGGCACAAGGGGGTCTATCCAGACCGGCCATCATGACGGGCCGGGCGGCAATTGCGCCGCCCGGCCTTTCGTGTTTCAGGAAAGACGCCGGTGCATCTTGTGTGTCGGCCGCGAGATACGATATTCTGGGCCGACATGATTCCCGGCCATCCCCATCTCCCCGCCGCCGCTCGCGGCACGCCTGACCTGTCCGGCGCCCCGTCCGGCGTCCAGACGGGCACCCTGTCGGGCATTCCGTCGGGAACCCGGCTGGGCGCGCCGCTCCCGTCGCGCGCCGGCCCGCCGGGCGATGATGGCGGGCGCACCAACCAGGCTGGCCCCGGCGCCGATGTCGGCCTTGCCACGCGGACCAGGGCCAGGCCCAAGAAGCCCAGCCAGTTCCGCGTGCTGATGCTGAATGATGATTACACGCCGATGGAATTCGTCGTCATCGTGCTCAAGCGCTTCTTCCAGATGGACCTCGAACAGGCCACTCGGGTCATGCTCCACGTCCACCAAAAGGGCGTCGGCGTCTGCGGGGTCTTCCCCTACGAGATCGCCGAAACCAAGGTGAACCAGGTGATGGACTTCGCCCGCAAGCACCAGCACCCGCTGCAATGCACGCTGGAAAAGGCCTGACCCTTCCGTTCTGACCGCTCGTGACTGACCGTCCGGGGCGCTCCAACCCGGCCGTCCCGGCCCGTTGCCACGGCGCCTGACGTCAGGACGAGGCTAGCCTCGCTAGCCGATCCCCGTGCCGAACAGGCTGCCGATCGCCCAGGTCGCGCCCATCGCGGCCACGCCCCAGAAGGCGACCCGCGCCACCGCGCGGCCCACGCTGGCCCGCCCGGCCCTTGCGCCCAGCGCGCCCAGCATCATCAGGAACAGCAGCGAGGACAGGGCCACGCCCCGGGTCATCGATTCCAGCGGCAGGGCCGAGGCGATCGCCAGCGGCAGTGATGCTCCTGCGCCAAAGCAGATCGCCGAACAGCAGGCCGCCTGGACCGGCCGGGCGCGCTGGAAATCGGCCATGCCCAGCTCGTCGCGGGCATGGGTGGCCAGGGCATCGTGCATGGTCAGCGCATGGGCAACCTCATGCGCGAGATCGGAGGAGAGCCCGCGCCCCCGGTAGATCGCGGCCAGCTCGTCCAGTTCCGCCTCGGGATGGCGCGCCAGCTCGTCGCGTTCGCGCGCCAGGTCGGCGGCTTCGGTGTCGGCCTGGCTGGAGACCGAGACATATTCGCCCGCCGCCATCGACATGGCCCCCGCGACCAGCGCGGCAAGGCCGGCCAGGAGCACCTGCCCCTCGCTTCCCGCCGCCGCCGCCACGCCGATGATCAGGCTGGCGGTCGAGACGATCCCGTCGTTGGCGCCCATCACGGCCGCGCGCAGCCACCCCGTCCGATGGACGGCGTGCCGCTCGATCATTGTTGTATCCATATGCATCCTTCCGGGCCTTTTCTTTTATCCCGGCGCCCGAGGGCATGATACGCGAGCCGCGACGCATTTCCAGCCCCTTTGCCCAGCCCCTTTGCATTGTCGTTGCAGGTGCCATGCAGGCGCCTTGCGCGGGGCGCGGCGAAATGTCGCCCGGTGCGCCTTGCCTCGGGGCCGGGGCTGGCCTAGGCACGGCCTTTGAGGCCACTGTCTGGCGAGCCGCCGGTTTGAAATTCATCCCCGCCATTGATCGATATATCTTCCGGCTGGTGCTGATGCCCATGCTGGCGGTGTTCCTGATCGCCGCCATGCTGCTGATGCTCGACAAGATGCTGAAGCTGTTCGATTTCGTCGCTTCGATGGGCGGCCCGGTGAGCGTGGTGTTCCGGATGCTCGCCAATATGCTGCCCGAATATGCCAGCCTCGCCATTCCGCTCGGCCTGCTGCTCGGCACCCTGCTGGCCTTCCGCAAGCTCGCCACCTCCAGCGAACTCGATACCATGCGCGCGGTGGGCCTGTCCTACACCCGCCTGCTGCGGATGCCCTATGCCTTCGCGATCGCGCTGGCCGTGCTGAATTTCGGGATTGTCGGCTATTTCCAGCCGCTTTCGCGCTATTACTACGAGCAGCTCACCTTCGAGCTGCAAAGCGGCGCGCTGGGCGCCTCGATCAAGGTGGGCGAGTTCACCACCCTGGCGGACCGCATGGCGCTGAGGATCGAGCAGAGCCGCGAGGATGGCCGGCAATTGCTCGGCATCTTCGCTCGCGTGGCCGACAAGCAGGGCCAGGTCCTGTCGGTCTCGGCGCGCGAGGGGCGCTTCCTCGCGCTCAAGGAAAACCCCGATACCGTGGTCCTGCGGCTGTCGGACGGCCAGATCATCCAGGAAATGCCGGGCCAGATGCCCCGCGTGCTCAGCTTCTCGCGCCACGACCTGCCGATCGATCTTCCCTCAGTGGAAGCCTTCCGCAAGCGCGGCGGCAAGGAGCGCGAATACATCCTGCCCGAATTGCTCCGCATCGGCTGGAATTCGCAGGTTTCCCAATCGCTTCGTAATTCCACCCAGGCCAGCTTCAATTACCGCATGGTCGAGGTGGTGATGATGCTGATGATGCCGCTGCTGGCCGTGGCGCTCGCCGTGCCGCCCAAGCGCTCGTCCTCGCCGCTGGGCGTCTTCGTGGCGATCGTGATGGTGGTAGCCTATCACAAGGTCAACGAATACGGCCAGTCGGTCGCCGCCCTTGGCCGGATGGACCCGCTGCTGGCGCTGTGGGGGCCGTTCCTGGCCTTCGCCGGCATCATCGGCTGGATGTACTGGCGCCTCGCCTATGTGCCGGGCGGTCAGCCGATCGCCGGGCTGGAGCGGTTCGCCGGCAATGTGGGCAAGTGGCTCAAGCGGTTCTGGCGACGCCATCCGGGTGCGCGCAAGCTGGCGGGGTTGCGCGATGCAGCTTGAATTCTTCCCTTCGCGCACGCTCACGCTCTACCTGATCCGCCAGTTCGCGACCCGCATCGTCGGCATCCTGTTCATGCTGGTCCTGGTGCTCCAGATGCTGGACCTCTTGTCGGAAAGCGGCGACATCCTGGCCTATCCGGGCAATGGCGAGGCGCAGCTGTGGACCTATGTCTCGCTCCGCACGCCGCAACTCATTGCGCGGTTCCTGCCCTATTCGGTGCTGCTGGCCACGATCCTCACCCTCGCCACGCTCAACCAGAACAGCGAGGTCATCGCGATGAAGGCCTCGGGGCTGTCGGCGCACCAGGTGCTGGCGCCGCTGCTGGTCACCGCCATGGGCATTTCCGCGGTCAGCTTCGTCTTCAACGAGGCCTTCGTGACCCGCGCCAATGCCACGCTGAAAGCCTGGCAAGCCAACCAGTGGGGGCCGATCCCCAGGGACACCGGGGTGGCGCTCAACGTCTACCTGAAGGACGGGCGCGATATCCTGCTGGCCCGCAAGATCGCCGGCACCGGCGCGGCCATGCGGATGACCGGGATCACCTGGTACGAACGCGACCCGCGGATGACCATCACCGCCGTCATCCACTCCCCCGGCGCCTCGCACGTGGGCAATGGCTGGAAGCTGGAACAGCCCACGCGCTTCGATGTCGCCTCCACCACCAGCCGGCCCATTCCCGCGCTCACCGTTGCCCCCACGATCACCCCGCGCGAGGTGGAGCTGAGCCGGATCGACCCGGAAGGCCAGGACTTCCGCCAACTGGCCAAGACCATCGCCTCGCTCAAAGCCTCGGGCCGCAATACCGATGAGCTGGACGGCAAGTGGTGGCACCGCTTCTCCGGCCCGCTGGCCGCGATCCTGATGCCCCTGCTCGGCGCGATCGCCGCCTTCGGCCTCGCCCGCTCAGGCCAGCTCCTGATCCGCTCGGTGATCGGCATGGCGCTGGGCTTCGCCTATTTCGTGATCGACAATGCCGCGCTGGCGATCGGCAATTTCGGCGGCTACCCCCCGCTGGTGGCGGCCTGGGCACCGTTCCTGCTGTTCGCGTGCATTGGCGAGGCGGTGCTGATCAGGACCGAGGAATGATGCTTAGCGGCGGCGCAGTTCCTGCGCGCCGACAGCAAGAACGACTGACCCAATTATGTAGGGTGCCGCACCAAACCAATCGAATGGGCGGAAGGTTGGCAGTGAGACAAGGTACATTAAGGCCACGAAGAGCCCGATCAGGACGGATAGTGCCGACATAAATGCTGCGAGCGTATGTTTCATTCATTGCGCCTTCCGGTCGACCCGGTTGAAATCCTTGTCCTCGACTTAGGCCCGATAAGTTAAGATCGAACCTCTCGATTGTGAAAATTGGGTTGTTGCGACTGCTTTTGGGTTGCGGTGGCGGGCGCGGAAAGGCTACCTCTTGCGAGGCCTGCGCTAAATTGTGTTGACGGGATGAAACTGCCCAAACAGGCGGCACGCCTCTACCACAACCGCTTCACTGCAAACCCATCGAACAGCGCTTCGTTCGAGACCAGCACCATGTCCTCGGCCTGGGCCTGGGCGATCAGGAGGCGGTCGAAGGGGTCCTTGTGGGGAACGGCCATGCCGCCGGCGAGGCGGGCGTGATGGACGGTGATGGGGAGTTCGGCGAAGCCCTGCTGCGCGATGATGCTCTCGAAATCCCGCGCCAGCAGGGCCGCGCCGGGCAGCTTGCCGATGCGGTGCTTGGTGGCGACTTCCATGGCCGAGGCGGCGCTGACCAAGACCGGGTTGGCCTCGTCCGCGATGGCCTCGCGGGCGCGGGGGCTCAGCGCAGCGTCGCCCGCCAGCCACCAGATCAGCGCATGGGTATCGAGCAGCAGCCTCAACCCAGGCTCCAGCCGGCCAGTTCATCCTCGGGCAGCGGCTCGTCGAACCGGGCGTCCATGGCGATCTTGTCCTTGAGCGCGCCGAACTGGCGGCGTCCGCGCGGGTTTACCGGAACCAGCCGCACCGCCGGCACATTGCCGCGCGCGATCACCACATCGCCGCCCGCGAGCGCATCGGCGATCAGGCGGGACAGATTCGTCTTGGCATCGTGAACCGAGAACTGGGCCATGGGCGCCTCCTTGGCTAACTATATAGCTAACCGGACTGCGCCGAACAAGGGTGCCCCGCTCAAGCCTCGCCCGGCGTCCACGCGATCGTCCGCGCCTCGCGCCGGCGCATGGTGCTGCGGGCAATCCGGCCGATCAGCATCCACAGGCCGGGATAGGTCGCGCCGGCATAGGTGGAGCCTTCGCCGAAGCGTTGGCTCAGGCGGCGGTGGGCTTCGGGGAGGGCGTGGTAGGGCAGGCTGGGGAGGAGGTGGTGGGTGGCGTGGTAGCGCAGGCCGACCGGCGCCCACAGTTCGGCCCAGATGCCAGGCGGGGGCACGTTGACCGAATCGAGGTATTGCGCGGTCACAGTCATCTGCTCGCCTTCGTTCTGCCACAGGTGGGCGACCAGGGTGCGGAGCTGGTTGAACAGGGCGACGGCGGAAACCACGCACAGGCCGGTCAGCAGCGGGCGCCAGCCATAGCTGGCGGACAGGGCCAGCAGTGCCAGCGCCCAGGCCGCGCCGCCCAGTTCCTGCCAGAACACCATGCGGGCGAATAGACCTTCCGGCGGGCGGCGGCGGAAGGCCGGGTTGATCGAGAGCGCCGAGGCCCGCGCCCAGATCAGCCGGCGCAGCGGCGCAATGACCACGCCCAGCGGCACCAGCACGGCAAAGCGGAAGAGCAGTGCGAAGGGCAGGGCCAGGGCGATCAGGATGAAGCCGGGCAGCGAGAGCGGGGTCATCAGGGCCAGCGGCAGGTATTCCGGATCGTCGGCCGTGCCATAGCGGGTGCGCGCGTGGTGGAGGGTGTGGACGCCTTCATACATGAACGAGGGGGTAAGCAGTGGAATGCCGACGAGGCTGTTCCACGCGAACCGGAAGCCGGGCAGGGCATCGCGGTGGATGTGGGTGAGTTCATGGATGAACAGCAGCGCCCGGTAGAGCGCCAGCACGGCCAGCACGGCGCAGGCGGCGGCCTGCCAGCCGGTCAGCAGGATCGCTCCGGCCAGCGCGCCATAGCCCACGCTGGCCGAGCCCAGCATATCGGGCCAGTAGAGCGCGGGCCTGGCGGTGGAAATGTCGCGAGTCAGCTCGGCGGCGGCGCGCAGCATCGCCATGTCATCGGGAAGCGGGGTGCCGGCCGGCTGGCTTGGCGGAAATGCGGGCGAATTCATCCAGTTCGTTCCAGATCCCGACCCTTGCGCCGGGGCCGGCGCGGTCACTTCAATTGCGTTGGCGCACATTGCCGCAGTTGACAAGCTGGCAGGCTGGCGGACAGGGCACATTGACCTTGAACAAGGAGAGTGCCGTGGCTGCGACTGAGATTACTATCGTTCCGGTCACAACCAAGGCTGAACGGGCGACCTTTGTCGATCTCGCCTATCGGCTCAATGCCGCCGATCCCAACTGGGTGCCGCCGCTCCGGATGGAGGCGATGGAGCTGGTCACCCCCGGCAAGAACCCGTTCTTCGAACACGCCACGGTCCAGTATTTCCTCGCCCGGCGCGGCGGCGCGGTGGTGGGGCGCATTTCCGCCCATATCGATCACCTCGCCATCGCCATGTCGCCCGAACAGGGCATGGGGCCGGGCGTGGGCAACTGGGGGATGCTGGAGGCCACCGACGAGGCCTCGGCCCATGCCCTCATCCGAACCGCTGAGGACTGGCTGCGCGCCAAGGGGATGACCCGGGTGCTGGCGCCGCTTTCCATGTCGATCTGGGAGGAGCCGGGCCAGCTGGTGATGGGCTTCGACCATCCGCCCACGGTGATGATGGGCCACCAGCCGGAACGCTACCGCGACTGGATCGAATCCGCCGGCTACGTGCCGGCCAAGACGCTCCACACCTATGAGCTGGACATCACGAAGGAATTCCCGCCGCTAATCCAGCGGATCATCCAGTCGGGCGAGAAGAACGCGCGGATCCGCATCCGCAACGTGAACAAGAAGAAGTTCGGCGAGGAAGCCCGCCTGATCCTCGACATCCTCAACGATGCCTGGTCGGACAACTGGGGCTTCGTCCCCTTCACCGAGACCGAGATCGGCTATGCCGGCAAGAAGTTCAGGCCGATCGTCCACGAGGACCTGATCATGGTCGCCGAATACGATGGCGAGCCGGTGGCCTTCATGATGACCGTGCCCGATCTCAACGAGGCGATCCAGCCGATGGGCGGCAGGCTGCTGCCGTTCAACTGGATCAAGCTGCTGGCCTGGCTCCGCAAGCCCAAGCCCCGCACCATGCGGGTGCCGCTGATGGGGGTCCGCAAGAAGCTGCAAAGCTCGCGCCTGGCCAGCCAGCTGGCCTTCATGATGATCGAATATATCCGCCGCAACGCGATCACCCGCTATGGCTCGACCCGGGGTGAGATCGGCTGGATCCTGGAGGACAACCAGGGAATGGTGGCCATCGCCGATGCGATCGACAGCCACATCAACAAGACCTACGTGATCTACGGCAAGCCGCTCTGATCCCAGCCAAGGACCGCCGGCCATGAAGCACACGCGCCACCCCTTGCGGCTGTTCCTGGGCCAGCGGATCGCGCCGCCGCGGTTCCTGGTGTTCCTGCTGCTGCTGCCATCGGCGGCCTGGGCCATCCACGGCTGGCTCGCCCGCGACTGGCCGACCGCGCTGGCGCTGGGCTTCGATGTTGCCGCCGGGGTGTTCCTCGCCTCGCTCCTGCCGCTGGTCCTGCGCCACGAGGCCGAGGCGATCCGCTGCCGCGCCGATGCCAATGATGCCAACCGGGTGGTGGTGCTGGTGGTCAGCTCGGTGCTGACCGTGGTGGTGATGGCGGCCATCGCCGGCGAACTGGCCGGCGCGCGCTCGGGCGATATGGCCGCGATCGCCGGCCTGATCGCCACCCTGGTGCTGATCTGGCTCTTCGCCAATGCGGTCTACACCCTGCACTATGCCCACGAATACTACTCGCCCGACCGGACCGCCGCCGACCGGCGCGATCGGGGCGGCCTCGAATTTCCCGGCACCCCCGAACCCGGCTACCGCGATTTCGCCTATTTCGCCTTCACCCTGGGCATGACCTTCCAGACCTCGGACGTGGCGATCACCGCCACCCGCATTCGCGCCGTCGCGATCCTGCACTCGTTCGCCGCCTTCGTCTTCAACATCGGGGTGATCGCCTTCACCATCAACGTGCTGGGCGGCGCGGGCTGAACGGCCGGAAGGTGCAAATTTGGACCTTCGTCACTGTTGCAGCGCAGCAGGAGCGGGGCTAAGCGCCGGATTCTCTCCAAACGGCCGCGCGCTGCGCCGCCGCAACTGCCAATCGGCGGAACTGTCCGCCCCAAGTGAAGGTACCCCATGCGCATCGACATGATTCCCGTCGGCGAAAATCCGCCCGAGAGCCTGAACGTGGTCATCGAGGTGCCGGTCGGCGGCGAACCGGTGAAGTATGAATTCGACAAGGCGAGCGGCGCGCTGTTCGTGGACCGGATCCTGCACACCCCCATGCGCTATCCGGCCAACTACGGCTTCATCCCCCACACCCTCTCGCCCGATGGCGATCCGCTCGATGCGCTGGTGATCGCCCGTTCGCCCTTCGTCCCCGGCTCCGTGGTCCGCGCGCGCCCGATCGCCGTGCTGAACCTGGAAGACGAGCATGGCGGCGACGAGAAGCTGATCTGCGTCCCCGACGACAAGACATTTCCCTACTATTCCGACGTGGCCGAGAAGGGCGACCTGCCCGAGATCGTGCTCCAGCAGATCGAGCACTTCTTCACCCACTACAAGGACCTGGAGAAGGAAAAGTGGGTGCGCGTGGGCAAGTGGGGCGGCGCCGACGATGCCAAGCGCATCACGCTGGAAGCCATCGAACGGGCCAAGCAGGCCAAGGCGGCTTGATTTGATGGGGGAAAGGCCATCCGGCCTTTCCCTCGGCACCGGCCCTCTCCGCCGGCGCGACCTCCCGACAGGATACACCAGGCGGGTGGTCGGGCCGGGGGAGTGGGCCGGTGCCGCAAGCCCCTGACGGATGCGAGGGGCGCACCCGGATAAAAACTCAGGCGGGCAAAGGCGCCTTCCGGCAGCCTGTCTTACTCCCCGTCCTGCTTCCATCCCCAGAACAGGAAGCAGGGCATCACGTTGAGCCACTCGAATCCGCTGTCGATCCGCTGGAAGTGGCGGGCCATGAAGTCGCGCGCCTTGGCGGTGAACTGGTAGACGAGGAAAGCGCCGCCCGGGCGCAGCACCCGGTGGGTGGCCGCCGCGATCGCCGGGCCGACGCCTTCGGGCAAGGTCGAGAAGGGCAGGCCCGACAGGACATAGTCGGCATGATCGTGGCCATGGGCGCGGACGATTTCCTCCACGTCCGCCGCCGAACCCAGCACCGGGACGAACCGGCTGTCGGTGATCGTGCGGCGCAGGTAGTCGATGTAGAGCGGGTTGGTGTCGATCACGATCAACTGGCCGTCGCGGCGCAGGCGATCCAGCACCGGGCGGCAGAAGGTGCCCACGCCCGGGCCATATTCCACGAACAATCGGCATTCGTCCCAGTCCACCGGGGCCAGCATCTTGCGGACGGTGAAGCGCGAGGAGGGGATGATCGAGCCGACCATCACCGGATGGCGCAGGAATCCTTCGACAAACACGCCCCACGGCCCCAGCATCCGCTTGACCCGGCGCTTGATGGATTGCGGCAGCGCCTCGCGGGCAAGCTCGGAAGAGGTCATCTGGGCAGTCGGTCCCGGTCAATCGTCTGGGATTTCGGCGGATTGCAAATTTGCCGCCACTTGGCAAGCGGCGAGGCGGCCGGAAGGGGCCGGCTGTCCCGCTTCGATGCGGCGAGCCGAGCGCGCTTGCCGACCGGCCGTTGTCCCCGGGCCGTTGTCACTCGCCCGCGCCGGGCGCCCCGGCATCATCGGCCGGTGCGTCGGTCGGTGTATCGGGTGCCGCTTCGGCCGGCGCGGGCGGGGCCACCGGGCCGGTGATCCGGCGCACCGCGGGAATGATCCGCGGATAGACTCCGCAGCGGCACAGGTTGGTCACCGCCTCGGCGATCTCGGCGTCGGTGGGGCGGGCGTTGCGGGTGAGCAGTCCGGCCAGGGCGATGGCGATCCCGGGCGTGCAGAAGCCGCACTGGATCGCCTGCTCGTCGATCAACGCCTGGAGGACGACATGGCGGCCCGTGCCGGGCGCGCGGCGGGCCAGCCCCTCGATGGTGGTGACGCTGCGCCCCTCGGCCTCGGCCATGGTGAGCGTGCAGGAGGGCAGCGGCTGGCCGTCCACCAGGACCAGGCAGGCCCCGCACTCGCCGACGCCGCAGCCATATTTGGTGCCGGTCAGCCCCGCGAGGTCGCGCAGCGCCCACAGCAGCGGCAGCGCGGGATCGGCGGCAATGTCCACCGGCTGGTCGTTGAGCACGAGACTGGCCATGCCCGCTTCCTAGCCTTTCGGCAGCCGCCCCGCCAGTCGCGGTCGGGTGCGGCGAGCGCGTCCGGGCATAAATCCGGACGCCTATTGGTGTGGGCGAAAGATTTAATTTACCATTTTGCTTAAGAGATGGCGGTGGAGCTTAGGGAAACCCACCAGTATGCAGCTGATCGATACCCTTTCCGCCGGCGAGCGCGTCGGCGCCCATGCCGCGGCCGGCCCGATCGCCGTGTCGATCGTGATGCCCTGCCTCAACGAAGCCCAGTCGCTTGCCCATTGCGTGGCCAATGCCCGCGAGGCGCTTGCGCGGATCGCGGCGGCCCACGGCCTGGCCGGCGAGATCGTCATCGCCGACAACGGCTCGATCGATGGCAGCCAGGCGATTGCCGAGGCGATGGGCGCACGGGTGGTCCCGGTGACCGCGCGCGGCTATGGCGCGGCGCTGATCGGGGGCTTCAACGCCGCGCGGGGCCGCTATCTCGTCATGGGCGATGCCGATGGCAGCTACGATTTCAACGACAGCGTGGGGATGATCGGCCGGCTGGTGGATGGCGCGGACCTGTGCATGGGCTCGCGCTTCAAGGGCGGGATCAAGCCGGGCGCCATGCCCTGGAAGAACCGCTACATCGGCAATCCGGTGCTCACCGGCATCCTCAACCTGTTCTTTCGCTCAGGGATCGAGGACGCCCATTGCGGCCTGCGCGCGATCCGGCGCGAGGCCTACGAGGCGCTGGGGCTGGAAAGCACCGGCATGGAATTCGCCAGCGAAATGGTGATCAAGGCCTCGCTCAAGGGCATCCGGGTGGATGAAGTCCCGGCCACGCTCTCCCCCGACCTGCGCGACCGCGCCCCCCACCTGCGCCCCTGGCGCGACGGCTGGCGGCACCTGCGCTACCTGTTCATGCTCAGCCCCACCTGGGCCTTCGGCGTGCCGGCGGCCCTGCTGGCCGGCGCGGGCTGTGTGATCCTGGCCATGGAACTGCTGTGGGCATTCGGCCTGATCCCTGGCCCGGTCCGGTTCGGCCAGAACTGGGCGATCGTCGGCGCGTTCTCGGTAACGACCGGTCATTTCGCCGCCCTGGCCTCGCTGGCCGGGCACATCTACAGCGCCCGGCTGGGACATCGGTCCCTTCCACCCCTGGTTCGAAAGGCGGCCCGTGTGCTGACGCTTGAACATTCTCTGGTCTTCGGTGGTCTGCTGGTTCTCCTGTCGGTCGCCGGCCTCGTCACCATCGGTGTCCACTGGTCGCTGGCCGGTTTCGCCGCACCCCATTCGGTGCTCCCGCTGATCCTGGCGACCGTGGCCGGGGCGGTTGGCGTCCAGACCATGCTGGCCGGCTTCCTTCTGGCCCTGCTGGCGGGCCACGGCGGCCGGTTCGTCGAGCTGCCGGCGAACGACTGACATGGCGCAGGGCCGCGAACCGAATCTTGCCGGAGCTAAGACGGGGGACTTCCCGGTGAAGGAGAGCCAACCGGCAATGCCCCGCCCGGCGCTGGCCCGGCCGCGGATTGCCGTCCTCCTCTCGACCTACAACGGCGCGGTCTACCTTCCGGCCCAGCTCGAAAGCCTGCGCGCACAGCAGGACGTCTCGGTGGTTCTCCATGCCCGCGACGATGGATCGACCGATGAAACCTGTGCCATCCTGCGCGGCCAGGCCGATCGCTGGCCGGCCCTGGCCACGCTTGCGCCGAGCGAGAACCTGCGGCCGGCGGCGAGCTTCCTGCGGTTGCTCGAGACCGCGCCGGACGATGCTGATTACTTCGCATTCTGCGACCAGGACGACGTCTGGCTGCCCACCAAGCTGGCTCGGGCGGCTGCAGCTCTGGCCGGAGTGGAGGGGCCGGCGCTTTACTGTTCCAATTTCACTTGCGTGGATGCCGATCTCGCGGTCCTGGGCACCCCAGCCCCGCACCGCGATGCGCGCCTGCGCCACCTTATTTTCGAGAACATCGCCACCGGGTGCACGGTGGTGATGAACCCGGCCGCGCGTGATCTCATCACCAGCGCCCGGCCGGCGTCCGGCGCGGTGATGATGCACGATTGGTGGTGCGCGCTGGTGATCGCCGCCCTGGGGACCGTGATCTACGATCCCGAACCGAGCCTGCTCTATCGCCAGCATGGCGGCAACGTGGTTGGGCTTCACGCCAACTGGGCGGCCCAGAAGCTGCGGCAGGCGGTGCGCCTGGTGCGCGAACGCGAAGCGGTTTACCCGATCTACGCCCAGGCCAGCGAGCTGCTGCGCCTGTTCGGCGACCGGATGCCAGCGATTCATCGGACCTGCCTGGAACGCCTGGTGGCCACCAGGCGCTCGTGGTTGGCCCGGGCGGCCTATGCCTTGTCGGACCAGATCGTTCACCGCGATCCGCTGGGCAAGGTCGCCGTGCGCGGGTTGATCCTGGCCGGCTGGTACTAGGCCTTGGACCAGTCCACGCAAACGCGCGGATCGGTTCGCCGGTCGCTTGCCTGGACCTACGGGACCCACCTGGTCGTCTTCGCCGTCAGCTTTGCCAGCGCGGTGATCGTCTCCCGCCTGCTCACCCCGCGCGAGTTGGGCGTGTTCGGCGTGGGCATGGCCGTGGCCGCCATGCTGGGCGCCATAAGCCAGTTCGGCCTCGCCAATTACCTCATCCGCGACCACGAGTTGTCGCGCCAGACCATTGCCGTGGGCTTCACGGTCAATGCGCTGGTCGGCCTGGCCGCCGGTGGGCTGCTCCTGCTGCTGGGCACGGCCGGGCAGGCGGTCTTTTCCGATCCGGCGATCGCCCGCACCCTGCGCGTGTTGGCGCTGGTCCCGGTGATCGGGATCTTCGAATTCCTCCCCGCCACCCTGCTCATCCGCGATCGGCGGTTCGGCCAGACCTCGCTGGTGCAACTGGGCAAGGCGATGGTCAACGCGATCACCGTGATCGGATTCGCCCAGGCCGGGTGGGGCTATCTCAGTCCGGCGATTGCCGCCGTGGCCGGGGCTGCTTTCGGGGCGGTCGCGTTCAACATGGTCGGCTTCCGGCATATCAGCTTCCGGCTCTCGCTCCGGGGCGGATGGACCCTTGCGGTCTTCGCGGTCCACATGATGTCGGCTGGCGGGGTGTCCATCCTCGCGCCGCGCCTGGCCGAACTGGTCGTGGCGCAGATGCTCGGGCTTGGCGCGCTGGGCCTCTATACCCGCGCCTCGGGCCTGGCCGCGATGATCTGGGAAGGCGCCTATGGCCTCTCCACGCGGGTGATCTACATCCAGATGGCCGCCGAACTGCGTGAACGCGGAACGCTCAAGCAGACCTTCCTTCATGCCACGCGCCTGCTCATCGGGATCATGTGGCCGGCCATGGCCGGGCTGGCCGTGATATCCGGCCCGGTCGTCCACCTGCTCTATGGCCCGCAATGGGCCGGGGCGGCGCTGCCGCTATCGGCCCTGATGATCGGGCAAGTCATCGCGATCGGCTTTGCCATGAACTGGGAGCTGTGCGTGCTGACCGGGCGGACCGGCTGGCAGGCCCGGATCGAGATCGCGCGCGCCCTGCTGGGGCTGGCCGGCTTCGCCCTGGGGGCGCTGGTCAGCCTCCCGGTGGCGGCCATGGGGCGGATCGTCGATGTCCTGCTCGGCTATGTGGTCTACCGCCCGCGCATGGGCGAGATGGCCGGGGCGAGCGCGGCCGAAGTCCGCGGCGCCTATGCCGGCGGCCTGTGGCTCACCGTGGCGGCCATTGCCCCGGCGGCGGGCGTCATGGCGCTGGCCGGCTGGGCGCCCGAAGTGCCGCTGGCGCGGATCGCGGTGGCCATCGTTGCCGGGGCCGGACTGTGGGCCACTGCCCTGCGTGCCCTGCGCCACCCGCTGTTCGATGAACTGGCCGCCGTGCTGGGGAAGAAGCCGGGCCATGCCCATGGCTGAAGGCCTGCGCCTGCTCATGGTTTCGCACTTCTACGAAAGCCACGGCGGCGGGATCGAGCGCGTGGCGGGCCATCTGGCGCGCGCCCTGGCCGATACCGGACACCGGGTTTGCCTCGCCGCGAGCGCGGCCGATCCGCCGCCGGTCGATCCCCGGATCGATGCCCTGCCACTGGCCTGCCTCGATCCGGCCGAACGGCTGACCGGCCTGCCCATGCCGATCCCCGGCCCCCGCGCATTGGCCGCGCTGGTCCGGGCCGTGCGCGGCGCGGACGCGGTGATCGTCCACGATGCGCTCTACCTCACCTCGATCATCGCCCTGGTCGCGGCGCGCTGGCACCGGCGGCCGGTGGTCCTCATCCAGCACATCGCGGCGCTGGAATTTGCCTCTGCCTCGATGCGCGCCCTGATGCGGCTGGCAACCGCGCTGGTTACCCGCCCGATGCTGCGTGCTGCCGACCGGGTGGTGTTCATCAGCGCGCGGGTGCGCGATGCCTTTGCCGGCATGGGCCTGCGCCGAGCGCCGCTGTTGGTGTTTAACGGCGTGGACACCGCCCTGTTCAACCGCGCCGCCAGCCCCGACGAGGCCGCGCGTCTGCGCCGCGATCTGGCGCTGCCCGCCGCCGGCCCGCTGGTGGCCTTCGTCGGCCGCTTCGTGCCCAAGAAGGGCCTGGCCGTCTTGCGGGAATGCGCCGCGCGGCGGCCGGGCCTGACCTTGGTCCTGGCGGGCAGCGGCCCGATCGACCCGGCCCGCTGGAATCTCGCCAATGTGTGCGTCGCCGGGCCGCTGGACCCGCCGCAAGTGGCCGCGCTGCTGCGCTCGGCCGATGTGCTGCTCCTGCCCAGCGTGGGTGAAGGTTATCCGCTGGTGATCCAGGAAGCCATGGCCTGCGGCCTGCCGGCGATCTGCGGGGAAGACAGCGCGGAGGCCGATCCGGGCGCGCGGCGCTTCCTCCGCCCGGTCAGGATCGACCCCGCCGATCCCGCCGGGACGGCCGAGCGCATCCTGCCCCTGCTCGACCGCGCGCTTGATTCTTCGCTCCGGCCGGCCATGGCGGACTATGCCGTCGCCACCTACAGCTGGGCCGCCATGGCTCGCCAGATCGCGGACGCGCTGGCCGCCCGCTGAGGGTGCGGATCGTTGCGGTGTTGCCGCGCCGGAAAGCCGGCGAAGGACATGGTGCCCGAACGAGCCGGTCACTTGCCCATTGGCGCCGAGCCGGGGCCGCTCTGCTGGGCAGCCATCTGCATCGGGGCCAGGTGTTGCGAGGGGCCGCGGGTGTAGCGTTCGAATTCCTCCATGAACCGGCGGGTCAGGCGCGTCCGTTCCGCGCCGGCAAGGCGCTGCTGGAGTTCGGGGAACCAGGTGCCTTCCTCCTCGAACACGTGGTGAAGCACGGCGCGCTGGATCTGCTCCAGCTTTTCGCGCCAGTCCTTGCCCATCGGATCGAGCCGTTCGAGATGGGCCAATTCCACCTTGGCCGCAGCCTGTTCGTGGTAAGCCGTGGCGGCGTGGCCCTTTTCGCTGTCGGCGATGGCCGGATAGATCACCGATTCCTCGGCGATGGCGTGGCCGGTGAGCAGGACGCCCAGCCGCTTCAGCGCGGCCGTGCGGCTGGGGCCATCGGGCGCGACCATGGCCTGGGTGAAGAAGGCTTCCACCTGGCGATGTTGTTCGAGGATGATGGCGAGCCAGTCGCCATCACCGGCAAAGGTCTGGGCCACCTGGCGGGCATTGGCGCGATCCTGCGCGGATTCGGGCGGGAGCAACGCGGAGGCGAGCTTGTCGAAAATGGACATGGCGGGGTCTTTCCGTTCGCAAATGGGGGATGACCAACCAAGGATCGGCGCGCCGTCCTGTTCCGCAGGTTGGCGCTGCCGGGTCACGTCAGACCATGTTTTCGGGGCGGACCAGCGCATCGAATTGTGCGCCGTCGACCAAGCCGAGCGCCAGGGCCGCCTCGCGCAGGGTCAGCCCCTGGGCATGGGCATATCTGGCGATGCGGGCGGCCTGGTCGTAGCCGATGCGGGGCGCCAGCGCGGTGACCAGCATCAGCGAGCGGCCGACCAGTTCGGCGATCCGCGCGCGGTTGGGCTGGAGGCCTTCCACGCAGCGCGCGGCGAAGCTGTCCATGGCCACGGCGAGCAGGTCAATCGAGCGCAGCAGCGCCGCGCCGATCACCGGCTTGAATGCGTTGAGCTCGAAATGGCCCTGCATCCCGCCCACGGCCATGGCCTGGCCATTGCCGATCACCTGGGCGCAGACCATGGTCAGCATCTCGGCCTGGGTGGGATTGACCTTGCCCGGCATGATCGAGCTGCCCGGCTCGTTGGCCGGCAGGTCGAGTTCGCCAAGGCCGGAACGCGGGCCGGAGCCGAGCAGGCGGATATCGTTGGCGATCTTGTTGAGTGCAGTCGCCAGGGTGGTCAGCGTGCCGCCAAGCTGGACCAGCGGATCGTGGCTGGCCAGCGCCTCGAAGGCATTGGGCGCGGGGCGGAAGGGCAGGCCGGTGAGGCTGGCAAGCTGGGCGGCCATGTCGGCGGCGAAGCCGGGCGGGGCGTTGAGCCCGGTGCCGACCGCCGTGCCCCCTTGGGCCAGCGGCATCAGGTCGGCGTCGATGGCGTGGCCCAACCGCTCGCGGCAGCGCGAAAGCTGGGCGGCATAGCCGGAAAACTCCTGGCCTAGGGTCAGCGGGGTGGCATCCTGCAGGTGGGTGCGGCCGATCTTGACGATGGCAGCCCATTCGCCCGCCTTGTCGGCCAGCGCCGTTTCCAGCCGGGCCAGCGCGGGCATCAGCCGCTGGCTGGCCTCGCGCGCGGCGGCGACATGGAGCGCGGTGGGGAAGCAATCGTTGGAGGACTGCCCGGCATTGACGTGATCGTTGGGGTGGACCGGCGCCTTGCCGCCGCGCCCGGCGCCGAGCAGTTCGTTGGCGCGGCCCGCGATCACCTCGTTGACGTTCATGTTGGTCTGGGTGCCCGAGCCGGTCTGCCAGATCGCCAGCGGGAACTGGTCGTCATGCGCGCCGCGCGCCACCTCGGCGGCGGCGGTCTCGATCGCTTCGGCCAGATTGGGGGCCAGATCGGGGGCGAGCTCGGGAGCCAGGGCGTGGCGACGGTTTACCCGGGCGGCGGCCTGCTTGATCAGGGCCAGCGCATGGACGATCGGCAGCGGCATCCTTTCGCACTGGCCGAACGGGAAGTTCTCCATCGAGCGCTGGGTCTGGGCGCCCCAGTAGGCGCCGGCGGGCACCGCGATCTCGCCCAGGCTGTCGCTCTCGGTTCGGTATTCGGCCATGGCGAGGCAACTCCTTTTCGCGGGCAGGATAACAGAGGGAACAGCCCGGGGGCGAGGGGCGTTCCGCCGGGGACAAGGAGACCCCGCGATGGCCCCGGCCGACCACCTGGTGCTGAACCCGCGCCACATCGATCTCGCCCGCTCGCCGCTGGCCGGGCACCTGGCCGCGGAAACCTATGTGCTGGGCGCCTTCAACCCGGGGTTGACCGTGCTGCCTTCGGGTAACCTGCTGATGATGGTGCGGGTGGCCGAGGCGCTGCGTGAGCCGATCCGCGACGGCATGGTCCACGCGATCCGCCACGAAGAAACCCGCTACGTGCTCGATGCCTGGCCGGTGGACCTCGCCGATACTGCCGATCCGCGCAAGTTCGAGCTGCACGGCGGCGGCTGGCGGATCATGGCCCTGACCTCGCTGTCCTGGCTGCTGCCGGTGGAGCTGACGCCCGACGGGCAGCGGATCGTCGATATCCACTATGCCAGGGCGATCGCGCCGGTGGGGCCGTGGCAGTGCTACGGGATCGAGGATGCGCGGATCAGCCGGATTGATGGCGGTTACCTGATGACCACCTGCTCGGTCAGCCCGGAGCGCCATTCGACCACGCTCTACAGCTCGGACAATGCGCTCGACTGGACCTTCGAGGGGATCGTGCTCGATCACCAGAACAAGGATATGCTGGTGTTCGAAGGGCTGGTGAACGGCAAGTACTGGGCGCAGACCCGGCCACTGGGCGATCTCTATTTCGCCTATCCGCCCGGATCGCCGTGGCGGGCGGGGCCGTCGATCAACCTGGCCACCAGCCCCGATGGCCGGCACTGGCAACCCCATCTCCTGCCCGGCATCCGCCCCCGGGCCGGAACCCTGGCCACGGCGCGCCTCGGCGGCGGCGCGCCGCCGATCCTTACCGAAGTGGCGGGCCGGCGCGGCTGGCTGTCGCTGTGGCACGGGGTGGAGCCCAAGGAGATCGTCGGCATCTACCGGACCTACTGGACCCTGCTTGACGAGCACGAGCCGTGGCGGGCGATCGCCGGCAGCCCGGCGCCGCTGCTGGAAGCCGATCCCGCCCTGACCGAGCCGCTGGACGAGATGATGTATATGCACGGCGTGGTCTTCACCACGGGCATCGTCGATGCCGGGGACCATTTCATCGTTGCCTCCGGCGAGGCCGATCTGGCCTGCCGGATCACCCTCGTGCCGAAATCGGCCTTCCACGACGAGCCGCCGGGCTGACTCTAGTCCGCGATGTCCCAGGCCGGCTTGCGGCCGAGCAGGGTGGCCAGCGCCTTGAGATCGCGCTGCACCCCTTCGTTGACCAATGCGGCATAGGGCTGGCTCACGCTGAGCCGCAGGGTCTCGGCATCCAGCGCGATGCGGCTGCCGGCCAGCGCGGTTTCGGCCCCGCCCGAGAACCGGCGGCACAGGCGCACGGCCAGACCCCAGGCTTGCGCCGTGGCCAGGTCCGCCACTGGGGCGAAGGCGCGCCAGGCCTTGGGCACATCGAGCCGGCCGGTGTTGGCCATGAGCGCGGCGGCCAGCATGGCCCGGCCCCGGCTGTCGATGCCGATCCAGCGCTTTCGCATGGCCCAGCCCACCGCCAGGTCGGCGCGCAGGTTCGGCTCGGCATAGGTCGAGGCAAGGGCGAGGGCGGTGGCGGCGAGCCGCAGCCGCTCGTCGCCGGGGCTGGCCGCGGGCGCGGTCCATTTGGCCACGATCCGCGCGACGGCGGGCGAACAGCCTTCCTGGTCGGCAAAGGCGGCCACGGCGGCGCTCAGCGGATCCTGCGCGCGCGTGGCCGGATCGAGGCTGCCGAACAGCAGCCCTTCGCGCAGCCCCCACGATGAGAACACCAGCCGCGCCGGGGCCATGGTCCGGATCAGCGCGCCCAGCAGGGCCGCGGCGTCGGGCAGGGCGGCGAGGCGGGCGGCGCTGACCCCGGGGATCGGGACCATGGCTTCGGCCGGCGTCGCGGCAAGGTCGCGGGCCAGGGCGCGGGCCTTGTCGGCGGTCAGCTCGAAGCCGTGGGGATCGTCGCTCGGCCAGTCGACCATCTGCATGGCGTGGCGGGCGAAGGAGCGGAACGAGCCGCCCACGAGAAACAGGGTCGGGCCATGCGGGGCGGCCCATTCCGCCTCGGCGAGCAGGGCGCCGACCCTGTCGAGAAAGGCCTTGGGCGTGCCGGCGCGCAGCGCGGCCAGGCGCAGGGTGCCCAGCGGCAGGCTGACCCCGTGGCGGCATTCGGCCCCGACGATGTCGACCAGTTCGAGGCTGCCCCCGCCCAGGTCGGCAACAACGCCATGCGCCCCGGGGAAAGCGCCAAGCACGCCCATGGCGCTGGCCAGCGCCTCCTCCTCGCCGGCCAGTAGGCGCGGGACGAAGCCGAGCCGGGCCACGTCCTCGAGGAACTTGGGGCCATCGGCGGCATCGCGCACGGCGGCAGTCGCCACCAGGTCGACCTCGCGCACGCCCTGGAGATCGAGCAGGCAGCGGTAGCGGGCAAGCGCGGCGAGGGCCGCGGCGACGGCCTTGCGCGACAGGCGCCCGGTTTCGGCCACGCCCCGGCCGAGGCGCGCGGTGACCTTTTCGTTGTGAAGAACGGTCGGCGCGCGGGCCGGGCCGCCATAGACCACCAGGCGCACGGTGTTGGAGCCGACGTCGATGATCGCGCGCGCCCGTTCGTTCGCCCGGAAATCCGCGGCGTCCTTCGCGGGCTCATCCGCCGGCTGCCCGTCGTGCCGTTCCATGCCTTGTCAGCCCTTCACTTCCAGCAGAATCGCCAAGCGGGCGGCGCGGGCCGGGCCGTCATCGGCCTCCACCCCGGCGCAGCGCCAGCTTCGGCACCTTGCGTCCGCTCGCCAAAGCAGCCCCGCGCCCGGAAAGCGAGGGATTGGTCATGAAATACTTGTGGAGGTTGAAGGGCTTTGGGCCATGGTCCAGCCGAGAATAGGAGCCATCGGCGGCCAGCACCCAGCTTTGCTCGGTATCCAGCAGGTTGGCCAGCATGACCTGGTCGAGCACCTGGTCATGGACCGTGGGATTGCGGATCGGCACCAGCACTTCCACCCGGCGATCGAGGTTGCGGCTCATCCCGTCGGCCGAGGAGATGAACACCCGCGCCCGGGCATTGGGCAGGGCGCCGCCATTGCCGAAGGCCCAGATGCGGCTGTGCTCAAGGAACCGGCCGATGATCGACTTGACCGTGATCCGCTCCGAAACGCCCGGCAGGCCGGGCCTCAGGCAGCAGATCCCGCGCACGACCAGCCGCACCTCCACGCCCGCCCGGCTGGCCGCGTAGAGCCGCTCGATCAGGCCTTCGTCGGTGAGCTGGTTGAGCTTGGCCCAGATCGTCGCCGGCTTGCCGGCGCGGGCGCAGGCGACCTCGGCATCGATGCAGTCATACAGCTTGTTG
Source organism: Novosphingobium bradum (assembly GCF_042646485.1). Lineage (NCBI taxonomy): Bacteria > Pseudomonadati > Pseudomonadota > Alphaproteobacteria > Sphingomonadales > Sphingomonadaceae > Novosphingobium > Novosphingobium bradum. The sequence continues at coordinate 142,380 of NZ_JBHRTQ010000002.1, read as the reverse complement.
CGAAGGTTGATCGGCGAGATGGCGAGGAACTCGGTCGCCTTGGGCTCGACATAGCCGGTGATGAAGTTGAACAGCGCCCCGGCATCGCGCCCGGCCTTGGGATCGGCGGTGAAGAACGACAGGTCGGTATAGATGCGCGCTGTGATCGGGTGGTAATTGCCGGTGCCGAAGTGGCAATAGGTGCGATAGCCCTCCCCTTCGCGGCGCACCACCAGCGAGATCTTGGCGTGGGTCTTCCATTCGACGAAGCCGTAGATCACCTGGACCCCGGCGCGTTCTAGCTGGCTGGCCCAGAGCAGGTTCTGCTCCTCGTCGAAGCGGGCCTTCAGCTCGACCACGGCGGTGACCGACTTGCCGGCCTCGGCCGCGGCGATCAGCGCGGCGATCACCGCCGATTGCTTGCCGGCGCGGTAGAGGGTCTGCTTGATGGCCACCACGTCGGGATCGGCCGCCGCCTGGCGCAGGAAATCGACCACCACCTCGAAGCTTTCGTAGGGGTGGTGGATGACGATGTCCTTCTCGCGGATCGCCGCAAAGCAATCGCCGTCGTGTTCGCGGATGCGTTCGGGATAGCGCGGGGAATAGGGCGCGAACTTGAGATCGGGGCGCGGTTCTTCAAGGATCGCGGCCAGCCCGGTGAAATCGACCTCGCGGCCCATCTGGAGCACCAGCGCGTTCTCCAGCCCCAGCTGCTCGCGCAAAAGCGTTTCGGCGGCCGGGTCGAAATCCTGTTCAAGCTGGAGCAGGATCACCTTGCCGCGCCGCCGCCGCTGGATCGCCGAGCGATAGTGGCGCACCAGATCCTCGGCGTCCTCCTCGATCTCGATGTCGCTGTCGCGCAGGACGCGGAAGATGCCGTTGCCCAGCACCCGGAAGCCGGGAAACAGGGTGGTGGCGTGCTGGCGGATCAGGTCGGCGATGCCGATCCACACGGCCCGGCTGTCCGGCTGGTCGCCGGGCAGGCGGACATAGCGCGGGAGGGCGGGCGGGATCAGCACCATCTCGGTGATCGGGGTCGCATCGGCTACGCGCTCCAGCGAGAACAGGATGCCGGTGCCCTGGTTGGCGATGAACGGGAAGGGATGGGCCGGGTCGATCGCCTGGGGGGTGATCACCGGCAGCACGTGTTCGGCGAAGTAGCGCGCCAGCCATTGCGCCTCCGGTCCGGCGCAGTGGCCTTCCCCGGCGATGCACACGCCCGCATCGGCCAGCAGGGGGGCGAGCTGTTCGAGGCTGGCCTGCTGGGCGGCGACCAGCGCGCTCACCCCTTCGCGCAGGGCGGCAAGCTGCTGGCCCGGGGTCAGCCCGTCGACCGAGACTTCCTCGATCCGCCGCGCGACCTGGCCGGCGATGCCGGCGACGCGAACCATCATGAATTCGTCAAGGTTGCTGCCCGAGATCGACAGGAAGCGCAGCCGTTCGAGCAGGGGATAGTTGGGGTTCTGCGCCTCGGCGAGGACGCGGCGGTTGAATTCCAGCCAGCTCTGCTCGCGGTTGAAGAACAGCTCGGGATGGCGCGCGTGTTCCCCTTCGGCCACCAGGCCGCTTGTCGCCAGATCGTGCATTGCCTTCTTCAACCCGCCCACCTTGTGCGGCTCCTGCATGGACGGGGGATTGTTACACCCGTGTGACCGCATGGGAAGGGCCGACGGCAGAGCGGGTGGCGGTGCGGGCGGATCGGGCAGAAGTCCTGCCGGGGCGAATGATCGCTCGTTTCGCCAGGGATACTTCGTGCGGGACTGTATGTTCGCCGCGCTATGCAGTATTCCGTGGCGAGATTATGCTCGATCGGGCGAATCAGGGGTCGCCGCAAGGCGGATCATGGCTGGCAGGGGGCCGGCACGGAGGGCATCATGGCAGGACTCACCACTCGCAAGCAGGCCGCGCGCCTGGCCGTTCTGGCCTTTGTTGCGGCGGATTGCGCCGGGATCTACTATGTCCAGCACCGGATGGACCGGGCCGCCGCCGAGGCCGAGCAGCTCGCTTATGCCGAACCGCTCGCCCCCGTCGCCGGGCCGCAGGCGCCCACCTTCCCGGTCGCCGCGCCGGCTCTGGCCCTGGCCGTTCCGTCGCTGGCCGCTCCGGCGTCCGTGGCTCCGGTTTCCGCCGCCCCGGTTGCCGCTCCCGCGCTGGCGGTGGCTCCCGTTTCCGCGCCCCGGCGGCTGGCGGCGGCGCCCGTGCCGGCCAATCCGGCGCGGGTCGCTCCGGCGCATCTGGCCGCCACCCTGCCTTCGGCCGATGCGCCCGCCCCGGCCCGCCACGCTGCCCGTCATCAGGCCCACGCCGCGGCCCCCGCTTTCGCCGATGGCGCCTTTGCCAACGCCTTCTCGCTCTATGACGAAGCGCCCGAGGCCGAGCATCGCTTCGGCCAGGGCGAGGATCACGGGGCCAGCGGCAACCTTGCCGACCTGGTCGCCCCGCGCGACGAACCGGCCCCGCTGTTCGACCGCGCCGGAATCGCCCCCGTCACCGGGCAGGCGGCGACCGTGGATGCCCCCGCCGCGCCCGAAGCCGCTGCCCCCGATGCGGCGGAGCTGCCGGCCATCAAGGGCTGACCCGACCCGGCATCACGCCCCGCTCCAGCTTGCGGCCAGGTTCCCGGCCCGGGTTCCTGACCATGCTCTCATCCGGCGCGCCGGCTGCGCGATCCGGCTTGCGGGAGCGGGCCGGATCGGACATGGCCGCGCCAGACGGATGATATGCCGGAGCGCAAATGCACCACGATTATGTCATGACGCTGGCCTGCCCCGATCGTCCGGGGCTGGTCGCCGCGGTTACCGGGCGGCTGTTCCAGCTCGGCGGGAATATCCGCGAGGCGCAGCAGTTCAACGCGGTCGACAGTGGCCGGTTCTATATGCGGATCGGGTTTGACTGCGCGGGCGCCGATGCGGCCAGCGTCGCCGCCGGCTTCGCCGAGGTGGCCGACCGCCTGGCCATGGACCTCACCGTGCGCGCCACGACCGAGCGCAAGAAGGTCCTGCTGCTGGTCAGCAAGTTCGACCATTGCCTGACCGACCTGATCTATCGCCACCGCATCGGCGAATTGCCGATGGATATCGTGGGGATCGTCTCGAACCACCCGCGCGAGGTGCTGAACGGCGCGATCGGCGAGGATATCCCGTTCCATCACCTGCCGATCACCCGCGAAACCAAGCCGCTGCAGGAAGCCCGGATCCGCGCCATCGTGGAGGAAACCGGGGCCGAGCTGGTCGTGCTGGCCCGCTATATGCAGATCCTTTCGGATGAGATGTCGGCCTTTCTCTCGGGCCGGTGCATCAATATCCACCACTCGTTCCTGCCCGGATTCAAGGGGGCCAAGCCCTATCACCAGGCCCATGCGCGCGGGGTAAAGATGATCGGGGCGACCGCCCACTACGTGACCGAGGATCTCGACGAGGGGCCGATCATCCACCAGGATGTGGAAGCGATCAGTCATGCCGACACGCCCGACGATCTTGTCCGCAAGGGTCGCGACATCGAGCGCCGGGTCCTGGCGACCGCCGTTCTCCTCCACCTCGAGGACCGGGTGTTCCGCGACGGCCACAAGACCGTGGTGTTCAAGTCCTGATCCGGGGTGCGGCGGGTCAGCCGGGGAAGTCCTCGGTCTCGACCTGGGCCTGGAGCACGGGCGGATAGCGCCCGCCCGAGATGGCCTCGGGATCGAACAGGGCATCCACCCGCGCGACCAGGTCGGCGTCGGGCCGCCAGTCGGCCCGGGCGAGGTTTTCTGCGACGTGATCGAGCCGGGTCGTGCCCGGAATGGCGTGGACATGGTCCCCGCGCGACAGCACCCAGCCAAGGCAGAGCTGGGCGGCGCTGACCCCGGCTTCCCCGGCCAGCGCGGCGAGCCGATCGATCAGGACGAGATTGCGGGGCCAGTGATCGGGCTGGAAGCGGGGAATGTCGCGGCGCATATCGCCCGCGACAAGGCTCGCCGGATCGCGCAGCGTGCCGCACAGCGCCCCGCGTCCCAGCGGCGAGAAGGCGACCAGCGCTACGCCCAGTTCGCGGGCGGTGTCCAGCACGGCGATCTCGACATTGCGGGTCCAGGGCGAATATTCGGTCTGCATCGCCGCCACCGGGTAGACCGCATGGGCGCGGCGCAGGGTCTGCGCGTTCATTTCCGACAGGCCGATGGCGCCAATCTTGCCGGCCCGGACCTGGTCGGCCAGCGCGCCCACCGAGTCCTCGATCGGCACGGTGAAGTCGGGCCGGTGGAGGTAATAGAGATCGATGTGGTCCACGCCGAGCGCGGTCAGGCTCTGGTCCAGCCCGGCGCGGATCGCGGCGGGCGAACAGTCGATCCAGCGGCGGCCGTCCGCCACGTGGATGCCGGTCTTGGAAGCAAGGAACACCCTGTCGCGGCGGCCCTTGAGCACGCGCCCGACCAGGTCCTCGTTGCGCCCGCCGCCATAGAGCCGCGAGGTGTCGAAATGGTCGTAGCCCAGCTCCAGCGCGCGATCGAGCACCCGCGCGCCTTGGGTGGGCGGCAGGGGCGGGCCATAGGCATGGCTCAGGTTCATGCAGCCAAGGCCGATGGCCTTGACGCTGCGGCCACCAAGGGTGCGCTTCATCGGGTTGACCTCGTGCGGGCTGCGCGGCGTCGCGCAAGCCGTCCGGAAGTGCCGGGGCGCCGGCAGTCGGTCAAGCCCGCCGGCGGCGCGGGTGGGCCGCCGCGGGGCACCGGGGGCCGATAGCGGCGTTGACATTGCGGCAGGAACCCCGAAAGTCGCAAGGTCACCGGGGAGAGTCATGACAACAGCCCAGTTCCATTCGCCCGCCACCCTTGCCGATGCCGTGCGCCTGCTGGCCGAGGCCGGCGCCCGCCCGCTGGGCGGGGGGACCGATCTCATCGTGCAGATGCGGTCGGGCCGGGCTTCCGCGCCATGCGTGGTCGATCTCAAGCGCATTCCCGAGCTGATCGGCGTGCGCCGCACGGCGCAAGGCGGCTTCGCCATCGGCGCGGCCACGCCCTGCACCGCGCTCAAGGCCGATGCCGCGCTGGTCGCCGCCTGGCCCGGCGTGGTCGAGGCGGCCAACCTGATCGGCTCGGTCCAGGTCCGCAACCGCGCAACCCTGGCCGGAAACCTGTGCAATGCCTCGCCCGCTGCCGACAGCGTGCCTGCGATGATCGCCGCCGGCGCGCGCTGCCGTCTGGCCGGGCCGGGCGGCACCCGCGAAGTGGCCGTGGCCGAAATTCCCGTGTCTCCCGGGCGCACCAGCCTGGCCCCGGGCGAAGTTGTGGTCGAGATCCTGCTGCCGCCCCAGCCGGCCGGCGCGGCCGATGCCTACCTGCGTCTGATCCCGCGCACCGAGATGGACATCGCCATCGTCGGCGCGGGCGCCTGGCTCGAACTGGCGGCCGACGGCACCTGCACCGCGGCCCGGGTGGCGCTGGGCGCCGTCGCGCCGACCGCGCTGCTGGTGGAAGCCGCCGGCGCGGCGCTGATCGGCACCCGGCTCGATGACGCCGCGCTCGCCGCCCTGTCGGCCGCGTGCCAGGCGGCTGCCCGCCCGATCGACGACAAGCGCGGCACCGCCGCCTACCGCATTGCCATGGCCGGGGTTATCGCCCGCCGCGCCGTTCTCAAGGCCGCCGAGCGCGCGGCCGCCCGCACTCGCTGATTTCGGAGCCTCACCGATGAGCCGCCTGCACATTTCCACCACGGTCAACGGCGACGCGCAGGAATTCCTGTGCGAACCGGGCGCCACCCTGCTCGATGCCCTGCGCGGGCCGCTCGGCCTCACCGGCAGCAAGGAAGGCTGCGGTTCGGGCGATTGCGGTGCCTGCACCGTCACCCTCGATGGCGAGATGGTCTGCTCCTGCCTGGTCCTCGCCGCCGAGGCCGAGGGCCGGCGGATCACCACGATCGAGGGCATGGCCGGCAGCGATGGCCTGCACCCGCTGCAACAGCAGTTCCTCAAGCATGGCGCCCTGCAATGCGGCTTCTGCACGCCGGGCGTGCTGGTTGCCGCCAAGGCCTTGCTTGATCACAACCCCGATCCCACCGAAACCGAGGCGCGCTACTGGCTGGCGGGCAACCTGTGCCGCTGCACCGGCTATGACAAGATCGTGCGCGCCGTGCTCGCCGCCGCCGCCGACCTGCGCCAGGAAAGGAGCCCGGCATGAACGCGCCCACCGGCAAGCTCGAGAACGCCCCGGCCTACCGGGTCGTCGGCACCCGCCCGGTCCGTCCCGACGGGGTGGACAAGGTCACCGGCAAGGCGATCTACAGCCCCGATTTCGCCGCGGCGGGGATGCTCCACGGCGCGATCCTGCGAAGCCCCCATGCCCATGCCCGCATCCGGGGCATCGACACCCGCGCCGCCGCCGCGCTTCCCGGGGTCAAGGCGGTGGTCACCGCGGCGGACTTTGATGACGATGCGACCCTGCTGGCCCGCGATCCCTCGAAGAACGCGCTGCGGACCGCGCGGCACAGCATGGCGCGGGGCAAGGTCCTGTATGATGGCCATGCCGTCGCCGCCGTCGCCGCGACCAGCCCGGATGTCGCCGCCGCCGCGCTGGCGCTGATCGTGGTCGATTACGAAGTGCTGCGCCCGGTGATGACCCTGGCCGAGGCGCTGGCCCCCGATGCACCGCTGGTGCACGAGGACTACATCACCCCCGGAACCGATCCGGAAGTGGCTAGCCCCTCGAACCTGGCGCTGGTCACCGGCAACAAGCGCGGCGATGCCGCCGCCGCGATCGCCGGGGCCGACCTGGTGGTGGAACGCCGGTTCGTCATGCCCCCCGTCCACCAGGGCTATATCGAACCCCACGCTTGCGTGGCGCAGTGGAATGCCGATGGCCAGGGGCAGATCTGGGCCTCCAGCCAGGGCCACTTCATGATCCGCGGGGATGTCGGCACGGTGCTGGGCATTGCGCTGGCCGATCTCAGGGTTGTGCCGCTGGAGATCGGCGGCGGCTTTGGCGGCAAGACCAAGGTCTATCTCGAACCGGTGGCCATGCTGCTCTCGCGCAAGGCCGGTCGTCCGGTGCGCCTGGCGATGAGCCGGAGCGACGTGTTCCGCGCCAGCGGCCCGGCGCCGGGGGCCGAGGTCAGGGTTCGCGCGGGCGCCATGGCCGATGGCACGATCGCCGGGCTGGAGATTGACCTCGCCTTCCTGATCGGCTCCGATTTCCAGGACGAGGTCAATGCCGGGCTGGCTTCGGCGGCCCTGCCCTATGCCATCGCCAACTTCGATTTCCGCGGGCGCGGGGTCTTCAACACCATGCCCAAGAGCCACGCCTATCGCGCGCCCGGTGCGCCGCAGGCCTCCTACCCGGTGGAAGCGGTGCTGGACGAGATCGCCCAGGCCTTGGGGCTGGACCCGTTGGAGCTGCGACTCCGTAACGTCGCCCGCCCGGGCGATACCGGCTATCATGGCCTGCCTCACGGCGAGGTTGGTTTTGCCGAGGCGCTCGAGGCGGCCAAGGCCCATCCGCACTGGACCGCGCCGCTCGGCGAAGGTGAAGGGCGCGGCGTCGCGGCCGGGGCCTGGGGCAATTATGGCGGCCCCTCTACCGCCGAGGTCAGCGTGGCCGAGGATGGCACGGTGATCGTCACCGAAGGCAGCCCCGATATCGGCGGGAGCCGCGCGGCCATGGCAATGATGGCCGCCGAAACGCTGGGCGTGCCCTATGACCGGGTGCGCGTGGTGATCGCCGATACCAATTCGATCGGCTATTCGATGCTCACCGGCGGCAGCCGCACGACCTTTGCCACCGGCAAGGCCGTGGTCATGGCCGCCGAGGCGGTCATCACCCAGTTGCGCCACCGCGCCGCGATGACCTGGGGCGTGGAGCCGGAGGAAGTGGACTGGCGCGATGGCGCGGCCTGGTGCGGTTCGGGCGACAATGCCGGCCAGTCGCTGACCCTGCCGCAGATCGCCCGCCGGGCCAATTTCTCGGGCGGGCCGATCTCGGCCAATGGCACGGTCAACGCGCAGGGCTGGCTTCCCGGGATCGCGGTCCATATCTGCGATGCCCACGTGGACCGGGAAACCGGGGTGACCACGATCACCCGCTACACCGCCGTGCAGGATGTCGGCACCGCGATCCATCCCGACTATGTGGAGGGGCAGATCCAGGGCGGCACGGTCCAGGGGATCGGCTGGGCGCTGAACGAGGAATATGTCTGGAACGCGGCCGGGCAGGTCGATAACCCGGGCTTCCTTGACTACCGGATGCCGGTCGCCTCCGACCTGCCGATGATCGAGGCGGTGATGGTGGAAAAGCCGAACCCGGCCCATCCCTATGGGGTGAAGGGCGTCGGCGAGGCCGGGATCATCCCGCCGCTCGGCGCGGTCGGCAATGCGGTCAGCCGGGCCATCGGCCAGCGGATGACCGACCTGCCGCTCAGCCCCGCCCGCGTCCATGCGGCGATCTGCGCGGGCTGACCGCGTGGCGACCGTGTCCCTGCCGACCGCGCTGGCCAAGGAACTGTTCGGCGGGCGCGAGACGATCGCGGTGGCCGGAAAGACCCTGTTCGCCGTGATCCACGCGCTGGAGGCGCTGGGGCCGGGTTTCGAGGACCGGGCCGGGCATACCCTGGCGATCGCGGTCGATGGCGTTCTGGCGGACGACTGGTCGACCCCGGTGCGGCCCGACAGCGCGGTGCTGGTGGTCAACCGGGTGGCCGGCGGCGCCGGCTGAGGCGGGAGCGGCGGCCGATCATCGGCTGGACAAGGCTTTGGCAGGGTCATAACGGGGGCGCCGCGCGGGGACACCGCGCGCCCGTTTCCCCGCAACCAGGCCGGCCCCTTCAGCATGACCGCTTACAAAGACGGCGATCCCACCACCATCCACCGGCTCTATGGCCGGGCCAAGGGCAAGCCGCTGCGCGCGGGCCAGCAGGAGCTGGTCGACAAGCTCCTGCCGCAGATCGCCGTGCCCCGTGAAGGCGAGGTCACCGCGCAGGGGCTGTTCGGGGTGGATGCGTTCGGCCCGCGCCCGCTGCACTTCGAGATCGGCTTCGGCGGTGGCGAGCACATGGCCGCGCGCGCCGATATGCTGCCCGACCACGGCTTCATCGGTTGCGAGCCGTTTCTCAACGGCGTGGCCCAGGCGCTGGTCCACGTGCGCGACGGGCATCTCGGCAATGTCCGCATCCATCACGGCGATGCGCTGGAGGTGCTGGAGCGCATTCCCGATGGGTCGCTCTCGTTCCTCTACCTGCTCCATCCCGACCCCTGGCCCAAGGCGCGCCACGCCAAGCGCCGGATGATGAACGATGGCCCGGTGAATATGTTCGCCGCCAAGCTGAAGCCCGGCGGCGAATTCCGCTTCGGCACCGATCACGCAGTCTATGTCCGCCACGCGCTGATGGTGATGCGCCGCCACCGCGACCAGTTCGAATGGCTGTGCGACAAGCCACAGGATTTCCAGAAGCGCCCCGGTGGCTGGCCGGAAACCCGCTACGAGCACAAGGCCCGCACGGTCTATGGCCACGAGGTCTGGTACTTCCGCTTCCGGCGGAAATAGGCCGGGCGCTCCCGCCCTCCGGGCAAAGAGGGCAGGAGGCCGGGGACTGTCAGGCGAGGCCGGCGGTCTGCAGCAGCAGCCAGGCGCCGATCACCGCGAACAGCGCGGCGGTGATCCAGCGGACCACGTGCAGCGGCACGCGGCGGATCAACTCGTTGCCGAGGAACACGGCCGGCACATTGGCCAGCATCATGCCCAGCGTGGTGCCCGCCGTGACCCACAGCGCCTCGTGGAAGCGGGCGCCCAGCGCGATCGTGGCGATCTGGGTCTTGTCGCCCATTTCCACCAGGAAGAAGGCGATCGCCGTGGTGACGAAGACCCCGAAGCGGGCGGGCTTGTGGTCTTCCTCGTCATCGAGCTTGTCGGGCACCAGGGTCCAGGCGGCCATGGCGAGGAACGAGATCGCGACGCCGTAGCGGAACCACTGGCCGTCGAGCACCGAGGCAACCTCGCTGCCGAGCAGGGCGGCGAGGAAGTGGTTGACCAGGGTGGCGACGAGGATGCCGGCCACGATCGGCCAGGGCCGCTTGAAGCGGGTGGCCAGCAGGATCGCCAGAAGCTGGGTCTTGTCGCCGATTTCGGCAAGCGCGACGATGGCGGTGGAGGTGAGCAGGGCTTCCAAGATTGTTCTCCGGCCGGGCCTTCAAGCGAAACACAACAGCACCGCGCTCCGGCCCGGACAGGCGAAGCGGCGGCGCCATTGGTCTCGCCCGGACGGTTCCCCGTCCCCCATGCGCCACGGCCTCTCGGCCGAGTATGTTGACGCATGAGCCCGTTCGATCTGGAACCGAACGGCTGGCTACTCCCCAGATGACGGCGCCGCGTTAGCCTGCCAGCCGGCCGTGATCAAGCCGCTTCAGCCCACCACGCCGCCCGCCGCCAGCACCGCCAGCGTGAGGATATCCGGCGCGATCGCGGTCATCGGGGCGATCTGGACCGGCTTTTCCATGCCGATCAGCATCGGTCCGATCACCGCGTTGCCGGCCAGTTCGCGCAGCAGCTTGGCCGAGATATTGGCCGATTGCAGCCCCGGCATGATCAGCACGTTGGCCGCGCCCGATAGGCGGCTGAACGGATAGTTGGCCATGACCTTGGGGTTGAGCGCGGCATCGGGGGCCACTTCGCCCTCGTATTCGAAGCCGGGGTTCAGCTCATCGAGGATGGCCACTGCCTCGCGGATCGGCTCCAGCCACTTGCCCATCGGGTTGCCGAAGGTGGAGAACGAAAGGAAGGCGACGCGCGGCTCGTGGCCCATGCGGCGGGCAACCGCGGCGGTCTCCACGGCGATATGGGCCAGTTCCTCGGCGGTGGGGCGCTCGTTCACGGTCGTGTCCGCCAGGAACACGGTGTAGTTCTTGGCCACCATCATGTGGACGCCGAACGGGGTGCTGCCAGGCTTGGGGTCGAGCACCTGGCGCACTTCCTTCATCGATTGCGAGAAGGTGCGGGTCATGCCGGTGATCATCGCATCGGCAATGCCCAGCTTGACCAGCGCGGCGGCAAACACGTTGCGGTCCTGGTTGACCATGCGCTGCACGTCGCGCTTGAGGAATCCGCGCCGCTGGAGCTTGCCATAGAGCAGGTCGACCATGGCCGGCACGTGGTTGCTGATCGCGGCGTTGTGGATCTCGTAGCTCTGGGGATGCTCCACGCCCAGTTCGACCAGCTTGTCGCGCACCACCTGGTCGCGGCCGACCAGCACCGGGGTGCCATAGCCGAAATCGCGGAACTGGATCGCGGCGCGCAGCACCACCTCGTTCTCGGCTTCGGCGAAGACCACCCGCTTGGGGTTCTCCTTGACCTGCTGGTAGACCGTGGTCAGCACCGAGGTGGTCGGATTGAGGCGGGCCTTCAGTTCGTGGCGATAGGCCTCGAAATCCTCGATCGGCTTCTGGGCCACGCCGGTTTCCATCGCCGCCTTGGCCACGGCTGAGGAAACGACCTCGATCAGGCGCGGATCGAAGGGGGCGGGGATGATATAGTCCAGCCCGAACACGTGGTTGATGCCATAGGCGGCGGCCACTTCCTCGGGCACCTGGGCGCGGGCCAGTTCGGCGATGGCGCGGGCGGCGGCGATCTTCATCTCCTCGTTGATCGCGGTGGCCCGCACGTCAAGCGCGCCGCGGAAGATGAAGGGGAAGCCCAGGACATTGTTGACCTGGTTGGGATAGTCGGAACGGCCGGTGGCGACGACCGCATCGGGGCGCACCGCCTTGACGTCGGGCGGGGTGATTTCGGGATCGGGATTGGCCATGGCGAAGATGATCGGCTGCGGGGCCATGGCCTTGACCATGTCCTGGGTGACCGCGCCCGCCGCCGAAAGGCCAAGGAAGATGTCGGCGCCGACCAGGGCTTCGGTGAGGGTGCGCTTGTCGGTGGCGATGGCGTGGGCCGACTTGAACTGGTCCACCCCTTCGCGGCCCACGTAGATCACGCCCTTGGTGTCGCACACGGTCACGTTCTCGTGGCGCACGCCCATCGACTTGATCAGCGCGGTGCAGGCCAGCGCCGAGGCGCCGGCGCCGTTGACCACGACCTTGACGTCCTCGAACTTGCGGTTGGTCAGCAGGCAGGCGTTGAGCAGGCCGGCGGCGGCGATGATCGCGGTGCCGTGCTGGTCATCGTGCATGACCGGGATCTTCATGCGTTCGCGCAGCGCCTGCTCGATGATGAAGCACTCGGGCGCCTTGATGTCTTCCAGGTTGATGCCGCCGAAGCTCGGCTCCATCATGGCGATGGCCTCGATCAGGGCGTCCGGGTCTTCGCTGGCCAGCTCGATGTCGATCGAATCGACGTCGGCGAAGCGCTTGAACAGCACCGCCTTGCCTTCCATCACCGGCTTGGAGGCGAGCGCGCCGAGGTTGCCCATGCCCAGGATCGCCGTGCCGTTGGAAACCACCGCGACGAGATTGCCCTTGGCGGTATAGTCGTAGGCGGTGGCCGGATCGTCGGCGATGGCCTGGACGGGAACGGCCACGCCCGGCGAATAGGCAAGGGACAAGTCGCGCTGGGTCGCCATCGGCTTGGAGGCGATGATCTCGATCTTACCGGGGCGAATCGTCTTGTGGTAGAACAGCGCCTCGCGCTCGGTGAAACGGACGTTGTTTTCCTCGCTCAACCTGGCCTCCTTGCGCTGACTTGTGCCCCCTAACCCGGCTTGGGGCCAGACGATAGGGGAAAGCTGCGGGCGCGGCGTTCCCAAAGCGGCCCGGGCGGGGCTAATGGCTTGATCATGCACGCAGCAGTCCGCCCCGACGATGCCAGCGCGGGCGCCGGTCCGGCGATCCCGGCCGGGACCACGCCGATGATGGCGCAATACCTCGCGCTCAAGGCCCAGGCCGGCGATTGCCTGCTGTTCTACCGCATGGGCGACTTTTTCGAGCTGTTCTTCGACGATGCGCGGATGGCCGCCCAGGTGCTCGACATCGCGCTGACCACGCGCGGCGAACACCAGGGCGAGCCGATCCCGATGTGCGGCGTGCCGGTCCATTCGGCCGAGGGCTACCTCGCCCGACTGATCCGCGCCGGCTGCCGGGTGGCTATTGCCGAGCAGGTGGAAACGCCCGAGGAAGCGAAGAAGCGCGGCGGCTCCAAGGCGCTGGTCGCGCGCGATATCGTCCGCTTCGTCACCGCCGGCACACTGACCGAGGAAGCCCTGCTCGAACCGCGCCGGGCCAATGTGCTGGCCGCGGCCTGCGAGCTGCGCGGGGCCGTCGGCGTGGCGGCCTGCGATATTTCCACCGGCCGGATGGAGCTGGAGGAATGCCCGCCCGACCGGCTGGGCGCGGTGCTGGCGCGGCTTGGCGCCAGCGAACTGGTCTGCCCGGAAGGCTGGGCGCCGGCCGCGCTCGAGGCGATTGCCCGCCCGGCGCGCGAGTTCGGCAGCGACGCCGGGCAGGCCCGGCTGTGCGCCCTGCATGGCGTCGCCACGCTTGATGGCTACGGGATGTTCACGCGCGCCATGCTGGCGGCGGCGGGCGGGCTGGTCGGCTATCTCGACCATGTCGGGCGGGGCAGGCTGCCGCTGCTGCTGCCGCCCGTGGCGCGGGCGAGCGATGCCGCCCTGGCGATGGACGAGGCGACCCGCACCAGCCTCGAAGTGCTGGAGGCGAGCGGGGGCGGCCGCAAGGGCAGCCTGCTCGACGCGGTCGATCGCTGCGTCACCGGGGCCGGCGCCCGCCAGCTCGCCGAAGATCTCGCCGCGCCGCTGACCGACGCCGGGGCCATCGCCGCGCGGCTTGATCTTGTCGCCTGGCTGCACGAGGATTCGCTGCTGCGCGGCGACCTGCGGGCGGTGCTGCGCGCCCTGCCCGACATCGGCCGGGCGCTGGGCCGGGTGGTCGCCGGGCGCGGCTCCCCGCGCGATCTGGGCCAGTTGCGCGATGGCCTGGCCGAAGCGCGCCGCGTGCGCGACCATCTGTTGCGCCGGCCCGATCGTCCGGCCCTGCTCGAAACCCTGCTGCCGGCGCTGGGCGGCCATGCCGCGCTGACCGATCTCTACGGCCTCGCCCTCGTCCCCAGCCCGCCGACCGAGCGGGGGCAGGGCGGATTCATCGCGGCGGGCTATGATCACGCGCTCGATGCCCTGCGCGAAACCGCCGGCAATGCCCGCCGCGCCATCGCCGCGCTGGAAGCGAAATACCGCGAGGAAACCGGGGTTGCCGCGCTCAAGATCCGCCACAACGGCGTGCTGGGCTATTTTATCGAGGTCCCGGCCCGCTCGGCCGACCGCTTGATGGCACCCGACAGCGGCTTCACCCACCGCCAGACCATGGCCGGCGCGGTGCGCTTCAACGCGGTCGCCCTGCATGAGGAAGCGGCGCGGATCGGCGAGGCCGGCGGCCATGCCCTCGCGGCCGAGGAGCGCCATTTCGAGAACCTGGTCGCCGCCGCCGTCGCCAGCCGCCAGGCCATTGCCGAAACCGCCGCCGCGCTCGCCCGGATCGATGTCGCCGCGGGCCTTGCCGAACGGGCCTTCGAGGGCGGCTGGTGCCTGCCCGCGATCGCGGATGAGCCATGCCTGGAGATTTCCGGCGGGCGCCACCCGGTGGTCGAGGCGGCGCTGGCGGTGCGCGGCGAACGCTTCGTCGCCAACGATTGCGCGCTGGGCGGCGAGGATCGCCTGTGGCTGATCGGCGGGCCGAACATGGGCGGCAAGTCCACCTTCCTCAGGCAGAACGCGCTGATCGTCCTGCTGGCCCAGGCGGGCAGCTTCGTGCCGGCCAGCGCCGCGCGGATCGGGCTGGTCGATCGCCTGTTCAGCCGGGTCGGCGCCTCCGACAATCTTGCCCGGGGCCGTTCCACCTTCATGGTCGAGATGGTGGAAACCGCCGCGATCCTCGCCCAGGCGACCGAGCGCAGCTTCGTCGTGCTGGACGAAGTGGGGCGCGGCACCTCTACCTATGATGGCCTGGCCTTGGCCTGGGCCGTGGCCGAGGCGGTCCACGGGGTGAACCGCTGCCGTTGCCTGTTCGCCACCCATTACCACGAACTCGCGGCCCTGGCGGATAGCTGCGGCGCGCTTTCGCTCCACCATGTCCGCGCGCGCGAATGGAAGGGCGATCTGGTCCTCCTTCATGAGCTGGCCGATGGCCCGGCCGATCGCTCCTATGGCCTCGCCGTGGCGCGGCTGGCGGGCGTGCCGGGGCCGGTGCTGGCGCGGGCCAAGGCGGTGCTGGCCCGGCTGGAAAAGGGCCGCGCGCAAACCGGCGGGCTGGCCGCCGGGCTGAGCGACCTGCCGCTGTTTGCCGCCGTGGTCGAGCCGGAATCCCCGTCCGCCGACCCGGTGCGCGAGCGCCTGCGCGAACTCGATGTCGATGCCCTGTCCCCGCGCGAGGCGCTTGACCTCCTCTATGCGCTCAAGCGCGCCGCCGACGAGGGCGCGGACTGACCGAGCAAATGGCGCGGCGCGGGCTAGCGCTTCCTTAACCGTGGCGCTGCTATGGGCGGACCATGTTCGGCCCCCGCCTGACCCGGATCTTCGCCAGCCGCTGGAACGCCCTGTGGTGGGGCGCGAGCATCCTGCTGCTCGCCTGGCAGCTGGTCCCCGCGCAGGACGACGATCCGTCGGCGCCGGCTACGCCGGCCACCGCGCCGGCCGCCAATCCCTGGGCCTTGGCCAGCCCCACCGGCGGGCGCTGAATGGCCCACGTCCTCACCGATTGGCGCAAGACCGCGCTCGGCGCCGGCGGCCTGGCCGTGTTGGCGATCATGTTCACCCATGAGGGCGGGGTCGCGGAAACGGCCGTCACCGGGGCCGAGGAACTGGCTTCGCGCAACCAGGCGCAGATCCGCGCCGGCGCCGAAACCCACAAGGCCTGGTTCGCGGCTGATGAGAGCACTTACGAGGTCCATGCCGTGGCCCCGCCGCCCCGCGCCGCGCTGCCGGGGCCGGACCCGGCTGAAATCGGGGTGGCGCCCCGGCGCGAACCGGTCGGCCCGGATTTTCCCGCCGGACTGGCGCCGCCCGGCCAGGCGCAGCCAGGCTAGGCCAATCAGGCCCAGCGGTTCGGCCCGGCCGCGCCCTTGCCGGGCCTTAGCGCGTGGGGACCGGGGTCTCGCCGTTGTAGTCGTAGAAGCCGCGCTTGGTCTTGCGGCCAAGCCAGCCGGCCTCGACATATTTCACCAGCAGCGGCGCCGGGCGATACTTGCTGTCGCCGGTGGTGTTGTGCAGGACGCGGATGATGTCGAGGCAGGTGTCCAGCCCGACGAAATCGGCCAGTTCCAGCGGACCCATCGGGTGGTTGAGGCCCAGCCGGCAGCCCTTGTCGATATCGGCGATCGAGGCCGTGCCCTGGCCCAGCACGAAGGCGGCCTCGTTGAGCATCGGCACCAGCACGCGGTTGACCACGAAGCCCGGCTCGTCCTCGCTCTGGACAACCTGCTTGCCCAGCGATTCGGCGAAGGCGCGGGTCCGCGCCAGGGTTTCGGGCGCGGTGGCCAGGCCCGGGATGATCTCGATCAGCTGCATGACCGGGACCGGATTGAAGAAGTGGAGCCCGATAAAGCGCGCCGGATCGGGCGTGCTGGTCGCCATGCGGGTGATCGGGATCGAGCTGGTGTTAGAGGCCAGGATCGCGTCCTTGGCCAGCACGGCCGAGGCGCTCTCGAAGATGCGGCGCTTGATTTCCTCGCGCTCGGTGGCGGCCTCGATGATCAGGCCGGCCTCGGTCATCGGGGCATATTCAGCGATCGGGGTGATTCGGTCCAGCAGGGCCACGGCCTCGGCGGCGCCCATCTTCTCGCGCCCGACCAGCTTGTCCAGCGCCTTGCCGATTCCGGCCTTGGCGTTCTGGGCCAGGTCCAGGCTCACGTCGCTGAGCAGCACATTGTAGCCAAACTGGGCGGCGGTCTGGGCAATGCCCGACCCCATCTGACCAGCCCCGATCACCGCAACTGTCGCCATGCGTCTTCCCTCGCGCTTCCCTTTAGTTGGCGCGCTGACTAGCGATGCTGCGAATGCGAAGCCAGCGAAATCGGCGTTTTGCCGTTCAGCGATTGGCGCCCGGGGTCCACAGGATATCGCCCGCGCCATTGCCGTTGAGCGCCCGGGCCATGACGAACAGCAGGTCGGACAGGCGATTGATATAGCCGAGCGCGGCCGGATTGACCGGAGCTTGGGCGGCCAGCGCGGTCATCGTCCGCTCGGCCCGGCGCACGGCGGCGCGGGCCACGTGGACGCGCGCGGCGGCCTCGGTCCCGCCGGGCAGGATGAAGCTGGTGAGCGGGGCGAGGGCGGCGGTAAAGCCGTCGATCGCCTGCTCGATCGCCGCGGTCTGCCCCGGCACGATCCGCAGGACCATGTCCGAGGGGGCAAAGTCCTCGTCCGCGCAGGCGGCGGGGGTGGCCAGGTCGGCGCCCAGGTCGAACAGGTCGTTCTGCACGCGCAGGAGCAAGGCCCGGTGCGGCTCGGCCATCGGCGCGACAACCGCGAGGCCGATCGCGCTGTTCGCCTCGTCAACCGCGCCGATCGCCTCCATCCGGGCCGCGTGCTTGGCGCAGCGCGAGCCATCGACAAGGCCGGTGGTGCCATCGTCGCCGGTGCGGGTGTAGATCTTGTTGAGCTTGACCAAGTGAGGATGTCTCGCGTCGGGTCAGGACTTGGCCACGGCCAGCAGCACCGCGACGACGAGGATCGCCGCCGCCTGGTACTTGATGCGGGTGAACATCATCCGGTTCTGGAGCAACTGCATCTCGCTGGCCCCCGGCGCGTCGCCGCGCTCGAGATCGGTGCGGGTGCTCTTGAGGAAGGCCATGATGCCGCGCACCAGGCTGACGACGACCATGATCATCAGGATGACGATCACCGGGGCAAGAAGGTAGGTCATGGTTCCCCATGTAGGGCCGGGGCCAGCGAAATGCCAGCGGGGAACGGCGCGCGCCCCGCCGCCGCCGCGCGCAAGGCATCGGCCAGGGCCGGGCCGTCCTCCCCGGCCCGGCGGCGCTCGGCCAGCGAGGGGGCATTGCGGCGCTTGGCCAGCTTGCGCCAGAGGCCATTGGCATCGGCCTCGACCAGCAGGCCGTGGTGGTGCCAGGTGGGCACCGGCAGGCCAAGCAGCGCCTGGAGCAGGCGGTGGACATGGCTGGCCGCGAACAGGTCGGCCCCCCGGGTGACCAGGGTGATCCCGTCGGCCGCATCGTCGAGCGTGGCGGCCAGGTGGTAGCTGGCCGGGGCATCCTTGCGGACCAGCACCACGTCGCCCAGCAGGTCGGGGCGGGCGGCTTGCGGCCCGGCCAGTTCGTCGATCCATTCGAGCGGGCCGGTGCGGGCCATGGCCCCTTCGACATCGAGCCGCCAGGAGGCACCTTCGGGATCGACCGAGCGGGTGCGGCAGGTGCCGGGATAGACCGGGCCATCCGGGCCGAGCGCGGTGGCCGCGGCCGCGATCTCGGCGCGGGTGCAGCGGCACGGGTAGAGCAGGCCCATGGCCTTGAGGCGCCCGGCGGCCGCGCCGTAGCTCGCCAGCCGGGCGGACTGGCGCACCACCGGGCCATCCCAGGCGAGGCCCAGCCAGGCAAGATCGGCAAGGAATTCGTCGGCCAGGTCGGCGCGGCTGCGGCTGCCGTCGATATCCTCGATCCGCACCAGGAAGCGCCCGCCCCGCGCCCGGGCCAGATCGTGGGCGACGATGCCAGCATAGGCGTGGCCAAGGTGCAGCGGCCCGTTGGGGCTGGGGGCGAAGCGGGTGACGATCATGCGCCTTTCCCTTTGGCCCAGGCGGGCAGCGGTTTCCAGCTGTGGATAGCGCCGGGCGTGCCGCCTTGACCCGGGCGGCGGCAAGTGCTGGATTTCGCCCATGGCTTGTCAGCAAACCGCCTGTCATCAAACCGCCATGCCCGCGCGCCACCAGAGGCCATGCTCAAGCGCGAGCTGATCGAGCGCGCGGCCCGGTTCCGCAGCGCGGAGGGGGATCCCTCCCGGCACCTGGCCGATTGTCCTGCCCTGGTCCTCAATGCCGACTATACCCCGCTGTCCTACTATCCGCTGAGCCTGTGGCCCTGGCAGACCGCGATCAAGGCGGTGTTCCTGGAGCGGGTGGACATTGTCGCGAGCTACGAGCGAGAGGTCCATTCGCCCAGCGCCGCCATGCCGATCCCATCGGTGATCGCGCTTCGCCAATTCGTGAAAACCAGCGAGTTTCCGGCCTTTACTCGGTTCAACGTGTTCCTGCGCGATCGGTTCTCCTGCCAGTATTGCGGCTCCCCCCAGCACCTCACCTTCGATCATGTGGTCCCGCGCCGGCTGGGCGGCAAGACCTCGTGGGAGAACGTGGCGACGGCTTGCGCGCCGTGCAACATGAGGAAGGGCGGGCGCACCCCCAGACAGGCGCAGATGCCCCTGCTGGTCGAGCCGATCCGGCCGACTTCCTGGCACTTGCAGGAGCGCGGGCGCGGTTTTCCGCCCAATTACCTGCACGAAACCTGGCGGGACTGGCTTTACTGGGACGTCGAACTGGACGCCTGAGCCGCGCCGGCTACAACCGCCCTGCAACGCCACTGCAACATCCCTGGAGACCTATCGCATGACCGCCAGCCCCTGGTCGCACGCCCGCAACCCTTCGCTTGCCGACGACATCGATTTCGAGATCAAGGGACAGGAGCTGCAATTCGTCGAGATCGAGCTTGATCCGGGCGAGTCTGCCGTGGCCGAAGCCGGGGCCATGGTGTGGAAGGATGCCGCCGTGGGCATGACCACCGTGTTCGGCGACGGGCGCGGCGCGGAAGGCGGGTTCATGGGCAAGCTCTTGGGCGCGGGCAAGCGGCTGGTGACGGGGGAGAGCCTGTTCACCACCGTGTTCACCCATAACGGCAGCGGAAAAGCCCGCGTGGCCTTCGCCGCGCCGGTGCCCGGCGCGATCCTGCCGATGAAGCTGGACGAGCTGGGCGGCACCCTGATCTGCCAGAAGGATGCCTTCCTGTGCGCCGCCAAGGGCGTGTCCATCGGGGTCCACTTCCAGCGCAAGGTGATGACCGGGCTGTTCGGCGGCGAAGGCTTCATCATGCAGCGCCTGGAAGGCGATGGCTGGGTTTTCGTCCAGATGGGCGGCACCGTGGTGGAGCGCGAGCTGGCCGCCGGCGAGGAACTGCACGTCGATACCGGGTGCCTGGCCGCCTATACCCCTTCGGTGGAATTCGACCTGGTTTCGGCCGGCAGCGTCAAGACCATGGTCTTCGGCGGCGAAGGCGTGTTCTTCGCCCGCCTGCGCGGACCGGGCAAGGTGTGGATCCAGTCGCTTCCCTTCGCCCGCCTGGCCGGCCGGGTGATCGCCACGGCCATGCCGATGGGCGGCCAGAACCGGGGCGAAGGCTCGCTGCTGGGCGGGCTGGGGAACCTGATCGACGGGAATTGATGGGGGCTTTGGGCGCGGCGACGCTGCGGACACACGGGGGCACGGTATTCCGTGTCCCCGCCCAACGGTAGCGGCAGGGGGCGACGGTTTATTCGTGGATGGTTACGCAGGTTTGGGGATTTAGTAAACTGTCACCGTAATTGCACCGTAATTGTGTCACCGTAATTGCTGTCACCGTAATTGTCACCGTAATTGCCACATCCCCGAAAAATCACGGCAGACGTGTGATTTTGGTGGCTAGGCCAGATCGTCAAGCGCGATCGCCAGGGCTTCGGCGAGCTTCCTGGCCGTTTCTAGCGAGCCTTTCTTGCGGCCGGCCTCGATGTCGGCGATCTGGACGCGGTTGACGCCGGAGGTGGCGGCGAGGGCGGACTGGGTGAGGGCGCGGTGTTCGCGCCAGACGCGCAAGGGGCTTTGCCCGGCGAGGAGGCGATCGACCACGGCGGCGGGGACCAGTTCGTCCTCGCCGGCGGACAGGGCCGCCGTGGCGCGGTCATAGGCGCGCAGATCGGCGAGATCTTCCGATGCGGCTTGCAGCGCCCGGTATTCTTCGAGCGGAATCGTGATCATTTCGCCCATGGTCATCTCCATTATTCGTAGACCCCGCCGCGAGGACCGATTTCGAGCACGGCCAGCACCACGCCATCCTCGTTCATGATAACGCGCCAATCGCCGACGCGAAGCCGGATGCCCGGGCGGCCCTTGAGGGCGGTGACGTTGTTGGCCAGCGTGGCGGGGTTGGCCGCATATTCCGCCACCTTGCCGGTGATCCGCAAGGCGACGTTGGCCGGCAGGCGCCGCAGAACCTTGAGCGCTGCCCTGGTATAGGTCACCTGCCGCATTGTTGCGGGTGTAGCTTGTGGCCGCGCTGTAGTCAAGGGCTACATTGGTCGTGCTGGTGGTTGCATTGGTGTTGAGCCCCCTCCCTACCCCCTCCCCGACGGGCAGGGGCTTTTGGGGGGGGCGGTGGTTAGCGGATCCCCGCCAGCGCCTTCTGCCTCCGGCGCTGGACCGAGGAGCCGAGGCCGATGGCTTCGCGGTATTTGGCGACGGTGCGGCGGGCGAGGTCGAAGCCTTTGGTTTTCAGGAGGTCGACCAGGGCATCGTCCGACAGGATGGCGGTTGGGGCTTCGGCTTCGATCAGCTGGCGGATCGCGGCCTTGACCGCTTCGGCCGAGGCGCCGCCTTCGCCTTCGGCCCCGCCGCCGGCGGCGGGGGTGCGGGCGACGCCGGAGGTGAAGAAGTATTTCAGTTCATAGGTGCCGCGCGCGCAATTGAGGTACTTGTTGGAGGTGACGCGGCTGACCGTGCTTTCGTGCATCCCGATGGTTTCGGCCACCGCGCGCAGGGTGAGGGGCTTGAGGTGCGAGACCCCGTGGCGGAAGAAGCCATCCTGCTGGCGCACGATCTCGGCGGTGACCTTGAGGATGGTTTTCTGGCGCTGGTCCAAGGCCTTGAGCAGCCAGTTGGCATCGGCCAGCTTTTCCGAGAGCCAGCCGCGCGAAGCCTTGTCGGCGCAGGCGCCGCGCAGTTCGACATAGTAGGAGCGGTTGACGACGAGGCGGGGCAGGGTGGCCTGGTTGATGGCGATCGACCAGCCGTCGGGCTGGCCATGGGCATCGACCCGCGCGCGCACCAGCACGTCGGGGACGATGGGTTCGCTGGTGGCTTCGCCAAAGCGCAGGCCGGGCCGGGGATCGTAGCCGCGCAGTTCGGCGAGCATCTGGGCGAAATCCTCATCATCCACCCCGCACATCCGCTTCAGCCGGGCCAGTTCGCCGCGGGCGAGGAGATCGAGGTTATCCAGCAGGCGGGCCATGGCCGGATCATGGCGATCGGCCTCGCGGGCCTGGAGGGCGAGGCATTCGGCGAGATTGCGCGCGCCGACCCCGGTGGGATCGAGCGACTGGACGAGGGCGAGGGCGACCTCGGCCTGTTCGGGCGAGACGCCGAGATCGGCGGCCGCTTCGGCCAGCGGCAGGGTGAGGTAGCCGGCCTCGTCAAGCTGATCGACCAGGGCATGGGCGATGACGGCCACCTGCGGATCGCGCGCGGCCGGGCCGACCTGGGCGTGGAGATGCTGGGCGAGGGTTTCGCCCGCCCCGCCGCGCTCGGCGATGTCGGGCGCTTCGCCGCCGCCGGGGGACTGGGCGGTGGCGGCGGATTGGCCGGCGCTGGAATATTGGGCGGAGAAGGCAAGGTCGCCGGTATCGCGGTCAAGGTCGAGGGCGGAGGCATCGACGTCGAGCGGGCGATCTTCGCCAGCGCGGCCTTCGCCGATCAATTGATCGACCGGGGAGGATTCCAGCGTGGTGCGGCGCTGGTCTGCGGGCGGCGCATCTTCGGGCGCCGGGGCCGGCGTGCCCAGATCGAGCAGGGGATTGGCCTCGAGCGCCTCGCCGATGAAGGTTTCGACTTCGAGGTTGGACAGCGCCAGCAGCTTGATCGCCTGCTGGAGCTGCGGGGTCATCACCAGCGATTGGCTTTGCCTGAGATCGAGGCGGGGGCCGAGGGCCATGATTCTACCAGTCCGTCGTCCCGGACCTGATCCGGGACCGCTGGCCGCCCGGCGCAAACCTGCCAGCGATCCCGGCAGCTGCCGGGATGACGTGGGATTTCACAGGGTAAAGCCTTCGCCGAGATAGAGCCGGCGCACGTTTTCATCGGCCACCAGCGCTTCGGGGCTGCCGGCAAAGAGCACCTGGCCGCCATAGATGATGCAGGCGCGATCGACGATATCGAGCG
Organism: Novosphingobium bradum; assembly: GCF_042646485.1. Taxonomy (NCBI): domain Bacteria; kingdom Pseudomonadati; phylum Pseudomonadota; class Alphaproteobacteria; order Sphingomonadales; family Sphingomonadaceae; genus Novosphingobium; species Novosphingobium bradum. The sequence goes on along the minus strand of NZ_JBHRTQ010000002.1, from coordinate 119,301 downwards.
TTTCGCGCACGTTGTGATCGGTGATCAGCACGCCGATGCCGCGCTGCTTGAGATCGATCACGAGGTGGCGGATATCGCTGATCGAGAGCGGATCGATCCCGGCGAACGGTTCATCGAGCAGCATGATCGAGGGTTTGGCGGCCAGCGCGCGGGCAATTTCGCAGCGGCGCCGTTCGCCGCCCGACAGCGCCATGGCCGCGCTGGAGCGCAGGCGGGTGAGGCCGAATTCGGAAAGCAGGCGTTCCAGTTCGGCGGCGCGCACATCAGAATCGGGTTCGACCAGTTCGAGCACGCAGGCGATGTTCTGTTCCACGGTCATCCCGCGGAAGATCGAGGTTTCCTGCGGGAGGTAGCCCAGGCCGAGGATCGCGCGGCGATACATCGGCAGCAGGGTGACATCCACGCCATCCATCAGGATGCGGCCCGAATCGGGGCGAACCAGGCCCATGATCGAATAGAAGCACGTGGTCTTGCCCGCGCCGTTGGGGCCGAGCAGGCCGAGCACTTCGCCCTTGCCGACCGAGAGCGAGATATCGGAGAGCACGGCCCGCTTGTCATAGCTTTTGGCGATGGAGATCACTTCCAGCCCGCCCTGGGGGATGGGCTGCATGGCGCTTACGACTTCGGAGGCCGTGGGGGTTTCCGCGATATCACTCATCTGAACCGGCGGTTTAGGCTGGCCCCGGCGGCACTTCAAGCGGCCAATCCATCCGGTTTGGCCATTTGGCGCGCGGATTGGCAAGTTTCATGCATGGCCGGGCGCGCGGGGGCCGGCGCGCGCCCGCGCAACCGCTTGCCAAATGCCGGGCGCGATGGTCTATTGCGCGCAAACGCCTGCGTGGAGAGGGAAGGCGCATCATGGTCGGAACGAAGCCCCAGGCGGTCGATCGGCCGCAGCCCGACTGGCGTCGGCGGATGAGCAACCAGGTGGCCTATGCGCTGCTGGTCTATACCGGATTGCAGATCTTCCTCACCGTGGGCGCGCTGGAAGGGCGGCGCAGTTCGCTGCTGCCCTATGTGGCGCTGGTGGTGCTGGTGGTGGCGATCATTCCCGCCTGCCGCTGCACCGAGCGGCGCTGGCAATCGCTGGACGAGGCGTCATCCCATGATCCGGCGCTGGCTGCGGCCTTCCGCCGCGACTGCACCGGCCTGTGGCTGCTGGCGATCGGGCTGCCGATCGGGCTGACCGCGCTGCTCAAGGCGCTGGCCTGGGCTTTCGGGCGCTGATCGCGCGGGGGTCGCGCCTTCCCGGGCCATTTTCCCGCCGGCCCCTTCCGCTGGGGCGCTCTGGTCGCTAGATCGCGGGGATGCTCGATGTTTCCGCCGCGCAAGGCCGCGCCGCCGCCCTGATCGACCGTGCCCGCAAGGCCGGCGCCGATGCCGCCGATGCGGTCTACTATGCCGATGCCTCGGAGAGCGTGGCGGTGCGGCTGGGCAAGCTGGAGGACCTGGAGCGCTCGGAGAGCGAGCACGTCTCGCTCAGGGTGTTTGCCGGTACGGGATCGGCCTCGATCGGGTCGAGCGACCTTGGCGACGCGGCGCTCGATGAGCTGGCGGCGCGCGCGGTGGCCATGGCCCGCGCCGCGCCGGAAGATCCCAATGCCGCGCTGGCGCCAGAAGATATGCTGGCGCGCGGCCCCCTGCCCGAGCTGGACCTGGCCGACGATGACGCGCCCAGCCCCGCGCACTTGCGCGAATGGGCCGAGGCGGCCGAGGCGGCGGCGCTGGCCGTGGCCGGGGTGACCAACAGCCAGGGCGGCAGCGCCAGTGCCGGCCGCACGGTCATGGCGCTGGCCACCAGCCACGGTTTCGTCGGCGGCTACCTCACCACGAGCCACGGCCTATCGGCCAGCGTGGTGGCCGGCGAGGGCGCGGGGATGCAGCGCGACCATGCCTGGCGCAGCGCCCGCCACCGCGCCGACCTGCCGAGCGTGGACGAGATCGGCCGTCTGGCCGGCGAGCGCGCCGTGGCCCGCCTTGCGCCGGGGCGGCTGGCCAGCGGGCCGATGCCGGTGGTGTTCGATCCCCGGGTGGGCGGTTCGCTGGTGGGGCACCTGGTCTCGGCCATGGCCGGCAGCGCGATCGCCCGGCGCGCCAGCTTCCTGCTGGAGCATGATGGCGCGCGGATCTTTCCCGAGGACATCACCATCATCGACGAGCCGCTGCGCCCGCGCGGCCTGCGCTCCCGGCCGTTCGACGGCGAAGGCCTGCCCACCGCGCGGCGGGTGCTGGTGGAGAATGGCCGGCTCACCGGCTGGCTGATGAACGCGGCGGCGGCGCGCCAACTGGGCGGGCGGCCGACCGGCCACGCCACGCGCGGCGGCGGCGCCCCCGGCATCGGCGTGAGCAACACCCACATTGCCGCGGGCGCGCAGACCCCGGCCGAGCTGATCGCCGACATCGCCGACGGGGTCTATGTTACCGAGGTGATCGGCATGGGGGTCAACGGGGTGACCGGCGATTACAGCCGGGGGGCTTCGGGGCTTCGGATCGTCAACGGCCAGATCGCCGGGCCGGTGGCCGAGTTCACCATTGCCGGCAACCTGATCGCCATGTTCGGGCGCCTGCGGGCGGCCAATGACCTGGAGTGGTATCGCGCGGTCAACGTGCCGACGCTGCGGGTCGACGGGATGACCGTGGCGGGGGACTGACGTTCCCGGTTGGGGAACGGGAGCCTTACCCGAAGGTCTGGTCGAAGGGGTCGGTCTTGCCGCCGGCGAGCTGCGCGTGGGTGGCGGCGAGGCAGGCGACCATGACCACGACCATGCCTGCGCCCAGCGCGGCGGCGATCACCTTGCCGATGATCGCGGCAAGCGTGGCCGGGAGCAGCAGGGCCAGGACGATCCCCGACAGGCCGCTGATCACCGAGATCACCACGACGAAGACCAGCAGGATCAGCGCGAAGAAGCCCAGCACGCGCAGGGTGTTGCCCTTGGTGAGCTGCCAGGCGCGGCGCAGCGCGGCCAGCGGATTGCGCCATTTCTCGATGGCGACCACCGGGGCGGTCAGCGCGAAGCGGATCATCACCGGCAAGGCGAGCGCCGCGCAGGCGGCGAGGCCCACGGCCGGCGCGCCAAGGGCGCCGAACAGGCCGGCGAGGATCAGGAACACCATGCCCAGCCCCATGCCCAGGATCACCTGGCTGGCGATATAGGGGAGGAGCGCGGCGAAGCCGGCGCGGATCGCCTCGCCCACGGTGGGGCGGGCGCGGTCGGTCAGGAGGGTGAGCAGGCCGAGGGTGCCGGCGGCCTGGAGCAGCATGACCAGCACCTGCACCGCCAGTTGCTGGGGCGGCTGGTGCTCCATCTGCGCCATCATCGCCTGAACCGAGGTCGGTTCAGGCTGGGGGAACAGCAGGGCCAGGGCCAGGCTGGGCAGGAGGAAGAACACGCCAGCCAGCGCGAAGACCACCTCGCGGTTGGCGCGAATGGCGGCGGCGGCCCTGGTCCAGGCGCGGTTGCTGTCGAAGGGCACGTGGGGGCGGGGGCGGGCGGCGGTCATCGGCTGGTCCTCATCGCCCCTTGATAACCGCAGCGATTGCGCGCAGGCAACGCGCGATGACCGACCTGTCCCCGTCCATTTCCCCGATGGCTGCCGGAACCTGGCCTTCCACCATCGAATGGCGCGCGCAAAGCGGCCTGGTCCCCTATGCCGAAGCGCTGGCGGAAATGACCGCGCGCAACGCCGCGATCCACGAGGGGACTGGCCACGAGGGCAAGGCCGATGAACTGGTCTGGCTGCTCGAGCATCCCCCCGTCTACACCGCCGGGACCAGCGCGGCCCCATCGGAATTGCTCGATCCGCGCTTCGAGGTGGTCAGCGCCGGGCGCGGCGGGCGCTATACCTATCACGGGCCGGGCCAGCGGGTGGGCTATGTCCTGCTCGATCTCGCGCGCCGCGCGCGCGATGTGAAGGGTTTCGTCCACGCGCTGGAGGGCTGGGTGATCGCCGCGCTGGCCAGCTTCGGGGTGGAGGCCTGGCGCGCGGAAGGGCGGATCGGGATCTGGACCCATGATCCGGCGCGCGGCGAGGCCAAGATCGGCGCCATCGGCGTACGGGTGCGCCGCTGGGTGACGATGCACGGCTTCGCGGTGAACCTGTCGCCTGACCTCACGCATTTTACCGGGATCGTGCCCTGCGGGATCGAGGAATACGGGGTGACCAGCCTCGCCGCGCTGGGGCTGGAGGTGAGCGCGGCGCAGTGGGATGCGGCGCTGCTGGCGGCCGGCCCCGCTTTCCTCGCCGCGCTGGAGCGGCCCTGCCCGTAACATGATGCTTTTGCCCGGAGAGTTTTGATGCCCATTCGCCGCCTTGCCCCCCTGCTGATCGCGCTGGCCCTGGTGCCGGCGGCTTGCAAGCGCGAGGCCGCGCCCGGGGCAGTGGCGGGCGGCGAGATCCTGCCCGGCACGGCCAGCGACGCGATGCTGCCGCAGGATCGCCTGACCTCGCAGCCCCCGCTCGATCCGCGTGCCGAGCGCGGCGCGGGGGGCAAGCAGGCGGCGGGGACGGCGACGGAAGCGGCCGGCGGCGACGGCGCCGTGGCCGCCCCGGCGGCGGAGGGAACCGCTGGCGCGGATTGAGGGTGGCGGCGAGGCGGCTGCGCCGGCTTGGTGGGGGCGCTCAGGCGCGGCCGAGATCGCCCTTGCCCACCGTGCCGCTGGCCATCTCCAGCATCCGGTCGAGGCTTTTCTTCGCCTGGAGGCGCAAGCCTTCCTCGATATGGATCTGCGGGGTCAGGTCGCGCAGGGCGACATAGAGCTTTTCCAGCGTGTTGAGCGCCATGTAGGGGCAGATGTTGCAGTTGCAGTTGCCGTCGGCGCCCGGCGCGCCGATGAAGGTCTTGCCCGGCAGGGCCAGTTCCATCTGGTGGATGATGTGCGGCTCGGTGGCGACGATCAGGGTATCGCCCGGCATGGTCTTGGCGAATTGCAGGATGCCGCTGGTGGAGCCGACATAATCGGCGTGGTCGACAATGTGCGGCGGGCATTCCGGGTGGGCGGCGATCGGCGCCGTGGGATGCTGGCCCTTGAGCTTGAGCAGCTCGGTTTCCGAGAAGGCTTCGTGGACGATGCACACGCCCGGCCAGAGCAGCATATCGCGCCCGAACTTGCGGTTGAGATAGCCGCCCAGGTGCCGATCGGGTCCGAAGATGATCTTCTGGTCGGCCGGGATCTGCTGGAGGATGGTTTCGGCGCTGGAGGAGGTGACGATCACGTCGGACAGCGCCTTCACCTCGGTCGAGCAGTTGATGTAGGTGAGGGCGATGTGATCGGGATGGGCCTCGCGGAAGGCCTTGAACTTTTCGGGCGGGCAGGCGTCTTCAAGGCTGCAGCCCGCGTTCACGTCGGGCAGGATCACGGTTTTTTCGGGGGCGAGGATCTTGGCGGTTTCGGCCATGAACTTCACGCCGCAAAAGGCGATCACCTCGGCATCGGAGGCTGCGGCCTTCTTCGACAGTTCGAGGCTGTCGCCGATATAGTCCGCCAGGTCCTGGATCTCGGGGCGCTGGTAATAGTGGGCGAGGATGACGGCCTTGCGCTCCCGGCGCAGGCGATCAATCTCGGCGCGCAGGTCAAGGCCGGACAGGTTCAGCGGCTGGGCAGTCATCTTGGCGCAAATCCCCGAGGGGTCAGGATGTCCTGACCGGAATGGCGCAGATAGGAACTGGAGCGGCCAAGCCCAAGCGAAATTTGCGGGCCGGGCCGGGTCAGCCGCCCAGGCGCTGGGCCAGGGCGATGACCGGGCCGCTTTGCGCCGCGAAGTGGACCACCAGGTGGGCGAGCACCACGACCACGGCCACCGAGACCGTGGCATTGTGGATGCGGCCCAGGGTGCGGCGATCGTGCCGGGCGATGGCGGCGACGAAGCCGAGCTGGATGGCCATGACGATCCATTCGCCGGTTTCCCCGCCGATGAGCGGCATCGGCAGGAGCCGGCCGAAGGCGGGCTCGAGGATCAGAATCGTGCCGCCGGCGATCAGGCGGCGGTGGGTTTCGGTATCGCCGCGGTTGACGATCCCGGCGAGGACCAGGCCGACGAAGGCGGTGGTATCGATCGTGGTCAGCGCGAGGAAGAAGGGCGCGGTGAAGAACGGCGGGTAGCGATGGAGCACCAAGCTCATCGTGCCGGTGAAATAGGCCAGGCCGGCGATCGCGCAGATCAGGAAGGCGCCGATCCAGCCCAGCTTGCGGTGCAGCGCCAGGTTGCCGCTGGCGGCAAGGCGGTTCTGGGTGATGAACAGCGCCAGCCACGAGAGCATCAGCAGGCCGTGGAAGTGGACCCAGATCGGCACGGCGGGGATATTGACCCGGCCGAGCGCGGCGTGCTGCGCGAAGCCCACGACGATGATGGCCGACAGGAGCCAGGCCAGCTTCACGAAGAAGGGCTGGCTGGCGGCATAGGACGGCGTAACGGACGATTGCGCCGGAGCGGCGGCCACGGTTGCCATGTTCGGGTACTCCCCACTTTACCCAGTGGGGTGCAGTGTAAACCGAACGGCTAGTGCCTCCAAGCGTTTAGGCGATCGCCGCTCAGGCGGCTTGCTTGCGCCCGATCCGCCGGCGCCCGACCATGGCCGCGGCGGCTGCGCCGAACAGCACCAGCATCGGCGGCGCGGGCACTTCGGTGCCGCCCGACGAGCCATGATCGTGATGCCCACCGCTGGAGCTGGAGGTGGACGAGCTGGTCGAGCTGGAGGTCGAGGACGAGGTGGAGGTCGAGCTGCTGGTCGACGACGAGGACGAGGTTGACGAGGACGACGAGGTGCTGGTCGAGGTCGTCACGTTGCCCGAGGAGGTTGAGGTCGAGCTCGAGGTGGAGACATTGCCGGAGCTGGTCGAGACATTGCCCGAACTCGTCGAGACATTGCCCGAGCTGGTGGAGGAGGAGCTGCCGCCGCTGCTGGTGCTGCTGGACCCGCCCGACGAGCTGGTGGAGCCCCCCGAGGTGCTGGTGGAGCCGGTGCTGGTCGAGGTGATCACGACATTGCCGCCCGAAGACCCGCCGCCACCGAAGAAGCCGCCGAAGAACCCGCCGCCGAAGCCGCCGCCATAGCCGCCGCCGATCACCACCGGCGTGCCGCCGCCGCCGCCGGTCTGCGGGGGGAGAGGCGGGAGCATCGGCACCGCGGCCATGGCCATCTGCGGCGCGGGCTCGCAGGTGGTGGTGGTGCGGGTGATCACGCGGCGGATGCGCTTGACCTGGCGCGGGGCGGCCATGCGGTGGGCGCGGTGCGGGATCGTGCGCTGGGCCTTGACCGGCGCGGTGCCCTTGGCGTGCTTGACGTATTGCGGGTTCGTGGTCTTGGGCGCTTCCGCCACGTGGACGGCGCCGCCGCCGAGCAGCGCGCCACCGGCAGCTGTTGCCGCGAGTTTCACAAGGGCCGTCCGAACCGACATAAATCTCTCTCTCGTCATCGGGGGCGGATGCGATCGGCGGCCTGGGGAATCCGGCCGCAATCGTCTGCCCCGCAGTGGAGAAGCGCAGAGAGAGCCCGCTACGACAATTGCGTTAACCGAGTCTGGAGGCGCGAATTTGCGGTTTCCTGCCCCGTGGCGGGACAGGGCGCGCAACCTGTCCCGCTATGGCACCGAATGGGGGGGGCTTGCTTAATCGCCGGCCGGATCGCCCTGGTCGAACAGCCCGGTCTGCCCGCCGGCGAGGGGGGCGATCGGCGGGGCGATTCCCAGGTGCTGCCAGGCCCGATCGTTGAGGCAGCGCCCGCGCGCGGTGCGCGCGACGAGGCCCAACTGGATCAGGTAGGGCTCGATCACGTCCTCGATGGTGTCGCGCGGTTCGGAGAGGCCCGCCGCCAGGGTTTCCACGCCCACGGGGCCGCCCTTGTAGATATCGGCGATCATGTGGAGATAGCGCCGGTCCTGCGCGTCGAGGCCGAGCGAGTCCACTTCGAGGCGGGTGAGCGAATTGTCGGCGATGGCGCGGGTGATCACCTCGGACCCGCCGACATGGGCGAAATCGCGGACCCGGCGCAGCAGCCGGCCGGCAACGCGCGGGGTGCCGCGCGCGCGGCGGGCGATCTCGCGCGCGCCTTCCGGCTCGATCCCGATACCCAGCAGCCCGGCGCCGCGCGTGACCACGCGTTCCAGCTCGGGCACGGTGTAGAACTGGAGGCGCACGGGAATGCCGAAGCGATCGCGCAAGGGGGTGGTGAGCAGGCCTTGCCGGGTGGTGGCGCCGATGAGGGTGAAGGGCGGCAGATCGATCCGCACCGAGCGGGCGGACGGGCCTTCGCCGATGATCAGATCAAGCGCGCGGTCTTCCATCGCGGGGTAGAGGACTTCCTCCACCTGGGGATTGAGGCGGTGGATCTCGTCTATGAACAGGACGTCGCCGTGTTCGAGATTGGTGAGGATCGCGGCCAGATCGCCCGACTTGGCGATGATCGGCCCGGAGGTGGCGCGAAAGCCCACGCCCAGTTCGCGCGCGACGATCTGGGCGAGCGTGGTTTTGCCCAGGCCCGGCGGGCCATAGAACAGCACGTGGTCCATCACGTCGCGCCGGGACTTGGCGCTTTCGATGAAGACCGAGAGGTTGTCCTTCGCCGCCGCCTGGCCGACGAATTCGGCCAGCGTTTTGGGGCGCAGGGCGGCGTCGGCATCTTCGGCCACGCGCTGGGGGGTTAGGAGGGGGTTGTCGGTCATCCCGCGGCCTTCTTCAGCGCCACGCGGATGAGGTCGTTCAGCCCGGCGCCTTCGCCCAGGTCATCGAGCGCCCGCGCCACGGCGTCCGTCGCCACGTTGGGCTTGAAGCCGAGGTTTTGCAGGGCGGAGACGGCGTCGGAGTTGGCGCTGCCGGCGGGTGTGGCGGTCAGCGACGTTGTGCCGGCTGCGGTGGGCAAGGCGCCGGCCTTGTCCTTCAGCTCATTCACGATGCGGGCGGCGAGTTTGGGGCCAACGCCCTGGGCGCGGGCGACCATTGCGGCATCGCCGGCGGCGCAGGCGCGCTGGAGTTCCTCTGTCGTCAGGGCCGAGAGGATCGCGAGGGCGACCTTGCTGCCGACGCCCTGGATCGCGGTGAGCAGGCGGAACCAGTCCCGCTCCGCCGCAGAGGCAAAGGCGATCAGGCGCTGGTCGGTCTCGCTCACCTGCATCTGGGTGAACACGGTGCAGGCATCGCCGCGCACCCCGAGGTGGGCCAGGGTGCGGGCCGAGCAGAACACCAGGTAGCCGACGCCGGACACGTCGATCACCGCCCAGTCGGGGCCGAAGTCATCGAGCAGGCCGGTCAGCTTCGCGATCATGGTTTGTTCCTATGCCCGGGGACGGGCGGCGGCGCAAGGGTGGGTGTGCGAGGGAGGGCTGGGCGGCGTGGTGGGTCCCCCTCCCCCGGCCCCTCCCCGCCCGGGAGGGGAGGAAGGGATCAGCAGCGCCCTGCCGCCTGCTTCGGGATCCCCGGCCGCTCCCCGGCGGGGGGCGGGAGGGGGCAAGGGGGCGGTGTTCAGCCAAGGATCGTGCTGAGGAGGTCGGGGTGGAAGGGGAGCCCCATGAAGCCGCACAGGCCCATGAACAGGCCGAACAGGCCGAACGCCCAGCTGGTGGCGAGAACCCAGGTGCTTTCGGAAAGGGCGGCGACGGCGGCGATGGAGATGGCGGTGGCAAGCGAAGCGTCGGCGGCGTCGAACTGGTCGTCGTGGATGTTGAGCGCGTCGTATTGCGCGGACTGGGCCTTGGCCGCCCGGGCCAGACCCGGGGATTCGGCCTGGTAGCGGGCGATGTCATGGTCGAGCGCGGCGAGGGCCGTGGCAGTGCGGGCCGGATCGGCGCCGAGGGTGGCGATCAGTGCCCGGTCGCCAGCCGCGATGTGCAGCTTGGTGCGGGTGGCCTGGTATTCGTTCCAGCGATCGACCGAGGCGGACTGGGCCTGCTCCATGGCCTGGACGACATTGCCGTCCTTGATGTTGCACAGCCCGGCCCAGACCGAGAGCACGACGACCGTGATCGCGACCATGCGGTTGAGCCGCTTGTCCTTTGCCTCGGCGCTGAGTTCGAGTTCCATGGGGCGGGTGTGGGTGGGCCGGCCTTGCCGGGGGGTGAAGGCGACCTGACGGATTGGTAAGGGGCGGTGGTGGTGGCGGGGGCGTGTCTCGACTTCGCTCGACACGAACGGGGGGCGGTGGGTGGTTGAGCCAGAGCGGTCCCGGGGCGTGCAGGGCCGTGGCAGGGCTCAGCGGTGGCTGCCCAGCATATTGGCGTGGGTGATGGCGACGGCCAGCGCGTCGGAGGCGTCTTCGCCGGCCAGTTTCACGCCGGGGAGCAGGACCTTCAGCATATGCTGGATCTGCTTCTTGTCGGCCCCGCCGGTGCCGACCAGCGCCTTCTTGATCACCTTGGTGGGATATTCCGCCACCGGCATCCCCGAGCGGGCAAGCGACAGCATGGCGACGCCGCGTGCCTGGCCCAGCTTGAGGGTGGATTGCGGGTTCACGTTGACGAAAACCTCCTCCACCGCGCCGCTATCGGGCCGGTGGGCGAGGATCACCTCGGTCAGCGCGGCATCGAGCTGGACGAGGCGCTCGGCCATGGTCAGCTTGATGTCGGTGCGGATCTGGCCGTTGGCCACGTGGGAAAGGCGGCTGCCGGCCTTGGCGACCAGGCCCCAGCCGGTGCAGGTGAGGCCCGGATCGACGCCGAGGATGATCACAGGCGAAGGCCGAAGCGGGCGCCGAGGCTGGCCATCAGCAGGTAGAGCAGGATCGTGAGCGCGCAGCCGGCGACAAGCGCCCCCCAGAACGATACGCCGTGGCGCAGCAGCACGGGGATCAGGAGGAACATCGGCAGGCTGGGCAGGACGTACCAGAAGGTTGCCTCGGCGTGGGCGGCCATGTTCTCGGCATCGGGCCGGGCGTGCCACAGCAGGATCATCCCCAGCACCGAGACCAGCGGGAGCGAGGCGATAAGCGCGGCCAGGGCGGGCAGGCGCTTGCCCACTTCCGCGATGGCCACGATCATCACGCCGGAAAGCAGGGCCTTGGCGGCGAGTTGCCACATTACGGGTTGGCTCCGGCGATCGGAGCGGTGGGGGTGGCGTTGCGCCATGCCCCCTCCACCATCCTGCGGATGGTCCCCCTCCCCCAGAGGGGGAGGAACTTCAGGCTCAACCGAGCTTCTCCATGACCTCGTCGGAGATCTCGTAGTTGCCCCAGACGGTCTGGACGTCGTCGTCATCATCCAGCACGTCGATCAGCTTGAGCAGGGTGGCGGCGGTGCCTTCGTCGACATCGACCTTGAGGCCGGGTTTCCACGCCAGCTTGACGCCTTCGGCTTCGCCAAGGCTCTTTTCCAGTTCGCGGGCGACGGGGTGGAGGTTTTCGATCGCGACCCAGATCGCGTGGCTTTCGCCGTCGCTCTCGACATCGTCGGCGCCGGCTTCGATCGCGGCTTCGAGAACCTTCTCCTCATCGCCGACCGAGCCCGGATATTCGATCAGGCCAAGGCGTTCGAAGCCGTGGCTGACCGCGCCCGAGGCGCCGAGATTGCCGCCGTTCTTGGCAAAGGCGGTGCGAACGTTGGTGGCGGTGCGGTTGCGGTTGTCGGTCAGCGCCTCGACGATGAGGGCCACGCCGCCGGGGCCATAGCCCTCGTAGCGCACTTCCTCGTAGTTTTCGGCATCGCCCTTGGAGGCCTTGTCGATCGCGCGCTGGATGTTGTCCTTGGGCATCGACTGGGCCTTGGCGGCGTTGACCGCCGCGCGCAGGCGCGGGTTCATGTCCGGATCGGGCATCCCCATCTTGGCCGCGACGGTGATCTCGCGGGAGAGCTTGGAGAACTGCGCGGAACGCTTTTTGTCCTGCGCGCCCTTGCGGTGCATGATGTTCTTGAATTTGGAATGGCCGGCCATTTGCTCTTCGCTTGCTTGGGTGTGGCGATTGGCTGGCGCCCTAGCCGATGGCGCGGCATCGGGCAATCATGGGTGAGTCTTTCGGTTGGGGGGGAAAGGTCATCCGGCCTTTCCCTTTGCGGCACCAGCCCACTCCCCCGCCCGGCCACCCATCCAGTATACTTGCGTGGGTGGCCGGGCGGAGGAGTGGGCTGGTGCCGCAAGCCTACGACGGATGTCGAAGGCGCACCCGACTAAAAGACTCGGGCCGGTGCCGCAGGGGAAGCCCGGATGGGCTTTCCCAATCAATCAAAGACTCTCAATCGATGCCGAGGGCGTTCATGTAGGTCTGGAGGATGGCTTCCATCTCGCGGCGATCATCCGGCTTCATCTTCCGGATGCGGACGATCTGCTTCATGATCTTGGCGTCGTAGCCGGTGGCCTTGGCCTCGCCGTAGACGTCCTTGATATCGTCCTGGATGCCCTTCTTTTCCTCTTCGAGGCGTTCGACGCGTTCGATCAGCAGGCGCAGGCGGTCGTCGGCGGAATCGGCCATGGAATGAAGTCTCCGGATAGAATCAGTGAACCGGCGCGCCGATTAGCGGGCTGCGCGGATTCGGGCAAAGGTGGGGCTGTGGATAGTTGGACCGGGCGGGGTGTCGTCCCGGGCTCGACCCGGGACCGCTGGCCGACGCGGATCTGGGCGGTACCGGCCCGAGGGGACTCGCCTAAAGAACCGCCAGCGATCCCGGATCGGGTCCGGGACGACGTATTCAGTGCGTTCCGCCGTTCCGTTTCAGGCTTTCGGCCATGCGGGCCAATTGCTCGGGGGTGGCTTCGGTCTGGTAGCGGGCCTTCCATTGCGCGGCGGGCAGGCCGTGGATCGCCTCGCGGGCCTGGGCCTTGTCGAGGGGGGCGCCGGCGTCGACGATCCAGTCGGCCAGGCAGTTGCGGCAGAAGCCGGCCAGGCCCATCAGGTCGATGTTCTGGGCATCGTGGCGATGGCGCAGGTGGCGCACCAGGCGGCGGAAGGCGGCGGCGGCAACGGCATCGTCTATCGCGTCGAGCGGATCGCCGGCCGGTGCATTCGTATTCTCGGAGCAGCTCATGATGGTCAGTCCTTGGGTTTTGTCCGCTCTGTGCCATAGGGGCGGCGCGCAGCGGAAGGACAATTCGTGGCAAATCCCAAGACAAGCTACCGTGGCCGCCGGGTCAAGATCCTCGCCACCGTGGGGCCGGCCAGTCGTTCGCCCGAAATGATCGCGCGATTGCTGCGCGCCGGGGTCGATGCCTTCCGCGTCAACATGAGCCACGGCGACCATGCCACCCATGCCGAGACCATCGCCCATATCCGCGCGGCGGAGAAGGACTTCGGCCGGCCGGTGGCGGTGCTGTGCGACCTGCAGGGGCCGAAGCTCAGGGTCGGCACCTTTGCCGAAGGGCGCGCGCGCATCCGTCATGGCGCGCATTTCACCCTCGACCGCGATCCCGCGCCGGGCACCGAGGAGCGGGTCTGCCTGCCCCATCCCGAGCTGTTCGGCGTGCTGCGGCCCGGCCAGCGCCTGCTGATCGATGATGGCAAGCTGCAACTGCGGGTGGTCCGCGCCGATGCCGATGCCATCGTGACCACGGCCGAGGTGGGCGGGATGATTTCCGACCGCAAGGGGGTCAACGTGCCCGATGCGGTGGTGCCGGTGCCGGCCCTGACCGAGAAGGACCGCCGCGACCTCGCCTTCGCGCTGGAGCACCATGCCGACTGGATCGCCCTGTCCTTCGTGCAGCGGCCCGAGGACGTGGCCGAGGCGCGCAAGCTGATGGGCAATTCCGGCACGGCGCTGGTCGCCAAGATCGAGAAGCCGGCCGCGGTGGACCGGCTGGAGGAGATCATCGAGCTGTCCGACGGGATCATGGTGGCCCGCGGCGATCTGGGTGTGGAGCTGAACCCCGAGGAAGTGCCCCCGCTGCAGAAGCGGATCGTGGAGGCCACGCGCCGTTCGGGCAAGCCGGTGATCGTGGCGACGCAGATGCTCGAATCGATGATCGAGAGCCCGGCGCCGACCCGCGCCGAGGTGTCCGACGTGGCCAATGCCGTTTACGACGGGGCCGACGCGGTGATGCTTTCGGCCGAGACGGCGAGCGGCGCCTGGCCGGTGGAAGCGGTGACCATCATGGACCGCATCGGCAAGCAGGTGGAGGCCGATCCGGGCTATGCCGCGCGCATCCACTTCACCGACGTGCGCCCCGATGCGACCACCGCCGACGCGCTCGCCCAGGCCTGCGCCAATATCGCCGATACGGTGACCCTGGCGGGCATCATCGTGTTCACCGGCTCCGGTTCGACCGCCCGGCGCGTGGCGCGCGAGCGGCCGGCGGTGCCGATGCTGGTGCTGACCCCCAGCCCCCGCACCGCCCGGCGCGTGGCCCTGCTGTGGGGCGCCCACGCGGTCCACACCCGCGAGATCGGCTCATTCGAGGAGATGATCGCCAAGGGCAAGCGCATGGCCCTGCGCCACGGCTTCGGCGCGGCGGGGTCGAAGCTGGTGACGCTCGCCGGCGTGCCCTTCGGCGTGCCGGGCTCGACCAACCTGCTCCACGTGGTGACTCTGACCGGGCAGGAATTGGAGAAGGGCGAGGACTGAGGGCCGGGGGCCAAGGCGGGAGACTGGTTGCCGACGGTTCGCCCAGTCGTGTCGCCAGGTTTCTCGCTTCGCTCGAAACAGCCCCTTGACTAGCTCGGGAGGAGCGGACCCTTCCGGTTAGTCGCGCGCGCCGAACAGGGCGCTGCCGACCCGGACGTGGGTGGCGCCGAGCTGGATCGCGGTTTCGAAATCGTCGCTCATGCCCATCGAGCGGCCGGGCAGGTCGTGGTCGGCCGCCAGCTTGTCGAGCAGGGCGAAGAACGGGGCCGGCTCGATTCCGGCGGGGGGCACGCACATCAGGCCGATGACCGGCAGAGTGGCCGCGCGGGCCTCGGCCAGCAGGGTGGGCAGCTCGGCGATGGCGCAGCCGCCTTTCTGTTCCTCCGCGCCGATGTTGACCTGGATGAAGCAGGGCACCTGCCGGCCGGCCTTGTCCATCGCTTTCGCCAGCGCGGCAACCAGCGAGGGGCGATCGACCGAGTGGATGCAATCGAACAGGGCGACCGCATCATCGGCCTTGTTGGACTGGAGCTGGCCGACGAGGTGGAGTTCGAGGCCGGGATGGGCTTCGCGCAGGGCGGGCCATTTGGCTTGCGCTTCCTGCACGCGGTTTTCCCCGAAGACGCGCTGGCCGGCGGCGATCAGGGGGGCGATCGCCTCGGCGGCATGGGTCTTGCTGACCGCGACGAGGGTGATCTCCTCGGCCTTGCGGCGGGCCACGGCGGCGGCATGGGCGATCCGGGCGCGGACCATTTCGAGCAGGGTCTCTGGCTGTTCCATCGCGCTGCGCTATAGCGCGGGGATGCTTGCGCGCCAGACATCTTGCTTGCCCTTCGCGCGATTGTGGCTGGTTTCCGACGCGCGCAATGATGCCGGGCTGGAGGCCGCGCTGGCGCGGTTGCCGCGCGGGAGCGGGCTGGTGTTTCGCCACTATCACCTGCCGCCGGCGCAGCGCGTGGCGCGGTTCCGCGCGCTGGCGCGGGCCGCGCGCGGGCGCGGCGTGGCCATGGCCTGGGCGGGATCGGTCCGCGAGGCGCGCGCGGTGGGGGCCGATGCCTGCTATGGCCCGGCAGAGCTGCTGGCGCGCGGGCCGGGTCTGGCGCGGCTGGTGACGGCCCACTCGCTGGCCGAGATCGGCAAGGGCCGGCAGGCGCGGGCCAGCGCCCTGCTGCTTTCGCCGGTGTTCCCGACCCGCTCGCACCCCGGCGCGCCGGGGCTGGGGGCGGTGCGGTTCCGGCTGCTGGCGGCGCGCAGCCCGGTGCCGGTCCTGGCGCTGGGCGGGATGGACGCGCGCCGCGCCCGGGCGCTGCGGGCCTGGGGCTGGGCGGCGATCGATGGGCTGGCGTCGTCGTTCCGGGCCTGACCCGGGACCGGTGGCCGGTGCGAAGCTGCAAGGCCGGCCGGAGAGGGATCGCCTGAAGAACCCCCAGCGGTCCCGGGGCGAGCCCGGGACGACGGGGACCGCCACTCCGCTCATCGCAGAAGGACCAGAGCCAATCCTGTGGATTCTTGACGCGGAGTCACCCCAGGGCGCATTATGGGCGCTGTTCTGGCGGAAGGGGCGCGAAGCAGCCAATGGCATCACAGGCAATCCCGGGCGCTGGCGCGCGCCGGCCCGCGCCTTCGGGCAAGTGGCGGCTGGTGCTGCGCCGCTCGGTGCGCCGCGCGCTGGAGCTGGGCGGCGCCCTGCTCCTGCTGGGCGCGGCGCTGTTCCTGGCCCTTGCCCTGGCCTCCTATCACCAGACCGACCCATCCGCCTCGACCGCGGCGGGCGGCGAGGTGCTCAACTGGATGGGCCGGCCCGGCGCCTTCGTGGCCGACCAGGCGCTGTTCCTGTTCGGGCCGACCGCGATGTTGCTGGTGGTGCTGCTGGTGGCCTGGGGCCGGCGCCTGTGGCGCTTCGCCGAGGCCGCGGAGGGCGACGAGGATCCTGGTCCCGACGAAGCCTGGGCGGCCCGGGGCGGGCGTCACTGGTGGCGTTCGGTCATGGTGCTGCTGCTGGCCATGGCGCTGATCGGCACGGTGCTGACCCTGGCCTTCACCGCGCCGGGCGGCAAGCTGCCGGCGACCATGGGCGGTCTTGCCGGGCTGCTGGGCGCCAAGGGTCTGCGCGCGCTGGCCGAATTCCTGCCCGACATGGTGCGCGGCTGGGCGATCCTGGCCGCGGCTCTGGCCTGTCTGGTGGCCGGCGCGGGCCTTGTGGCGCGGGTCTTCGCGCTGGACTGGGCGAGCCTGCTGGCCCTGCCCCGGGTGTTTGGCCGCCGCCGCCCGGCCCCGGCGCTGGCCCAGTTGCAGGGGATCGAGCCGGCCCGCGAGGTGCTGCTGCGCGAACCGCGCGCGGCGCCGGCCGAACCGGCTTCGGATGCGCCGCGCCGCGCGACCGAGATCAGTGATCCGACCCGTCCGATCAAGCCAGCCCAGACCCTCAGTCCCAAGCGCCAGGGCGACCTGTTCGACGAGTTCGAACTGCCCGGCCTTGACCTGCTGGCCGATCCCCCGCCCAATTCGCAGGTGAAGATCGACAAGCTGGCGCTGGAGCGCAATGCGCGCCTGCTCGAAACCGTGCTCGACGATTTCAACGTCAAGGGCGAGATCACGGCGGTGCGGACCGGCCCGGTGGTAACCATGTACGAGCTGGAGCCGGCGCCCGGCATCAAGGCCAGCCGGGTGATCGGCCTGGCCGACGACATCGCCCGCAACATGAGCGCGATCTCGGCGCGCGTCGCCGCGATCCCGGGGCGCACGGTCATGGGCATCGAGCTGCCCAATGCCGATCGCCAGATGGTCAGCTTCAAGGAGCTGGTGGCCTGCGACAGGTTCGCCAATTCCAAGGGGCTGCTCCCGATCATCCTGGGCAAGGACATCGCCGGCGAGCCGATCGTGGCCGATCTTGCCACCATGCCCCACCTGCTGGTGGCGGGCACGACCGGCTCGGGCAAGTCGGTTGGCCTCAACTGCATCCTGCTCTCGCTGCTCTACCGGCTGACCCCGGCCGAGTGCCGGATGATCCTGGTCGATCCCAAGGTGCTGGAGCTGAAAAGCTACGACAATATCCCCCACCTGCTCTCGCCCGTGGTGACCGAGCCGGCCAAGGCCGTGCGCGCGCTGAAATGGGCGGTCGAGGAGATGGAGCGGCGCTACCGGATGATGAGCGAGATCTCGGTCCGCAACATTTCCGGCTTCAACGAGAAGGTCCGCACCGCGATCGCCAAGGGCAAGCCGCTGGGCAAGCGCATCCCGATCGGCTTCGATCCCGATACCGGCGAGGAGCTGTATGAGGAGCAGCTGTTCGAATACCAGGCCCTGCCGCAGATCGTGGTGATCGTCGACGAGCTGGCCGACCTGATGGTGACCGTGGGCAAGGAAATCGAGGTGCTGATCCAGCGCCTTTCGCAAAAGAGCCGCGCGGCCGGCATCCACCTGATCATGGCCACGCAGCGCCCGTCGGTGGATGTCATCACGGGCGTGATCAAGGCCAACCTGCCGACCCGCATTTCCTTCGCCGTGACCAGCCGGATCGACAGCCGCACCATCCTGGGCGAACAGGGCGCCGAGCAACTGCTGGGCAAGGGCGATATGCTCTACAAGCCGGCCACCGACCCGATCAAGCGCGTCCACGGCCCCTTCGTGAGCGACGAGGAGGTGGAGAAGATCGCCGATCACTGGCGCGCCCAGGGCGAGCCGGACTACGTCGATTCCGTAACCGAGGAACCGGAGGATTCGCCCTTCGGCTTCGACGATCTCGATGCCACGGCCAGCGACGCACCCGAAGAACGCAAGTACCGGCAGGTCTGCCAACTGGTGTTCGAGAGCCAGAAGGCTTCGGCAAGCTGGATCCAGCGCCAGATGGGCGTGGGCTACAACACCGCCTCCAAGTGGATCGAACGGATGGAGGCCGATGGGCTGGTCGGCCCGGCGAACCACGTGGGCCGGCGCGAGATCTACCGGGACAAGGACGGGAATGTGCTGTGATGCCTCCCCGCTTGCGGGGAGGGGGACCGCCGGGACGGCGGTGGAGGGGGCGTGGGCCGCAGCGCCGCGTTTGCCGGAAGCCCCCCTCCGTCAGCCTTGCAGGCTGACACCTCCCCACGCGGTGGGGAGGGGCGCAAGGGCTTAAATTGCTGCCATTCTGGCCGTTATCGTTGCCGATGGCTCTCGGGATTGGCACGCGATGAAGGCTCTTACGCAATGCTGGTTCACCCGGATGCACGTTCCGGAAGGGCGCGCGCAGCGGGAGGACGATGGCTCGCACACCGGCTGGTGCCGCCACTGCGAGCGGCCGATCGTCTCGTGGGACAAGGCGCGCTGGTTCCTGGCCGATGGCTTCAACGTGACGCACCTGGCCGAGACGGTGGGCGGTCGCTTCCTGTTCGTGGTGGACATTGCCGAGGAAGCGATGATCGCGCGCTATCCGGTGCAGGACCTGCCCGACGAGGCGGCGATCGAGGCGCTCAAGGCGGACTTGCGCGAACGGCACGGGATCGGCCAGCCGGGCTGCGCGCTGGAATTGCATGACAGCGGGGCCAGCCCTTCGGCCCGGCGCAAGGACGCTGCCCGCCGCGCGCGGCGCTCGCCGCCGACGGCGCGGGCTTCGCGGCTTTCGGCTTCGTTCTGACCTAGCTGGCCCGGTAGAACGGGGCGGCGACTTCGGGAGGGACGCGGGTGAGGCGGCCGGTGGCCGGATCGATCAGCGCCCAGGTGGTTCGGGCATCGACGATCACCTTGCCCGCCGCGTTGCGGAAGCGGATCGCGCGGGTCATCCGTGCGCCGCGCGGGCCTTCGTCGACCTCGGTTTCGCCCGTCACGCTTTCGCCCGGGCCGATGTTGCCGCGATAATCCACCTCGTGGCGGGTGACGACCCAGACATGGCGCGCCTGGTGTTCGGGCGGGGAAACCGCCTGCCAATGGGCCGTGGCGATCGCCTCCATCCATTTCACCCAGACCACGTTGTTCACGTGGCCCAGGACGTCGATATCGTCGGGGCCGGCGGTGAAGGTCTGGGTAAACATGGCCCTATCTCCGCTTGCCGCGAGTGACGGCGAGAGGCGGTGCGCGGCGTGTCTCGACTTCGCTCGACACGAACGGGACGGGGAGGGTCATGCGGCGAGTCCGAGCTGCCAGAGGATGAAGGCGAATTCTTCCGCCGTCTCCCGCAGGCTCTCGAACCGGCCCGACTTGCCGCCGTGGCCCGCACCCATGTTGGTCTTGAGGAGGAGCTCGTTGGTGTCGGTCTTCAGTTCGCGCAGGCGGGCGACCCACTTGGCCGGTTCCCAGTAGGTGACGCGCGGATCGTTGAGGCCGGCGGTGACCAGCAGCGGGGGATAGGCCTTGGCCTCCACCTGATCGTAGGGGCTGTAGGAGCGGATCAGCTCGAAGGCGGCCCGGTCTTCCACCGGATTGCCCCATTCCGGCCATTCGCCGGGCGTGAGCGGCAGGCTTTCATCGAGCATGGTGGCCAGCACGTCGACGAAGGGCACGTGGGCGACGACCGCGCCCCACAGCTCGGGCGCCTCGTTCATCACCGCGCCCATCAGCTCGCCGCCGGCCGAGCCGCCGGAAATGCTGATCCGGCCCGGCGCGGTATAGCCGCGTTCGGCCAGGGCGCGGGCGACATCGACGAAATCGTGGAAGGTGTTGGTGCGCCGTTCCAGCTTGCCGGCCTTGTACCAGGCGCGGCCCAGATCGTCGCCGCCGCGGATATGGGCGATGGCATAGGCGAAGCCGCGATCGACCAGGCTGAGGCGGGTGGTGGAGAAGCCGGGGGGGATGGCGATGCCATAGGCGCCATAGCCGTAGAGGTGCAGCGGGCCGCCAGGTTTGCGATCCTTGCGCGCAACCACGCTGACCGGGATCGCGGTGCCATCGCGCGCCGGCACTTCCAGCCGCTCGGTCACGTAGAGCGAGGCATCGTAGCCGGAGGGGATTTCCTGGACCTTGCGGACTTCGAGCCGGCGTTCGGCCACGTGGTAATCATAAGTGGTGGCCGGGCTGACCATCGATTCGTACCCGAGGCGCAGGACGGTGGTGTGCCATTCGGGATTGTCGCCCAGGCCGGCATCGTAGCTGGCTTCGGGGAAGACGATGGGTTCGATGCGGGCGCGATCATCGTAATAGCGGATCTCGATCTGGTCGAGGCCGGCAAGGCGCCCTTCGACCACGTAGAAATCGCGGAACAGCTCGAAGCCGGTAAGGTAGAAGGCATCGGTGCCTTCGACCAGCGTGGTCCATTCGCCGGGTGCCGCAAGCGGCGCGGTGGCGAGGCGGAAGTTCTCGTGGGTATCGTTGGCGTGGATGAACAGCGTTTCGCCGCGCAGGTCGACATCGTATTCGACGCCGGGCTTGCGGGGCCGGACCAGCAGCGGCGCGGCCAGCGGATCGGCGGCGGGGACCAGGCGGACCTCGCTGGTTTCATGGTCGCTGGTGGAGATCACCAGCCATTCCTCGTTGGCCGAAAGCCCCGCGCCGACGCGGAAGCCTTCATCGTCCTCGTGGTAAAGCTCCACGTCCTCGGCCACCGGGCGGCCCAGCCAGTGGAGGCGGGCATTGTCGGTGCGCCACTGTTCGTTGGCGAGCGAATAGACCAGCGCCTTGTCATCGGCGCACCAGACCAGGCCCGAGAGCGTGCCCTCGATCACGTCGGGCAGGAGCTCGCCGGTGGCCAGCACCTTGATCCGGGCGGTAAAGCGTTCGGAGCCGTTGTCGTCGACCGACCAGGCGAGCAGCCTGCCGTCCTTGCTGACCGAGAGCGCGCCGAGGCGGAAATAGTCGTGGCCCTCAGCCAGTGCGACCTCGTCGAGGATCAATTCGTCCGGGCCGCCGGTGACGGGCTTGCGCCACCACTTCTTGTATTCGGCGCCTTCCTCGTATTCGATCCAGTAGAGCCAGTCGCCATCCTTCTGGGGAACCGACCTGTCGGCCTCCTTGATGCGGGCGCGCATCTCGGTGAACAGGCTGTCGACGAGGGGCTTGCGGGGGGCCATGCGCGCCTCGAACCAGGCGTTCTCGGCCTCCAGGTGGGCGAGAATCTCCGGGTCCTTGACCTCGGGATAGCCCGGATCGCGCAGCCAGGCATAATCGTCCGTCACGGTGATCCCGTGGTGGGTGACGCTGCTGGGCTGCTTCGCGGCGATGGGGGGATGGCTCGGGGGGGTGTTATCGGGCATCACCCGCATCTATGTTGGGCAGGCCCGCCCCGCAACCTTGGCTGAGTGTTCCATGCCGATGTCAGTTCCCCAAGCCCGTCTCGATGCCCTGCGCCAGGAACTGGAAAGGCAGGGGCTGGACGGCTTCGTGGTGCCGATCTCCGACGAGCACATGAGCGAATATGTCGGCGCCTATGCCCAGCGGCTGGCCTGGCTGACCGGCTTTGGCGGTTCGGCGGGGACGGCGGTGGTGCTGAAGGACCGGGCCGCGATCTTCGTGGATGGGCGCTATACCTTGCAGGTGCGGGGCGAGGTCGATGGCGCGCTCTATGCCTATGAGAGCGTGCCGCAGACCTCGGTGGCCAAGTGGCTGGGCGAACAGGCGCGGCCGGGCCTGAAGGTGGGCTATGATGCCTGGCTCCACGGCAAGCGCTGGGCCGATGCGGCGGGCAAGGCGCTGGCCGAGAAGGGGGCAAGCCTCGTGCCGGCGGCGCGCAACCCGGTGGACGCGGTCTGGACCGACCGCTCGGCGCCTTCGCCGGCCCCGGCGCTGGTCCACCCCGAGGCGCTGGCCGGGCAATCGAGCGCGGCCAAGCGGGCGGCCATCGGGCAATGGCTGACGGACAAGGGCTGCGACGCGGTGGTGATCTCCGCGCTCGATTCGGTGGCCTGGCTGTTCAACCTGCGCGGCACGGATATCGAGCGGACCCCGGTGGCCCTGGCCTTCGCGCTGGTGCGCGACGATGGCGGCGCGGAACTGTTCATCGCCCCCGAGAAGGTGACCGATGCCTTGCGCGCCCATCTGGGCCATGCCGTGGCGATCCGCCCGCGCGCGGACTTTGCCAGCGCGCTTGCCGGGCTGGCGGGGCGCAAGGTGGCGGTCGATCCCGAGCGCACGGTGATGGGGGTGTTCGTCGCCCTGGCGGACGGCGGGGCCGAGGTGGTGGAGGCGCAGGACCCGACGGTGCTGCCCAAGGCCACCAAGAATCCCGCCGAGATCGCCGGCCACCGCGCGGCCCAGGCCCGCGACGGAGCGGCCATGGTCCATTTCCTCCACTGGCTGAGCCGCGAGGGGCAGACCGGCACCGTGGATGAACTGGCCGCCGCCGAGTGGCTGCACCGCGCGCGCGCGGCCTCGGGCGACCTGCGCGATCTTTCGTTCGACACGATTTCCGGGGCCGGGCCGAACGGGGCGATCGTCCATTACCGGGTAAGCGAGGCGACCAACCGCAAGCTGGAGCCGGGTTCGATGTACCTGGTCGATTCGGGCGGGCAATATCCCGATGGCACCACCGATATCACCCGCACGGTCTGGATCGGCCCGGGCGAGGCGGGCGCGGAGGAGCGCGACCGGTTTACCCGCGTGCTCAAGGGCCACATCGCCCTGTCGCGCGCGGTGTTCCCCAAGGGCACGCTGGGCAGCCAGCTCGATACCCTGGCGCGCCAGTTCCTGTGGCACGCCGGGATCGACTATGCCCATGGCACCGGCCACGGGGTGGGCGCCTTCCTGTCGGTCCACGAAGGGCCGCAGCGGATTTCGCGCAGCTCGGGCGGGCAGGGCGGGACCGAGCAGGAATTGCTGCCCGGCATGATCCTGTCCAACGAGCCGGGCTACTACAAGGCCGGCGCCTGGGGCATCCGCATCGAGAACCTGCTGCTGGTGGAAGAGCGCGTGATCGAGGGGGCGGAAGGGGCGTTCCTGGGCTTCGACACGCTGACCCACGTGCCGATCGACCGGGCGCTGATCAACACCGCGATCCTCGAGCCGGGCGAGGTGGCCTGGTGGAATGCCTATCACGCGCGGGTGCTGGCAATCGTTGGCCCGCAGGTGGATGGCGTGGTGCTGGGCTGGCTGCGCGAAGCCTGCGCGCCACTGGCCATGCCCGCGCTGGCGCGGGGGTGAAGCGCGCTCCTCCCCGCTTGCGGGGAGGTGGCAGCCGCAGGCTGACGGAGGGGGCTGTCAGGCTCGCGCTCCGTGTGCGGAAAGCCCCCTCCACCACCGTTCCGGCGGTCCCCCTCCCCGCGAGCGGGGAGGAACGGCTTGATCAGCCCAGCCCCAGCTTGTCGGCGTAGATCAGGCGGCCGCCGGAGAGGTGCCAGAGGGCTTCGTTGAAATCGGCCTCGCCCATGGCGAAGCAGCCGTCGGAGCGGCCGAGCTTGCCCCATTTGGTCAGCATATCCTCGTTCGCGTACCACGCCGGGTGGAGGACGATGGCGCGGTCGAGCACGTTGGAATTGTCAGGATCGAGACCGGCGAGGCGGATCGAGGTGCCATACTTGCCCTTGTACCATTCGTTGGTGACATAGGCGCCGCGGCTGGAGGCAAGGCTGCCCGGCTCGTTCGAGAAGGTTTTCAGGAAGCCATCATGCTCGGGATCCGAACCCTTGCCGTGGGCGACCAGGAACGAGCGGACCGTGCCCTGTTCGAGATGGGCGAAATGGAAGCGCGGCAGGGCGCTGGGCAGGGCAAAATCGGCCACGCCGACCAGATCGGTGCGCCACAGGTGGGCGCGGTTGCGCTCCAGCTGGTCTTTCGCCACGGCGAGGATCTTGCGGTGCTGTTCGGACAGGGTGAAGGGCTGGGCAAAGGCCTGGGCGAACGGTTGCGCGATGGCGCGACCGGGCATCGCGGCCAATGCGCCAGCGGCGACGGCGCCGGTCAGAAGCGATCGTCTGTCCATGAGTTGATTATAGCGCGGATCGGGCCGGTTTTCCAGATGGGGCGAGGCCATCCGGGGCGCCGCCGGTTCAGTGGAGCGGTTCAAGCACCATGCGGTCGCCCTTCAGCTCCAGCTTGCCGATCTGCCCCAGCACCGACTGGCCGAGCAGGCTGACCCCCAGGTCCTTGACCACGACCGCGCCGACATTGTGCAGTTCGGTTCGGCCCAGCACCAGCCGGTCCATGGTCACCAGCGTGCCCCAGCCTTCGCCCGAGGCGGTCTGGAGTATCGGCTGGAAGGTGGCGGGATCGACCCTGATCCCGGCGGCCTCGGCATCGGCCACGGTGAGTGCCACGGCATCGGCGCCGGTATCGACGAGGAACCGGGTGGACTGGCCGTTGATCTCGGCATTGACGTGGAACTGGCCGGACGGGTCGCGGTCGATCACCAGGCCTTCGCCGCCGGCATAGGCGGACGGGGTCGGGGTCGCGGCGGCGAGCGGCTTCGGAGTGGCCAGGACCACGCCGCCGGTCGGCCCGTCGAGCGGGTGGACCGGCGAAAGCAACTGGCCGACCAGCATGAGCGCGGCGACCAGGCCGAGCGCGAGGATGACGATGTGCCGCATCGCTCGCCGTTCTAGGCGGGGATGGTTACCATCCGGCAAATGGGGCGGCGGGCAAATGGCCAGGCGCAGGGCGGCCCCTGGACCTCCCCCTTGGGAGAGGGGTGATTTCAGGGGGAGGGCTGGAGCGCGACCGCGTCGCACTTGCCGGCGTCGGTGGTTTCCGCCTCGATCTGTTCGGCGCGGGCTTCGACCAGCGCGACGATGTGATCGAGCATGGCCTCGGACTGGACGTGATGATCGGTCACCCCCGAAAGGTAGACCATGTGCTTGCCGTTGCCTCCGCCGGTAAGGCCGATGTCGGTCTCGCGCGCTTCGCCCGGGCCGTTGACCACGCAGCCCAGCACCGAGAGCGAGAGCGGGGTCTTGATGTGGGAGAGCCGCTTTTCGAGCGTTTCGACCGTGCGGATCACGTCGAAGCCCTGCCGCGCGCAGCTGGGGCACGAGACGATGCGGACGCCCCGTGTCCTGAGGCCCAGGCTTTTCAGGATCTCGAAGCCGACGCGCACTTCCTCTTCCGGCTCGGCCGAAAGCGAGACGCGGATGGTGTCGCCGATCCCGGCCCACAGCAGCGAGCCGATGCCGATCGATGATTTGACCGTGCCGCCGATGAGGCCGCCGGCCTCGGTGATGCCGAGGTGCAGCGGGCAATCGACCGCTTCGGACAAGGCCTGGTAGGCGGCGACGGCAAGGAACACGTCGCTGGCCTTCACGGCCACCTTGTATTCGTGGAAATCGTGGTCCTGCAGCAGCTTGATATGATCGAGCGCGCTCACCACCAGGGCTTCCGGGCAGGGTTCGCCGTATTTTTCGAGCAGGTCCTTCTCGAGGCTGCCGGCATTGACCCCGATGCGGATCGCGCAGCCATTGGCCTTGGCGGCGCGGACCACTTCGGCCACGCGCTCCGATGAGCCGATGTTGCCGGGGTTGATCCTGAGGCAGGCGGCGCCGGCATCGGCGGCTTCGAGCGCGCGCTTGTAGTGGAAGTGGATGTCGGCAACCAAGGGCACGGTGGCGGCGCGGGCGATTTCGCGGAAGGCCGCGGTGCTGGCTTCATCGGGGCAGGAAACGCGGATGATATCGGCCCCGGCCTCCTCGCAGCGGCGGATCTGGCTGATCGTGGCCCCGGCATCGGCGGTGGGGGTGTTGGTCATGGTCTGGACCGTGATCGGCGCATCGCCGCCCACGGGCACGGCGCCGACCATGATCTGCCGGCTCTGGCGGCGCACGATGGTGCGCCAGGGTCTGATGGAGGACATGGGGGCCGATATAGGCGCGGGCGGAGATTCGGGCAATCGCGGGCGACTTGCGGGCGGCTTGCGGGTGGGGCGGGACATCCCCGCCCCTGTTTTCGGCCCTTGCGTTCAGCCCTCGACAATCAGCCCTCGGCTTCGCGCTCGAAGGCCGCCTCGCCGCCGATCTTCGCCGAAATGCGGCCCAGCACGGTGAGGACCACCACGGCCAGCACCGTGGCGATGATGGCATAGGAATAGAGCCCGGCCAGGTCATCGCCCATGCCGAGCCGGGCGAGCGTGGCCTTGATCGCCTCGTTCCAGGCCAGCGCGGCGACCAGGCCGAGCGAGGCGGAGGAGAGCGCGATCATCGTCTGGATCATGGCTTTCGGATCGGTCATGGCAGGTCCCCTGTGGATCGATTGCGGGATGGTGGCAAAGGGCGACGCGCGGGGCAAGCCGCGCCCGTCCGGCCATTCACAGCATCCGCGCGAACAGGAATTCCTCGTCGAGTTGCCCGCCCACCTGGAAGGTGACCTCGGCGACGGGGGCGAAGCCGTAGCGGCGGTAGAACTTCTGGGCGCCGGGGTTGTGCTGCCAGACCGAGAGCTGGACCTCGTCGGCGCCCAGCGCGGAAAATTGCGCCATGGCCCAGTCCATCAGCGCGGCGCCGATGCCGCCGCCTTGCGCGCGGGGGGCGGTGTAGAGCTGCTTCAGTTCCATCGTGCGGCGCCCGCGCGCGTGCTCGGGGAAAGGGCAGGCCTGCGCGAGCTTGCACCAGCCCAGCAGCAGCCCGCCGCGCTCGGCCACGGCGAAGCGGTTGGCCGGATCGGCCAGCGCGCGGGCCAGCGCCGCCTCGCTGTAGGTTTCGGCGAGGAAGGGGAGCAGGTCTTCAGGGCGGTAGAGATCGCCGAACTTGTGGACGAAGGCGGCCACGCCCAGCAGCGAAAGCGCCGGCAGGTCGGCGGCGACGGGCGGGCGCAGGATCAGGGGCGGCGGTTCAGCCATATTTGTCGGCCTTGCGGCGGCCCAGCCGCATCCCCGCTTCGAGCCGGGCGCGCAGCTGGGTGTAATAGGCTTCGAGGAAGGCGCGTTCGTCGCCGGTGTCGGCCTCCCGGCCGATCTTGGCGCAGATGCGCCGGCAGACCGCGGCGAGGGCTTCGGCGCGGTCTTCGCGCAGGACCCGTTCGAGCACCTGCAATTCGTATTCGCCATAGACCGCAAGCTCGGCCTCGGCGAAGCGGTAGGTGGCCGATGGCCCGGCGACGCTGCGCGACAGGGCCGGGGCGAGCCGGGTTTTCGGCGCCTCGACCACCCAGGTCCCGGCGACGAGATCGCCAGCGCGCAGATTGTCGCGGTTGAACAGCGGGAACAGCGCGAAGACCAGGAACCAGCCGGCGGCGGCCAGGCCCGCCGGGCCAAGGCTGCCGCCGCCGTCCTTCGCGGCAAGGAGGAAGCTGACCGGCAGGAACAGCTCGACATCGCGCAACAGGTTGCGGGCGATGATCATTTCCGCGGTCAGCCGGCCGCCATCGCGCGCGGCGACGCGGATGCGCTGCGAACGCTTGCCCGGGGTGGCCCCGCGCGGGCCGAGTTCGAACCAGGCGAACCAGGCGTTACGCAGGAGGAACATGGCCACGATCCACACCACGAAGACGAATTGCAGCGCGCGGCCGACCGCATCGTGGCGCTGCTCCATGCCGGCAAGGCCGAACACGCCGATCCCGAGATAGAGCAGGGCGGCGCTGGTGACCGCCATGACCAGGCCGATCAGGAGGAAATCGACGACCAGGGCGCCGAGCCGCGAGCCGATCGGCGCGAGCATGAAGGCCAGCGGCACGCCTTCCGGGGTGATCACGGTGCGGCGACGGCGGGCCTGGTCGGCGCGCACGAGATCGATCGCGGCCGGGCGGCGGCGATCGCGGCGCGACAGGGCGGGGGGCTTCATCGCAGTTTCCCGGGGGTGCGGCGCAGGCCGAAGAAATAGGCGCACCACAGAGCCAGGACCGACCAGCCCAGGATCAGGCGCCCGCCGGTATCGTCGATCAGCTGGCGGGCGAAGCCTTCGAGCAGGCCCGCGACCAGCAGCATCAGCACGACCCCGACCATGACCAGCGCCGCGCGGCGCCCCGCCTCGGCCACGGCATCGAGCACGGCGCGCTGGCCGGGGAAGGCAATGGCCCGGCCCACGTGGAGGCCGGCGGCTCCGGCAAGGAGGATGGCGAACAGTTCGGTCGTGCCATGGACCGAGAGCCAGCCGATCGCCTCCACGGTCAGCCCCTGCCCGTGATAGAGCCAGAGCATGGCGCCCAGCGTGGCGGTGTTCTGGATCAGCAGCAGCAGCGAGGGCACGCCGAAGGCGAAGCCCAGGGCAAAGGCGAGGATCGCGATCTGGGCATTGTGGCTGAACAGGTAGGCGGCAAAGGCGCCGAGGCCGGTTTGCCCCTGCTGGCCGAACAGGGTGGCGTGGAGCACGGCGCGGGTGGCGCCGGGCACGCGCGGGTCCGTGCCGTCGGCCGGGAACAGCGCGCCGTACCATGTGGGATCGCCGGCACACAGCAGCCAGCCGGCAAGGGTCCCGGCGACCATGACCGCAAAGGCGATGCCAAGGTCGATCCCCAGCCCGCGCACCGCGGCCGGCCAGCCGCCGCCAAGGAACCGCGCCAGCCAGGTGCCCAGCCCTTGCCGGGGGCCATAGACCTGGAACCAGGCGCGCTGGACCAGGGTTTCGAGCCAGGCCAGGGTGGCGGCATCGAGCGAGGTTTCCCGCGCGACCGAAAGGCTGGAGGCGGCGGTGCGATAGAGCACCGGCAGGGCCAGCAGGTCTTCATCCGAGAGGGCGCGCAGGCGCCCGGCTTCGAGCCGCGCGACGATCCGTTCGAGCCGGCGCCAATCGGCCTCGCGGGCGGCGCGAAAAGCGTCGGAGCGCAGGGCGGCGGCGGCGATCGCGGTGTCCTGCGCCGGATCGGGGGCGTGGCCCCACAGGCCGGGCAGGCGGCCCGGCAGCTTCACCGCGCGCAGGGTGTCGATCAGGGCCATCAGCCGATCGCCCCCTTGCGGCGCAGGGCGAGGTAGGCATCGAGCAGGCGGGTGCCGAGCCGTTCGTGCGGCGCCTCGATCACCTCCACCCCCATCTGGCGCAGGCGGGCGAGGACCAGGCCGCGGGTTCGCAGCAGGCTGTCGGCCCCGACCGCCATGGCAAGGCGGGCCATGTCGGCGGGCGGTTCGGCGGCGATGGTTTCCAGTTCCTCATCGGCCAGGGTGACGAACAGGACGACATGGCGCCGGGCCAGCCGGCCCACGCTTTCGAGCAGCAATTCGGCACTGACCGGATCGGTGAATTCGGAAAAGACCACCACCAGCGAACGGCGCTGGAGCCGCTGGGCGAGGGTGGCCAGGGCGAGGGTGAAATTGGGCTCCTCGGCCCGGTAATCAAGCGTGGCGGCGGCGCGCTGGAGCCGGGGGAATTGCGTGGTTCCCGCGACGAACGGCGTGGCGGCGAGCGGCCTTGCGGCAAAGCCATAAAGCGCCACCCGGTCCCCCCCCTTGAGCGCAACCCAGGCGGTGGCGAGGGCGGCGGACACCGCGCGGTCGATCCGGGGCAGGCCGGCGACCGGCTCGCACATGGCCCGGCCGCAATCGAAGGCGAAGACGATCGGGTTGTTGCGTTCCGCCTCGTATTCGCGGGCATAGAGGTGGGTGTGGCGGGCCGAGGTCTTCCAGTCGATCCGGCGGCGGTCCATGCCGGGCTGGTATTCGGCCAGGGCTTCGAACTGGCTGCCCTCGCCGCGGATGCGGCGGGCGATCATGCCCTGCTCGCTTTCGCGCA
Source organism: Novosphingobium bradum (assembly GCF_042646485.1). Lineage (NCBI taxonomy): Bacteria > Pseudomonadati > Pseudomonadota > Alphaproteobacteria > Sphingomonadales > Sphingomonadaceae > Novosphingobium > Novosphingobium bradum. The sequence goes on along the minus strand of NZ_JBHRTQ010000002.1, from coordinate 89,342 downwards.
GGTAAAGCTGGAGCGCGGGCGAGCGGGCGGCGGCCAGGCTGGGCCAGACGTTGAGCGCCAGGCCGAGCGCGCGGTGGTGCTGGCGCGCGCCCAGGCCAAGCGGCCCGGCGACGCGCAGCCAGGCGCACGGCAGGGCGGCGGGGCCGCGCCGGCCGGGGACCAGCGCGGCGCGGGCCTGCCAGGCACCATCGGCCGGGGCCAGGGCCAGGTCGATCCGCCCGCCCGGGGCCAGCCGCGGGTCGCATTCAATGGCGGCGCTCACCCGGCTGGGGCGGCCACCGGCCAGATCGGCCAGCACGGCGAGGCTGGCCGGTTCGCCCACTTCGCCATCTGCCGGCGCGATCACCTTGAGTTCCACCAGCCGCCCCGCCAGCGCGGCATCGGCCAGAACCAGTGCCAGCACGGCCAGGCCCAGCGCGGGCGCGGCCAGCCAGGCGCCGGGGGCCATGGCGGCGATCACCAGCGCCAGCGGCGCGGCCAGCGCGACCAGCACGGCGGCGCGCGCGGTGGGCACGATGGCCAGGGACGGGGCGAAGGCGAGGTTCACCTCAACGCGGCGCCTCGGTCTGCTGGACGAGATCATCGACCAGCACCTCGATCTCCTTGCCCTCGATCTCGGCGGCGGGGCTGAGCAGGAGGCGGTGGCGCAGGACGGCGGTGGCCAGTGCCTTGACGTCGTCGGGCAGGACATAGGCGCGCCCCGCCAGCGCCGCCCGCGCCCGCGCCGCGCCGGCCAGCAGCACGGCGGCGCGGGGGCTGGCGCCCACGGCGATATCGGCGCTGGTGCGGGTGGCGCGCACCAGCCGCACGACATAGTCGGTCACGCTGTCGGCCAGGGTCACGCCGCGCACGGCGGCGGCGGCGGCGGCCAGGGCGGCGCGGTCGGCCACGGCCGTCACGCCAAGATCGGCGGCGCGCGGCGGGCCGGAGCGCTGGCCGAAGCGGGCGACGATCTTCGTCTCCTCCGCTGCGCTGGGATAGGGCACCAGCAGCTTGAACAGGAACCGGTCCAGCTGGGCTTCGGGCAGGGGATAGACGCCCTGGCTCTCGATCGGGTTCTGGGTGGCCACCACCATGAACCGCTCGGGCAGGACGTGGGTCTGGCCATCGAGGGTAACGCGGCCTTCCTGCATGGCTTCGAGCAGGGCGGCCTGGGTTTTCGGCGGGGTGCGGTTGATTTCGTCGGCCAGCAGCAGCTCGCAGAATACCGGGCCGCGGGTGAGGGTGAACTGGCTGGTCTGGAAGTTGAACAGGTTGGAGCCGAGGATATCGGCCGGCATCAGATCGGGCGTGAACTGGATGCGGCCGAAATCGCGGCCCAGCGCGGCGGAAAAGCACTGGGCAAGGAAGGTCTTGGCCGTGCCCGGCGGTCCTTCGAGCAGGACGTGGCCGCCCGCGAGCAGGGCGACCAGCAGGTGATCGACCGTGCCATCAAGTCCGACCACGGCCTTGCCAAGCTCGCCCCGGATCGCCTCGGCCAGCGCGGCTACTTCGGCCACGGTCATTGCCGCATCGTTCATTTTTCGAGAATCCTTTCGATGGCGCGCAAGGCTTGCGCGGCGCGCAGCAGTTCGGCCGGGTGGCGGGCTTGGCGCAGGGCATTGGCCACGGTGGAGAAGGGGGCGCTGCCGGGCGCGCGCTGGGCCAGCGCGCGGTCGATCGCGGCCTCGCGCGCGGCGGGATCGGCGCGCTGGGGCAGGCCGAGCGCGCGCACCAGCCGCTCGCGCACAAGCGCGGCATAGGGCGGCCCCAGCAGGTGAAGGCGGCGGCTGCGGCGCAGCAGCCCGGCGGCATTGGCGACGAGCTGGCGCTTGCCGAAGGCGAGCGCCGGCCCGGCCGGGGCCAGCGCCGGGCCAAAGCGCAGGAAGGCGCGCCAGCCGGCCAGCAGGGCGGCGATCAGCAGGCACAGGGTGGCGGCAAGGAACGGCGGGGTGAAGGCCAGGGTGAGCAGGTTGGGCGAACGGGCAAAGCCGTTGAGGGTGAGATCGAAGGTGACTCGGCGCGGGGCGCTGGCGGCGCTGGCTTCCACCAGGCGCAGGGCTTCGCGCGCGGTTTCGCGGGAGGCGAGGCCGTAGTTGTTGGCAAGGTCTGGCTCGAACAGGATCACGATCGGCCAGGCGCCGCCTTCGTGGGGGAGCAGGTCGGCCGCGCCGTTCGCGCCATCGCCGGCGAGGGCAAGCGAATCGAGCGCGGGCCAGTGGCCGTCGCCCGCGACATAGCCCGCCAGGACCCGCCCTTCCGGCCTGAGCGCCACCAGCGGCACAAGCGTCGCGCCGTGCCCGGAAAGGACCGCGCGGCCATCGGGCAGGGTGCCCGACGCGCCTTGCGCGAACCATTCGCGCGCGCCTTCGGCCGGGGCGAGCGAGACCGACAGGTCATCGAGGAAGCCGGGCCATTCGGGCGGGGCGGCCCCGGCCAGGCTGATCCAGCCGGCCTTGGCCCCCGGCGCCTGCGGTCCGCCGCCGCCCAAAGGCACGGCGCGCCACTTGGGGGTGATGATCAGGGTGGGGCCGATCCGGCGGCGCTGCTGGACGATGCGGGCCAGCGCCTTGCCGTCGGCCTCCTGCGGCGGGGTGAGCACGAGCAGGCCGGGCTGGGCCAGTTGCGCCTCGCCGCGGGCAAGGCCCACCTGCCAGCCCTGGCGTTCGAGCAGCCGGGCCAGCGCGGCATAGCCGGTGAGACCCTTGCCCGCGCCGTGAGCGCCGCCGTCGTTGAGCGAGCCGTGGACCAGGCCCGCCCCGATCATCCACAGCAGCGCCACGAACAGTGCCGTGCCAAGGCCAACCAGGCCGAGCACGGCGGCGGGCGAGAAGGGCGAGGCGCGGGTCATGCCGGGTTCGGCGCCTCGATGCTGGCCAGGGCGAAATCGGCATAGGCCGCGCGAGCCTCGCGCCAATCGTCGGCGGACAGGGCGCGCAAGGCAAAGCGGCTGCGTTCGACCCGCTCGGCGATGCGGACGAAGGCGGTGCGGGCGCGCGGTGCGAGGCGTTCCAGCGCGGCGATTTCGCGGGCGGTGGAGGCGGGCGCGATCCAGTCGGGCCGGGCGGCGGCGATCTGGCCGACCGAGCGCTTCAGGAGCAGGTGGACCGCGCCGGCATGGTCGCCGGCGGCGGCGAGGCGATCGGCATCGTCGAGCAGGGCCAGGGCTTCCTCTCGATCCGGGGTCCAGGCCGGGGCGGGGCGGGGCGGGCGGGCGCGGCGGGCGGCCAGCCAGCGCCGGGCCAGAACCCAGCCGAGCGCGACGAGGGCGATCAGGCCAAGCAGGCCCAGCACTTTCTCGAAGACCGGCCACGACAGGCCAAGCCAGCGGCCAAGCGGGGCCAGCAGCGCCTCCAGCCATTCGCCCAGCCGCTTCAGCCAATCGGGCGTTGGCGGGGGCGGGCTGGGGGCCATCGGGGCATACTGGATATCGGCCGCATCGCGCACGGCCTGCCAGTCCCCCGCCCAATCGGACCCGGGGGCGCTGCCCGCGCCTGACGCGCCCTGTTCGCCTGACAGGCTCTGTTCGATTGCCGCGGCCTCCACGGCGCCGTTGCTGGCATGGCGCAGGGCCGGCGGCAAGCCGGTTAACCCTGCTTTCTGCGCCCGGCCGATCAGCCCCGGGGGCGGGCCTGCGGGTAGGAGCCGAGCAGGCGCAGTTCCTTGGTGTGGAAGGCCAGTTCCTCCAGCGCGCGGTCCACCGCCGGATCGCCCGGCGCCCCGACAATGTCGGCGAAGAACATGGTGGCCGCGAAGCTGGCGCCCTTCTGGTAGCTTTCCAGCTTGGTCATGTTGACCCCGTTGGTGGCCAGGCCGCCAAGCGCCTTGTAGAGCGCGGCGGGGACGTTCTTCACCTCGAACACCAGGGTGGTGATCGCCGGAACGCCGGCCAGGGTGGCCGGATCGAGCGGCTTGCGCGCCAGGACCACGAAGCGGGTGGTATTGTCCTCGGCATCCTCCACCCGCTCGGCGGCGATGGCGAGGCCGTAGAGCTCGGCGGCAAGGCGCGGGGCGATGGCGGCGGCATCGGGCTCGCCCAGTTCGCGCACATAGGCCGCCGCGCCCGCCGTATCGGCATAGCTCATCGGCACGATGCCCCGCTCGCGCAGGAACCGGCGCGACTGGCCCAGCGCCTGGGGATGCGACCAGGCGACCGTGAACGGGCCGACCGAGCCATCGGCATGGGGCAGGGCCATCAGGTCGTGGTGGATGGAAAGGAAATGCTCGCCCACGATATAAAGCCCGCTTTCGGGCAGGAGGAAGTGGATATCGGCCACCCGTCCGTGCTGCGAATTCTCGATCGGGATCATCGCCCGCTCGGCCCGGCCCTCGTTCACCGCATCGAGCGCGTCCTCGAAGGCGAAGCAGGGCAACGGCAGGCAATCGGGCGCATATTCCAGCGCGGCACGGTGCGAATTGCAGCCCGGCGCGCCCTGGAAGGCAACCGCGCGGTGGGGCGCGGCGGCGGCGGCGGCGGTCATCGTCTCGACAAGCGCGAGGGCGGGCTGGGGATAGCTGTTCATGGCGAATGCGCGCTTAGGCTTTCAGCCGCCCCCGTGCAATCGGTGTGGCGCAAGCTGTGCAATGCCCCTTGCGCGGGCGCGTTCCCCTCACTAGAGCGCAGCGGCGTACGCCAAGAGCTATTCTTCGGGGCATTCATGCAAGATCGTAACAACACCATCGGCGGTTGGGCGCTGTTCTCGGGCATCGTGGCACTGGGCCTCGGTTCGCTTTCCGCGCATTATTTCCTGGCCGACAAGGCCGAACGCCCCGAAAAGATGGGCTATGAGATCGAGGGCGTGGTCTCGTCCGAAGGCGGCGCCGCCGCCGCGGAAGAGGGCATCGAGGCCCGTCTCGCCAAGGGCGATCCCGCCAAGGGCGAAGCCGCGTTCAAGAAGTGCCAGTCGTGCCACACCGCCAACCAGGGCGGTGCGAACGGCATTGGCCCGAACCTGTTCGCCACCGTGGGCGAGGCCATTGCCCAGGGCAAGGCCGGGTTCGCTTTCTCGGACGATCTCAAGGCCAAGGGCGGCAAGTGGGATTGGGCCAGCCTCGATACCTGGCTGAAGAACCCCAAGGCTTTCGCCGCCGGCACCAAGATGACCTTCGCCGGCCTGGCTGATCCGATGGATCGCGCCAACGTCATCCTCTATCTCAACAAGCAGGGCTCGAACCTGCCGCTTCCCGCCGTTCCGGCGGCTCCGGCGGGCGGCGCGGCCGCTGCCGGCGCGGCTCCGGCCGGGATCGACGCGGCGCTGGCCGCCGCCGATCCCAAGAAGGGCGAAGCCTCGTTCAAGAAGTGCCAGTCGTGCCACACGATCAACGCTGGCGGCGCCAACGGCATCGGCCCGAACCTCAACGGCATCGCCGGCGACAAGGTCGCCGAGGGCCGTGGCGGATTCGCCTTCTCTGACGACCTGAAGGCCAAGGGCGGCACCTGGGATGCGGCCACGCTCGACGCCTGGCTGAAGGCGCCCAAGGCCTTCGCCGCCGGCACCAAGATGACCTTCGCCGGCCTTGCCGACCAGCAGGAACGCGCCAACGTCATCGCCTACCTCAACAGCCAGGGCGGCAAGCTGACCCTGCCTGCGGCGGGCGCGGCGGTGGCGGAGCCGGCCAAGAAGTAAGCCGGGTTCCATGCGAATCAGGAAAGGGCGGTGCCGCAAGGCGCCGCCCTTTTCGTTTGCGCGGCGCGCGCGAACAGGAAACCGCCGGCCGCGCTCCCACGTTGACGGATGCCATGATCGATCCCAGCCTGCCCTCGATTGTCCCCTTGCCGGGGAGGCGTGAGATGGTGACTCGATGACCGCCACTGCCCGCCTCCGCACAGATTGGCGTGAACGCCTCGTTTCCGCCCTGCTTTCAGCCGCAATCCTGTTGGGCATGGGGGTGATGCTGGTGCTGGGCCTGCGCCCGGACTTGCGCCGCGCGCTTCATCCCGGCGATCTTGTCGCGGTGGCCTTTTCCGAACCGACACCCACCCCGAAACCTTCGCGCAAGCCGCCACCGCCGCCGCCAGCCCGGACCAGCGCCCCCAGGGGCGAGGCCGCGCCGGCCGCCCTGCGGGCCAGGGCCACCGCCGTGGTCGCCCCGCCGGCCCCGGTGGTGCTGGCGCCGCCGCCCGTGGTGGCCGCGCCCCTGGCCAACAACGGCTCCGCGGCCAGCAACGGCGCCGCTGACCTGCCGGGCACCGGCCAGGGCTCAGGTGGCTTTGGTAATGGCCTTGGCGGCGGCGGGCTGGGTGGCAATGGGCTGGGCCGCGCGCCGGGGCCGGAAAGCCGGCCGCGCCAGATCAGAGGCAGGCTCTCGCAGCGCGACCTGCCCGACGGCCTGCTCGCCCCCGGAGCCGAGGCTTCGGTGGGGGTGCGCTACACCGTGCTGACAGATGGCACGGTGGGGGACTGCGTGGTGACCCGGTCCAGCGGTATCGCCGCGCTTGATCCCGTGCCCTGCCGGCTGATCCGCGAACGCTTCCGCTTCCGCCCCGCGCGCGACGGCTGGGGCCGCCCCGTCAACGCGCAGATCGTCGAGACGCACACCTGGGTGGAGGAGCCGAGCGACGAACAGCGCGCGCGGCTGCGGGCGGGGGAATGATGCGGTCCCCGGTCAGGCCGGGGACGATGCCGGCCTCAGCGCCCCTTGAACCCTTGCGCGATCACGTACCATTCCGAGGAATCCTTGCGGCTGGCCGGCGGCTTGGCGTGTTTCACCGTGGTGAAGTTCTTCTTGAGGATGGTCAGCAAAGCCTGGTCGGTGCCCCCGGCAAACACCTTGGCGACAAAGGCGCCGCCCGGCGCCAGGGCGGTGATGGCGAAGTCGACCGCCGTTTCCACCAGCCCCATGGTCCGCAGGTGGTCGGTCTGCTTGTGGCCCACGGTATTGGCCGCCATGTCGGAGAGGACGAGATCGGGCGGGCCATCGAGCGCGCCTTCGAGCGCGGCCGGGGCTTCGTCGGCCATGAAGTCCATCTGGAAGATGGTCACGCCCTCGATCGGTTCGGTGGGCAGGAGGTCGATGCCGACGATCTTCGCGGAGGGCGCCTTCTCGCGCACGACCTGGCTCCACCCGCCCGGCGCGATGCCCAGATCGACCACACGTTTCGCGCCCTTGAGCAGGCCGAAGCGTTCGTCCAGCTCGGCCAGCTTGAAGGCCGCGCGGCTGCGGTAGCCTTCGGCGCGGGCCTTGCGGACATAGGGATCGTTGAGCTGGCGCTGGAGCCAGCGGGCCGAACTGGCGGTTCGCCCGCGCCCGGTCTTCAGCCGTTCGCCCGGATCGCGGCCCGAGCGGCTCATGATCGGGCCGCGTGACGGGGGCGGCGGAACGTGCCGACGCCGTGGATGCCGGCGGCCATCAGGCTCCGCAGGATGCCCTCGCGGATGCCGCGATCGGCGACCCCCAGCCGATCGGCCGGCCAGATATCGAGGATCGATTCGAGGATGGCGCAGCCCGCCACGACCAGATCCGCGCGCTCCTTGCCGATGCATGGCACCTGCCGTCGTTCTTCGGGCGAAAGGCCCGAGAGCCGGGCCGAGATTCCGCGCATGGCCTCGGTCGGCACGATCAGCCCGTCGACCATGCTGCGATCATAGTGCGGCAGATCAAGGTGGAGGCTGGCCAGTGTGGTGACCGTGCCACTGGTGCCGAGCAGGCGCCGGGGCTGATCGAGGAAGCCGCCGTGATCGGCCATGATCCGCGTGGCGAAGGGGGCGAAACTTTCGTTCACCATGGTCCGCATCGCATGGTAGCGGGCGGCGCGTTCCGCCGCGGTGGCGCCTTCGTGGCCGCAGGTTTCGCTGAGCGAGACCACGCCCCAAGGCACCGATTGCCAATCGAGGATGCGGGGGATGGCAGGCCCGGTCTCGATCAGGACGAGCTCGGTTGAGCCGCCGCCGATATCGAAGATCATCGCCGGCCCGTCGCCCTGTTCGAGCAGGATGTGGCAGCCAAGGACCGCGAGGCGGGCTTCTTCCTGGGCGGTGATGATATCGAGCACGATGCCGGTTTCGCGGCGCACCCGTTCGATGAACTCGGCGCCGTTGGTGGCGCGGCGGCAGGCCTCGGTGGCGACCGAGCGGGCGAGGTGGACGTTGCGGCGGCGCAGCTTCTCGGCGCAGACATGGAGCGCGGCGAGCGCCCGTTCCATCGCCGCGTCGCTCAGCCGCCCGGTCTGCGCGAGGCCTTCGCCGAGCCGCACGACGCGGCTGAAGGCATCGACCACGATGAAATTCTCGCCCGAGGGCCGCGCGATCAGCAGGCGGCAATTGTTGGTGCCCAGATCGATCGCGGCATAGGCCTGGCCGGCCGGGCCGGACAGCGCGCCCGAACGCCCGGGCGCCCTCGCGCCGGGTGCAGGCCCGGAGGCTGCGTTTGCGCCCGGCGCGCGCGTTACCGCGGGCTCGGGCGAAGGACCGCCGGGCAATGGGCCGGGAGGGGCGGCGGGTGCAGGGCGGGGAGGCGCGGGGGCCGTCCGATCCGTCAATCCTGCAAGGCCGCCTTGCTGCTCCCCAAGACCTCCAGCCGGCGGAAGGGCTTCCGCCATGACAATATACTCTGATCCATGTGCCCGCCGGGTCGGCGGGAGTGTTGCGGCCAACCTAGCGGCGTGGCGCGGTTCCGGCAAGGGCGGGGGCGCCAAGCGCGGTCGGCGGCGGCGCGGGACGATCAGGATGGACAATCCGTCCCGTCCGGGCGAAGGCTTGGCGCCATGCGGGCCTAGGCCGGGAACTGGCCCAAGGGACACGTTGCCCGCGTCCGCGAGGAGTGGCCAAACCGCATGATGCCTTTGCCCGAGATGCTCCAGAAGAGCCAGATCGCCGCGGTGCTCAGCAATCCGCGCCTGCCCGACAATCCGATCGTGGAATGCAATGCCGCCTTCGCGGAGCTGACCGGCTACAGCGCCGCCGAGATCATCGGCCGCAACTGCCGGTTCCTGGCCGGGCCGGCCACCGAGCCGTGGCTGACCGAAACCCTGCGGAGCGGCATCCGCCGCCGCCAGCCGGTGATGGTGGAGATCACCAATTACCGCAAGGACGGCAGCCCCTTTCGCAACGCGGTGATGGTGGCGCCGATCTTCGCCGACGACGGCGAACTGCTCTATTACCTCGGCTCGCAGGTGGAGATCCCGGGCGAGCAGGCCCGCGCCAACGACGAGCGCCGGCGCGTGGCGCACGACAAGGTCCAGGCGCTGTCCGCCCGCCAGCGCGCGGTGCTGGTCCAGATGGCGGCCGGCAAGCTCAACAAGCAGATCGCCTGGGAGCTGGGCCTGTCGGAGCGGACGGTGAAGATGCATCGCGGCGCGGTGCTGCGCGCGCTGGGCGTGCGGACCACCGCCGATGCGATCCGGGTGGCGATCGAGGCGGGGTACTAAGGTCGGGTCCTGACCGGGCGCCGAGCCGCCCTGCTGGCCGGAGGGCGCGCTGTCGCCCGATCCGCCGATCGCGATGCGGCCATGATTTCCGGGCCGAATCGGCTTGACCGGTCCATGCCTCCGGACTAGACGCCCGCTCCACGTTGCCCCGTCGTCTAATGGTAAGACTACGGATTCTGATTCCGTCTATCGAGGTTCGAATCCTCGCGGGGCATCCAAAACCTTCATAAAAACATAGGAAATACAAGGCGTTCGGCCATAACGGTCCGGATCGTCCCCACATTGGTCCCCACTTTGCGGTTGAGCTGCCGGGACACCGGGAGGGACTGCGGCGGACGATCCTCGTGAAACGCCCCCCGCCTCGCGCAGTCATGCCGCTATCAGCCCCGCGAGTATCCCCGCCAGCATTTCCGGCACGCCACGCAGAGGGCAGTAGATCGGCCCCGGCCCGAACGGGATGATGGCCAAGTCATCCATGTGCAGCGGATGCGACGGTTCCAGCCGGCGGACCAGCCCGGCCAGTTCCTCCAGTTCTGCCGGCAGGGTCGCGCGGCGCGGGTCAGCGATGATCGTGGCCGCGATGTTGCGGGCCTTGTCGATGGCGCGCTCCAGCGGATTGCTGCCAGCCTGGTAAAGCTCGCCCTCGGCGCGGCGCGCGACGGTCGGGAAAGTGATGATAGTGGCGGTCATGTCGTGTCCTGCAATCAGGGTTGGAGCCCTTAGGATGGCCAGACACCAACCCTCAGCAACCCCGGGCCTGTCCGATCCGCCGGCCACGGAACCCGACAGAACGGACGCCCGGTCGCCGATAAGCGCATTCCGGGCCGGCGCACGTCCGATCTTTCCGTTCTGTCTGATCCGCGTTCGGAATATTTATTTTCGAGGGGGCGGCGAAGCGCAGCCGACCTTCCCCCTGGGGCGGCAAGCGAGGCAGCGTGTCTGGCATGGGCAGGGCTGCACGGGGCATTGGCGCTTCCTATTGCCGGCATGACCGCAGGCCGAATGCCGGCTGGCGATTTCGACCGGGAGGCTAGCCCCCACCCCCCGGCCCCACCCGCGCGCCGAGCCGAATTGTGATCTCCGCCCCCCGCACTAATTTTTTGGCTGCGGGCAGTAGTTGCGACAAAATGTAGTCACAATATCAAATATTTACGTTGACCACTCCTGCCTCTATACGTCTCGCAATGTCCCAACTCGATTTCAACGCCCTGAGCATTGCTCGTAGAAACCAACTTGAGAAGATTTCCCGAAATGTGGCGAAGTTTGACGAGGGCACCCCTACCAGACGGGTGAGCTGGTGGCGTAAGCGGGCTTCCGAATTCGCCAGCGACAACGGATTGCCCGAAGATGCGGTGTTTGAGCGCGTGGGGCTTGCCCGCCGTGAACCTGCCTGTCGCGGTGGCCGGCGAGAGCACGCTGGGCGGAAGGCTCGTCACTGGCCATCTGCTCTTTGCTGCGCCGATGATATAGGGCCGATCAACGGCCCTGATCTGTTCGCCATCGAGTTCGCGCTAATAGTCCGAATGGCGGCCAACCCAAGTTGGGACAGCGAGAAGGCCGCTTTCGAAGGCTGGGCGTCTAGAGCATCGGACACGAACGGGTCGGGCCAGGCTCCTGCTTGGGGCGCGTATCGACACGCTCTCACCCGGCTGCGGCGGGATGAGGCGTCGGTGACAAACTGGCTAAGGCAGCGCCAGGCGGCGGCACGGCAGCGGCTGGGCATAGACCCTCGCACGGGACGGCTCCTCCAACAGAACCCCTGCTGGTAATAATCAAAGCGCCAATTCCGGGGGCTGCCCCAGGTCATTCCCGTCTGTCACCTGTCGTTTCAGCCCGCCTTTCCGGGCCGAAAGGACAGAACGATGCTTCCCAAGTCAGATGTACTCGCCGACCCCATCCCCGCCGCCTGCGCGCGGCTGGGTGTCGGCCGAAGCACCATTTACCGCGAAATCGCCGAAGGCCGCCTTGCTGCCGTGAAGGCGCGTGGCCGCACCCTCATTCTCCGTTCTTCGCAGGAGGAATGGCTGGGCAACCTTGCTCCGATGCGCGCTAAGCGCGCCGCCTGACCCCCACAAGCAACGCCCCGCAGCTCGGGAAAGCCGCGGGGCGCAGGAGATTAACGACATGCTTGATGTGAAGCTCATTACCGAGCTCTCGGCTGCTGAACAAGCCGCGCTGCCGCCGGGGCAGTGGGGGCCGAGGTCGGTCATCATCCGTGAGGCCTTCCCTGGTAAGGGCCGCGAGCCGCGCCACTTCTTCCGTCGCGCCAGTCTCGCTCTCAAGGGGAAGGCTGCCGCTCGCAACGTCGAGGCCGCTTGCCTGAAGGCCTATGCCCTGATGGAAAGCGGCTGCGGCGTGGCGGTTGCTGCGGGGGGATTTTCGCAGGCGGGCGGGTACGATCCTCTGCCTGACTTTCGCGAGGTCCAGCAACGCGCGGCGCGGTTGAAGGCCCGCCCCGGTGGCGAGAGTTTCCCGGCGCGCCGGTTCCGCGAGGCCCTCGCTGGCTGGGTTCGGCTGTTCGAACAATATTCGGCCACGGAAAGGATGGCCGTATGACGGCTCTCCCCGCCCCCGCCTACCCCATCACCGAAAACGGCGCGCTCTACGACCAGGCGCAGGCGGATCGGTTCTTCGCCATGCTGTTCGGCCATGTCGATTGGCAGCCGGGCCAGTCCGCTTCGATCCTCGGGATCGGCGAGAAGGGCACGCCGCAGGAAGGCAAGTTCCGCGAGCGCAAGCTGATCGCCCCGGCCTTCATGGGCGGCGCGCACGCGCACCTCAAGCGGTGGGCGCAATGGCATGTCGCCGGCTTCGTCGTCCCCGCCGTGCTGCACGCCAGCGCCGCCGACAAGGGCGAGGCCAAGCTGGAAGACGTTGCCGCGCTCACCGCCATCGTCCTCGACATCGACAGCGGCGATGTGAACGCCAAGGCCAAGTATGTGATCGAGCGGCTGGGCAAGCCCACGATGATGGTCGCGAGCGGCGGCGTGACAGAGGCCGGCACCCCGAAGGGGCATCTTTACTGGCTGCTGACCGAGCCGAGCGAAGAGGTCGAGCGGGTGGCCGCGCTGCGCAAGACGCTGGCGATGAAGGTCGGCGGGGATCAGTCGTTCGGCCGGGCCACCCAGGTCATCCGCGTGCCCGGGTCGGTCCATGCCAAGAACGGCAAGGCCAGAAAGTGTTCGATCATCCAGAGCAACGATGTTGAATACGACTTGGACGAGCTGGCCGACATCATCGAAGGCATGGAGCCGATGCCGGGGATCGAGCTGGTGGCTCCCGCGCCGGCTCTGTCGCTGGTGGGCGGGATGGACTTCACGCCGAAGTTCGACACAGCGATCAATGCGCTGCACCGCGACATCCACGAAGGCGGCGACGAGCTGAACCGCTGGGGCGAGTTCTCCAAGGTGGCCGGCTTCCAGATCGCCGAGGCGCGATCCGGGCGCGTGACGCTCGAAGCCGCCTATCACAACACCTTGGGCTGGATGCTCACGCATATGGTCCCGCCGTGGCCGCAGGCGCGGTTCGAGCAGGAATTCAAGGCGCTCTATGAGCGGGACTTGGCGGCGCGCGGGCCGATGCCGCCAGTCCTCGCCTCGGCTCTACCCGCCGAGCTGCCGTTTGAGTATTTCTGCGACATCACGCCGTCGCTCACCAACATGTGGCGCGTGCAGAACACCTGGCCTCTGACCGGGTTAGGCCTCGTCTACGGATCGCCTGGCTCGGGCAAGAGCTTCTACATGCTCGACCTGGCAGCTCGGGTCGCAGCTGGCATGGATATCGACGGGCGCAGCGTGCGTCCCTGCCCGGTGGTCTATGTCGTGGCCGAGGGACAAACTGGCTTCCGCCATCGCGTGTTCGCATGGCGCCAGCGGCACGGCATCGATGGCGATGTGCCGTTCGTGACGGTCCCCTGCGCCGTGAACCTCCTTGATCCACGTGCCGATCTTGCCCGACTGATTGACGGTATCCGCATGCAGGCGGAGCGGCTGGGCGGCGCGCCGGGGTTCATCGTTGTTGACACGCTGGCAGCAACCTTCGGCGGCGGCGACGAGAACACGTCTGACATGCTCGCCTACGTCAACAACCTTGCCAGGCTGCGTGACGAGTTCGGAGCAATGATCGTCGCCGTGCATCACCGGCCCAAGGATCAGCTTAACGACACGCCCCGCGGCCACGGCAGCCTCATGGGTGCGGTGGACACCATCATCCGGCTGGACGGCGACCCGACCGGCGGCGTCGATCACGTGCGGACTGCCACCGTCACCAAGCAGAAGGACGGGGAGGCCGGCCAGTGCTTCGGCTTTACCATTGAAAGCATCACGCTCGGAGAGGACGAGAAGGGCAATCCTGTCGCCGCCGGTGTGGCGATCCCGGCCGTAGTTCGTGCGAAGAAAAAGAAGCTGGGTGAGGCAGCCCGCAACGCGCTTGATGTGCTGGGGGCTGCGATCAGCGAGGCGGGCGGTGCTTCGGTGACTGAGAAGGCATGGCGCGAGAAGTGGGAAGCCACGCTTCCTGAGGACACCAAGGGCGAGACGAGGCGCAAGGCGTGGGTTCGCTGTCGGAAGGCCCTTCTGGACGCGGAACAGGTCGAAATGGAACATGGCCTGTGGTCGATCATTGAAGCCGGCAGCTCCGATGAGACCATGGACTTCAGCAGCGCAGCCGGGCGCGGCGGATGATGCCTCATGCGGCGGGACAGGTGGGACAGGGTATATACCCCCTGTCCCGTCCGTCCCGGAAACCATGCATTTGCCGCTTGGGACATGTCCCATCGATGTCCGGGACAAGTCCGTTAGGTCTGCTTAGCCGCCACGTCGTCGTACAAAAACCGGCCAACGCGTGTGGCTCCAATCCAATAGAAGATCGTCCCCACGGCAATGGCGCCTGCAATCTCGAATGCGATCGAGCCGAATGGATGGACCTTCATGGTCTCGATCATAGATTGATCAGAGGGCCGCGGGAAAAAGGCGTAGTTCAAGCCATGAAGGCCTTGGATCAGCCCCATCAGCACAGCGCCGCCTTTGCGCGTTCGAAAAAACCCCAATGTCAGCAACCAGCCAACTGGCATGGAGAACGTGCCCACAGCAGCAATAACACAAGCAACCGCAAGCCTCTTAGGCCTGAGTGCGTGCGGTCCGTCCTTCTTCTCCGCGCGATTTCGAAGTGCGTCCAACAACTTGATCTGCCCCGTTCGGGGCTCCGGCCGAAGAGCCGGATGTTGGAAACCTGGAGGAAACCCACAGGCGCGGACGCCTTTGGGTCTGGGAAGGCCTTGGACATACGCGTCCGCCATCCGGCCGATAATCTCGACCGGTTGTTTCCATTCCGGGGTTTCCACGCCCCGCCAGTGCTCTCGCGCCGGCATTATTGGCTTAGCCGCCACCGCCGAGGGAAGCAACGCGTCAGGAATGATCGTGCTGCGTCACCATTCGAGAGAACCGCTGCTCCGCGCAGTTCTTGGCCTCCGGTGTGGCGGCGCACGAACGCACAAGCGACGTTTACACGGGACATCCGCGCACTCTGAAGACTTGCAGGATGCCAGCGGGGACGATGAGTGCCCGCGACGCTGCGAGCGGCGTGCCGCCGGATTTATCCGAAGTCTTCGGCGTCAGCCTATTCTCAATCAGCCAACCTTAACCGCGCCAAATCGATCACCCGGGGCACGCGCCTGCCCGATGGTCCCGGCGTCATGTTCACGACCTGACCTGTGTGCTCAGGCCCGTAGCTGACGTGCAAGGGGCTATCGTCGCCGTAGAAATACAGGCGGTCGAACGGCAGGTGTTCGGTCACCCATACGGCCACGTCGCGCGACGAGGGGCCGCCGATCGCGAAATCCACCGCTGCACCGCCGCGATCACAGATCGGCTTGCCCCTGGCGTTAACCTCACAACTGGCGTGCTGATCGACGCGCGGGGCGGAATGGGCCGGGATCAAGCGGATAAGGGCCGGCGAGGTGAACCCATAGGTGATGGTGGGGCTGCCGAAGCGGGCGAATACCGGTTCGAGAATGTGTTGGCACAGCGCCGTCAGGGCGGCCCAGCTTTCCGGTTTGACCGGCGCATTGATGATCCGCGTTCGTTGCCACGTCTCCCCGGCACAGCACAGGTCAGCCGCCGTGAAGTGGTTGGACAGACGACGCGCCGCCATCTCTTCAAGAAAACGCTCGTCGGTCAGGGCCGGTCTGCCGCAGGCCTCGCCGCCAACCGGTCGTACAACCCGCTCTGGAAGCCCTGGAAGGTCGCCCGGATCTCTGCGACGCTGCCTAGTGCGGCGATGGCGTCGGCGGCGGACCCGTACTTCAAGCCGAGCAGTTCGGGCAGCTTATCGGTATCTAGTTCGCTTTCGCCAACCGCCACATATTGCCCCAGCACAAAATCGAGAAACTCGCGCTGGCGTGGTTCATAGTGCGAGAGGATGGCGTCGCGGCGTTCCCCGGCGCGTTCGGCCCGCTTCAAGGGCGCGCGCAGGAACGCGATGTAGGCCAGCACGTCAAACAGGTCGCTGTCTTGCGCGTCGGTGGCCGTGCGGATGGCATCCAGCTGTTCGCCGGCAAAGCCGCGCTCGGCCAGGCCGTCGATCAGCTTGCGGCGGGTATCCGGCTGGCTCCACAGGGTGCGCAGTTCATCCTCATCCTTGAACAATTCGGGCAGCTTGCCGAACAGGGCTTCGATGAACTGTTGCGCGGAGACGGGCTTGCCGTCCTCACCCCAGAACGTGGTGGCGCTGATGTGCTTGAAGGTGCGCTCCTTGCCATCTGCCAGCTTGATCACCAGTCGCGCCTTTGGCGTTTCAGGCTCTTCGGGCGGTAGGGGCGGATCGCCGCCGGGATCGTCCGGCCTCGGATCGGGGCGCGGCGGCTTGGGTGGTTCCGGCTCCATCGGTTCACCATCCCATTCGGGATCGTTGAAGTGCTCGTAGGCCTTCACGAAATCCAGGATCGTGAAATAGGCCTTGCCATCGAACAGGCGGGTGCCGCGTCCGATGATCTGCTTGAACTCGATCATGGATGTGACCGGGCGCATCAGCACGATGTTGCGCACGTTGCGCGCGTCCACCCCGGTGGAAAGCTTCTGCGACGTGGTGAGGATCGTGGGAATGGTCTTGTCGTTGTCCTGGAAGGTGCGCAGCCATTGGTCACCGATGGCGCCGTCCTCCGCCGTCACCCGCACGCAGTAGTGCGGGTTGGTGCTGGTTTTCACCTGGTTGATCAGGTCGCGGACGATGCCGGCGTGAGTTTGCGACGCACAGAACACGATCGTCTTTTCGCGCTGGTCGATCATGCTCATGAAGGTCCGCACGCGATATTCCTCGCGCTCACGGATTTCGATGGTGCGGTTGAAATCGCCTTCGGTGTAGCGCTTGCCCTCTTCCACCTCGCCTTCAATCACGACGTCATCGGCGGTGAAGACATATTCATCGATGGTGGTGCCGATCTGGCGGACCTTGAACGGGGTCAGGTAGCCGTCGTTGATCCCCTGCTTGAGCGAATAGGTGTAAACCGGATCGCCGAAATAGGCGTAGGTGTCGGTGTTGGTAGTGCGCTTGGGCGTGGCGGTTAGGCCGATCTGCACGGCGGGGGCGAAATATTCGAGGATGGAGCGCCATTCGCTTTCGTCCCGGGCGCCGCCGCGATGGCATTCGTCGATGATGATGCAGTCGAAGAAATCAGACGGGTAATCACCGAAATAGGGCGCAGGGTTGCCATCGGCGTCGGTGCCGCTGGTGAAGGTCTGGAAGATCGTGAAGAACACGCTGGCGTTCTTGGGCACGCCGCCCTTCTTGCGAACCTCGCCGGGCGTGATCCGGGCGAGCGCGGCATCCTCGAAGGCGGTGAAGCTGCTGAAGGCCTGATCGGCAAGGCCGTTGCGATCGGCTAGGAACAGGATGCGCGGGCGATGGGTGGGCTCGCCACCGGTTTTCCAGTCAGACAGGCTCCAGCGCGCGTGAAACAGCTTCCACGCGACCTGGAAGGCGATGGCCGTCTTGCCGGTGCCGGTGGCGAGGGTGAGGAGGATGCGGTCCTTGCCCGCCGCGATGGCTTCCAGCGTGCGTTCGATGGCGTTGTGCTGGTAATAGCGCGGTTCGAACCGTCCGCCGCCGGTTTCATAGGGGACGGCGGCGAAGCGGTCGCGCCAGGCGTTCGGGGTGGCGAAGGTGGCGTCCCACAAGTCCTGTGGGGTGGGGAAAGCATCGACCAGCGCCTCGGCGCCGGTTTCCATGTCCATTCGGTAGATCTGCTTGCCGTTGGTGGCGAAGGCAAAGCGGGTGAGAAGGCGCTCCGCATAGTCCTTCGCCTGACCAACACCATCGGTGTAGCTCTTGGTGGCCGCTTTCGCCTCGATGGTGGCGAGCCGCGTGTTGCGATAGACCAGCACATAGTCGCACGAGAGCGGCTTGGCGCGCTTGGCCTTCCCCATGATCCGCCCCGGTGCGATCACCTCCCGCCGCGTGCGGCTGCCATCGACCACGCCCCAGCCGGCCTTGCGCAGCGCGGGGTCTATCAGCTCGGCGCGCGTTTCAGCTTCGTTCATTTCGTTCCTGAACCGTTCCTGTGGAACAAGACTGGATCAAGAGATTGACAAGGCAGCGGCGCAAGGAATTCCGAGGATTTCCGGGACGCGCTGACGCAGGCCGATGTGGAAAACTCTGCCGCAATCAAGAGTGGATCAAGAGTTTGCATTAGCCCCACCACGGCCAGTAGCCAGATTTGGGATGCTCAGGATCGGCGACCTTGATCCGATTTTCCTTCAATGCTGCGTTCAGGACCTGGCTCACCTGTGCGGCATTCCGCTTGTCGATCCCGAAGCGCTCGCACAATGTCACGTTGCGCATTTTCTCGCCACGAAGCCATTTAAGCACCGCATGCTGATAGCAGGCCTGCACCCGTTCCGAACGGCTCATCTCGGCGAAGGTTCGCGGTCCGAAGAGAATGGCCTGTGTCGATCCTTCCGAAGTCTGCAACCTGAGCGGCGGTAACTGATACACTTCGATGCTCATCACCACCTTATCCAGCCCGCTGCCCTGCTCCTCGCAAATGCCCATGCGCCGCATCAGCGAGGCCAGCATCTCATTGCGCGATCTGGGTGGAAGGTCGATCATCCGATCTGCTGGCAGGAGCGACCGTCCGGGATTGGTAATTTCGATCCGGTCGGCAAACAGCTCCACCTGCGGCCCGGCACCCGAAATTGTCATGTCCTGATGAATTAGGGCATTTGCCACCAGCTCGCGGATGGCGAGTTCCGGGAACAGTGGCTGCTTCTGACGCAGGGCTTCTCCGATATGCTCGTTGGCAGGCAGGAGGCCATTGATGTAGCCGATCAGGCCCTCAAACCCGGACGCGTAACCCTTAACGCCGTCATGCCGATGGGTGACCATATCGGCCTTTCCCCTCCCGCCATAGGCAACGAAGCGGACCCCCTTCCTGGCAAGGCTGGCGTCGAACTGCCCCAGATCATTGGCAAACAGGATCGCGCCAAGATTGGTGATGTTCCACGCTCCGCCAACGTCTTTGGCTATCAGTTGCTCTGCGGCCAGCCGTTCAAGAATGGCGGCCTTGCCATCGGGCAGCGGTTGGCCGATCAGCGAAAAATACTTCGGAAAGTCCAGCAGCCGCAAAACCTCATCCGCATCGACATAACCCTTGGCGACACCCTTTTCCCAGACATAGGGCCGCAGATTGGTGATCAGCTTTTGATAACGATCCGGGTAGTCCGAAAGCTTGGGGGTGGCGCTGCCGATGCGGACATAGGCCGTGCCCTCATATTCGACAGGCGCAACCGTTGCTGCCGGGATTTCCAACAACACGATACGGCCATCGGGATGGCCCACCGTCCGGAAGGAAAACGCCGGGCTGGGTTTCAGCAATTGCGCCAGCCGCATTTGAAACGCCTGCCCGCCCACCTTCTTGGTGTCGGGGTTGAAAGTGGTGCCCACCACTTCCTTGGTTCCATCCTCAACGCCCCAGATGACATAAGCAACATCCTTGCCATCCGCACGGGCACCGTTGGCCATGGCCGAGCAAAGTTTGCCGATCATTCCCTCGTCATCGAAGCTTCGCTTAAACTCCACCCACTGATTTTCATCGTGACCGCCGCGCAATTCATCCACAAGCGCCACGTCACGCTCTGCCAGACCCGAGCTGCGGGCACCAGCAGCGGGATCGATCGGTGCGCCGCGGTTTTCGGTTTCGTTCATGCGGCGACGACTTCCGGCGCGGTGGCCGTCAACTCGCCAGCGAAAGCGCGGTGGAGAAGAGATTGCTTGAGGGCGGCAAGGTTCTGCAACTTCGCCGTATACACTCGCGCCAGCCGGTCAGCCTCAGAACGAGTGGAGTTGATGGCTTCGACAATCACCTTCTGCGTGGGCAGAGGTGGCAAGCGAATGGGCATTTCTTTGATGATACCCATGTTCAGGCCGGCCATAATCGATCCTTGAGCGCGTTCTTCAAGGTATGCGCGCGCGTCGGGCGCGTGAAGAAAATAAGCGTGAAGATAGCCGGGAAGGCAGCGACCCTGCTCCAGTGATATGCAGAACAGGTGTTTAGAATTAATGGCTTTGGGAATGTCATCAGGCACGATGGCGCAGCGGCCACAGGTGCCCATGATCGTAATGATGACATCACCAGGGTGGACAAGAAACCGGGACAGAGATTGAAACTTTTCCTCGGTGATAAAGCGCTGTTTGCCCCAACGAAACTCGTTCGCCACAGCGTTGTCGATGCCAAGCACCGCAACCCCTTCATCAACAAATTCGCCGTGCAGCAACTGGCTGCCAAACGGGCCAGTCCGCATGCTGCCCTTGTGGGGTCGGGCAAGTTGCTCCACTCGCAAGGTTTCAAATGGTGTTTCGGCAAGACCGTTTGAAAAAGCCATGCGAGCGGCAGCACTGAACAACTCCCGCGCGTTGGCGAGGTTCTTTTCGGCGTTGGCGGTTGCGACCGCGATGGCGGCGAAGGCCTCATCCAGCACCGCCACAATCCGTCGCTGTTCTTCCAGCGGCGGGAGGGGGATTTCCTGTTCGAGAACGCGATCCAAATTTGCCCGCGGCATTCTTGCGCCGGTGCAGGTGGCATCAATTGCCGCAACCACGGGAGCACTGGTCAGCCAATACCAAAGAAAAGTCCGATCAAGCGCATGGCTCGGCAGAATGGGGATAAGTTCCGTAGAGCAGTGCCCCTCGAAATCAGGCAACAGCACCTTGTTCAGATAAGGACGCAGGCGCCCATAGAGGACATGATCCGCGCCGAAACCGAACGTAGTGCTTTTTACCGTAGTGATCGTTTTGTCGTTCAACAGCTGGCCAGTGCCGCTCTCAATATCCTCGAGCCCGACATAAGGCCTGTTCTTCCACTGACGCTGTTCACGGTCGATAGTCACGACCGTGCCGAGTGGGACAACGTTCACAGCAATTCCCTCACTCGCGCCAGCACCTGAGCACTCTCCGCGTCTAGCGCGGCGATCTCGTCCAGGATTTCCAGCGGGCTGCGCAGGGGTTTGGCTTCTGGCGCATTGGGGTTGCGCACGGTGAGGTCGCAGGTGGCGGGATCGATGGCGCTGGCGTCCACGCTCCAGCTATTCGGGCCATTCGCAAAGGTCGCCTGTGTGGCGATGAAATCGGCCATGTCCGCATCGTTGAGCGGATTAGTCTTGCCCAAGGTCCGGCCCGGATCGAGTTGATAATACCATACCTTGCGGGTCGCCTCGCCGCGCTCGAAGAACAGGACCACGGTTTTCACTCCCGCGCCCTGGAAGGTGCCGCCGGGCATATCCAGCACGGTGTGGAGGTTGCAGGTTTCCAGCAGCTCGCGGCGCAGGGCCACGCTGGCATTGTCGGTGTTGGACAGGAACGTGTTCTTGATCACCACCGCCGCGTTGCCGCCCGCGCGCAGCGACTTGATGAAGTGTTGCAGGAACAGGTAGGCCGTTTCCCCGGTCTTGATTGGGAAGTTCTGCTGGATTTCCGGGCGCTCCTTGCCGCCGAACGGCGGGTTGGCCAGCACCACGTCGAACCGGTCCTTCTCCTGGATATCCAGCACCTGTTCGGCCAGGGTGTTGGTGTGGACCAGATTGGGCGCGTCGATCCCGTGGAGGATCATGTTCATCGTGCCGATCACATAGGCGAGGCTCTTCTTCTCCTTGCCGTAGAACGTGCGGTCCTGAAGCGTGCGGCGGTCGTCCACCGTCTTCGCCTGGGGCAGCAGGTAATCATAGGCTTCGCACAGGAAGCCGCAGGAGCCGGCGGCGCCGTCGTAAATCTTCTCGCCGATGCGGGGCTTCACCACCTGGATCATCGCGCGGATCAGCGGACGGGGCGTGTAATATTCCCCGCCGTTGCGCCCGGCGTTGCCCATGTTCTTGATCTTGGCTTCATACAGATGCGAAAGCTCATGCTTCTGCGCCTGGCTGCCGAAGGAGAGCTCGTCGATCGCGTCGATGGCATCGCGCAGCGAGTACCCCGATTGGAACTTGTTGCGGATTTCGCCGAAGATTTCGCCGATCTTGTATTCAATGGTGGCCGGGCCGGTGGCGCGTTCCTTGAACCCTTCCAGGTAGGGGAACAGCACCTTGTTGACGTGATCGATCAGATCGGGCCCGGTCAGCGCCACGTTGTGATCGAGCTTGCCGGCAGCGTTCTTCGGCGCGGCCCAGCCGCTCCAGCGGTGCGCGGCATCGATGATCGGGGTGTAAGCCGCGCCGCGCAGTTCAGCCTCGGTGGCGCGGGCAGTTTCCAGATCGTCCAGATACTTGAGAAACAACAGCCAGCTGGTCTGTTCAGTGTAGTCCAGTTCAGACGCGCAGCCGGCTTCCTTGTGGAGAATATCGTCGATGTTCTTGAAGGTCTGTTCAAACATGGACGCTTGCTAGCGGGATTTGGGGGACGGCCGCAAGCGATACCGGACGACTGCGATCAGCGCGGGCCGGCAGGGCATTGGAACCTCCGCAGTCCGGCCCCAGCAACGCAATCCGGCTCACTATGTCGCCTCGTCCGCCAAGGCATAGAGGTAGCACTGGCGAGCTGCCCCATCTGCAACGAGCGCGCCCGCTTTGCTATCGAAGCGGTGGAGTTGCACCGGGATTTTGTGACGGGTCAGGAAACCTTTCGCGTGCAGGCGGCACAGCACGCGGCTGACGGTGTAGCGCGGCAGGCGCAGCGGCTTGTAGATGTCTCGCAGGATGAATGAAGAGCCGAGGCTTTCAGCATAGGCGATCACCTGGTCTTGAATGAAGGGCGCGTTTTCCCACTCCCCGAGGTTGGTCCGCATTGCTTCGCTCTGCATTGAGGCGCCCTTCGGGTCGTTGTGGGAACGATCCTCTTCTATCGGCACGCGCATGTCTATCGGGTTGAGGCATCAATGAGATGCCCACGTTGATGATGGACAGTGAAGGACTGGCTACGCTGGCGACTTTCTGGGGGTTCGCGTGCAGAGGCCGGCCACGGCTGTAAGGCGCATCATGCGGCCACCACGGCGGCCTTCGGCTCCATCTCGATCACATTGTTGCCGCCCGGCGACAGGGACGGCGCGGCGAAGCGGCCCCACGCATCCATGAGCGCGCGGCGCATGTCGCGCAGGTCGCTGCGGAGATAGGCTTTCTCCGTGGCGGTGCCGACACTGTGCGCCAGCGCCATCTCCGCGACCATAGCGGGGATAGTAGGCATCTTCTCGGCGGCCCAATCGCGGAATGCGGAGCGGAAGCCGTGGACCGTCTCCGCCCTGCCGGCGAGCCGCATGATCTTGGTCAGGGACATGTCGGAGAGGGGGCGCCCCTCCTTTGCGCCGGGGAAGATCAGGCCGGTACGCTGCCCTTCGGGGGCTGTGCGTTCAAGAATGGCAATCGCGGCGTCGTTGAGCGTGACCACGTGTGGAACGCCCATCTTCATGTCAGCAGCAGAGCGCGTCCATGTCCGAGCCTCAAAGTCGATCTGCGCCCATGTTGCATTGCGGACTTCGCCAGAGCGGGCAGCGGTGAGGATGGCGAACAGTAGCGCCATGCGGCTGGCACCGCGCTCCTTGCTCAGTTGCTCGGCAACGAAGTCCGGCACGACGGCGAAGGGCATTGCCGCGAAATTCTTGCCCCGCGTTTGCGATGACAAACCGGAGCGCATCTCCCGTGCATCGGGAAGTGCGTCGGCGCGCCATCCCCGCGCCTTGGCGAAGGCAAGCACCTGAACGATCCGGGCGCGGACCTTGCGCGCCATCACGGGCTTGTCGTTCCAGATCGGCGCGAGGGCTAGCACGATGTCGCTCCCGCCGATGGCATCGACCCGCATGGCGCCGAGCTTGGGGTTGGCGTGTTCGATCAGAGAGGCGAGGAAGGCCTTGGCGGTGCGCTCGGCCCACTTGCCTGCCGACAGTGCTTCATGCGTTGCGGTAACAGCCTCGGCGAATGTGGGAATGACGCGCCGCTCCCTATCGCGCTCGGCAACAGGGTTCGCGCCGGCCTTGGCGAGTTCCCGCAGGGCCACCGCCTTCTTCCGGGCTTCCGCCAGCGTCAGCGAGGACCGGAGCATCAGTGACGTGTCAGCCACGGGATCGTGATCGCCAAAAGCGCCGCCGCCCACAGTTTCGACCGCCACCGCGCCGAGCCCGATGTCTCGCCGCTTGCCGTTCACCTGGACCCGAAGCATCCAGAAGCGGGCTCCGCTCGGCTTCACCAGCAGGAACAGGCCCTCGCCGTCCTGATAGACCGCCTTTGTCGGCTTGCCGTCCGCTGACACGCCAGGCTTGGCCGCTCGCACCTTGATCGTTGTTAGCTTGCCCATGATAGTCCCCACATCGGTCCCCACACATTGCGCTGGCTTGGCGGGAACGTCAAGAGGCAGGCGTGGAAAGGCTGGGCCGAAAACCTGCGGAAAACCGTGATTTATTGGGATGTTTGGGGATGGTCGCGGATGCGGCGAGACGCGGGTTATAGTCCTCGCGGGGCATCCACTTTCCCACACCATCGCCCGGTTTTCCGTCAGCCTGCATGGGTTGATCGGGCGCGATGCCGTGCCCGATGGGCGCGGCCCATGGCATGGCGCTTGAGCGCTTCGGCCAGCAGCAGGTAGGCGGCGGCCAGCGCGGCGACGAGCGCGAGGAGGTGGCCGGGCAGCGGGGCGAAGCCGAACAGGCCTGCCCATGGCCCCAGCGCCAGGGCCAGCGCCGCCGCGCAGGCGCCCAGGCTCGTGGCCACCAGCGCCCGCGCCGGGCGGCTGCGCCAGGGCCGCGCGCGGGTGCGGATGACGAAGACCACGAGCAATTGGGTCAGCATCGATTCCACGAACCAGGCGGTGCGGAATTGGGCAGCGCCAGCATGGAACACCAGCAGCAGGATGGCGAAGGTCGACAGGTCGAACAGCGAGGACAGCGGCCCCATGATCGCGGTGAACCGCTCTATCGCGGCGATGCTCCAGTTGCGCGGGGTGGCCAGGTCGTCGGCATCGACCTCGTCGAGCGGGAGGCCGATCTGCGAGGCATCGTAGAGCAGGTTGTTGAGCAAGATCTGCACCGCGGTCATCGGCAGGAACGGGACCAGCACCGAGGCCAGCGCCATCGAGAGCATATTGCCGAAGTTCGAGCTGGTGCCCATCCGCACGTATTTCATGATGTTGGCATAGGTTCGCCGGCCTTCCGCGATGCCATCGGCGATGACGCCCAGATCGTTGTCGAGCAGGATCAGGTCGGCTGCGGCGCGGGCCACGTCGGTGGCCGTGTTGACCGAGAGGCCGGCATCGGCGGCGCGGATCGCCGGGGCATCGTTGATCCCGTCGCCAAGGAAGCCGACCGTGTGGCCGGCCTCGGACAGGGCGCGGATGATCCGCATCTTCTGGTCGGGCGAGACCCGCGCGAACAGGCGGGTGGCCACCACCCGGCGGCGCAGGGCGGCATCGGTGAGGCGGGCGATCTCCTCGCCCGAAAGCACCTGGCCGGCGGGCAGGCCAAGCTGGGCGACCAGGTGGGCGACGACCGGGGCGGCATCGCCGGAGATGATCTTCACCCGCACGCCAAGCTGGCCCAGCCGCTCGATCGCCTCGGCGGCAGAGGGCTTGGGCGGATCGAGGAAGGCGCAGAAGCCGGCGAAGACGAGGTCGCTCTCGTCGCTGACCGCCAGCCTGGCGGGTGCCTCCGGCAGCGCGCGCCAGGCAAGGCCGAGCAGGCGTTCGCCCTGGGCGGCGCGGGCCTCGTGAATCACATCCAGCGCGGCGCGCCGCGCGGCATCGAGCGGCTGCGGGCCGCCCGGCCCATCCACCGCCACGCAGGCGGCCAGCACGGCCTCGGGCGCCCCCTTGACGATCAGCATGGCCTTGCCGTCATGGCTGGCCGCCACGCTGGCCCGGCGGCGTTCGAAATCGAAGGGCAGGGCGGCAAGCGCGCTCCAGCCGCACGCCGCCTCGGGCGCGGCCGCAAGGATCGCGGTGTCGAGCGGATTGCCCGCGCTGCCGCCGAGCGCGCTGTTAACCGCGGCGAGGGCGAGGACGGCCGGATCGTCGCGCCCGTCCGGGCCGAGCGCCACGGCCAGCGAGATGCGCGCCTCGGTGAGGGTGCCGGTCTTGTCGGTGCACAGCACGTCCATCGCGCCCAGGTCGTGGATCGCGGCCAGCCGCTTGACGATCACCCGCCGCGCCGCCAGCCGCACCGCCCCGCGCGCGAGCGTGATGGTGGTGACCATCGGCAGGAGTTCCGGGGTCAGCCCCACGGCGAGCGCGGCGGCGAACATGAAGGATTCAAGCACCGGGCGGTGCAGGGCATACTGGACAAGCAGCACGAACAGGACCAGCGCGAGGGTGAGGCGGACCAGCAGCAGGCCAAGCCGCCTGAGGCCGCGCTCGAAGGCGGGGGGCGGCTGGTCGGCGGCAAGGTCGGTGGAAATGGTGCCGAGCACCGTGGCGAGGCCGGTCTCGCAGACCAGCATGGTCGCCTCGCCCGAAACCAGCGAGGTGCCCGCGAACAGCGCGTCGTGGGCATCGGCCATGGTTTCGGCCCGGCTCGGCCCGGGGCGCTTGGCCACGGGATAGGGTTCGCCGGTGAGGATTGCCTCGTCGGCGTGGGCGCCTGAGGCGGCCAGGACCACGCCATCTGCGGGAACGAGGTTGCCGGGCGCCAGCCGCACCACGTCGCCGCGCACAATGTCCTCGGCGCGCAGGCTCTGCTCGCGCCCGTCACGCAGCACACGCACGGTGAGGGCGATGGAATTCCGCAAGGCTTCGGCGGCCTTTTCCGCGCCGTGTTCCTGCCAGGTTTCCAGCCCGATCGAGGCAGCCACGATCAGGGCGATCAGCACCAGGCTGGCCATGTCGCCGGTGGCCGCCGAGATCGCGGCGGCGGCGATCAGGATCAGCACCAGGGGTTCGGCCAGCCGCCGCAGGATCTGGCGCAGCACCGAAGGACGGCGCAGGCGCTCCACCACGTTGGGGCCATCGCGCAGGAGCTGCCGGCGAGCCTCGGCGCCGGTCAGTCCGGCAGAGGCTGCCGACCCTTCGGCGCGCAGCCAGAAGCGGTGTTCGGTCGGCATGGCGGCTGCGTGGCCGGACGGATCCATAAGCCTTGTCCCCATCGCCCCGGGAAATCTTATGCCGAAGTTCCGGGGAAGGCGACAGCGGATTTGCCCGCGGCCGGAACCGTGGCTGTGGGTGTTATATCGTTGTAACAAAACAGAAATGACTTGTGGGAAGCCCTATCGGACGATAGGGGTCCGGGCAAGCGGGGGATTGTCGGAGCGCGGCAGTGGACATGGACGGTCATCACAAGTTCTCCATCGATACCGATGATGATCCGGTCGACGCGCCGTGGGGCGAGGAGAGTCCCACGCTGCCCCCGCCGGGGCATGACGAGGATGGGCGGCCCCTGCGCGGCATCCTCATCGGCCTGCCCATTGCCGCGCTGATCTGGGCGGCCGCCTTCCTGATCCTGCGCCTGGTGCTCTAGGCGGCGCGCAGCCGGCCATTGCCTAACGCCGCGCGGCGGGCGAGGAAGGGGGATGACAGACGAAAACGCCTCGCGCAGGCTCACCCGGCGCAAGTTCTACAAGGCGGAGCAGGAAGCCTCCTTCGCCGACGCCCATCCCCACACCACCCCGCAGACGCAGAGCAGTTCCTACAGCCTGGCGTTCCGCGACACCGGCTTCCTCCTGCGCGAGGAATTGCGCCCGGTGCGCTTCCAGCTCGAACTGCTGAAGGCCGAGATGCTGCTCGATGAAGCGCGGATCGGCTCGACCCTGGTGGTCTATGGCTCGGCCCGCATCCCTTCGCCCGACATGGCCGAGGCGGCCCTGCATACCGCGACCACGCCCGAGCGGCGGGCGGTGGTCGAACGGCTGGTGGCCAAGGCGAAGTATTACGAGGAAGCGCGCAAGCTCGGTCACATCGCCGCCGCCCAGGCCATCGTCGAGGACGGGATGCGCCAGTTCGTGGTGTGTTCGGGCGGCGGGCCGTCGATCATGGAGGCGGCCAATCGCGGCGCGGTGGAAGCCGGCGGGGAAACCATCGGCCTCAACATCGTGCTCCCCCACGAACAGGCGCCCAACACCTGGGTGACGCCGGGCCTGTCGTTCCAGTTCCACTACTTCGCGCTTCGCAAGATGCACTTCCTGCTGCGCGCGCGCGCCGTGGCGGTGTTCCCCGGGGGCTTTGGCACCTTCGACGAATTGTTCGAGCTGCTCTGCCTGATCCAGACCGGCAAGATGAAGCCGATCCCGATCCTGCTGTTCGGCGGCGATTTCTGGAGCAAGGTCGTGAACTTCGAGGCGCTGGCCGAAGAGGGCGTGATCAACCACGAGGATATCGGCCTGTTCACGCCGGTGGAAACGGCGGAAGAAGCCTGGGAGGTGATCCGCCGGTTCTACGACCTGGACTGAACCACCGCCTGATGGCCCAGCGGGCCGGCCCCGCCCCCGAAGCCGGGCGCGGCGAGCAAGGCGGCGCGCACGAAGGCCCGGGCCTGTTCGACCGCCGCGCGGATCGGCAGGCCTTGGCCCAGCCCCGTGGCGATCGCGCTGGCCAGCGTGCAGCCGGTGCCGTGGGTGTGGCGCGTGGCGATCCGCGCCGCCCGCCAGATGACCGGGTCCTGGCCGGGCAGCACCAGCCGGTCTTCCACCACCGGCCTTTCGGCATCGCCGCCCTTGGCCAGCCAGGCCACGCCGCGCGCCGCCATGCCCGGCGCGCCGCCCAGCGCGGCGAGTTCGGGCACGTTGGGCGTGGTCAGCGTGGCGCGGGCCATCAGCCGCTCGAAGGCGGCCACGGTTGCGGCATCGGCCAGGACCGCGCCGCTGGTGGCGATCATCACCGGATCGAACACCACCGGGCAGGACAGGCGCTCCAGCCGGTCGGCCACGACATGGCCGATGGCGGCCGAGCCGAGCATCCCGATCTTGACCGCGTCGACCCCGATATCGCTGGTGCAGGCATCGATCTGCGCGGCGATGAGATCAGGGGACAGCGCTTCGACCGCCGTAACCCCCAGCGTGTTCTGGGCGGTGATCGCGGTGATCGCGGTCATCGCGTAGCCGCCCAGCATGGTGATGGTCTTGATGTCGGCCTGCACACCGGCCCCGCCCGACGAATCGGACCCGGCGATGACGAGAATGCGAGGCGGGGTGGTCATCGGGGTTATCGGCGCCTGTTGCGTTGCCAGGGTTGGCCGTGCAGCGCTATCAAGTGGGGACAATCGCGGCAAGGAGCGCGAGTCATGGCCTATCGGGACGAGCTGGCGATCGCGGCGGTCAACTTCCATGCGGCCTGGGGCGAGAAGGCCGCCAATTGCGAGCGCATCCTGGGTCTTGCCCGCGAGGCCGCCGGGCAGGGCGCGGACATGGTGCTGTTCCCCGAGACCGCGCTCACCGGCTACAATCACGACGGCGGTTCGATCGCCATGCACCAACGCGATGCCGAGCCGCGCGGCGGCCCTTCGGCCACGCGGCTGGTGGACTGCGCGCGGGAGCTGGGCATCTGGCTGGTCGTCGGCCTGCCCGAACGCGATGAAGCCAGCGGGCGGCTGTATAATTCGGCGCTGGTCACCGGCCCCGATGGGCTGGTGGACTGCTATCGCAAGATCCACCCCGCCAAGGACGAATTGCTGTGGGCGGCCAAGGGCGATCGGCCCTGCCTGTTTGCCACCCCGTGGGGTCCGGTGGGGCTGGGCATCTGCTACGATACCTACCTGTTCCCCGAAGTGCCGCGCCATCTCGCGGCCATGGGCGCGCGGCTCTATCTCAACCCCACGGCTGTTTCGGCCCGGCCGGGCTGGGCGGATTTCTACTATACCATGCTGCGGGTGCGGGGCGTGGAGAACGGCCTGTTCATCGCCAGCGCCAACCTCGTTGGCGAAGACCGCGACATGACCTTCCCCGGCGGCTCGCTGGTCCTCGGGCCGGGCGACGGGCCGATCGACACCCGCTATCATGGCGCGCCGGTGGAAGGGCGCGAGGCGATCGTGCTGGCCCGGATCGACCTGGCGCAGAGCGACCGGGTGCGCGCGCAATTGCCGATCCTGCGCGAAAACCCGCTGACCGGCGAGCCGGACTGGCGCCCGTCGATCTATGCCGGCCTGCTGGATACCGTGCTGGAGCAGGAGGACTGGCGGCACGGGATGTGACGGGCCGCGCCCTGCCGGCCGAGTGGCCTGCCCCTTGGCCGGCGCCTAGCCGCCCTTGTGGCGCCGCGCGGTGGCGGGCGGGTGCTGGGCGTGAAGGCGTTTGGCGCGGGCCGGCCGGTCAAGCAGTTCGCCGCCGCAATTGGGGCATTGCTCATCAAGTGCGTCGGCGCACTCGGCGCAGAAGGTGCATTCGAGGCTGCAGATGAAGGCGCCGGGCGCTTCGGCGGGCAGGTCGCCGCCGCAGCGCTGGCAATCGGGGTGCATGGCCAGCATCAGCCGGCGGCTTCCGCCACGGCGGCGCAGATCGCGGCCACCACGCTTTCGACCTCGGCCGCATCGTCGCCTTCGGCCATGACCCGGATCACCGGCTCGGTGCCGGACGGACGGATGACCAGCCGGCCGCGCCCGACAAGCTGTGCCTCGGCATCGGCGATCACTTGGCGAACCCGCGGGTTGTCGAGCGGCTTGCCCCCGGCGAAGCGCACGTTCCTGAGCAATTGCGGCACCGGATCGAAGAGGTGGAGCAGTTCGCTCGCCCGCTTGCCCGACTGGACGAGCGCGGCCAGTACCTGGAGCGCGGCCACCGTGCCGTCGCCGGTCGTGGCGTGATCAAGCAGGATCATGTGGCCCGATTGCTCGCCGCCCACGTTGAAGCCGCCCGAACGCATCCGCTCGAGCACGTGGCGATCGCCCACGGCGGTGCGTTCGAGGCTGAGGCCGTGGCTGGCCAGGCAGCGTTCGAGGCCCAGGTTCGACATGACCGTGGCCACCACCCCGCCGCCACGCAGGTGCCCGCGCGCGGCCATCTGGGTGCCAAGCAGGGCCATGATCTGGTCGCCATCGACCACCGCGCCCTTTTCGTCGATGACGATCAGCCGGTCGGCATCGCCATCGAGCGCGATGCCGATGTCGGCACCCGAGGCGACCACGGTTTCGCGCACCAGGTCGAGGTGGGTGGAGCCGCATTTCGCATTGATGTTCTTGCCATTGGGCTCGATCCCGATGGCGTGGACATCGGCGCCCAGTTCCCAGATGGCCGAAGGCGCCACCTGGTAGGCCGCGCCATTGGCGCAATCGACCACGATCTTGAGGCCATCGAGCCGCACGTTCTCGGGGAGCGAGGTCTTGACCGCGTGGATATAGCGGCCACGGGCATCGTCGATCCGGCGGGCGCGGCCGATCTCGGGCGCATCGGCCAGGGCGATGTCCTGGCCGAGCATGGCCTCGATCGCGAGTTCGTCATCGTCGGACAGCTTGAACCCGTCAGGCCCGAACAGCTTGATGCCGTTGTCCTCGTAGGGGTTGTGGCTGGCCGAGATCATCACGCCGACATCGGCGCGCAGTTCGCGGGTGAGCAGGGCCACGGCGGGCGTGGGCATCGGACCAAGCAGGACCACGTCCATGCCGACGCTGGTGAAGCCGGCTACCATCGCGTTTTCCAGCATATAGCCCGAAAGGCGAGTGTCCTTGCCGATCACCACCCGGTGGCGGTGGCCGCCGCGCAGGAAGCGGGTGCCGGCGGCCTGACCGACCTTCATCGCCGTTGCCGCGGTCATCGCGCCCGCGTTGGTCCGCCCGCGGATGCCGTCGGTGCCGAAATACTGCTTGCCCATGCCTTGCCATCGTCTCCTGAGCGCCCCGGATCGTCCCGTGCCAGCCATGCCGCAGGCGGCGGGCAATGTCACCCCGTCACGCGGCGGGGGACGGGGTCGTGGCCGCCTCGCCGGGCGCATCGGGTGCATCGGGTGCATCGGGCGCGGCCCGCGCGCCGCCGGCGGTCTCCTCCCCCATGGCCGTTTCGGGGAGGTGCGGGAACAGCGGTTCGCCGAAGATGAAGCCGATCAGGTTGGGCTTGCCCAGGTGCTCGAAGGCGGCGGTCAGCGTGATCAGGATCGGCACCGAAAGCAGCGCGCCCAGCACGCCCCAGACCCAGGTAAAATAGGAGAACGAGAACAGGATCAGCACCGGGTTGACCGTGAACCGCCGCCCGAGGATCGCCGGGGTTATCGCATTGGCCTCGATCGCATGGAGGCACAGGTAGGCGGCCGGCGCGATCAGGCCGCCGCCCACCGTGTCGGCGGTCGACAGGCCGACCAGCGCGAGCACGCCGATCAGCGAGAGCGGTCCGATATAGGGGATGAAATTGAGCAGGGCGGCCAGCCCGCCCCACATGATCGGCGCGTTCCACCCCAGCAGCCAGGCCCCGGTGGCGGTGATCGCGCCCACGCCGACGTTGATCAGGGCGACGGTCAGGATGTAGGTGCCCACCCGGTCCTGGATCTCGCGCAGCAGCCGCGCCGCCTTGCGGCTCGAGCCGGCGCTGGTGCGATCGTGCAGCAGGTGGCGGCGCAGGCGCAGCCGGCTTTCGACCATGAAGTAGCTCATCAGGAAGGTGAGCAGCGTTTCCAGGATCACGCTGGGCGTGGCCACGGCCAGTTGTTCGATCAGCGAAGGCGCCGCCACGATCACCTCGCGCGTGGGCGGGCGGCCCGAAACGCGGGCGAGCGCGCGGTTGATGTCGTTCAGCCAGTCGAAGCTGGAGCGCAGCCTGACGATCTGCTGGGTGGCACGCGAGACCATCGCCGGCACGTCATCGACCAGGACCAGGGCCGGCTGGATGATCAGGGTGATCGCCACCAGCAGGAACAGGACCAGCACCAGCACCGAGAGCATCGAGGCCAGCCCATTGGGCAGGCCGGCGCGCAGGAACTGGTCGGCCAGCGGCGCCAGCACGATCGAGAGGATCAGCGCGGTGACCAGCGGCAGGAACACCACCGAGCCGATCGAGAGCACGAAGGGCAGGGCCAGGAACAGCCCGATCCCCAGCAGCATGACCAGCGCCGAGGTAAGCCGCAGCTCCTGCGCGGCAAAGACCGCCGGATTGCTGCCGATCGCGGCGCTTTCGGCCATGGCGAAGGGCTGGTGCTGGTCGGGGGAATGGCGGGCGGCGTGGGGGCGGGGCGGATCGCGGTCGGCGTCGGTCATGGCCGCGATCCTAGGCTTCGCGGCTGCCTGATCAAGCATTTGCGGAAGCCCGGGTGCCGTGTCGATGCCGCGCCCTTGCGCCCGCTATTCCAGCGAGCCGCCGTGCGAAACATGGTCGAGATCCTTCATGATCGCGGCATGGGCGGCTTCTTCGTCGCCATGGCCGCGGCGGGGCATCTCCCCGCTCTCGATCAGGCGGGTCAGCGCGGCGCGGGCGCGGCCGACCCGGCTCTTGATCGTGCCGACCGCGCATTGGCAGATTTCGGCCGCCTCCTCGTATGAGAAGCCGCCCGCGCCGACCAGCAGCAGGGCCTCGCGCCGTTCCGGCGGCAGGGTCAGCAGGGCGCGGTGCATATCGGCCAGGTGCAGCGGGGCTTCCTGTCCGGCGGGCGCGGTGAGGGTGCGCTCGGCCACGGCCTCGTCGTATTCGCCGCGAAAGCGGTTGCGGCGCATATCGGTGAGATAGGCGTTCCGCAGGATCACGAAGGTCCAGGCGCGCATCGAGGTGCCCGGCTCGAACCGGTCCTGCGCGGCCCAGGCCTTGAGCATGGTTTCCTGCACGAGATCGTCGGCGAGGTCGGGCCGCCCGCACAGGCCGCGGGCGAAGGCGCGCAGGTGGGGGATGACCTCGGTCAGCTCGCGCTTGAAGGCGCCGCGGTCCTGGTCGGTTCGGGGCCGGTCGGAACCGGAACGGACCGGGCGTCCGGTCGGATTGCCGGTTCGGGATTCGGCGGGCGGGCCGACACGGGCTGGATCGTTCGATGTGGGGCCAGCGGTCATTTTCCGCTTTCGTCCAGCTTGGCGATCAGGTCGGCAAAACTGTCGGGCAGGGGTTCGTCGAGCACGGCATCGTAAAGCTGCTTGAGGCCGTCGGCCCATTCGGGCTGGGCGCGCCGCCCCTCCCTCGGTGGCGCGGGTCGCATCGGTTTCGTTGCCTTGTCGTTGGTCATCTCGCCGGGTGCCGTCCCTGTTGTTCCCGTTGCCGTGCCTCGGGCAACGCGTCCCCCCCAAATACACGCCATCGGCCGGCCCTCAATCCGGGCGACCGATGCAACTGGAACGAAATGGCCGGTTTGTGGTTCCCGCTGAGAGACGGGAATGGCCCGATGTCCGGCATTTGCCGCCGGAAGCGGCGGTTAACGGCCCATCGGGTGACGACTGACGGGCGGGCAGTCGCAGGGGCAGGCGGCCGACGCGGTCGGAAAGCGGGTGGCCGGCAACCGGCGGGGCAGACAGGGGTAGGCGTGGCGAACAGCGTTCCAAGCAGGGTCCAGGCGCAGCGATGGTATTTCCGGTTTCCGCGCGGGCTGCCGGTGGCGATCTTCCTGCTGGTTTCCGCGATCACCGCGCTCAGCGTCTATGCGATCGAGCAGGTCGAGGCCCAGCGCGGCGAGGCCCAGCACCGCCAGGTGGCGACGACTGTGACCGCGGCGATCGAGCGGCTGGTCAATGCCAATGCGGTCTACCTGCGCGCCGGGGCGCTCCTCTCGCCGGGCCTGGCGCCGTCGAGCCGGGATTTCGCGGCCTTCGCCCACCAGCTCTCCGCCGATGAAAGCCTGCGCTCGGGCGGCACCCTGGGCTGGGCCGAGCGCATGGCCTCCGACCAGGTGCCCGCCTTCGAGGCGCGGATGCGCGCATCGGGCGACCAGGGCTATGCGGTCCGTCCCCGCGCACTGGGCGGCGACGTGCTGCCGGTGGCCTTCGTCTATCCCGCCGATGCGGTCGGACGGCGCGGGCTGGGGTTCGATATGCTCAGCGAGCCGGTGCGGCGCGGCGCGATCGAGCGGGCGATGCGGACCGGGCGGCCCACCGCATCGGGCGCGATCGACCTGATCAGCCATGACGACGAGGCCCATTCCAGCGGATTCGGGATCTTCATGCCGGTCTATGCCGACGATGGCGCGCATCGGCGGATGGTCGGGGTGATCGCCCGGGGCTTCGTCGCCCACTCGTTCCTCAGGGACGCGCTCGCCGGCGAACGGCTGGCCGACTATGGCATCGCGCTCCACGATGCGGAAAGCCCCGGCTCCCAGCCGCTGGCCGTGCTCGGCGAACAGGCCGGCGCCGGCCGGCGGGTCACGCGCGAGGTGGTCCTGGCCGATCACCGGATGCGGATCGAGATTTCCCCGCCGGCGCCGGCCACCCTGTCGAACCTGTCCCTGCTGACGCTGCTGTTCGGGATGATGGTGGCCGCGCTGCTGCTGATCGTTGCCCGGCTGGTCACCCAGCAGGCCGCCGAAGACCGCGCGGCGCTCGCCTGGTTCGAGGAACAGGCCTCGATCCGCAACTCGCTGACCCGCGAACTCAACCACCGGGTCAAGAACACCCTGGCCAATGTCCTCTCGATCGTGGCCCTGACCCGGCGGCGCACCAGCAATATCGACGAATTCGTGGCCGGCCTGATCGGCCGGGTCCGGGCGCTCTCGGCCACCCACGACCTGCTCACCCAGTCGGAATGGGGCACGACCCCGGTGCGCGCGGTGATCGCTGCGGAACTGGCGCCCTATGCCCAGGGCACCGACCGGGCGGTGGCGATGCGCGGACCGCTGGTCGAACTGGCGCCCAACGATGCGCTCTCGCTGGGCCTGGCGATCCACGAACTGGCGACCAACGCCTCGAAATATGGCGCGTTGAGCGTTCCGGGAGGGCGGGTGGAGATTTCCTGGGAGATGCTGACCGACAAGCTGGCGCGGATCGACTGGTCCGAGCACGGCGGCCCGCCGGTCGCCACCGAGCGCCGGCGCGGCTTCGGCACGGAACTGATCGAGAAGATCGTTGCCCACGAATTGCGAAATCCGGTGGACCTGCGCTTCGAAGGCGATGGGGTGTGCTGCACCCTGGTTGTCCCGGTGCGCCCGCCCGCCGCCTTCCAGATCCGCGCCGCCCGGCCCGCCGAGGCCGGGGAATAGGGCGGGCTGTCGGCCAGCGGCGCGGCCGGCGGCTCCTAGCCGATCGCCCGGCTGGAATTGAAGAACAGCGCCTGGCTGATCGCTGCGCGCACGGTCGATTCCTGGAACGGCTTGGTGATCAGGTAGGTCGGCTCGGGGCGGTTGCCGGTGAGCAGGCGCTCGGGATAGGCTGTGATGAAAATCACCGGCACGGTCTCGATCGCCAGGATATCGTCCACCGCATCGAGGCCTGATGACCCGTCGGCCAACTGGATGTCGGCCAGGACCAGCCCGGGGCGATGTTCCGCCACGACCTGCTGGGCCTGGGTGCGGGTGGCGGCCGTGCCGCAGATGTCGTGGCCGAGCGAGCGCACGAGATCTTCCAGCTGCATCGAGATCAGCGGCTCGTCCTCGATGATCAGCACGGTGGTGGCCGCTTCGCGTTCGATCTCGGCGATGGCCTGCTGGATCAGGCGGTCCACCTCGGCGGGGGCAAGGTCCATGATCCGGGCGGCATCCTCCACCGCGAAATCCTCCAGCGTGGTGAGCAGGAGCGCCTGGCGATTGAGCGGAGTGATCGCGGCCAGCCGCTGGCGGGCGGCCAGTTCCAGATCGCCGCCCGTGCCACTGCCGGCTTCGGGCTGATCGGCTTCAGCAAGGTCGAGAAA
The DNA here is from genome assembly GCF_042646485.1 of Novosphingobium bradum. Lineage (NCBI taxonomy): Bacteria > Pseudomonadati > Pseudomonadota > Alphaproteobacteria > Sphingomonadales > Sphingomonadaceae > Novosphingobium > Novosphingobium bradum. The sequence goes on along the minus strand of NZ_JBHRTQ010000002.1, from coordinate 52,883 downwards.
GGCGCTCGACCAGACCTTGTTGAAGGCGCGGTAGAGCGGCACCCGCCCGTCGGCGAGGCTGCGTTGCAGCTCGGCATCGGCCAGGGCCGCTTCCAGCGTGGCGCGAACGAAGGCATCCCCGGTCTGCTGCGATCCGGTCAGCGCCCGGGCGTAGCGCCGCAGGTAGGGCAATTGGGCGGCAACCTGTGTGCCAAGCGACATTCGGGGGACCCCTTCCCTGCGGGACATGACTAACTGGACCCGAACGCGCGAGCAACGCAACAGGTTCCCGCAGGCCGCCGCCCGGGGCATCCGTCCCGGCGTGAAAAAAATTTTACAAAAGTGTTCCGAAAAGGGGAACCGAGCGCCGGGATGCACATTTATTCCATGTCACCGCCGAGACCCCCCCTCCCGTCCAAGCGGCTGGTGATACGATCCCGAAAGGCCTCCGTTCTTCCAGAGCGGAGGCCTTTTTTATGGGCGCTCGGCCCGTTTTCCGGGCAAATGGCCCGCCGCGCCGGACCGGTTCAGCGCTGGCCGCGCCGGGGCGCCAGCAGCAGGTCCAGCCCCGCCGGCCCCTGGCCGGGGATCCGTTCGAGCCAAGGATAGCGCAGGCCGCCGTGGTAATCGAGCGCCACCTCGCTGAAGCGGTCGCCGCGCCGCACGGTCAGCCGCAGCGGTTCGGGCGCGGCCTTCGCCGCGGTGATCGCGGCGCGCAGGGTCGCCTCGGACCAGGCGGTGCCGTTGACCGCGATGATCTTCGCATCCGGCGCCAGCCCGGCGGCGAAGGCCGGGCTGCCCCAGCGGCAGGCGGTGATCCGGCCCTCCTTGTCCAGCGTCAGGCCAAGCGAATGGACGAGGCTGACGCTCTTGTCGTCGAGCGCGCGGCCCCGGTCGTAGGGATTGGGTTCCTCGCGCCAGACCAGGCGATAGCCGCCCAGTTCCAGCCCGGCGAGCGGCGCGGGCCGGTCCGGCTGGTCGATCCGCTCGGCGAGGAAACCGCCCCAGTCATGCGGATAGACCGCGCCCAGCGCGGCCACCACGTCGGCGCGGGTATAGGTCAGCGTGCCCCGGTCGCCGTCGCGCAGGCCAAAGAAGGCGCGGGCGAAATCATCGAGCCCGCGGCGCCCGCCGGTCCCGGCGCGGATCACCTGGTCGGCCTCCAGCCAGACCAGCGCGCCCTCGCCGTAATAGTCCTCCCCCCGGGCCATGGAGCCAAAGGGCTTGGGCTTGCGCGCGGCGAAGACGGGATCGTAGGCGGTATCGGCCAGGCTGCGCCAGGCCCGGCCCGGGCTTTCGGCCAGGTTGCCTGCGGTAGAGGCGAGCTGGGCCAGGACCATCTCCTTCGATTGCACCCCCGAGCGCGCCGCCAGAACATGGCCCCAGAACTGGGTCTGGCCTTCATAGACCCACAAGAGGTCGGTCTGCATCGGCTGGCGGTAGTCCGGGGTCCACAGGCCTTCGGGGCGGCGGAACTTGCCGTCCCAGCTATGGGCCAGCTCGTGGGCGATGACATTGCGCGCCCAGTCCATCCCCGCCCAGTCGGTCAGCGCGGTCGGCTCCATCGTGTTCTCGGAGGAGCGGTGGTGCTCCAGCCCGATGCCTCCGATCTGGTCGGTGAGCGCGAGCAGCACGGTGTAGTGGTCGAAGTGGCGGCTGGCGAACGTGGCCACGGCCTCGGCCACCAGCGCGCGATAGGCGGCAAGGCCGCGTTCTGGCAGGGCCAGCAGCTTGGCCTCATCGGCCACGGCGGCCAGGGTCACCCCATGGCCCAGATCCCAGGTGCGCGCGTTCAGTCCGGCGAAGATCGGCGAATCGACCAGCGTCTCGTAGTCCGTCTCGGCCCAGGTGGTGGCGGGGCCAGTGGTCGCCTGCCCGTCGAGCGCGGTGAACGCCTGCCAGCCGGCGGGGAAGGTGACGCTGGGCGCCACGCGGATCTGGCGCACGTAGTGGCCGGCCGGGTAAAGGCTCATCCGGTCCCATTGCAGGTTCATCAGCGCCTCGCCGACCGTGACCCGCCCCTCGGCCGAGAGGCGCGGCGCGGTGTGGACGAAGCTGGCGGTCACCTCGCGCGTGCCGGGCGGCAGGGCCAGGTGGAAGGCGAAGACCTCCACCGGATCGCGCCGCCAGGCCAGCGGGCGGTCCCCGGCGGCAAAGCGCAGGTCGACCAGCTCGGCCATGGTCCCGCGCGGGGCGTGGTGGCCGGGCAGCCAGCGGGGGAGCAGCAGGGTCAGCTCGCGCGCGCCCTCGGTCACGGGCACGCGCTCGGTCACCCGGAACAGCCCGCGCGCCACGTCGGTGGCATCGATGGCCAGCGTGATGGTGCCGGGATAGGGCACGTCGCGCGGCTCGGGCAGCGGGGGCGGCAGGGGGGCTGCCATGGGGGTCGACCGCGTGCCGGCAACGGGGGCGGTCTGGGCCGGAAGCGCGGCCGGAACCAGCGTGGCAAGGGCAAGAAGGGTGGCGACGACCGGCTTGAGCTGCATCGGGCAAGGTTTGCTCAACGAGCGCCCGCCTTGCAAGGCGGTTGCAGTGCCTTTGCACCGGCGCTTTTCCCCGGGGCCGGAACCGGCTAAGCGCGCCCCCCATGAGCGAGAGCAAATCCGGCAAGTCGGCCATCGAAACCCCGCAGGCGATCCGCGGCACCCAGGACATCTTCGGCGCCGAGGCCGAGGCCTTCGGCTTCGTGGTCGAAACCTTCGAGCGCGTGCGCCGCCTCTACCGCTTCCGGCGGGTGGAAATGCCGGTGTTCGAGAAGACCACCGTGTTCAGCCGCTCGCTGGGCGAGACCACCGATGTCGTCTCCAAGGAGATGTATTCGTTCGAGGATCGCGGCGGGGAATCGCTGACCCTGCGCCCCGAATTCACCGCCGGCCTCGCCCGCGCCTACCTGACCGACGGGTGGCAGCAATATGCGCCGGTCAAGCTCGCCACCCACGGCCCGCTGTTCCGCTACGAGCGCCCGCAGAAGGGCCGCTACCGCCAGTTCCACCAGATCGACGCCGAGGTGATCGGCGCGGCCGAACCGCAGGCCGACGTGGAGCTGCTGGTCATGGCCGACCAGTTGCTCAACGAACTGGGCGTGGCCGATGGCGTGACGCTGCATCTCAACACGCTGGGCGATGCGCCCAGCCGCGAGGCCTGGCGCCTCGCGCTGATCGCCTATTTCCAGGCCCACCGCGCCGAATTGAGCGAGGATTCGCAGGAGCGGCTGGAGAAGAACCCGCTGCGGATCCTCGATTCCAAGGACCCGCGCGACAAGGCATTCACCGCCGCTGCGCCCCGGATCGACGAATACCTTTCGGGCGAGGCGCAGGACTTCTTCGGCAAGGTCACGCAAGGGCTGGATGCCGCCGGGGTGCAATGGACCCGCGCCCCCTCGCTGGTGCGCGGGCTTGATTATTACCGCCACACCGCCTTCGAGTTCATCACCGACCGGCTGGGCGCGCAAGGCACCGTGCTGGGCGGCGGCCGCTACGATGGCCTGATCGAGGCGCTGGGCGGCCCGCATACCCCGGCGGTCGGCTGGGCGGCGGGGATCGAGCGGCTGGCCATGCTGGTGGGCGCGCGGGATGAGGTCGGGCCGGACGTGGCCGTGGTTGCCGAGAATGGCGAGCGCGAGGTGGAAGCCCTGGCGCTGGTGGCGCGGATGCGCCGTGCCGGCGTGGCGGCGGAACTGGTCGCCACCGGCAGCCCGCGCAAGCGGTTTGACCGGGCCAGGAAGCTGGCCCCGGGCGCGATCGTCTCGCTCGACGTGCGCGATGGGGCGAACACTCAAAACTTCCGGGTGCTGGAAGCCGGGAGCGCTGGCGCGGAGCGGGCCGGCGCGGTCTTCGCGGCCTTCGCGGCGGAGCAGCAGTGAGCCTATCGGACACCCGCCTCGCCCAGATCGGCGCGCGGTTTGCCGAGCTTGAGGCGCGGCTGGCCTCGGGGACGCTGGAGGGCAAGGAGTTCATCGCCGCCAGCCGCGACTATGCCGAACTGGAGCCGGTGGCGAGGGCTGCCGCCGAGGTGCGGGCCATGCGCGGCGAGCTGGCCTCGCTGTCTGCGCTCGACGATCCTGAAATGCGCGAACTGGCCGACGAGGAGATCGCGCGCCTCAAGGCCGAACTGCCCGAGGCCGAGCGGGCGCTTTCCATCGCCATGCTCCCGCGCGACAGTGCCGACAGCCGCCCGGCCATGCTGGAAATCCGCGCCGGCACCGGCGGCGACGAGGCCGCGCTGTTCGCCGCCGATCTCTACCGGATGTACGAACGCTTCGCCGCCGAGCAGGGCTGGCGGATGGAGATGATCAGCGCCAATGCGAGCGAGATCGGCGGCTTCAAGGAAGTGGTCGCCAATATCTCTGGCACCGGCGTGTTCGCGCGGCTCAAGTTCGAGAGCGGGGTGCACCGGGTCCAGCGGGTGCCGGTCACCGAAAGCGGCGGGCGCATCCACACCTCGGCGGCGACCGTGGCGGTCTTGCCGGAACCGGACGAGGTCGACGTGGGAATCGAGGACAAGGACCTCAAGATCGACATCTACCGGGCATCGGGCGCGGGCGGGCAGCACGTCAACACCACCGATTCGGCGGTGCGGATCACCCACCTGCCCAGCGGCCTGGTGGTGATCTGCCAGGACGAGCGCAGCCAGCACAAGAACAAGGCCAAGGCCATGCAGGTGCTGCGCGCCCGGCTCTACGAGAAGATGCGCGACGAGGCCCAGGGCGCCGAGGCCGAGGCGCGCAAGGCGATGGTCGGCAGCGGCGATCGCTCCGAGCGGATCCGCACCTACAATTTCCCGCAAGGCCGGGTGACCGACCATCGCATCAACCTCACCCTCCACCGCCTGCCCGAAGTGCTGGAAGGAACGGGCCTGGGTGAACTGATCGACGCGCTGATCGCCGAGGACCAGGCCAAGCGGCTGGCGGCGATGGATGAGTGACCTCCGCCTGTTCCATTCCGTTCGACACGAACGGGTCGATTAGGATGCTGGTTGGCGAAGCCATCCGCGCCGGCGCCGAGCGCCTTTCGGCCACCAGCGATACCGCCCGGCTCGATGCCGAGGTGCTGATGGCTCACGCGCTGGGCGCATCGCGCACCGATCTCCTGCTGCGCCATATGCGCGAGCCGGCGCCCGCCGGCTTTGCCGCGCTGGTGGCGCGCCGCGCGGATCACGAGCCGGTGGCCTATATCGTGGGCGCGCAGGATTTTCATGGCCTGGCGCTGCGGGTCAGCCCGGCGGTGCTGATCCCCCGGGGCGACAGCGAGGCGCTGGTCGAGGCGGCGCTGGCGGCGCGGCCCGCTGCGCGCCGGGTGCTCGATTGCGGCACCGGTTCGGGCGCGCTGTTGCTGGCCGTGCTGGCGCGGCTTGGCGGCGCGCGCGGGGTGGGGATCGACCGGTCGGCCACGGCGCTGGCCGTGGCGGCGGGCAATGCCGCCACGCTGGGCCTGGCGGCGCGCAGCGCCTTTCTCCAGCGCGACTGGACGCGGGGCAAGTGGAACGCCGGGCTGGGCGGCTGCGACCTGGTCCTGGCCAATCCGCCCTATGTGGAGAACAGCGCCGAGCTTGCGCCATCGGTGCGCGATCACGAACCGGGCGGCGCGCTCTTTGCCGGGGCCGATGGGCTTGATGACTATCGCCGGCTGATCCCGGCCCTGCCGGCCCTTCTGGCGCCGGGCGGCGCGGCGCTGGTCGAGATCGGGGCCACCCAGGCGGCGGCGGTGAGCGGGCTGGGCGCGGCGGCGGGATTCGCGGCCCGGGTGCACCGCGATCTGGCCGGGCGCGACCGCGTGGTGGAATTTACCCGCGAATAATACTGCGCTGCACCAAGAAATGCCTTGGCAATCGCCGGGCAAGCCCCTAAATCGACCGCAGACCAGCGGATAGACGGACTATCCTCTCCTGCCGGTCCAAGCTCCAGCATTTGCCCCAGGACGGCCACGGTGGCCGCGAACCTTGCAGATGTCGGGACGCCGCCGAGGCCATAACCGGGCCGCGCGGTGTACTTAGCGCAAGCGATTCGCCGGCCGGCATGGATTGGGGCCGAGCGGCGAACCGGTGAAGGAACGGTCACCCTTGAACAATAATCGTGGCAATAACCGTCGGCGCGGCCGCGGCAACAACCGGCCGCAGGGCGGCGGGCAGCAGCTCAACCGGATTGACAGCCGGGCGCGGGGCAATGCCCCCCAGTTGCTGGAAAAGTACCGCAAGCTGGCGCACGACGCCCACCTCAACGGTGACCGGGTGACCGAGGAATATTACCTCCAGTTCGCCGATCACTATTTCCGCGTCATCGCCGATGCGCGCACCCGCCTCGAAGAACAGCGCCGCCCCCGCGACGAGCGCTGGCAGGAGCCGGGCGACGAGGGCGAGGATACGACCGAATATTCGGGCGGCGATTACCAGGGCTATGACCAGGGTTATGGCCGGCCCGAGCGCGCTGAACGAACCGAGCGCGCCGAACGTCCCGAGCGGGCGGACCGGCCCGAGCGCGGCAACCGCGAGGATCGGCCGCGCGAGGATCGTCAGCGCGAGGAACGCCCCCGGGACGACCGTCAGCGCGAGGATCGTCAGCGCGACACCCGGCGCGAGCGCGAGCCGCGCGGCGACGAGGCCACCGAGATCGTGCCTGCCGGTGAAGGCGCCGAGGGCGCCGACGACCAGCCGGCCAGCATCTACGAGCCGGTCGAGAACCCCTTCGTCCGGGCGGACCGTCCGTCACGCGGTCTGCGCCCGCGCCGCGAGGACCGCCGCCCGCGTCGCCGCGACGAGGATGGCGAGGGCGAGGCCGGCCCGGTTGGGCTGGACGTCTCGATCCTGCCGCCGGCCCTTGGCGCCTCGCGCGAGGATGGCATGGCCACCGAACCGGCTTCGGCCGATGACGAGGCGCCCGCGCCCAAGAAGCGCGGCCGCAAGCCCAAGGCCGTGGCCGCGGTGAGCGACGAGGACTGAGTCTGGCCTCCGGCGCCCGGCCTGATGGCCCGGCCC
>NZ_JBHRTQ010000002.1:1090-45897 GCF_042646485.1 Novosphingobium bradum | reverse complement strand
CTTCGTTTGGGGCGGCCGCCCTGCCGATGGGCTTGCGCGGGGGGCGGCGAGCCGCCATCACCGCCCGCGATGCGCGCGCCGATGACTGTCTCGCCCCTGTTTTCCACGCGCCTGCTGCCGCTGGCCGCCCTTGCCCTTGCGGCGGGCGCGCTGGCGGCCTGCGGGTTCCGGCCGCTGATGCTCTGGCCGCTGACCCTGGCCGGCACCGCCGTGCTGGTCGGGCTGGTCGCGCGGGCGCCCGGGCCATGGCGCGCCGTGCTGGCCGGCTGGCTGTGGGGCGTGGGCCATTTCTGCCTGGGCGACAACTGGATCGCCACGGCCTTCACCTACCAGGCCAATATGCCGGCCTGGCTGGGCTGGATCGCGGTATTCCTGCTCTCGCTCTACCTCGCGCTGTTTCCGGCCCTGGCGGCGGGCGCGGCGTGGTTTGCGCGGGCGCGGGGGGCGGCCCTGGTGGCGGCCTTCGCCGCGGCCTGGATCGTGAGCGAATGGCTGCGCGGCTGGCTGTTCACCGGCTTTCCCTGGAATCCGCTGGGCGTGGCCGCGCTGGGCGGGTTCGACCGGGCGGGGCTGGCGCAATTGCTGCCCTGGCTGGGCACCTATGCCCTTTCGGGGCTGGTGGCGCTGCTGGGCGGCGCGTGGTGGCTGGCCTGGGAAGGCCGGGCCGCGCGGATGCGGGCAGGCCTGCTGCTCGCCCTGCCGGCCGGGCTGATGCTGGTGCCGCAGGTGGGCGGTCCTGCCCCGGCGGGCCACTTGCGCCTTACCCTGGTTCAGCCGGGGGTGCGGCAGGAGCTGATCGACGATCCGGCCAATTTCGAGACCCAGTTCGCCACCACCGCCCGCCTGACCATGGCCCCCCCGGCCTCCGCGCCCGCGCCCGGACCCCGGCTGGTGCTCTGGCCCGAATCGGGCGTGCCGGACTACCTGCGCGATGGCTATCCGGCCTGGTTCTACGAACGCAGCACCTTCGCCGGCAGTCCGGTCCTGGCGCGGCGGCGGATCGGGGCGGTGATCGGGCGGGGTTCCATGCTGCTCACCGGCGCGGTGGATCTCGACATGGCAGGCGAGCAGGGGGCGGGGAACCGCGTGGTCGGCGCGCGCAACGTGGTGACCGCGCTGGACGAGAGCGGGGCGATCCGCGCCGGCTATGCCAAGGCGCACCTTGTCCCTTACGGCGAATACCTGCCGATGCGCGCCCTGCTCACCCCGCTGGGGCTATCGCGGCTGGTGCCCGGCTCGATCGATTTCCTCCCCGGCCCCGGACCGCGCACGCTCGATCTGGGGCCGTGGGGCCGGGCCGGCATCCAGGTGTGTTACGAGATCGTGTTCTCGGGCGAGGTGGCCGATCGGGCGCACCGGCCGGACTATATCTTCAATCCCTCCAACGATGGCTGGTTCGGCGCCTGGGGGCCGCCCCAGCATCTCGCCCAGGCGCGGCTTCGGGCGATCGAGGAGGGGCTGCCGGTGCTGCGCTCGACGACCAACGGGATCAGCGCGGTGATCGATGCCGATGGGCGGGTGCGCGCGGCGCTGCCGCGCCCCGTGGCCGGGCGGATCGACGGACTGGTGCCGCCGGCCCATGCGCCGACCCTGTTCGCAAAGGCGGGCAATGCCCTGCCGCTGGGCTGGGCGGCGCTACTGGCCATCGCGGCCCTGCTTGCGCTGCGCGAGCGGCGGCGCTAGAGGGGTGACATAAAGATTTCTTTATATCGGAAGTCCCGTCCTTAAGCCGGAATCCACTCCATGCGTAGCGAATACCTGTTCACCTCCGAAAGCGTCTCCGAAGGCCATCCCGACAAGGTTGCCGACCAGATCAGCGATGCCATCGTCGATCTGTTCCTCGGCAAGGATGCGGAAGCGCGCGTCGCCTGCGAGACGCTGACCACCACCCAGCGCGTGGTCCTGGCTGGCGAAATCCGCTGCAAGCCGGTGTTCGACGAGGATCGCTGGCCCGAGCATCACGGCTGGGCGCCCGGCGCGCGCGACGAGATCGAGGAAGTGGTGCGCGGCGTGGTCAAGCGGATCGGCTACGAGCAGGCCGGCTTCCACTGGAAGACCTTCGAATTCGCCAATCACCTCCACGGCCAGTCGGCCCATATCGCGCAGGGCGTGGACGAGAGCGGCAACAAGGACGAGGGCGCGGGCGACCAGGGCATCATGTTCGGCTATGCCTGCGACGAAACCCCCGACCTGATGCCGGCGACGCTCGACTACAGCCACAAGATCCTCGAACGCCTCGCGGCCGATCGCAAGAGCGGGGCGGCGCCCTTCCTCGAACCCGATGCCAAGAGCCAGGTGACGCTGCACTACGTGAACGGCAAGCCGGTGGAGGCGACCGCGATCGTCGTCTCGACCCAGCACAAGGAAGGCTATGACAGCGGCGCCGGCGAGGCCGAGCTGCACGCCTACGTGAAGCGGGTGGTTGGCGAAATCCTGCCGGCCGGCTGGGTGACCGGGCGCACCGCCTGGCACATCAATCCCACTGGCAGCTTCGTCATCGGCGGGCCGGACGGCGACGCGGGCCTGACCGGGCGCAAGATCATCGTCGATACCTACGGCGGCGCCGCGCCGCACGGCGGCGGGGCGTTCTCGGGCAAGGACCCGACCAAGGTCGACCGGTCGGCGGCCTATGTCGCGCGCTATCTGGCCAAGAACGTAGTGGCCGCGGGCCTCGCCACGCGCTGCACGATCCAGCTCGCCTATGCGATCGGCGTGGCCCGCCCGCTCTCGCTCTACGTGAACACCCACGAGACCGGGGCCGTGGACGATGCCGTGCTCGAACAGGCCATCGCCAGGGTCGCGGAAGCCAGGCTTGGCGGGCTGACCCCCAAGGGTATCCGCCTGGGGCTGGGGCTGAACAAGCCGATCTACGGCACCACCGCGGCCTATGGCCACTTCGGCCGCAAGGCCGAGGGCGACCTGTTCCCGTGGGAGCGCACCGACCTTGCCGACGCGCTCAAGGCGGCGCTGGCGCCGGCGGCGACTTCGGCCTGAACCGGGGCCAAACCCTTCGACACGCTCGGGGTGAGCGGGGGAGCTAGGCCGCAGCTTCTCCGTCGGCCTCGTGCGGCCAGCGGTCCAGCCGGGGCAGGGCCGGATCGAGGAACAGGGCGGGGATGCGGCCCAAGAGCAGGGCGCGGTGGATCCAGAAGTCGGTCCACTTTTCCCGCCAGCGCGCCGTGGCCCGCCCGCGCCGCTCCAGCCAGTGCCGGTAGGGCAGGAAGTGGCCCGGCTCGTCGCGGTGGACGATCTCGAAGATGCGGGTCATCACCGGATCGGAACGGACCCAGCCGTTGCGGAGCAGGATTTCCACCTGGCGGTAGCCGCGCTGCTCGGTGAGCATGATCACCCGGCACAGCTTCTCGAACTCGGCCGGACTGGCGGCGACCGTTTCGGTGTCGAGCGCGTCGATCGGGCAGCCGAACACGCGCAGGATGAAGCGGTCGATGTGGCCGACGCGGCGGTCCATCGCCAGCGGCATCCGCCCGGCCCGCTCGAACCAGCGGCGGAACATATGGTAGTGCTTGTGCTCATCGGCGCGGTGGCGAAGCACTTCGGCGAGGAAGTCCGGCTCGTCCGGGCAACAGCGCCGCACCGCCGCGATCACCCGGTCGAGCGCGGTATAGCCGCGATGCTCGTTGTAGAGATAGACCGAGGCGAGCACGTCGAGATAGCGGTCGCGCAAGGCTCCGCCGGCCGTGCTTCCTGATGCTTCACCCGATGCAGCCACGGCAATCCCCTGGCAAATGGCGGCCCGGCAGCCCCGCGCCGGCACGAAGGCGCACCGACGCGAACAGAACGGGCAAGGGCGGGGCGGGGTTCCGGTGGTCTAGCGCGCCAATTCCGCCTCGATCGCGGCGACCAGCGCCGGATCGTCGGGCGTGACGCCCGGCGCGAAGCGGCCCACCACCGAGCCATCGCGCGCGATCAGGAACTTCTCGAAGTTCCACAGCACTTCGGGATCCTCGGTCGGGGTCATGCCATAGCCCTTGAGCTGGGCGCGAAATTCGGCCGCCGGGCCGACCTTGCCGGGCCGGGCAGCGGTGAGTGCGGCATAGAGCGGCTGCTTGGCCGGGCCAGTGACATCGGCCTTGGCGAACAGGGGGAAGCTCACGCCATAGTTGAGCTTGCAGAATTCCACGATCTCGTCGTGGGTGCCGGGCTCCTGCGCGCCGAAATCGTTGGCCGGAAAACCCAGCACCTCGAGGCCGCGATCCTTGTTGGCCTCGTAAAGCCGTTCCAGCCCTTCGTATTGCGGGGTGAGGCCGCATTTGCTGGCGACGTTGACCACCAGCAGGACCTTGCCGGCATGGGCGGCGAGGCTGTCCGGCCGGCCGTCGATGCGGCTGAGCGGGATCTGGGCAAGGTCGGTCATGCAAGGTCTCCGGGCCTGTGTGTTTGCCCGGGACTATGTGGGGCCGCGCGGCGGGTGGCAAGGCGTGTCGGCGATGGTTGCGCCGAGCGTGCCGCCACCAGGGCCGGCCCGCTCACTCCGTGTAGTGCGCCGTTGTCTTTTCCCGAACCAGCGCCGCGGTCACGCCCGGCGCGCATTCGATCAGGCGGAAGGGGCTGACCTTGTCGGTTCGCTGGAACACGGCCATGTCGGTCACGATCATGTCGACCACGCCCACGCCGGTCAGCGGCAGGGTGCAGGCGGGGATGAACTTGGGCGTCCCGTCCCTGGCGCAGTGCTCCATCACCACGATGATCTTCTTCACCCCGGCAACCAGGTCCATCGCCCCGCCCATGCCCTTGATCATCTTGCCCGGGATCATCCAGTTGGCGATGTCGCCGTTCTCGGCCACTTCCATCGCGCCCAGCACGGTAAGATCGATCTTGCCGCCGCGGATCATGGCAAAGGAGGCCGCGCTGTCGAAATAGGCCGAATGGGGCAACTGGCTGATGGTCTGCTTGCCGGCATTGATCAGGTCGGCGTCAACCTCGTCCTCGGTCGGGAAGGGGCCGATGCCCAGCATCCCGTTCTCCGACTGGAGGGTGACCGTGATCCCGGCGGGCACGTGGTTGGCGACCAGGGTGGGGATGCCGATGCCCAGGTTCACATAGTAGCCGTCGCGCAGTTCCTGCGCGGCGCGGGCGGCCATCTGGTCGCGGGTCCAGCCCTTTGAGTGTTCGGACATCAGGCGGGCTCCCCTTCGCGCACGGTGCGGAATTCGATTCGCTTGTCGTAGGGGCTGCCCACCACGATGCGCTGCACATAGACGCCCGGCAGGTGGATCGCATCGGCATCGAGCGCGCCGGGCTCGACCAGTTCCTCCACCTCGACCACGCAGACCTTGCCGCAGGTGGCGACCGGCACGTTGAAGTTGCGCGCCGTCTTGCGGAAGACGACGTTGCCGGTGGTATCGGCCTTCCACGCCTTCACCAGCGCCAGGTCGGCGACGATCCCGCGTTCGAGGATATAGTCCTCCCCGTCGAAGCTCTTCACGTCCTTGCCCTCGGCGACCAGCGTGCCGACGCCGGTCCTGGTGTAGAAGCCCGGGATGCCGGCGCCGCCCGCGCGCATCCGCTCGGCCAGCGTGCCCTGGGGGCAGAACTCGACCTCCAGTTCGCCGGCAAGGTACTGGCGCTCGAACTCCTTGTTCTCGCCCACGTAGGAGGCGATCATCTTCTTTACCTGGCGGGTCCGCAGGAGCTTGCCGATGCCTTCGTTGTCGATCCCGGCATTGTTGGAGGCGAAGGTCAGGTCTTTCACCCCGGAATCGCGCAGGGCATCGAGCAGGCGTTCGGGAATGCCGCAAAGGCCGAAGCCGCCGCTGGCGATCAGCATCCCATCGCGCAGCAGGCCATCAAGCGCGGCGCGGGCATCGGGGTAGACCTTGTTCACGTGAACCCTCCAGATTCCGCGGCCCGGGCAACCGGGGGCGGACAGGAATGCTTTTTAATGCAGTGCAGCATGATCTGTCACGCAACTTGTTTGCGGGCGCACAAAGGCGGGCCGGGGGCTGAGCGGGGGCCGGGCGGGCGGGGGCAACTGGCCGGAATTAAAGTGCAATTGATTCAGATCATGGCTAAATTGCGCCTCCAGCCGCAAAGAGCATGATCACCACGATTGGGAGTAAGGCCGATGCGCTCCATACTGGTTCACGCCGAAGCCGGTCCCGCCGGACGGGCCAGGATCGATACCGCCCTGTCGCTGGCACGGATGACCCGGGGGCACCTGACCTTGCTGGTTGATACGCCGGTCAGTCGCTATGTCGCGGTGGACGGGCTGGGCGGTGGCTTCGTCGCCACCGACGCGCTCAAGGATGCCATCGCCGGCGACGATGCTTTCGCCCGCGAGATCGACAGCCACTTGGCCCGCGGCGACGTGCGCTGCGACGTCGTGCGGGCCGAACGCGATCCGATCGATGCCCTGGCCGATTCCGCCCGGCTGGCCGACCTGGTGGTGGTCGCCCGGCGCGAGGCGCTGGCGAGCGACCTGCCGCTGGCGGTGCGCTGCCCGGTCCTGGCGGTCAACGCCGAGGAAACGCTCACCTTCCCGCTGACGCGCGTGGCCGTGGCCTGGGATGGCAGCGTCGAGGCGGCCACGGCGCTGCGTTCGGCCGTGTCGCTGCTGGGCGATGCCGAGGTGAGCGTGATCACCGTGGAAAACGCATCCGCCGATTTCCCCGCCACCGATGCGGTTGCCTATCTTTCGCGCCACGGGATCAAGGCCGAGCTGAAGGTGGTGGAGCGGGTCGGCGCGGTGCAGGAAACGATCGCGCGCGAACTGGGCCTGCTCCAGCCGCAATTGCTGGTGATGGGCGCCTTCCGCCACAGCCGACTGCGCGAGTTCCTGTTCGGCGGGGTGACGCGGTTCTTCCTCGATGAACCCGCCGGGCCGGCGCTGCTGCTCGCCCACTGATCCGGCTCTCTCGCGTGGCCCCATGCGGGCCTTGTTGCGGATGATTCGCTGGTTGATATGCAGGGCAGCTAGATTTTGCAGTGCACACTGCATGGACCGGGCGTGGCTTGGTGGATCGGTCGACCTTGCCGGAAGCTCCTGTATTTGCGCGGATTTGCGCCATTTTTGCCTATGATTGCATATTTTGCAATTAGCGCCACGCATTTCGCACTTGCACAAAACCCGAGTCACCAACATAAGGGACGGGCCTTTCAGGCATCCTCTCCCAAAACTTCCAAGGCCCGGTCGGCAACGACCGGGCCCTTTTTTTGCCTCCTGTTCCCGGCCCCGTTCCAGGCCGCGTTCGCGCGGCTGTTCCGGCGCATTCCCCTGCGCGGATCGAACCGCCGGCCCGCACGTTCCGCTTCCGGCCCCTTTGCAATCCGGCAGGCGCGTTCCTAGCTGATGCGTGAGGCGGGCGAGGCCGTCCGCAGGAAAGGGGATCACGGATCATGGCAGAGGCAGCACCCGCGGGCGCCGTGGAGCGCACGGCCCGGTTGCAGGTGGCGGCGGCGCGGCAGGAGGAGAGCGGCCATGGCATTGCTCGCCTGCCGAAGTCGGCCATGGCCGAGATCGGCGTGACCGAGGGCGACGTGATCGAGATCGCCGGCAAGCGGATCACCGCGGCGCGTGCCGTGCTGGCCTATCCCGAGGACGAAGGGCTTCAGGTGATCCGGCTCGACGGGCTCCAGCGCGCCAATGCCGAAGTGGGTTCGGGCGAGCACGTGACCATCCGGCGGGCCGAAAGCCGCCCGGCGCAGCGCGTGGTCTTTGCTCCCGCCCAGAAGGATATGCGCCTGCAAGGCCCGGCCCAGGCGCTCAAGCGCAACTTCTTCCAGCGGCCCTTGCTCGCCGGTGATCTCGTCGCCACGGCCGGGCAGCAGCAGGTGCGCGATATGCCGCCGCAGATCGCGCGGATGTTCAACGCCCCGGCCTATGCGCTCACGCAAATCCGCCTCTCGGTGGTGAGCACCGTGCCCAAGGGCATCGTCCACATCGACGAGGCCACCGAGGTTGAGCTGCGCGAGGAGTTCGAGGAGCCGCGCACCGCCCGGGCCGATGTCAATTATGACGACGTTGGCGGGATGGGCGATACTATCCGCCAGCTGCGGGAGATGGTGGAACTGCCGCTGCGCTATCCCGAGCTGTTCACCCGACTTGGCGTCGATCCGCCCAAGGGCGTGCTGCTCCATGGCCCGCCGGGCACCGGCAAGACCCGCCTCGCCCGTGCCGTGGCCAATGAGAGCGAGGCCAGCTTCTTCACCATCAACGGCCCCGAGATCATGGGCTCGGCTTATGGCGAGAGCGAGAAGGCCTTGCGCGACGTGTTCGAGGAGGCCGCGCGCGAAAGCCCGTCGATCGTGTTCATCGACGAGATCGATTCGATCGCGCCCAAGCGCGGACAGGTCCACGGCGAGGCGGAAAAGCGGCTGGTCGCCCAGTTGCTCACCCTGATGGACGGGCTGCATTCCGGCTCGAACATCGTGGTGATCGCGGCCACCAACCGGCCCGATGCGATCGACGAGGCGCTGCGCCGGCCCGGCCGGTTCGACCGCGAGATCGTCATCGGCGTGCCGGACGAGAGCGGGCGCCGCGAGATCCTGGGCATCCACACCCGCGGGATGCCGCTGGCCGCCGGGGTCGACCTGGATGAACTGGCGCGCACCACCCACGGCTTCGTCGGCGCCGATCTCGCCGCGCTTGCCCGCGAGGCGGCGATCGAGGCGGTGCGGCGGATCATGCCCCAGCTCGATCTCGAGGCGCAGACCATCCCGCAGGACGTGCTGGATACCCTGTGCGTGACTCGCGACGATTTCCTCGAAGCGCTCAAGCGCGTCCAGCCCAGCGCCATGCGCGAGGTGATGGTCCAGGTGCCGAACATCGGCTGGAGCGATGTCGGCGGCCTTGGCGAGGCGCAGGAGCGCCTGCGCGAGGGCGTGGAACTGCCGCTCAGGAATCCCGAGGCCTTTCATCGCCTTGGCATCCGCCCGGCCAAGGGCTTCCTGCTCTATGGCCCACCCGGCACCGGCAAGACCCTGCTCGCCAAGGCGGTGGCCAAGGAGGCCGAGGCCAACTTCATCTCGATCAAGTCGTCCGACCTTCTCTCCAAGTGGTATGGCGAGAGCGAGCAGCAGATCAGCCGGCTGTTCGCCCGCGCCCGCCAGGTGGCGCCCTGCGTGGTGTTCATCGACGAGATCGACAGCCTGGTTCCCGCGCGCGGCGCCGGCATGGGCGAACCGGCGGTCACCGCGCGGGTGGTCAACACCATCCTGGCGGAAATGGACGGTCTGGAGGAACTGCAGAGCGTGGTGGTGATCGGGGCGACCAACCGGCCCACCCTGGTCGATCCGGCGCTGCTGCGCCCGGGCCGGTTCGATGAACTGGTCTATGTCGGCACCCCGGACGAGGCCGGGCGCGAGCATATCCTGAGGATCCACACCGCCCGGATGCCGCTCGCCGCCGACGTCGACCTGAAGGCTGTCGCCCGCGAGACCGACCGGTTCACCGGCGCAGACCTGGAAGACGTGGTCCGCCGCGCCGGCCTCACCGCGATCCGCCGCATGGGCCGCGAGGTCGGCACGGTCACCGCCGCCGACTTTGCCGAGGCGCTGGCCGACAGCCGCGCCACGGTCACCGCCGAGATGGAAGAGGAATATGGCCGGATGAAAGGCGAACTGAAGCGCCGCGCCGCCCAGATCGCCCCGGTCGGCTTCCTCTCCCCCGGCATGGTCCAGCCCACGCGGGAGAAGAAACACGGCTGAGCCGGCGCGCTCCTGCTCCGGCGCCGTCCCGGCTTGCGCCCGGCCACGGCGGCCCTAGGGTCATGCCAGGGCAAGGGAAGGCGCGGGCATGGGGCAGGACGCAGGGCGATACCACACGTTGGATGGAATCCGGGGCGTCGCGGCCATTGCGGTGGTGCTGTACCATGCCGCGCCGGGGGGCAAGCCCATCCTGGCAAGCGGCTACCTGGCGGTTGACCTGTTCTTCCTGCTCAGCGGGTTCGTGATCGATCGCACCTATCGCGCGCGGCTGGACGGCGGGTTGGGTCTGCCCCGCTTCCTGCAGTTGCGCCTGATCCGGCTCTATCCGGCCTTCCTGCTGGGCTTGGCGCTGTCGCTCCTCTCGGTCCTCGCCTCGCTGGCCGCAGCGCCGAATCCGCGGCTGGCGGGGGACCTGCTGCTGAGCCTGCCCAACCTCGCCTTCCTGCCTTCCCCGCCGCTGGGCCGCGATCCGGCAAGCTGGCTGCTGTTTCCGCTCGATGGCGCCTACTGGTCGCTGTTTTTCGAGCTGGCGGTCAACCTCATCTATGCGGCCGGCCTTGTGCGCCTGTCGCGGGCGCAGCTTGCCCTGCTGGCGATTGGCGGGGCGGCATGGCTGGCCTGGGGGATCGCGGCGCACGGCACGGCCGATCTCGGCGCGGGCTGGAGTACCTTTGGCTGGGGCTTCGCGCGGGCCTTCACCGCCTTCCTGATCGGCGTCGTTCTGGCCCGCACGCCGCTGGCGCGCATCCGGGGGCGCGGGGCCGATCTTCTGCCCCTTGTCGTCCTGGGGGGCGCGCTGCTCTATCCCGGGAATACGGCGACAGGGGATATCCTCGCGGTCCTCGTCGCCTTTCCGCTGCTGGTGCTGGCCGGCGCCACGCTTGAGCCGCGTGCCCCGCGCCTTCATGACCTGCTTGGCCGGATTTCCTACCCGCTCTACTGCATCCACGTGCCGCTGCTGAAGTGGCAGGGCGTGCACGATGGCGTGCTCGGGCTGGGGCCATTGCCGACCACGCTGGCGCTGGTCGTGGCGCTTCTAGTGTGGGCGGCGCTGGTTGACCGGACGATCGACGAACCGGCCCGGCGATGGCTGCGCGCGCGCCTGCCGGCTGGCGCTGCGTCCACCTAGGCGGAGCAGGCTCTACTCGGCCGCGGCGGGTGGCCGCACCGCCTCCGGCATCTCCACCCGCAGCCATTCCAGCATTTCCTCGCGCACGGCGAGTTGCAGGGTGGCGAGCGCGGCGGGGTCGGCCGCGCTCATCACCAGCTTCAACTCGATCCGGTCGATCCACGAGGCCGAAACCTGGAGCGCGCCCGAACGCTTGTCCCATTCCGGGCGATGGCCGAGGATGCCTTCATAGGCGGCGCGGATCGGCGCGATCGCCGTGCCGGGGGCAACCGGCAGCAGCACCGATCCGGTGATCCCGCCGCCCACCCGCGTCCAGTTCTGGAAGGTGGTATCAAGGAAGCGGGCGGTGGGCACGATCAGGCGGCGCTGGTCGCCGGTCCGTATTACCACGTAGGTCATGCGGATGTCCTCCACCCGGCCGGCCTCGCCATCGATCACCACGTGGTCGTCGATCCGGATCGGCTCGGTCAGCGCCATCTGGATGCCCGCGATCAGCGATTTGAGCGCCGGCTGGGCCGCCGCGCCCACCGCGAGGGCGGCAAGGCCCGCCGAGGTGATCAGCGTCACGCCAACATTGCGGACCCCCGGGATCGACAGCAGCATCAGCGCCACGGTGATGAACACGATCACGAAGCGGGCCGAGCGCGAGAGGATGGCGATGCGGGTGCGGCGGCTGCGCGCGGCGAGGGTATCCTCCTCCAGCCGCGCCCGGCTGTCGACCGCCAGAGCATAGGCGCGCACCAGCCGCAGCGCGATCCATCCCAGGAGGGCCGGGATCAGGAACCGGTCGACCGCGCCCCAGACCCGCGCCACCAGCGCCGAGCTTTCGCCGGCCAGTTCGATCGCCAGCGCCAGCAAGGCCCAGCGGAACGGCCCGCGCAGGCGTTCCACCACGATGGCATCGGATTCAAGGTGCGACATCCGCGCCAGCCGGACCAGTGCGCGGAACAGGGCGAAATGGATCGCCAGGGCCACCGCGATGGCGATGCCGCCGGCGATCAGCGCGCGCGGGAGATCGCCGAGGAGGAACTGGCCGAGGCCGGGGGCATGGGGCAGCGACATGGCGCTCTGGTTAGGGGCAGGGAGGGGCAAGGGCAATCGCCGAGGCTCACTCGGCCAGCGGTAGGTCGATCCGCACGGCAATTCCGCCGGGGGTGAAGCGGCGTTCGATGGTTCCGCCAAGCTGGCGGGCCGAGCCGTCGATCAGCGCGGCGCCGAAGCCGCGGTGGCCGGGTTCGGCCGGCGATGGCCCATCGGGCGACGGGCCTTCAGGCGGGGGGCATTGCTCCACCCAGTCAAGCCGCAGCCGCCCGTCGACGCGCTCCCAGCGCACCACCAGGGTTCCATCGGGGCGGGACCAGGCGCCATATTTGACCGCGTTGGTGGTCAATTCGTGGAGCATCAGGCCCAGCGGGACCACGGCGGTTTCGGGCAGGTCGACCCGCGGGCCGTCGATGATCGCGCGGTTCTCGTCCGACCGGTAGGGGCGCAGCGCCGTTTCCACCAGGTCAACCAGGTTGGCGCTGCGATGGGCCGAGGTTCCCTGGGTAACCTCATGGGCGGTGAGCAGGGCGTGGATGCGCTCGGTGATCCTGGTGATCACGGGGCGGGCCTCGGGCGCGTCGCGCGCGCTCATCTTCACGATGGCCAGCACCACCGCGAAGAGGTTCTTGACCCGGTGGTTGAGCTCGTGGGCCAGCAGGTCCGCCCGGTCGCGGGCGCGGCCCAGTTCGGCGGCGCCCTGCGCCCGGGCCTCGGCATCGGCGGCACGGATGACCTGGGTCAGGCCCAGGCCCAGCACCAGCAGGATCATCGCCAGCAGGCCGACCAGCAGGGGCACCAGCCGCGCCTCGGCTGCTTCCGCGCGCTGGCTGGAATGGCGCAGCGAGGCGAACTCCAGCTCTTCCAGCTCGCCCACCGCGCGGCGCAGGCGCTCCATCACGTCCTGCCCTTCGTCGGTCAGCACCCGGCGGCGGGCTTCAAGCAGGTCGCCCCCCGCGATCAGGGCCACCGTTTCGGACAGTTCGGCGAAGCGGGCCTCGTCGAGGGTCTCGATCTGGTCCAGCAGCTCGCGCTGGCGGGGGGAAAGGTCGGTGCCGATCAGCGCGCGCAGGCGCTGGAGCTCGGGGCGATAGCGGGCGCGGGCGGCGACATAGGGGCCAAGGTAGCGCCGGTCGAGCGTGATCAGGTAGCCGCGCTGGCCGGTTTCGCCATTGGTCGCGGTCCGCATGATGTCGCGCACGGCGACCAGCACGGCATTGGTGCGCGCCGCCTGGGCGCGCTGCGAGCGTTCGGCCGCCACCGTCTGCCACATCAGCGCGACCGCGCCGATCAGGGCCGCGGCGACGAAGCCGAGCAGCAGCAGGGTGGGCAGGCGCGGGCCGCGGTGCCGCCCGGGCGCAACCTGATCGATGCCGTCCATGGGAGGCAGATTACGGACAAGTCCCTGGCTGTCCAACGCATTTGGCCGCAGCTGGCGCCCGATCAGTGCGCCGCGCCCCAGTTCGGCCCCGTCCCGATCTCGATGCCGAGCGGCACGTCGAGCTTCACGGAAGGCAGCGCGGCTTCCGCCATGACCCGCTCGATCACCGGGGCGGCGGCGGCCGCATCGCTTTCCGGCAGCTCGAACACCAGTTCGTCGTGGACCTGGAGCAGCATTCGCACGTGGCCAAGGCCGGCATCGGTCAGCGCGGGCATCATGCGGACCATCGCACGCTTGATGATATCGGCGCAGGTGCCCTGGATCGGGGCGTTGATCGCGGCGCGTTCGGAGCCGGCGCGCTCGTTGGGATTGCTGGCGCCGATCCGGGGGAACCAGGTCTTGCGGCCGAACAGGGTTTCGGAAAAACCGCGCTCGCGCACGCCTTCCAGCGTGGCGTGGATATAGCGGCGGATGCCGGGGAACCGCTCGAAATAGCGGTCGATCATGGCCTGGGCCTCGTCGGAACTCACGCCCAGCCGCCCGGCCAGCCCCCAGCGGCTGATGCCGTAGAGGATGGCGAAGTTGATGGTCTTCGCGCGGGCGCGGGTGTCGCGGTCAACCAGGCCGAACATCTCGCGGGCGGTGCGGGCGTGGATGTCCTCGCCGGCGGCGAAGGCCTCCTTCAGTTCGGGCACGTCGGCCATGTGGGCGGCGAGCCGCAGTTCGATCTGGCTGTAGTCCGCCGCCAGCAGGACATTGCCCGGCTCGGCCACGAAGGCCTCGCGGATCTGGCGGCCGATCTCGGTGCGGATCGGGATGTTCTGCAGGTTGGGATCGGTGGAGGAAAGCCGCCCGGTCTGCGCGCCGACCAGGCTGTAGCTGGTGTGGACCCGGCCGGTCTCGGGGTGGATCGCGGCCTGCAGGGCATCGGTATAGGTGGACTTGAGCTTGGCGAGCTGGCGCCAGTCCAGCACCTTGCCGGCCACCTGGGCGCCCTGGCCGGCCAGCCCTTCGAGGATCGCCTGGTCGGTGGAATACTGGCCCGACTTGCCCTTGCGCCCGCCCTTGTAGCCCAGCTTGTCGAACAGGATCTCGCCCAGCTGCTTGGGGCTGCCGATGGTGAACTCCTGGCCGGCCAGGCCATGGATCTCGCCCTCCAGCGCGCGGATCGCCTCGGCGAACTCGCCCGAGAGGCGGGCCAGCCGCTCCCGATCGACCTTGATGCCGTGGCGCTCCATCCGTTCCACCACCGGGATCAGCGGGCGATCGACCCGCTCGTAGATGCGGGTGGCGGCTTCCTCGGCCAGGCGGGGCTTGAGCACCTTGTGGAGGCGCCAGGTCACGTCGGCATCTTCGGCCGCATAGTGCGTGGCGCGGTCAAGCGGGACTTCGGAGAAGGGGATCGCCTTCTTGCCGGTGCCGCAAACCTCCTTGAACGGTATCGTGGTGTGGCCAAGGTGGCGCATGGCCAGCTCGTCCATCCCGTGTCCGCCACCGATCCCGTCCTCGCTCCGGCCAGCATCGAGATCGAACGAGAGGATCATCGTATCGTCGATCGGAGCGACCGCGATGCCGCCCACCGCCGCTCCGGCGCGGGCCAGCACGGTGAGGTCGTACTTGATGTTCTGGCCGACCTTGAGCACCGCATCGCTTTCCAGCAGCGGCTTCAGCAGGCGCAGGGCTGCGGCCTTGTCCACCTGCGGGGGCCGCTCCGAGAACATATCCGCCCCGCCGTGGCCGAGCGGAATGTAGCAGGCATCGTTGGGTCCAAGCGCCAGGCTGATGCCGACCAGCTCGGCCCGCATCGCATCGAGGTGGCTGGTCTCGGTATCCACCGCCACCAGCCGCGCGGCAAGGGCGCGCTCGATCCAGTGGGCCAGCCGCTCGGCGCTCTGCACGCATTCGTAGGCGGCCAGGTCCACCGCCGGAAAGGTCGGCCGTTCGCGCTGCGCCCCGGCCGGCGCGGCGGGTGCGCCAGCGGTCTGCGGCTTGCCCGGATGGAGCTGGGTCTTCGGCCCCGGCGCGGCCTGCCCGCCATCGAGCCGCCGGAGCAACGATGTGAAGCCATGTTCGGCAAGGAAGGCAGCAAGTGGATCGCGCGGGATCACGCCCAGCCGGAAGTCCTCCAGCGCCACCGGCAGCGGGCAATCCTCCTTGAGCGCCACCAGCCGGCGCGACAGGCGGGCCATCTCGGCCTGCTCGATCAGGCTCTCGCGCAGCTTGCCGGGCTTCATCGCCGGCGCCGCGGCCAGCGTGCCCTCGAGGCTGCCGTGCTCCTGGATCAGCCTGGTCGCGGTCTTGGGACCGATGCCGCGGATGCCGGGCACGTTGTCGACCGAATCGCCCATCAGCGCCAGGACATCGCCGACCAGCTCCGGGCCGACGCCGAATTTCTCGACCACCTCGGGAATGTCGATGCGCTGGTTCTTCATCGTGTCCAGCATATCGATACGGCCGCCTTGCACCCCGCTTGCAGGGTCGTTGCACCGGCCGACCAGTTGCATCAGATCCTTGTCGGAGGAGACGATCGTCACGTCCCAGCCGGCCCGCGCGGCGGCGCGGGCGTAGGAGGCGATGACATCGTCGGCCTCCAGGTCGGGTTCCTCGATGCAGGCCAGCGAAAAGGCGCGGGTGGCATCGCGGATCAGCGGGAACTGGGGGACGAGGTCCTCGGGCGCGGGCGGGCGGTTGGCCTTGTACTGGTCGTACATGGCGTTGCGGAACGAGGTCCCGGCCTTGTCGAGGATGACCGCGAGGTGGGTGGGGCCATCGGCCTCGTGGAGATCCTGGGCCAGTTTCCACAGCATCGTCGTATAGCCATAGACCGCGCCGACCGGGGTTCCGGCGGGGTTGGTCAGCGGCGGCAGGCGGTGATAGGCGCGGAAGATATAGGCCGAACCGTCGACGAGGTAGAGATGCTGCTTGGCGTCCATGTGCGCCTTCCTAGCAGCCTGCGGCCCGCGCGCCAGTGCCGCAAGCGCGCCGCCTGCCGGAGCGCGCATGGGACCGGGATCGGGGCCGGGAATGGGGCCGGGAAAGGGGCAGGCCGGCCTTTCCTTCGCCATCTGCTTGCCACAATTGGTCGCTAACTGGTGGGCAACATGGTGGAAAAGCGCCCGATTGGCGTGATTCGACCATCGGCGGAGCGAGTAGCGCTTGCATCGCCGGGCAGTCGCGGATATTTGACGTGCGAAGTCTACTGTCGCGGTAGGCTTTCCGCACGGTTTTCGCATATGCTGATCAGGCCAGTTCATGGCCGGTTGAGCGGGCGGGGCCGGGCGTGGTCCACTCGCTGATCAAGGATTAGTTTCATGCGCAAGATCGTTCTGGCTGCTGCTGCCGCCGCTGGCGTGTTCGCTCTCTCGGCCTGCAAGGGTGAAGAAGCCGCTCCGGAAGCCACCGAAACCGCTGCCGAAGCCACCGAAGCCGCTCCGGCCGACGCTGGCACCGAAGCTGCTACGGAAGCTGCCACGGAAGCTTCGACCGAAGCCGCCAAGATGTAATCTTGCCTTTACGGCAAGTTTCGGAAAGGGCGCGCGAGCACGGCTCGCGCGCCCTTTTCTTTTGCCCCCGGCAGGCGCGGCGGTGGCATTGGCCCGGCGGGGGAATCGAGCCGCCGAACTTGAAGCGGCGGCGCCGGACCGAGTGACCAGGACCGGATGAACCAGGCGGGGGAACTGGCCGCGGGAACTGGCCGCGGGAACCGGCCGGGAGAACTGGCCGGGGGAACCGGGTGGGGCAAGCGGCATTGGTGGGGCGATCCTTTGCCCTGCGGGAGCCAACCCCATGCCCAAGCCGATCCTGATTCTCGCCTTCGCCGCGATCACCCTCACCACGGCCGGATGCTCGAAGAACACTGAGGATGCCAGCAGGAACGCCGTCGATGCCGCCGCCTCCGACACGGCGACCAATGCCGCCAAGGCCGGCGATGCGATTGCCGGCGCGGCCAAGGATCTGGGCGCCAAGGCGTCCGAAGCGGCCGACGATGCCGCCCGCACGCTCAAGGCAGGCGGCGCGAGGGCTTCGGATGCCGCCGACAGCGCCGCCAGCCGGGCGAACCAGATGGGCAAGGCGGCATCGGCGGAAGCCGGCGAACACGCCCGGGAACGCTAACGCGCTCCCGTCACGGTCGAGGCAGCCCATCGCCGGCGCGGGCCGCGGCGAGGCCGTGTTCGCGCGTGGCGATGCCGGTGAGCAGGCTGTCGGCGATCATCCGTGCCCGTTCGCTCACCTGCCGCGCGGCGGCCGGATCAAGCCCGCGGCTTGCTGCAAGGTCATCGCAGGTGGCGTAGAACAGACCGAGCCAGCGGGCGAATTCGGCTTCCCCCAGCGGGCTGCCGGCGGCGTGGAGCGCGGCGTGGCGCTGCATCGGGTTGCCCGAGAATTCGGCCGAGTTGTGCAGGATCGAACGCCAGAAGGCCTTCATCCGGTCTAGGTGCGGCGCCCAGTCAACGATGTGGCGGGCAAAGATCGGACCCAGCACGGCATCTGCGCGGATGCGGCCGTAGAAGCCTTCGACCAGGTCGGAAATGAAGGCGGCATCCACGCCCGCCGCTTCGGCCTCGGCGCGGCGCCTCGCGCGCGCAGCCACGGCGCGGGGGTGGCCCTGTTTGCGGAGCGGTGCGGGACTGGCGGGATCGGTCATGGCGGGGAGATGGCGCTTGTGATGGTGCGCCGCAAGCCCCCTCCACCACGCTTCGCGCGGTCCCTCTCCCCACTCGTGGGGCGGATTCTGCGCTTAGCGCAGGGCGGACTGGCGGGTGCCGTCGGCGCGGTAGCCGTCGTAGATGGTGCGGGCGAGCAGCGCGATGCGCGAATTGCGCTCGGGCTTGCCGCCCTGGCCGGTGACGTAGATCGCCACGGCCAGCTTGCGGCCATCGGGCGTTTCGATGAAGCCCACGTCGCTGGCGGTGTTGAACAGGGTCCCGGTCTTGTGGCCGATCGCCGCGCCTTCGGGGAGGAGCGCCTTCATCCGGCTGCGGCCGGTGAGGCAGCGGCTCATCGCGCCGAGCAGGACGTCGCGGCTCGCCGGGCTGAGCCACTGGCCCTGGTAGATGCCGGCCAGCAGGCGGGTCATGGCGATAGGCGTGATGCTGTCGCGCTTGTCCACGGTATAGGCCGGGTTCACCGCCCCATCGTCGCGCACGAGGGTGGCGATGTCGCGATCAAGCCGGAACTCGGTGAGGCCGGTGTTCTGGTGGACCCAGCGGGTGACAGCCTGGGGGCCGCCGACCACGGCGAGCAGGGCGTCGGTCGCGTGATTGTCGCTGCGGGTGATGGCGCGTTCGATCAGATCGAGCGCGGTCAGTTCCGCGCCGGGGCGAACCGGGGCGACCGCGCTGGAAAACTTGGCCGAGGGCAGCGGCACCATCAGCGGGTAGCGATTGTCCAGGCCCCAGCGGCCCTGGTCGACCCCGGCGAGGAAGGTGGCGACGATCGCGATCTTGCTGGTGGAGGCCATCGGGAAGGGCTGGTCGCCGAGCACACCGACCGCGCGGCCGGTGGCGAGATCAAGCGCGGCCACGCCGATGCGCCCCTGCGAATTGGTGGCCAGCGAGGCGAGCTGGACGGCCAGCGCATCGCCCGAGGCCATCCGGGAAATTGCCGGCGCCGGCCTGGTGGCGACCTGGGCGCGCGCCGCATCGAAGCGGGTGGCCGACACGGCCGCGCGCGATACCGGCTGCGGTGCGCGCGGGGCAGCGCCAAGCACGCTGTCGAACTGGGCTTCAAGGCTGCTGGCTTCGGCAGCAAGCGGCATGGCCACGCCGGCAAACAGCGCGGCGACGGCCAATACTCGGCCAAAACCAGACTTGATTCCTGCCATCATGAAGAGACCCTACACCCGATACCCTTGCATTTCTCTAAACTATTCAGGGGAGTGTATACAACATTCGTGCGACAGGGCGATGGCTGGGGCGGCCCGGGCGCGCCGCGCCATGCAAAACGGGCCGGAGAATTGCTTCTCCGGCCCGCCTTGTTCGTGGTTGAGCGCTTGGGCCTTAGAAGCCCATGTCGCCCATGCCGCCACCCGGCATGGGCGGCATGGCGGGCTTGTCTTCGGGGCGCTCGGCGATCGCGGCTTCCGTCGTGATCAGCAGGCCGGCCACCGAGGCCGCATCCTGGAGGGCGGTGCGAACGACCTTGGTCGGGTCGATGACGCCGGCCGCCTTCAGGTTCTCGTAGGTGTCGGTCGCGGCGTTGAAGCCCTGGTTCTCGTCGTTCTCGCGCAGCAGGTTGCCCGAGACCACGGCGCCGTCATGGCCGGCGTTCGCGGCGATCTGGCGGATCGGAGCCTGGATGGCGCGACGGACGATGTCGATGCCCTTGGTCTGGTCATCGTTGGCGCCCTTGAGGCCTTCGAGAGCCTTGGTGGCATAGAGCAGGGCAGTGCCGCCGCCCGGGACGATGCCTTCCTCGACCGCGGCGCGGGTGGCGTGGAGGGCGTCGTCGACGCGATCCTTGCGCTCCTTCACCTCGACCTCGGTGGCGCCGCCGACCTTGATCACGGCCACGCCGCCAGCGAGCTTGGCGAGGCGCTCCTGGAGCTTCTCGCGGTCATACTCGGAGGTGGTGACTTCGATCTGGGCGCGAATCTGCTCGACCCGGGCCTTGATCTCGTCAGCCGAACCGGCACCGTCGACGATGGTGGTGTTGTCCTTGTCGATGGTGATCTTCTTGGCCTGGCCAAGCATCCCGAGGGTGACGTTCTCGAGCTTGATGCCGAGGTCTTCCGAGATCATCTCGCCGGCGGTCAGCGTGGCGATGTCGCCCAGCATGGCCTTGCGACGATCACCGAAGCCCGGCGCCTTGACGGCGGCGATCTTCAGGCCGCCACGCAGCTTGTTGACGACGAGCGTGGCGAGCGCCTCACCCTCGATGTCCTCGGCGATGATCAGGAGCGGACGGCCCGACTGCACCACGGCCTCGAGGATCGGCAGCATCGCCTGGAGCGACGAGAGCTTCTTCTCGTGGATGAGGATGTAGGGGTTTTCCAGCTCGGCGACCATCTTCTCGGGGTTGGTCACGAAGTAGGGCGACAGGTAGCCGCGGTCGAACTGCATACCTTCGACGACATCGAGCTCGAATTCGAGGCCCTTGGCCTCTTCAACGGTGATCACGCCTTCCTTGCCGACCTTCTCCATCGCTTCCGCAATCTTCTGGCCGACTTCGGTGTCGCCATTGGCCGAGATGATGCCGACCTGGGCGATTTCGGAGGTGCCGGCGACCGGGGTCGAACGGGCCTTCAGGTTCTCGACGACCTTGGTCACGGCGATGTCGATGCCGCGCTTCAGGTCCATCGGGTTCATGCCGGCGGCGACCGAGGTCATGCCTTCGCGCACGATCGCCTGGGCCAGAACGGTGGCGGTGGTGGTGCCGTCACCGGCCGCGTCGTTGGCCTTGGAGGCCACTTCGCGCAGCATCTGGGCGCCCATGTTCTCGAACTTGTCCTTGAGTTCGATTTCCTTGGCGACGGTGACGCCGTCCTTGGTGATGCGCGGGGCGCCGAAGCTCTTGTCGATCACGACATTGCGGCCCTTGGGGCCGAGGGTGACCTTCACCGCGTCGGCGAGGATGTCCACGCCCTTGAGGATGCGTTCGCGCGCGTCGCGCGAAAAGCGTACGTCCTTGGCAGCCATTGTGCTTTTCCTTCAGATGTCTGGATAGGGAGAGAAAGGAGGACTTCGCTCAGCCGATGATGCCGAGGATGTCGCTTTCCTTCATGATCAGCAGGTCTTCACCATCGACCTTGACCTCGGTGCCCGACCACTTGCCGAACAGGACGCGATCACCGGCCTTGACGTCGAGCGGGGTCACCTTGCCGTCTTCGGCCTTGGAGCCCGAGCCCACGGCGACGATCTCGCCCTCGGCGGGCTTTTCCTTGGCGCTGTCGGGGATGATGATGCCGCCGGCGGTCTTTTCCTCGGCCTCAACGCGGCGGACCAGCACGCGGTCGTGCAGCGGACGGAAAGTCATGCGAATTACCTCTCTGGAAGGTGGATTGTGAATTTTGGCACTCGCACCACAGGAGTGCCAGCGCCGCGCATATGGGTGGGGGTTCACCTGCCGTCAAGGCGGCGGTGCGGCAAAAAATTTGCGACGACGTGCCGCGGGGATCAGGCCGGGACGAGGCCCAGCCGTTCGCGCTGGCGCCAGCGCCGGCCGAGCAGGGCGGCGACAACCACCAGCGAAACGGCCAGGCCCAGCCACACGCCCAAGCCTGCCAGCGGGGTGAGGAAGGCGAGGGTGATCGCGGTGAGAAAGCCGAACAGCCAGTAGCCGGCCAGCGCCAGCAGCAGCGGGATGCGGGTGTCCTGGAGGCCGCGCAGGGCGCCGGCGAGCACGGCCTGGGCGCCGTCGAACAGCTGGAAGGCCGCGGCCACCACGATATACTGCCGGGCAAAGCCGATCATCGCCGCGTTCTGCGGGGCGGACAGGTCGACATAAAGCCCGATCACCGCGCCGGGCGCCAGGATCATCGCCGCGGCAGGCAGGGCCATGTAGCCGAAGGCGAGGACCAGCGCGGCCCGCCCGGCGCGGCCGATCGCGGCCCGGTCGCCGGCGCCGTAGTGATAGCCGACCCGGATCGTGGCGGCCTGGCCAAGCCCGAAGGGCACCTGGAAGGCGATCGAGGCGACCTGGAGTGCCACGGTATGGCCGGCCAGTTCGGCCTCCCCGATCCGGCCCATCAGGAAGGCGGCGCCGGCGAACAGCCCGCCCTCGGCCAGGATGATGAGGGCAACCGGGATGCCGATGCGGAGCAGGGCTGCCAAGTGGTCCCATGCCGGGCGCCACAGCCGGCCGAGCAGGCGATAGCGCGCCAGGCGCCGGTCAAGCCGCAGCACGGCGGCATAGGCGGCCAGCATCGCGCAGGCGGTGATCACCGTGGACACGGCCGAACCGTCAAGCCCGAGCGCCGGCGCGCCGAGCCGGCCATGGATGAAGGCATAGTTACCCAGCGCGTTGACCAGGATCGCCAGGGCGGTGATCGCCGTGGCCAGGACCGGACGGCCCAGCGTGGCCACGACGGTCCGCAGGACGCCGGCCATCAGGTTGGGGATCGTCGCCCAGACGAGGATGGCGAGGAACTGGCCCGCGCGCCGGGCGAGGTCGGGGTTCTGGCCCAGGAGCAGCAGCACCTGCTCGCCCCAGGCGAACAGGGCCATGGCCGGCAGGGCGCTGGCCAGGGCGAGCCACAGGGCCATTCGCGCCGAGCGGCGGATCTCGCGCACCGCATGGGCACGGCGGCCGAGCTGGGCGGCGATCAGCGGGGCACAGGCGCCGGTCAGGCCGAGCAGGCACCAGGTGACGAGGCCGAACAGGCTGGTGGCAAGGCTGGCCGCCGCCAGGGCCGCGCTGCCGAGCCGGGCCACGAAGACCACGTCGATCGCATAGACCAGCATCTGCAGCAGGTTGGCCGCGACCAGCGGCACGGCCAGGCGCAGGGTGGTGGCCAGTTCGCGGCGGAAGGGCGAGGGGGCGGGCGGAACCGGCATGGACCGGGCTGGCTTAGGCGGTGGGCGCGGCCGGGGAAAGGGGCCGATCCTGCGGAACCTTGCCCCGGGCGGGCGATTGGCGGAATGTCGGGAGCGCGAAGCGGACCGCGCCGGCGCGGCCGCGACAACGAACGAGGTTTGGCGATGGCAGGAACATTCTTGCGGACCGGGATCATGGCCGGCCCGGCCCTGGCTTTGGCCCTGGCCCTGGCCCTGGCGGGCTGCGGTAGTGGCGAGCAGGCCGGAAGTGGCGAACAGCCGGCCGGGGGCGAGGTCGGGACCGGGGCCGGGTCTGGGGCCGGGTCTGGGGCCGGACCGGGCGCGAATGGCGCGGCGGGCCAGGTGCCGGCGGATACAGGCGCGGCATCCGCTCTGGCCGGCGCGCCGGCCGCTTTCGCCCAGTGTGCGGCGTGCCATTCGCCGGTGCCGGGCAAGCACGGGATCGGGCCGAGCCTGGCCGGGGTCTATGGGACGAAGGCGGGCGAGATTGCCGGCTATGCCTTCAGCCCGGCGCTCAAGGCCTCGGGGCTGACCTGGGACGATGCCACGCTCGACAAGTGGCTGGCGGGGCCGATGCGACTGGTTCCGGGCACGCGGATGACCTATGCGGGGCAGAGCGATCCGGCCAAGCGGGCCGAACTGATCGCCTGGCTCAAGACGCTCAAGTGATACGAGAAAGGGCGGCCCCGCGAGGAGCCGCCCTTCCTGCTTTTCGAGCGTGAGCCCGAAGAAGATTACTTGATGTCGACGGTGCCGCCGGCTTCCTCGATCTTCTTCTTGATCTCTTCGGCCTCGGCCTTCGAGACGGCTTCCTTGATCGCCTTCGGAGCCGATTCCACGAGGGTCTTGGCTTCGGTCAGACCGAGGTTGGTGATCGCGCGGACTTCCTTGATGACCTGGATCTTCTTCCCGCCGTCGCCGGTCAGGATGACGTCGAATTCGGTCTGCTCTTCAGCAGCCTCGGCAGCGGCGGCCGGGGCGGCAGCCACGGCAACGGCGGCAGCGGCGGAAACGCCCCAGGCTTCTTCGAGGGCCTTGGCAAGGTCAGCCGCCTCGAGGACGGTCAGCTTCGAAAGTTCTTCAACAAGCTTGGCGATGTCGGCCATGATGCTTCACTCCTGATAGATGGGCCGGACAAGGGGAAACCCTGCCCGGGAATTCGTTACGAACAGTCTTAGGCGGCCTTGTCGGCGTAGGCCTGGAAGACGCGGGCCAGCTTGGCCGCCGGAGCGGTGGAAAGCTGGGCGATCTTCGTGGCCGGGGCCTGGACGAGACCGATGAGCTTGGCGCGCATTTCGTCCAGCGACGGCATCGTGGCGAGAGCCTTGATCCCATCGGCATTGAGGACAACCGAACCCAGCGAGCCACCGACGATCTCGATCTTGTCGGTGGTCTTGGCGAATTCGGCCACGGCCTTGGCGGCGGCAACCGGATCCACCGAAGCGGCGATCGCGGTCGGGCCGGTGAAGAGATCGCTGATCCCTTCGTAGGCCGTGTCCTTGGCGGCAAGCTTGGCAAGACTGTTCTTCGCAACCTTGTAGGTCGCGCCCGCGTCCCGAATCTTTCCGCGCAGGGCGGTGGACTGGGCCACCGTCATGCCGAGGTTGCGGGTGATCACCACCACGCCGACCTCTGCGAAAGTCGCGTTCAGCGATGCGACCGATTCGGCTTTCTGCGAACGATCCATGCCTTACTCCTTCACATATGATCGCCTGACGAGCAGGCGACCGGCTACGTTGTCCCGGCAGCCTGGGCGGCCGGGGCGAGTCCGTTGAGGGGGGAAGGAGCAGCGGCCTTGCTCTGGGAGGAAGGGCGCAAACGCACCACGAAACCGGCGGGCCGGGCGTGGGCACTGGAATCTCTTTTCCCCGTCTAGGCTGGAGATTAAGCAAGGGCAGACCCCTTGCACCAACTGTCTCGGACGGATGACAGGCCGGACGAATCCGGTCGGTCGGCCCGGGCCTTTAGCGGGCGGGGGCGGGAAGTCAAGGTTTTGCGAGGCTGGCGTCGTCCGCCAGCCCTCCTTAGGCCTTCCTTAACCCTGTTCTGGCACCTCCGCAGTTCTACCTGTGGGGGACCTGATGACCGCGAGTGCCAAGCCGATCGAGACCGTGGCCGCCCTGCCGTTCTGGTGCCGCCCGCGGGTGATGGACAGGATCGAGCAGGTGGCGATTGTCGTCCTGTGGATCTTCCTCGTCCAGCGGGTTGAAATTTCCGGCAATCCCTATGCCCCGCTGCTGCTGCTGTCGGAGACGGCGGTGGCGATCTTCACCCTGATCCGGCGGCCGACCGACAAGCTTTCCATGGAACTGGGCGACTGGCTGCTGGCGATCACCGCGACCTGCGCCGGCCTGCTGATCATCCCGGGGGTGACGCTGGTTCCCGCCCTGGCGCCGCTGGGCGTGTTCCTGGCGATCGGCGGCAACCTGGTCCAGGCCTGGGCCAAGCTGATCCTGCGTCGCTCGTTCGGCGTGGCGCCGGCCAACCGCGGGATCAAGCTGACCGGTCCTTACCGCTTCGTTCGCCATCCAATGTATGCGGGCTACCTGTTCGTGCACCTTGGCGTGCTGATCCTGATGTTCAGCCCGATCAACGTGGTGATCTATGCCATCGGCTGGTGGGCGCAGATCCTGCGGATCCTGGCCGAGGAGCGCCTGCTTTCGCGCGATGCCGAATATGCCGCCTACATGGCGAGGGTGCGCTGGCGGCTGGTGCCGGGCCTGTTCTGAGCCGCGCGCGGCGTCAGTTGGCGCGGAAGCCGAGCAGGTCGCCGGGCTGGCATTCGAGCACCTGGCAGATCGCCTCCAGCGTGGAGAAGCGGATCGCCTTGGCCTTGCCGGTCTTGAGGATCGACAGGTTGGCCAGGGTGATGTCGACCTTCTCGGCCAGTTCGGTCAGGGTCATCCGGCGGGCGTGGAGCAGGTCGTCAAGCTTGACGGTGATCGCCATCAGACGGTGCCTTCCAGCTCTTCGCGCATCTTCGCGCCCTCGCGGAACACACGGGCGAGGATGAACAGGACCAGGGCCAGCAGGATCACCCCGGGCGAGAGGCCGAATTCGAGGCGATCGTGGCCGATGGCGCGGTTGATCGGGAAGGCCACGGCCCCGGCCGGGATCGACACGGCCTCGACGATGGCCGCCAGCCAGCCCATGCGCGCGAGCCGGGCGGCATTGGGCGCGGCGAAGGTTTCGCCTCGGGCAACCGAATCGATGATCCCGCGCAGCAGCACCAGGAAATAGACCGACAGCGCCAGCACCACCGCGCCCAGCAGCAGCAGCAGGGCCACGCCGCCGGCCACGCGCGGGTCCAGCGGGTGGCCGGCCTGGTGGGCGAGGTAGTCCAGCACCTGCGGCTTCCAGGCCAGGATCAGCGGCGCGCCCGCCGCCGCCGCGATCGCGCCGAGACCACACATCCCGAGCAACATGGTGACGAGCGTTCGGGCGGCGGAGAGCAGGGGGTCGTAGCGGCGGGCCATGCGGGGCATCTTTCCGGTCGGGCGGCGGTGGGGACTGCGGGGCCGGGAATACCGGCCCGGCGATTTCAGGTTCACCGATTTCAGGTTCGGCGAATTCAGGCGCCGGTGGACACCAGCGACGCCGCCCAGATCACTGCACCGACATGGAGCAAGATGGCAATGGCCACCGAGCGCCTCAGGGCCGGGCTCATGGCGGTCAGGCCAGGGCCGGTGCGGCGAGGGTGGTGATCCACAGCAACTGGCTGACGCCGGCGGCAAGGGCGAAGGCGAGGAGGTAGGCCGGGCGGGGGAGGGCAGAGCGCATTGATCGATCTCCGATATGTTCGTTATCGTTTTTCAATACATGGAGTCGACCTTATCGTCAATCGATAATATCGAAAAACGATGCGCGGCGGATTGGTCGCTGGGGTGGCGTCGGGCGGCATCGGGCTGGCTGGGGTGAGCGCTGGCCGGAGCGGGCCGCAAATGCGCCGGATTGCGCGGCGCCGCGTTGACCTTGGGGGGCGGCAGGCCTATAGGGTTCGTTCGCTCGGAGGCTTCGAGCAAGGCGGTTCGTGCGCGGGAACTGCCCAAGAAGGAAGCTTTTCCGGGTTTTCATGCGACGCGAATCTGCTGCGGGTAGCGGCTCCCACTGGGAGTGCGCGTGCCTGCCTGTTTCGCGTTCATGGCCACCGATCGCGTATGTGGCATGATTTTTCTGGCCGGCAATTCGTCCGGCCGCACGAGAAGAGGCAAAGACTCCCTCATGGCGACCAAGCCCCAAGTGCAGGCTGCGCGCAACGCGCGCTCCAAGCGGATCCGCAAGATCTTCGGCGACATCCACGAAGTGGTGCAGATGCCGAACCTGATCGAGGTCCAGCGCGAAAGCTACGAGCAGTTCCTGAGGTCGGACCCGGCCACGGGCTATGTCTCGGGCCTCGAAAAGACCCTGCGTTCGGTGTTCCCGATCCGCGACTTCGCCGGCACCGCCGAGCTGGACTTCGTTCACTACGAGTTGGAGCCGCCCAAGTACGACGTGACCGAGTGCCGCCAGCGCGGCATCACCTATGCCGCCCCGATGAAGGTGACCCTGCGCCTGATCGTGTTCGAGGTGGATTCGGAAACTGAAACCCGCTCCGTGCTCGATATCAAGGAGCAGGACGTCTACATGGGCGATATGCCGCTGATGACGGAGAACGGCACGTTCTTCATCAACGGCACCGAGCGCGTGATCGTTTCGCAGATGCACCGTTCGCCGGGCGTCCTGTTCGACCACGATCGCGGCAAGACCCACTCCTCGGGCAAGTACCTGTTCGCCGCCCGCGTGATCCCCTACCGCGGTTCGTGGCTGGACTTCGAGTTCGACGCCAAGGACATCGTCAACGTCCGCATCGACCGCAAGCGCAAGCTGCCGGTGACCGCGCTGCTCCACGCGCTGGGCCTGGGCGACGAAGACATCCTCAACCACTTCTACGAGACCGTGAGTTGGGTGCGCGGCCAGGGCGGCTGGCAGGTGCCCTTCGTGGTCGAGCAATGGCGCGGCGCCAAGCCGGCCTTCGACATCGTCGACGCCAAGAGCGGCGAGGTGATCTTCCCCGCTGGCACAAAGATCTCCCCGCGCGCCGCCAACAAGGCGGAAAAGGACGGGCTTGCCCAGCTGCTGATCCCGACCGAGGAAATCTTCGGCCGCTATTCCGCGCTCGACCTTATCGATGAGAGCACGGGCCGCATCTGGATCGAAGCCGGCGACGAAGTGACGCCGGAGAACCTGGAAGCGCTCGACAAGGCCGGGATCGACCGGATCGAGCTGCTCGACATCGACCACATCAACACCGGCCCGTGGATCCGCAACACCCTGAAGGCCGACAAGGCCCCGGACCGCGACCATGCCCTGGCCGACATCTACCGCGTGATGCGCCCTGGCGAGCCGCCGACGCGCGAGACCGCTGAAGCCCTGTTCGAAGGCCTGTTCTTCGACGGCGACCGCTATGACCTCTCGGCCGTCGGCCGCGTGAAGCTGAATATGCGCCTGGGCCTCGACGCCGAGGATACCATCACCACGCTGCGTACCGAGGACATCCTCGCCGTGGTCAAGGAGCTGGTGAACCTCAAGGACGGCAAGGGCGAGGTTGACGACATCGACAACCTCGGCAACCGCCGCGTCCGTTCGGTGGGCGAGCTGCTGGAGAACCAGTACCGCGTCGGCCTGCTCCGCATGGAGCGCGCGGTGAAGGAGCGGATGAGTTCGGTCGACGTGTCGACCGTGATGCCGAACGACCTGATCAACGCCAAGCCGGCCGTGGCCGCGGTGCGCGAGTTCTTCGGTTCGAGCCAGCTCTCGCAGTTCATGGACCAGACCAACCCGCTCTCGGAAGTCACCCACAAGCGCCGCGTCTCGGCGCTCGGGCCGGGCGGCCTCACCCGTGAGCGCGCGGGCTTCGAGGTCCGCGACGTTCACCCGACCCACTACGGCCGCATCTGCCCGATCGAGACGCCCGAAGGCCCGAACATCGGCCTGATCAACTCGCTGAGCACCTTCGCCCGCGTCAACAAGTACGGCTTCATCGAGACGCCCTACCGCAAGGTGATCGACGGCAAGGTGACCAACGAGGTCGTCTACCTGTCGGCCATGGAAGAGGCCAAGCACACGGTTGCCCAGGCCTCGGCCGAGCTGACCGCCGATGGCTCCTTCGTGGAGGAACTGGTCTCGGCGCGTGAAAGCGGCGAGTTCGTGATGAGCCCGCGCGAGCACGTGACGCTGATGGACGTCAGTCCCAAGCAGCTCGTCTCGGTGGCCGCCTCGCTCATTCCGTTCCTGGAAAACGACGACGCCAACCGCGCGCTGATGGGCTCGAATATGCAGCGCCAGGCGGTGCCGCTGGTCAAGGCCGAGGCGCCGTTCGTGGGCACCGGCATGGAAGCGACCGTGGCGCGCGATTCGGGCGCGGCGATCGCCGCCCTGCGTCCCGGCGTGGTCGACCAGGTCGACGCGACCCGCATCGTCATCCGCGCCTCGGGCGACATCGAGGCCGGCCAGTCGGGCGTGGACATCTACACGCTGCAGAAGTTCCAGCGCTCGAACCAGTCGACCTGCATCAACCAGCGCCCGCTGGTGAAGGTGGGTGACCTGGTGGAAGCCGGCGACATCATCGCCGACGGCCCCTCGACCGAACTGGGCGAACTGGCCCTGGGCCGCAACGTGCTGGTCGCGTTCATGCCCTGGAACGGCTACAACTACGAGGACTCCATCCTGATCTCCGAGCGGATCGTGAAGGATGACGTCTTCACCTCGATCCACATCGAGGAGTTCGAGGTCATGGCCCGCGACACCAAGCTCGGGCCGGAAGACATCACCCGCGACATCCCCAACGTCGGCGAGGAAGCGCTTCGCAACCTCGATGAGGCGGGCATCGTCTATATCGGCGCGGAAGTTCACCCCGGTGACATCCTCGTCGGCAAGATCACGCCCAAGGGCGAATCGCCGATGACGCCGGAAGAGAAGCTGCTGCGCGCGATCTTCGGCGAAAAGGCCAGCGACGTGCGCGACACCTCGCTGCGCCTGCCCCCGGGCGTGGCCGGCACGATCGTCGACGTGCGCGTGTTCAACCGTCACGGCATCGAGATCGACGACCGTACCCGCGCGATCCAGAACGAGGAGATCGAACGCCTCGCCAAGGACCGCGAGGACGAGCGCGCGATCCTCAACCGCGCCACCTTCAACCGCCTGCGCGAGATGCTGATCGGCCAGGTGGCCGCGGCCGCTCCCAAGGGCTTCAAGAAGGGCGACACGATCACCGAGGACAACCTCGCCGAGGTCGAGCGCTACGAGTGGTGGAAGTTCGCCGTCGCCGACGATGCGCGCCAGGTGCAGCTGGAAGCGGTCAAGGCCCAGTACGACGAGACCGTCAAGGCGATCAGCGAGAAGTTCGAGGATCGCAAGGAGAAGCTGGAGCGCGGCGACGAGCTGGCCCCGGGCGTGCTCAAGATGGTCAAGGTCTTCGTCGCGGTGAAGCGCAAGCTCCAGCCGGGCGACAAGATGGCCGGCCGTCACGGCAACAAGGGCATCATCAGCCGCATCCTGCCGGCCGAGGATATGCCCTTCCTGGAAGACGGCACCCCCGTTGACTTCGTGCTCAACCCGCTGGGCGTGCCGAGCCGCATGAACGTCGGGCAGATCTTCGAAACGCACCTGGGCTGGGCCGCGCGCGGCCTTGGCCGCAAGATCGGCGATGCGCTGGATGCCTGGCGCGAGGCCAACCCGAACCCCACTGCTGGCCAGCCGCCGGAAGCGGTCCGGGCGCTGCTCGCCGAGATCTATGGCGACAACTACACCAGCGAGATCGCCGGCCGCAGTGCCGAATCGATCATCGAACTGGCGCAGAACGTGCGCGGCGGCGTGCCGATGGGCACTCCGGTGTTCGACGGCGCGGTGGAAGCCGACGTGACCGCCATGCTGCGGATGGCGGGCCTGGACGAGAGCGGGCAGGTCGACCTCTACGATGGCCGCACCGGCGACCGGTTCGACCGCAAGGTGACCGTGGGCTACAAGTACGTGCTCAAGCTGCACCACCTGGTCGACGACAAGATCCACGCGCGTTCGATCGGGCCTTACAGCCTCGTCACCCAGCAGCCGCTGGGCGGCAAGGCGCAGTTCGGCGGCCAGCGCTTCGGCGAAATGGAGGTCTGGGCGCTCCAGGCCTATGGCGCGGCCTATACCTTGCAGGAAATGCTCACGGTGAAATCGGACGACGTGGTCGGCCGCACCAAGGTCTACGAGGCGATCGTCAAGGGCGACGATACCTTCGAGGCCGGCATTCCCGAGAGCTTCAACGTGCTCGTCAAGGAAATGCGCTCGCTCGGCCTCAACGTGGAGCTCAACTCGATGATCGACCACGACGATGCCGACGACGAGGCGATCAACAACCAGCGCCACGCGGCGGAATAGGCGCGGACGG
The DNA here is from genome assembly GCF_042646485.1 of Novosphingobium bradum. NCBI lineage: Bacteria > Pseudomonadati > Pseudomonadota > Alphaproteobacteria > Sphingomonadales > Sphingomonadaceae > Novosphingobium > Novosphingobium bradum. The sequence goes on along the minus strand of NZ_JBHRTQ010000002.1, from coordinate 14,776 downwards.
GCGGCCTTGCCGGTCGCCCGTCCCCCGCTTCGCCCGATTGCCTTGACCCCTAGAGGGACAGAAACATGAACGACCTGACCAAGTTCACCAACCAGCTGGCCAAGCCGGAAACCTTCGACCAGATCCAGATCGGGATCGCCAGCCCCGAGCGTATCCGCTCGTGGTCGTTTGGCGAGATCAAGAAGCCCGAGACGATCAACTACCGCACCTTCAAGCCCGAGCGCGACGGCCTGTTCTGCGCCCGCATCTTCGGGCCGGTGAAGGACTACGAGTGCCTTTGCGGCAAGTACAAGCGGATGAAGTACAAGGGCGTCGTCTGCGAGAAGTGCGGCGTCGAGGTTACCGTCACCAAGGTGCGCCGCGAGCGCATGGGCCACATCGAGCTGGCCGCGCCCGTTGCCCACATCTGGTTCCTCAAGTCGCTGCCCTCGCGCATCGGCCTGCTGCTGGATATGCAGCTCAAGCAGCTTGAGCGCGTGCTCTACTTCGAGAGCTACATCGTCACCGAGCCGGGCCTGACCCCGCTGGAGAAGTTCCAGCTGATCACCGAGGACGAGCTTTACGAATACCAGGACGAGTATGGCGAAGACGCCTTCTCGGCCGGGATCGGCGCCGAGGCGGTCAAGCTGATGCTCATGGACCTGGACCTGGTCCAGGAGCGCGAGGACCTGCTCAAGGAGCTGTCCGAGACCAAGAGCGAACTGAAGCCCAAGAAGATCATCAAGCGCCTCAAGGTGGTGGAATCGTTCATCGATTCCGGCAACCGCCCGGAGTGGATGATCCTCGACGTGGTGCCGGTCATTCCGCCGGAACTGCGCCCGCTGGTGCCGCTCGACGGCGGCCGCTTCGCGACTTCGGATCTCAACGATCTCTATCGCCGCGTCATCAACCGCAACAACCGCCTCAAGCGCCTGATCGAACTGCGCGCGCCCGACATCATCGTCCGCAACGAAAAGCGGATGCTCCAGGAAGCGGTTGACGCCCTGTTCGACAACGGGCGCCGCGGCCGGGTCATTACCGGCGCCAACAAGCGGCCCTTGAAGTCGCTGTCCGATATGCTCAAGGGCAAGCAGGGCCGCTTCCGCCAGAACCTGCTCGGCAAGCGCGTCGACTATTCGGGCCGTTCGGTCATCGTGACCGGGCCGGAATTGAAGCTGCACCAGTGCGGCCTGCCCAAGAAGATGGCGCTCGAACTGTTCAAGCCGTTCATCTACGCGCGGCTCGATGCCAAGGGTCTGTCGATGACTCTGAAGCAGGCCAAGAAGTGGGTCGAGAAGGAGCGCAAGGAAGTCTGGGACATCCTGGACGAAGTGATCCGCGAGCACCCGGTGCTGCTGAACCGCGCGCCCACGCTCCACCGCCTCGGCATCCAGGCCTTCGAGCCCGTGCTGATCGAGGGCAAGGCGATCCAGCTGCACCCGCTGGTCTGCTCGGCCTTCAACGCCGACTTCGACGGTGACCAGATGGCCGTCCACGTTCCGCTTTCGCTGGAAGCCCAGCTGGAAGCGCGCGTGCTGATGATGTCGACCAACAACATCCTCAGCCCCGCGAACGGCAAGCCGATCATCGTGCCCTCGCAGGACATGGTCCTGGGCCTCTACTACCTCTCGATGGACCGCGAAGGCGAGCCGGGCGAGGGGATGCTGATGGCCGACATGGCCGAGGTGCACCAGGCGCTCTACGCCGGGGCGGTGACGCTCCACTCCAAGGTGATCGCGCGCGTTCCCCAGACCGACGAGAACGGCCAGGAATACATCGGCCGCTTCGAGACGACTCCGGGCCGGATGCTGATCGGCGAATGCCTGCCCAAGAGCCACAAGGTGCCCTTCGAGGTGGTCAACCGCCTGCTCACCAAGAAGGAAATCGGCGACGTCATCGACCAAGTCTATCGCCACACCGGCCAGAAGGACACGGTCCTGTTCGCCGACGCGATCATGGCGCTGGGCTTCCGCCACGCGTTCAAGGCCGGCATCTCCTTCGGCAAGGATGACATGATCATCCCGGATTCGAAGGTGGAACTGGTCGACAAGACCAAGGAACTGGTGGCTGATTATGAACAGCAGTACCAGGACGGCCTGATCACCCAGCAGGAAAAGTACAACAAGGTCATCGACGCCTGGAGCCGCTGCGGCGACCAGGTGGCCGCGGCCATGATGGACGAGATCAAGGCGACCCCGAAGGACGAGCACGGGCGGCAGAAGCCGGTCAACTCGATCTACATGATGAGCCATTCGGGCGCGCGTGGTTCGCCGACCCAGATGAAGCAGCTTGCCGGGATGCGCGGCCTGATGGCCAAGCCGTCGGGCGAGATCATCGAGACGCCGATCATCTCGAACTTCAAGGAAGGCCTGACCGTTCTTGAATACTTCAACTCCACCCACGGCGCCCGCAAGGGTCTCGCGGACACCGCGCTCAAGACGGCGAACTCGGGCTACCTGACCCGCCGCCTGGTCGACGTGTCGCAGGACTGCGTGGTGGTCATCCCCGATTGCGGGACCGAGCGGGCGCTGGAAATGCGCGCGATCATCCAGGGCGGTTCGACCATCGCCTCGCTGGGCGAGCGCATCCTGGGCCGCACCCTGGCCGAGGATATCCTCGACAAGGACGGCAAGGTTGTGGCCGCCAAGGGCGACCTGCTCGACGAGGCCGCCGTGGCCCGGATCGAGGCGGTCGACCCGCAGGGTGCGCGCATCCGTTCGCCGCTGATCTGCGAGGCCGAACAGGGCGTTTGCGCGACCTGCTACGGGCGCGACCTCGCCCGTGGTACCCCGGTGAACATCGGCGAGGCGGTCGGCGTGATCGCCGCCCAGTCGATCGGCGAGCCGGGCACCCAGCTCACCATGCGTACCTTCCACATCGGTGGCGCGGCGCAGGTCAACGAGCAGTCGCACCTTGAAGCGCTGTGCGACGGCACGGTCGAATACCGCGACATCCCTACCATCACCGACAAGCGCGGCCGCCGGCTGAGCCTGGCCCGTGGCGGCGAGATCGTGGTGCTCGACAGCGAGGGCCGCGAGCGCGCGATGCACCGCGTGCCCTATGGTACCCACCTGCTCCACGAGCACGGCGCGATCATCAGCCAGGGCGATCGCCTGGCCGAGTGGGATCCGTTCACCACCCCGGTGATCACGGAAAAGCCGGGTATCGTGAAGTACCAGGACCTGATCGACGGCAAGACCCTGACCGAGCAGACTGACGAAGCGACCGGTATGTCGAGCCGCGTCGTGACCGAGAACCGCTCGACCAGCCGTTCCAAGAAGGAAGACCTGCGTCCGCGCCTGACCCTGCTTGACGACGCCTCGGGCGAGGCCGCGCGCTACCTGATGGCGCCGGGCACCACCCTTTCGGTGGAAGACGGGCAGGCGGTCGAAGCCGGTGACGTGCTGGCCCGTGCCAGCCGCGAAGCCGCCAAGACCCGCGACATCACCGGCGGTCTGCCGCGCGTTGCCGAGTTGTTCGAGGCCCGCAAGCCCAAGGACAACTCGATCATCGCCAAGATCGCCGGCCGGATCGAATTCGTCCGCGACTACAAGGCCAAGCGCAAGATCGCGATCGTTCCGGAAGAGGGCGATCCGATCGAGTACCTGATCCCCAAGAGCCGCGTCATCGACGTGCAGGAGGGCGACTGGGTCAAGAAGGGCGACAACCTGATTTCCGGTTCGCCCGATCCGCACGACATCTTGGAAGTGATGGGGGTCGAGGCTCTGGCCGAGTACCTCGTCGCGGAAATCCAGGAAGTCTACCGCTTGCAGGGCGTGAAGATCAACGACAAGCACATCGAGGTGATCGTTCGCCAGATGCTGCAGAAGGTCGAGATCACCGACGGTGGCGACACCGTGCTGCTGGCGGGCGAGCAGGTTGACCGCGAGGAAATGGACGAGATCAACGCCAAGCTGGCCGAGGGCATGGCGCCCGCGGTTGGCAAGCCGGTGCTGCTGGGCATCACCAAGGCGAGCCTCCAGACCCGTTCGTTCATCTCGGCGGCCTCGTTCCAGGAGACCACCCGCGTGCTCACCCAGGCCGCGGTCGAGGGCAAGCGCGACAGCCTGATCGGGCTCAAGGAGAACGTGATCGTCGGCCGGCTCATCCCGGCGGGCACGGGCGCCGGCATGAACCGCCTGCGCGTGGCGGCCACCAGCCGCGACGCGGCGCTGCGCGCGCAGTATCGCAAGCTCCAGGAAAGCCTGATCGCGCCGGCAACGGCGGCCGAGGAACACGCCGCCGAACTGGCGCAGGGTCCGGAAGCCGCGATCGGCGACGATCCGTTGGCCGTGGTCGAGGGCGAGACCCACGGCACCGATGCCGATGCCGGCGACTATCTGGTGAATGGCGCCGAGGATAACGGGGGCGAGGCCTGAGGCCCGCCGGACACCTGAGCCAGCGACAAGGAAATGGCCCCGCCGGAGCGATCCGGCGGGGCTTTTTCTTGGCATGGGGCCATGCTGCCCCGGGGCGGCGATTTCAGTTGGCGGCGCTGTAGATCGCTCGGCCCTGCTTGTAGGTGGCGCTCACCTTCAGGCGCAGCAGGTCTTCCGGGGCGGTGGCCAGCGGATTGGCGCTCAGCACGACGAAGTCGGCGTATTTTCCCGGCTCGATCGTGCCTTTGATGCCATCTTCGCCCAATTGCAGCGCGGCATTGCGGGTGACCTCACCGAGCGCCTCGAACACGCTGACCCGCTCGGCGGCGCCAAGGATGTCGCCCGAACGGGTGCGGCGGGTGGCGGCCGACCAGACCAGGCGGATCATGTCGGGCGGGACGATCGGGGCATCGTTGTGGATGGTGGGGGCCAGGCCGAGATCGATGGCCTCGCGCTGGGGCGAGATGCGCTCGGCCCGTTCAGCCCCGAGCACCACCTCGCGGTGCCAATCGCCCCAGTAGAAGGTATGGGCGGCAAAGAAGCTGGGGACGATGCCAAGCGCCTTCATCGCCACCAGTTGATCGTGCCGCGCAGTCTGCGCGTGGACCGCGACGGGCCGCACCAGCGGCGTGCCGCCATCGGCGTTCACCGCGCGCACGGCATCGATCAGTTGCTGGATCGCTGCATCGCCGTTGACGTGGGCATAGACCTGCCAGCCATGGTTGGCGGCGCGGCGCAGGCTGGCGCGCAGGACTTCGTCGGGCACCTGGCGATAGCCGGCATAGCGGGCGTCCTGGCCGGGCGGGGGCTGGTGATAGGGCTCGCTCAGCCAGGCGGTGCGGCCCTGGGGCGAACCGTCGATTATCAGCTTGATCCCGGCGGCGCGCAGGTGCCCGGCATAGGCGGCGGTGAACGGCAGGCTGTCGAGCGCGGGCCATTTCGCGGCGAGCAGCGGCACGGCATCGACATCGAGGATGAGACGCGAACGCCGGGCTGCTTCGGCCAAGAGGTCCCAGGCGTCCGGCATGGTCGCCCCGTCCTGCGCGGTGGTCAGCCCGTTGCGGGCATAGACGCGCTGGGCTTCGTCGAGCTGGGCCAGCTGCTGGTCGAGCGAGGGTGGCGCGAGCAGGCGCATGGCCATGAAGATCGCGGTTTCCTCGATCGGGCCTGACGCGGTCCGGCCGTCAGCTTCGCGGTGGATGACGCCGCCGGGCGGATCGGCGGCGGGATGCAGCATTCCCGCCAGGTCCAGCGCCCGGGTGTTGAGCGTGGCGAGGTGCCCGGATACGTGCATGATGAAGATCGGCCGGTCGGCGCTGACCGCATCGAGTTCCGCGCGGGTGGGGTGGCGATGCTCGGCCAGGAGCGAATCGTCGTAGCCGTTGCCCACGATCCAGCCGTCGCCGGGTTGCGCCTTCAGCCGTTCGCGCAGGGCGGCCTGCAGGCCCGCGATATCGGTGACCGGCCCGACCGGGGGCGAGGCCAGCGGGACCATCGCGGCCATGCGGGCCAGCGCGGTGAGGTGGCCGTGGGCATCGATGAAGCCGGGCAGCAGGGTTTGTCCCGCCAGATCGACCACGCGGGTGGCCTTGCCGCGCAGCCTGGCCATGGCCGCCTCGCTGCCCAGGGCCAGCACGCGCCCGTCCTTCACCGCCACGGCCTCGGCGCGGGCGTCGGGCGCGGTCATCGGGATGATGGTGCCGTGCTGGAAGATGATGTCGGCCACCGGCGCGGGCGCGGCCTGGGCCTGGCCGGCGGCGGCGATGGCGAGCAGGGCCAGCACGGCGTTGACGGCACCTTTCATTGCGATTGCTCCCCTCCCGATGGCTCAAGGATGCCGGTCAATCTTGCTTGCCGCAATCCCCTGCGCTTGCCGCCCGTCGGTCTGTGACCTAGTCATGCCCCATGGTCGATACGCTCAAGATCACCCTTGCCCAGATGAACCAGTCGGTCGGAGACCTTGCCGGAAATGCCGCGGCCATGCTTGCCGTGCGCGACAAGGCGCGCGGGTCGGACCTGGTGGTGTTCCCCGAGCTGCAACTGGTCGGCTATCCGCCCGAGGACCTGATCCTCAAGCCCGCACTGGTGGAACGCGCGGCGGCCGAGCTGGAGAAGATGGCCAAGGTCACGGCCGATGGCGGGCCGGCCATGTTGGTGGGCAGCGTGTTCGTGCGCGACGGGGCGCTGCACAATGGCGTGGCCCTGCTCGATGGCGGCAGGATCGCGGCGGTGCGCTTCAAGCGCGAATTGCCCAATTACGGCACCTTCGACGAGATGCGCCTGTTCCAGCCAGGCGAACTGCCCGAGCCGATCGTGTTCAAGGGGGTGATGATCGGGGTGCCGATCTGCGAGGACATCTGGCAGCCCGACGTCTGCCGGCACCTTGCCGATTTCGGCGCGGAACTGCTGATCGTGCCCAACGGCAGCCCCTACGAGATCGACAAGGACAGCCTCAGGATCGATGGTGTGGCCAAGCTGCGGGCGGTCGATACCCGGCTGCCGCTGGCCTACCTCAACCGCGTTGGCGGGCAGGACGAACTGGTGTTCGACGGGGCAAGCTTCGTCATCAACGGCGACGGCGCGCTGGCCGTGCAGATGACCGACTGGGAGGAGCAGGTCGTCGAGACCCGCTGGACCCGCACCGCGCAAGGGTGGCGCTGCGACCGGGGCGAGATCGCCCAGCTGGCCGACCACCCCGAGGACATCTACTGCGCGATGGTGCTGGCGCTGCGCGACTATGTGGACCGCAACCGCTTTCCCGGCGTGGTGCTGGGGCTTTCCGGCGGGATCGACAGCGCGATCTGCGCGGCGATCGCCGCCGATGCGCTGGGGCCAAGCCGCGTGTGGTGCGTGATGCTGCCCAGCGCCTATACCAGCCAGGAAAGCCTGGATGATGCGACCGAGTGCGCGCGGCTGATCGGCTGCCGCTATGATACGGTGCCGATCGCCCCGGCGGTGGGGGCTTTCACCGATATGCTGGCGCCGGTCTTCGCCGGGCAGAAGCCGGATGTCACCGAGGAAAACCTGCAATCGCGCATTCGCGGGGTGACCTTGATGGCCCTGTCCAACAAGTTTGGGCCGATGCTTCTGACCACGGGCAACAAGTCTGAAATGTCAGTGGGTTATGCCACGATCTATGGCGACATGGCCGGCGGCTACAACCCGCTGAAAGACGCCTACAAGATGACCGTATTTGCCATCAGCCGGTGGCGCAACGCCCATAGACCGAAGATCGGCCTCGGTCCGGTGGGACCGGTCATCCCGGAGAACATCATCACCAAGCCGCCGAGCGCGGAACTGCGCCCGGACCAGAAGGATTCGGATTCGCTGCCGCCCTACGAGGTGCTTGACGCGATCCTGCTGGGGCTGGTGGAGCACGAGAAATCGGTGGCCCAGCTGGTGGGCGAAGGTTTCGACCACGATACCGTGGTGCGGATCGAGCGCCTGCTGCACCTGGCCGAATACAAGCGCCGGCAGGCGCCGCCTGGGGTCAAGCTGGGCAGCCGCAACTTCGGCCGTGACCGGCGCTATCCGATCACCCACGCCTTCCGCTCTGCCTGAGGGCGCGCCGGCCTAGCCTTCGCGGCGCGGGGGCGGTAGGGCGCTGCCATGGCCACCGTCACCCGCTTTGCCCCTTCGCCCACCGGCACGCTGCACGTCGGCAATATCCGCACGGCGCTGCACAACTGGCTGCTCGCGCGCAAGGGAGGCGGGCGCTTCCTGCTGCGGATCGACGATACCGATGCGGCGCGCAGCCGCGAGGACTACGTGGAGGCGATCCGGGCCGACCTTGCCTGGCTGGGACTGGCGCCCGACGGGGAGGAGCGGCAATCGGCCCGCACCGCGCTCTATGAGCGCGAGTTCGCGCGGCTGGTCGCGGCGGGCCGCGTCTATCGCTGCTACGAGACCGCGCAGGAGCTGGAGCTCAAGCGCAAGATCCAGCTTGGGCGCGGGTTGCCGCCGATCTACGACCGGGCCGCGCTGGCGCTGGGCGAGGCAGACCATGAAGCCCGGGCGGCGGCGGGGGAGCAGCCGCACTGGCGCTTCCTGCTGGATCGCGCCACGCCGATCGAATGGGACGACGGCATCCGGGGGCCGCAGCACTTCGATCCGGGCGCGATGAGCGATCCGGTGGTGCGCCGCGCCGATGGCTCGTGGCTCTATATGCTGCCCAGCGTGATCGACGACGTGGCCATGGGCGTCACCCAGGTGCTGCGCGGCGAGGACCATGTGAGCAATACCGCCGCCCAGGTGCAGATGTTCACCGCGCTGGGGGCCGAGCCGCCGGCCTTCGCCCACGAGGCGCTGCTGGTGGGGAGCGAGGGCAAGCTGTCCAAGCGGTTGGGCTCGCTGGGCGTTTCGGCCTTCCGCGAACAGGGGATCGAGCCGGAAGCGCTGGTGGCGCTGCTGGCGCGGCTGGGCACCTCGCAGGCGGTGGAAGCCATTGCCGACCGGGGCGAACTGGTGGCGAGCTTCGACCTTGCCGCCTTCGGCCGCGCGCCGGCCCGGTTCGACGAGGCCGAACTGCACCGCCTGAACGCGCAGATCATCCACAAGCTGCCGTTCGACCGGGTGGCCCACCTGCTGCCCGCGGGCATGGATACGGCGGCGTGGGAGGCGATCCGGCCCAACCTGGCGCAGATCGGCGAGGCGGCGGACTGGTGGCGGGTGGTGACGGGGCCGGTGGCCGCGCCCGAATTTGATGAAGATACAAAGGAATATCTGAAGAAGGCGCGCATGGCGGCGGAACGCCTCTACTGGCATGATCCTGACCTTCAGTCCGGACTGTGGTCGATGCTGACCTCGATCTTGAAGACTGAAACCGGGCGTAAAGGCAAAGAGTTGTTCCTCCCGCTGCGGTTGGCACTTACTGGCCGGGAGCACGGCCCTGACATGGGGGCTTTGATGCCGCTGATCGGGCGCGAGGAAGTGTTGGCGCGGTTGGCATAAGGCGGCATCATTCCTCACCGCTCACCCTGAGCTTGTCGAAGGGTGGCGCCGCGGCCGTGGTGCATGGCGCTTCGACAGGCTCAGCGCGAGCGGGCATCAGGGTGTGCGCGCAAGTCTCAGGTCGGGTGCGCGGGGGTGGCAGGGTGTGACGCTTGAAACCCGATGCGCCTTCCCGCATTTCCCCGATATGGCGCGCGCGGTGTTCATCGACCTGGCGGGGGTGGTCTATCAGGGGAGCGACCTGATCCCCGGCGCCATCGCGGCCATCGGGCGGCTGCGCGCGGCGGGGCTGGCCGTGCGGTTCCTGACCAATACCACGCGTACCCCCCGGCGGCTGATCGCCGCGCAACTGGCGGCCATGGGCGTGGACGTGGCCGATGGCGAGCTGTTCACCCCGGCGGGGTCGGCTTGCGCCTGGCTGGCGGCGCGAGGCATGGCGCCGCACCTGCTGGTCCACCCTGCGCTGGCCGAGGATTTTGCCGGGTGCGGCGGGGAAGGGCCGGGCGCGGTGGTGGTGGGCGATGCCGGCGAGGCCTTTTCCTATGGCGCGATGAACGCGGCCTTCAGGGCGCTGGTGGCCGGCGCGCCCTTGCTGGCGCTGGCCCGCAACCGCACCTTCCTGGATGCCGATGGCGCGCTCAGCCTTGATGCCGGGGCTTTCGTCGTCGGGCTGGAATTCGCCGCGCGGGTCCGGGCGCTGGTACTGGGCAAGCCTGCGCCGGAGTTCTTCGCGCTGGCGGTGGCCTCGGTTGGCTGCGCGGCGGACGAGGTGGTGATGATCGGCGACGACGCCGAGGCCGACGTGGCCGGGGCGCTGGCGGCGGGGCTGGGCCGGGCGGTGCTGGTCCGCACCGGCAAGTACCGCCCGGGCGACGAGGCGGCGTTCAGCCCCGCGCCGAGCCACGTGGCGGATGACTTGATGGGCGCAGTGGGTTGGCTTCTGGCGGCCGCCTGATTTCAGCCCGCGCGCCAGAGCGGGTATTGCACCAGCCGGCTTCCTGCCGGCAGCACGGCATCGATCGCGCGGGCGGGCTGGAGCGCGGCGAGGATCGCGGGATCGGCGGCGTCCATCCCGCCGGTCAGCGCGCCGAAGGCCGGCAGGATCATCCGGTGGTCCGAGCGCACGGCGCAGGGCCGCACGATCCGCCGCCCGCGCAGGGTGAGCCGCAGCCGGGGGTGATAGTGGCCCGACAGTTCCGGCGCCGCTTCGCCGGGCCGCGCCTGGTGGCGCAGGCACAGGCCCGCGACGGCCAGTTCCTCGACCTGCGTGCCATCGAGCGTGGCGGCGCCATCGTGGTTGCCGGTGATCCACACCCAGTCGGTCGCCCGGGTGAGCGCGGCGAGCATCCCCGCGGCATGGGGTTCGAGCCGGGCCGGGCCATCGGCATCGTGGAACGAATCGCCCAGGCAGAACACCCGCCGCGCGCCGGTTTCGCGCAGGGCGATGGCCAGGCGGCCCAGGGTTTCCCGGCTGTCATAGGGGGGGAGCGGCTGGCCGCGCGCGGCGAACCAGCTGGCCTTTTCGAGATGCAGGTCGGCCACCAGCAGCGCATTCTCGCGCGGCCAGTAAAGTGCGCCGGAGGCGGTGAGCCGCCATTCCTGTCCTGCGAACGAAAGGGGAACCATCGCTTGTCCCTTGCGACAGGGCGCCGCGCTTGGCAAGGGACAAGCGATGACTGACTGGACCCCCTTCACCGCCCGCGCCCGCACCTGGTTCGAAACCCTGCGCGACCAGATCTGCGCCGAGTTCGAGGCGATCGAGCGCGAGGCCGGCAGCGACGCCCGTTTCGCCTATACCCCCTGGACCCGCCAGAGCGTGGCCGAAGGCGACAATGGGGGCGATACCGGCGGCGGCACGCAGGGGCTGATGAAGGGCAAGGTGTTCGAGAAGGTGGGGGTGAACGTCTCCACCGTGCAGGGCGCGCTCAACCCGCAGTTCGCCGCCACGATCAACGGGGCCGATGCCGCCAATCCCCGCTTCAGCGCCACCGGGATCAGCCTGGTGGCGCACATGGCCAATCCCCAGGTGCCCGCCGTTCACATGAACACCCGGTTCCTGACCACCACCAAGGCCTGGTTCGGCGGCGGTGCCGACCTCAACCCGCCGCTGCCCTTCGCCGAGGATACCGACGAATTCCACGCCGCGATGAAGGCGGCCTGCGATCCCCACGCGCCCGATTATTACGAGCGGTTCAAGGCCTGGGCGGACGACTATTTCTACATTCCCCACCGCAAGGTTCATCGCGGGGTGGGCGGGATCTTCTACGATCATCTCGAATGCGGCGACGAGGCCATGTGGGAGGCCCATTTCGCCTTCACCCAGGACGTGGGCCGCGCTTTCCTGGCCGCCTTCCCGGCCATCGTGCGGCGGCGGATGGGGCTGGAGTTCACCCCGGCCGACAGGCAGGCCCAGCTGGAATATCGCGGGCGTTACGCCGAGTTCAACCTGGTCTATGATCGCGGCACGCTGTTCGGCCTGAAGACCGGCGGCAACATCGATGCCATCCTGATGAGCCTGCCGCCAGAAGCTGTCTGGTCCTGAGGAGACTTTGCCCATGCGCCTGTCCAAGCTTTCGCTCGCTTCGGTGACCTTGCTGGCCGCGGTGGCGCAGCCCATTCTGGCCGAGCGCCCCTTGCGCCCGGTGGCGGTGGCCACCCTCTATCGCCCCAACGGCACCGTGGCCGGAACGGTCAGCGTGATGCCGCGCCCGGCCGGATCGGTGCTGGAAGTGGAGATTTCGGGCGTGGCGCCGGGGGTGCACGGGATGCACCTCCACGCGGTCGGCAAGTGCGAGGGGCCGGGCTTTGCCAGCGCCGGGGGCCATCTCAACCCCGATCACCGCGCGCATGGCAATCTCAACCCGGCCGGCCAGCACCTGGGCGACCTGCCCAATGTGACCGCCGGCGAGGATGGCCGCATTTCCGCCAAGATCCGCACCCCGATGCGCCCCTTCAAGCTGGCCTCCACCCTGCTGGGCGGCGAAGGCACGGCCCTGGTGCTCCACGCCGATGCCGACGACTACAAGACCGATCCTTCGGGCAACAGCGGCGCGCGGATCGTTTGCGGGGTGTTCGAGCGGCCTTGATCTGGTGCGCTCCTGACATCCGTCAGGAGCTTGCGGCCGATGCCGCAGAAGGAAAGCCCGGATGGGCTTCCCGCGCCCGACAAATGACTTGACCTCGCCGCGGGAAGGGCGATTGGCTGGTCCGTATTCAACCAATCCCAAAACTTTTCTTGCCCTCGAGGGCTCGCTCCGCGCATCGTGCGGGCAATGTTGCGTCAGTATGAACTTGTCGAAAGAGTGAAGGCCTACGATCCGGAGGCGGACGAGGCGGTGCTCAACCGTGCCTATGTCTATACGGTCCAGAAGCACGGCACCCAGAAGCGGGCCAGCGGCGATCCCTATTTCTCGCACCCGGTGGAAGTGGCCGGGCTGATGACCGAGCTCAAGCTCGATACCGACACGATCATCACCGCCCTGCTCCACGATACGATCGAGGATACCCTCGCCACGGTGGAGGAGGTGGAGCGCCTGTTCGGGCCGGACGTTGCCCGGCTGGTCGACGGGGTGACCAAGCTCTCCAAGATCGAGGCCATGACCGAGAGCGAGCGGGCCGCCGAAAACCTGCGGAAGTTCCTCCTGGCGATGAGCGAGGACCTGCGGGTGCTGCTGGTCAAGCTGGCCGACCGCCTCCACAATATGCGTACCCTTCACTTCATCAAGAGCGAGGACAAGCGCCGCCGCATCGCCCGCGAGACCATGGATATCTACGCGCCGCTCGCCGAGCGGGTGGGGATGTACGAATATATGCGCGAGATGCAGCTCCTCGCCTTCGAGCAGCTGGAGCCGGAAGCCTATGCCACGATCAGCGGCCGGCTGGCGCAGATCCGCAGTTCCGAAGGCGGGCAGGTTGACGAGATCGCGCTCTCGATCAAGCAGGCGCTGGCCGAGGCGGGGCTGAAGGTGGAGGTTTCGGGGCGCGAGAAGCATCCCTATTCGATCTGGAAGAAGATGGCCGAGCGCCACGTTTCCTTCGAGCAGATCACCGACATCATGGCCTTCCGCGTGATCGTGGAAAGCGTGGGGGACTGCTACAAGGCGCTGGGCGTGCTCCATCAGCAGTGGCAGATGATCCCCGGGCGCTTCAAGGACTACATCTCCACGCCCAAGTCGAACGGCTACCGCTCGCTCCACACCGCGCTGATCTTCGAGAACTCGATGCGGATGGAGGTGCAGATCCGCACCCGCGATATGCACCGGACCAACGAATTCGGCCTCGCCGCGCACTGGGCCTACAAGCAGGGCGGGGTCACCCCCGATGCCGAGGTGGGCTGGCTGCGCGACCTGATCGAGATCGTCGACGCCAGCCACGATGC
>NZ_JBHRTQ010000002.1:0-1009 GCF_042646485.1 Novosphingobium bradum | reverse complement strand
TGCCCAAGGGCGCGACCCCGGTGGACTTCGCCTATGCGGTCCACACCGATCTCGGCTCGATGGCGGTGGGCGCCAAGATCAACGGCCGCCATATGCCGCTGCGGACCGTGCTGGGCAATGGCGACGTGGTGGAGATCATCAAGAGCAAGACGTCCTCGCCCCAGTTGTCCTGGCTGTCCTTCGTGGTGACCGGCAAGGCCCGGGCCGCGATCCGCCGGGCGGTGCGCGCCAAGGAGCGGGCCGAGATCGCGGTGATCGGGCGCAAGCTGTTCGACGAGATCGCCGCCCGCCTGCCCACCAAGGTCGGCAAGAAGGCGATCCGCGAGGCCGTCCAGCGGCTGGGGCTGGAGGACGAGGAAGACCTGATGGTGGCGATCGGCACGGCCAAGCTGGCCGACCGCCAGGTGATGGAAGCCCTGGTTCCGGGCAGCGCGGCCAACCTGCCTGCGCCCGAGGAATGGCCTCGCCAGGAGCGCGCGATCTCGATCCGCGGGCTGACCGCGGGGGTGGCCTTCAGGCTGGCCGATTGCTGCCATCCGGTGCCCGGCGATCGGATCGTCGGCCTGCGCCGCCCGGGCGAGGGGGTGGAAGTCCACGCGATCGACTGCATGAGCCTGGCCGACGGGGTGGATGCCGATTGGCTGGACCTGTCATGGGGTGATCGGACGACCGGGGCGATCGGGCAGATCCGGGCGGTGCTGTTCAACCGGCCGGGGACCCTGGCGGAAATGACCGGCATCTTCGCCAATGCCCATGCCAATATCGTGCGGCTCGAGATGCTCAACCGCGATGAGATGTTCGGCACTTACGAGGTGGATATCGAGGTATCGGACCTGGCGCACCTGACGCGGATCGTATCGGCCCTGCGCGCGAGCGAGGCGGTGGCCAGCGCCGACCGGATCTGAATCTGGAGTCGTTTCCACTTACGTGGAATCGGCCTCGGGCCGCTCCCCCTTCCGACTAGGGTCCGGACTCAATTGGCCCACCAGATGATGGCGGCGACGATGAG
>NZ_JBHRTQ010000001.1:198192-260526 GCF_042646485.1 Novosphingobium bradum | reverse complement strand
CCTCGGACACCTTGAATCAGCCAACAGCCTCCCGCGCAACCTTATTGAGTACGGACCCTAGCGGGCCGGGCCTGTCCGGTGGCTGCGCGCACCCGCTCTGCAAGGCCGATAATATTTCTTATGTTAAATACGCGATGGCCGGTCCGCTGATGCAGCGCGCTCGTTAAAGCGCGCTGGCTGAAACAGGCCGGGCGCCATCGCCCTGGCGCTACCCGGCGCAACGCCGTGCCGGCGGTTGCGCTTGATCCCGGCTTGGGCAACCTTGCGCGCCTTCGGCAAGATCGCGGCCACCGGCCGGGAAAGGCAGGCACCCCTTGCATCCGCGCATCAGCATCGACGGATTGTCCTCGTTCACCTGGCCGCTGGCCCGTGACCTCGCCTTCGCCCGCGAACTTGGCGCCCATTCGATCACCGTGGCCTATGCCAAGCTGGCCGACGACGTGCCCGGCGCGGCCAGAGCGATCGCCGCTTCGGGTTTGCGCCCGGTCATGCTGGCGGGCGGCGCAGCCACGGGCCTGATGGGCGGGCTGGCCTCGGTCCAGCCCTCGATCGATGCGGCGCGGGCGATCGGCTGCCCGGCGTTCTATTCGGTGTCCGGCCCGGCCCCGCGCGGCGCCTCGACCGACGAGGCCTTCGAGGCGCTGGCCGGGGCGCTCGGCCCGGTCGTCGCCCATGCCGGTGAACAGGGCATCCGCGTGGGAATCGAGCATACCAGCGCGGCCACCCGCAGCCACGGCTTCGTCCACAGCCTGGCCGATGCCGCCGAACTGGCCCAGCGCTGCGGGGTCGATATCGTGGTTGAACTCCAGAACGTCTGGTACGAGCGCAACCTGCCCCGCCTGTTCCGCGAACACGCCGCCCGCTTCGCCCTGGTCCAGGTCAGCGATTTCACCGTGGGCGAGAGCCTGCGCCTCAACCGCCGCGTGCCCGGCGATGGCGACATCCCGCTCGAATGGCTGATCGGCCACCTGCTCGAAGGCGGCTATGCCGGCCTGTTCGACGTGGAGGTGCTTGGTCCCCACATCGAGGCGGAGGGCTACGAATCGGCCATTCGCCGCAGCGTGGACTGGCTTTCCGAAACACTGGTGCGCCTCGGCGCCTGATCGCCCCCGCGCAGACCTGGCCCCCGGCGGACGCGGCCCTTCCCAGGCGCGGCCCGATATGCAAGCCTGCGGCAAAACGATGGGAGAAGGGCATGACGGACTTGGCCGAGCCAGGGGGCAATGCCGGCGCGGCGGGCGATCCGCTGGCCGAGGTCCACCCCGACCTGCGCGAAGCGGCGGCGGCGGCCCCGCAATTCGTCATGTCGGACGAAACCCTTGCGCTCATGCGCGCCGGCCTGGCCGAGCGTTCGGCCGACCGCCTGCCCGATGCCGATCCCGATCTCGTCTGTCAGCCCGCCGTGGTCCCCGGCCGCGATGGCGAGCCTGATGTCGGCGTGCTGATCTATCGCCGGGCGAACCACCCTGCGAACGCCCCGGCGATCATCACCCTCCACGGCGGCGGCTACCTGATCGGCAATGCCGCCACCTCGGACCGCACCAGCCGCGAATGGGCGCGCGCCGGCCTCACCGTGATCGCGGTGGACTATCGCCTCGCCCCCGAACATCCCTATCCCGCCGCGCTCAACGATGCCTGGTCGGTGCTCGCCTGGGCGGCCGGGGAGGCTGGCGGGGGCGGGGCGAACGGAGCCGCCCGGAACAGGGATCGGGATTGGGACCGCTCCCGCATCCTCGTCACCGGCGACAGCGCGGGCGGCGGACTGGCGGCCGCCCTTGCCCTCCTGGCCCGCGATCGCGGCGGCCCGGCGCTGGCCGGGCAGGTGCTGATCTATCCCATGCTCGATGATCGCACCCGCGCCGAGCCGCACCGCGCCGGCCCGGACGGCACGCTGGTCTGGCCCTGCCCGAGCAACCAGTATGCCTGGCGCTGCTATCTGGGCGAAGCGGCCGGGGGCGAGGTTCCGCCCTATGCCGCCCCGGCCCGCGCCGAGGATCTGCGCGGCCTGCCGCCCACCTTCATGGGCACCGGCAGCCTTGACCTGTTCTACCGCGAGAACCTCGACTACGCGCGCCGCCTCGCGCAAGCGGGCGTCCCGGTCGCCACTTTCGTCGTCGAAGGCGGCTTCCACGGCTTCGACAGCCTTGCCCCCGATGCCGCCGTGACCCGCCATTTCGGCCGCGCCGCGCGCAGCACCGTGCCGTTCCTGCTCGAATGCGCCCGGAAGGACGAGGCATGACCACTCCCGCCACAATCTCCTCCTCACCCACTGCGGCCGGGTCCGCCCGCGCAGAGTGGCGGGCGAACTGGCCGCTGGTCCTCTCGGCCATGCTCGGCGTCACCCTGATCTCGGTGCCGGTCTATTCGCTGGGCCTGTTCATGGACCCGCTGGTGCGCGAATTCGGCTGGACCCACGGCGAGATTTCCTCGGGCGTGACCGTGCTGGCCCTGGTGGCCATTCCCGCCGGCCCGATCGTGGGCAGCCTGATCGACCGGATCGGCCCGCGCCGGCTGGCCCTGCCGGGCGTGGCGCTGACCGGCCTCGCGCTCGCGGGCTATGGCCTGCTTGGCGGATCGATCGTGCACTGGTGGATCATGTGGGTGCTGCTGGCGCTGGCGCTGGCCCCGGTCAACTACCCGGTCTGGTTCGCCGCGATCACCAGCCGGTTCCAGGCGAGCCGCGGCCTGGCGGTCGCCGTGACCATGTGCGGATCGACCATCGCCACGGTCGGCGTGCCGGTGCTGGTTCATTTCGTCATCACCAACCACGGCTGGCGCGCGGCCTATTTCACCCTCGGGCTGGGCTGGTGCGCGGCGGTGCTGCTGCTGGCCATGCCCTTCTTCTACAGCGCCGGCGATGCCGCGCGCGGCACCGGCGCGGCGCCCGCGCCCGAAGTGCTGGCCGGGCTGACCCGCGAGGAAGCGCTCCGCAGCCCGGCGATCCTGCGGATCACCCTGGCCATGGCGCTGACCGGCTGCCTGTTCGCCATGCTGATCGTTCACCTCGTCCCCATCCTCACCTCGGCCGGCTATGGCCGGGCAATGGCGGCCAGCGTGATGAGCGGGATCGGCTTGGTGGCCCTGCCGGGCAAGCTCGCCACCGGCTGGCTGCTCGATCACGCCCCGATCCGCTGGGTTGGCGCGATCACCTATGGCCTGCCGGCGGTCGCCTGCGCGGCGTTCATGTGGTTCGTCGGCTCGGGCGCGGCGATCGTGGTGGCCACGGCCACGCTGGGCTGGGGCATGGGCGCCTCCATGCAATCGGGCGCCTACCTGATCTCGCGCTATGGCGGCCTGCGGAACTACGGGCTGATCTTCGGCGCGATCATGAGCGTCATGGCGGTGACCGGCGCGGTCGGCCCCACGCTCGCCGGCGTGCTCTATGACCGGCTCGGCACCTACGATGCGGTGTTCCTCTACGGGATCGTCGCCTGCCTGGTCGCCGCCCTCGCCATGGCCACGATCCCGCCCTACCCTGACTGGTCGGCCCGCGCCGAGCCGGCCTGACGAGGCGCCCCGGGGCGCCGCCGGGCCGCCGCGATCAGCCTGGCACCTCGACGATCGGCTGGCCGGCCAGGCGGAACCAGCCTTGCGTGCCGCCGCGGATTTCGGCCTGGTGCCGGGCGATCTGGGCATCGAGATGGCGCAGCAGCGCCGCCGGGGGCGAGCCTTCGGGCGCCGCGGTCCAGGCGAGGTGGAGGTTGAGCCGCATCGGCATGGCGCGGATCGCGCGGAAGGTGAGCACGCCCTCGGGCACCGCGAGCACGGTCGATGCCGCGGTGATGCAGGCGCCGCCGCTGGCCAGCGTCAGGTCGATCAGCTCCTCGTAGCTTTCCGCGCGCAGGGCGATGGCCGGCTCCACCCCGCTGGCGCGCAGGCCGTGAAGCAGGGCGTCGTGGTATTCGCCGCCTTCGCGCAGGGCCAGCCAGACCAGCGGAATCCGCGCCAGTTCGGCCAGCGACAGCGGTTCGCTGCTCCCGGCGGCCGGATGGTCGGGATGGAGCGCGAGGATCAGGTGCTCGGTGTGGATCAGCCGATCGCGCACTTCGGGCCGCAGCGGCACGTTGCCATAGTGGAACGCCAGATCGAGCGTGCGATCATGGAGCCGGGCGATCAGTTCGCGCGACTGGCTGCGGACGAAGGCGATCTTCACCTCCCGTCGCTCGGCCCGGAACTCGGCGATGGCCCGGTTGAGGAAGGTGTAGCGGCGCGAATTGTAGAGCAGGCCCACGCCCACCTGCTCGCCCTGTTCGGCGCCCCGGCTGCGCGCCTGGGCCACGGCCCGGCCGATCCCGGCGAGATGGCGCTGGAGGTCGCGGTAGAACCGTTCGCCGGCAGTCGTGGGGATCACCCCGCGCGAGGAGCGTTCGAGCAGGCGGCAGCCCAGCTCCTCTTCCAGGTCGCGGATGCGCCGCATCAGGGCCGGCTGGGCCACGTTCATGCGCTGCGCGGCGCGCTGCAACGAGCCTTCCTCGCAGGCGGCCACGAAGTATCGAAGGTGGCGCAGTTCCATCGCGCCGAACTGTGGCGCGCGCCGCTGCCGAAGGCAAGCATGGCGCTGCCACGCCGGCAGCACCGTTCCGGGCAATTGGCAGTGGACCGGGGCTTGCGAACGCCTATCATCAAGCCACGACAGGCGCGCCAAGGCGCCGCGAACCGGGACAGGACCATGC
Source organism: Novosphingobium bradum (assembly GCF_042646485.1). NCBI lineage: Bacteria > Pseudomonadati > Pseudomonadota > Alphaproteobacteria > Sphingomonadales > Sphingomonadaceae > Novosphingobium > Novosphingobium bradum. Next base: position 255,853 of record NZ_JBHRTQ010000001.1, on the reverse strand, counting down.
CACAAACCGCGCAACGGCCGGCCGCCCACGGCAAGGACCACCGGCCATGACCGAACAGCCCTATGACCTGGTCCTGCGCGGCGGCACGATCATCGATGGCACCGGCGCCGATCCGCGCCCCGGCGACGTGGCGGTGAAGGCCGGGCGGATCGTGGCCGTGGGCACGGTCGATGGAAGCGGCGCGGAGGAGATCGATGCGGCGGGGTGCATCGTCACCCCCGGCTTCGTTGACATCCACACCCATTATGATGGCCAGGTCACCTGGGAGCACCGGCTCTCGCCCTCCTCGCAGCACGGGGTGACCACCGTGGTCATGGGCAATTGCGGGGTCGGATTCGCCCCGATCCGCGCCCACCAGCGCGACATGGCGATCAGGCTGATGGAAGGGGTGGAGGACATTCCCGAGCCGGTCATGGCCGATGGCCTGCCCTGGGCCTGGGAGAGCTTCACCGAATACCTCGATTTCATCGGCAGCCGCGAGGCCGACATCGATTTCGCCGCGCAGCTCCCGCACAATCCGCTCAGGGTCTATGTGATGGGCGAGCGCGGCGCCTATCTCGAAGTGCCGACCGAGGATGATCTGGCCACCATGCGCGCCATGACCACCGAAGCGATCCGGGCCGGCGCGATCGGGGTTTCGACCACGCTGTCCTGGGCGCACCGCTTCCGCAACGGCGATCACGTGCCCACCCACGAAGCCCAGGACCGCGAGGTGATGGCGCTGGCCGAAGGGCTGCGCGATGCCGGCACGGGCGTGTTCCAGATCATCGACAATGCCCTGCGCCCCTCGGACGAACGGCTTGCCCGGCTGCGCCGCATCGCCACCACCTCGGGCCGCCCGGTCTCCTTCACCCTCGCCCAGACCGTGGGCAATCCGGCCGATCTTGGCGAAATGCTGCACGGGCTGGACGAGGCCGCCGCCGATGGCCTGGCCATCCGCGCCCAGGTCATGCCGCGCCCGATCGGCACGCTGATGGGGCTGGACCTCTCGCTCCATCCCTTCGCCTCCTGCCCCAGCTTCGCCCCGCTGGCCGACCTGCCGCTGGCCCGGAAGGTGGCGGCCATGCGCGAGCCGGGCTTGCGCGAACGCCTGCTGGCCGAGGAACCGCAGGAGCCGCACGCCTTCTTCCGCCAGATCGTTTCCGATCTCGAGATGCTGTTCCTGCTGGGCGATCCGCCGAACTACCACCCCGATCCGGCCACCAGCATCGCCGCCCGCGCCCGGGCCGAAGGGCGCGATCCCAAGGCGGTGATCTATGACGCCCTGCTGGCGCGCGAGGGCAAGGAGATCCTCTACCGCCCCAGCGCCAACCGCAGCGGCGACCGGTTCGAGGGCGCGGGCGCCGCGATGATCGCCAGCGACCACGCGATCATCGGGCTGGGCGATGGCGGCGCGCATTACGGGATGATCTGCGATGCGGCCTATACCACCTATTTCCTCCAGCACTGGGCCGGCCATCCCGATCCGGCCCGGCGCGTGCCGCTGGCCAAGGCGATCCGCAAGCTGACCCGCGATCCGGCCGAGGCGGTGGGCCTGGCCGATCGCGGGACGATCGCGGTGGGCCAGAAGGCCGATCTCAACGTGATCGCCATCGACCGCCTGGCCCTGCGCCCGCCCAGCGCGGTCTACGACCTGCCCGCCGGCGGGCGGCGGCTGGTCCAGTCGGCCGAGGGCTACGAGGCCACGGTGGTTTCGGGCGTGGTCACCTATCGCGGCGGCGAGCCGACCGGCGCCCTGCCCGGCCGGCTGGTGCGCGGCGCCCGCGCCGCCGCGTGAACGGCCCGCCCCGCAGGAGAAGGCATGACTGACAGGATCGTCCGCATCGCGGCGGGCAGCGGGGGGCGGATCGATTCGCCGTTGGGCGTGCTCCAGCACCTCGCCAGCCCGGTGCCGCCCGATTACATCGTGTTCGATCACATGGCCGAGGCGATGATGTCGGCCTTCCTGATCGAGATGGGCCGCGATCCGGGCGCCGGCTGGTCGCAACCGTTTCTGGATAGCCACCTGCTGCCCTGGCTCGATCGCATCCTCGCCAGGGGGATCCGGGTGATCACCAATGCCGGCGGGCTCAATCCCCATGCCGCCGCCGCCGCGCTGAAGGCGCGCGCGGCTCAGCTAGGCCTCCATCCCCGCATCGGCGTGGTCTCCGGCGACGACCTGCGCCCCCAGCTTGCCGCGCTTGGGCTTGAGGGCCATTGCGATATGTTCAGCGGCGCGCCGTGGCCCGACCAAGTTATTGCCGCCAACGCCTATTTCGGCGCCTTCCCGATCGCCGAGGCGCTGGACCGGGGGGCGCAGATCGTCCTGACCGGGCGGGTGGTGGACAGCGCGCTTACCCTTGGCCCGCTGATCCACGAATTCGGCTGGCAGCGCGGCGATCTGGACCGGCTGGCCTCGGGCACGCTCGCTGGCCACCTGCTCGAATGCGGCGCCCAGGCCACCGGCGGCACCTTCACCGACTGGCTCGACCTGCCCGGGCTTGACGATATCGGCTTCGCCGTGGCCGAATGCCGCGCCGATGGCTCCTTCGTGGTGACCAAGCCCGAAGACACCGGCGGGGCGGCCAGCATTGGCACGGTCGCCGAACAGGCGCTCTATGAGGTGAGCGATCCGGCCGCCTATGCCGTGCCCGATGTGATCTGCGACTTTTCCGGCGTCACCCTCAGTCAGATTGGCCCCGACCGGGTGGCGGTGCGCGGCGCGCGCGGGCGGGCGCCTTCGGGGTGCTACAAGGTCTGTGCCATTTCCGACGAGGGGTGGAAGGCGGTGGGCCTGCTCCCGGTGATCGGCACGCGCGCGGCGGACAAGGCGCGGCGCATGGCCGGGGCGATCTTCGCGCGCACCGCCCGGCTGGTGGCCGAACTGGGCCTGCCCGAGCCGATGGCGACCCATAGCGAACTGTTCGGCGCGGGCGAGCTGACCCCCCATGCGCCCGGCGGCAACGCGCAAGCGGCCGAGGCGCTGGCGCGGCTGGTCTACCGCACCCGCGATGCGCGCGCCGCCCGCCTGTTTGCCACCGAATGCGCGGCGATCTGCCTCAACGGCAGCGCCGGCACCCTGTTCAGCCCGCTCGCCCCGGCGATTTCGCCCAGCCACCTGTTGTTCTGCTTCCTCCTCCCGCGCGACCGGCTGGCCCCGCAGGTGACCGTGGACGGCGAGACCATCGTGCTGGCGCCCGAGGCGGCGACCGTGCCCCCCGCCCCCGAGCCGCCGCGCCCGGCGGTGGACGAGCGCCCCGGCGGCGGCCCGGCGCAGGTATCGCTGGTGGACCTCGCCTGGGTTCGCAGCGGCGACAAGGGCAACCTGTTCAACCTGGCGGTGATCGCCCGCGAGGCCGACTATCTCCCCCATATCCGCGCCGCGCTGACCGCCGGGGCCATGGCCGAGTGGATGGCCCACGAATTCGACGATCCCGCCCGCCGCGAGGTCATCCGCCATGACGCGCCCGGCCTCAACGCGCTGAACTTCGTGCTGGCCGAAACCATGCGCGGCTCCACCGGCACCAACCTCAGGATGGACCTCGCGGCCAAGGGCATGGGCCAGCAATTGCTGGACTTCCCGGTGCCGGTGCCCGAGGCGCTGGCCCGCCAGCTGCGCGCCCGGGCGCCGGGCTGAGCGGCGCCGTTTCCCCGGGGAAACGCTCCGGTTCAGCCGGCCTGGAAAACCACCGCCCCGGCGGCGGCGAACATTCCGCCGACCCCCAGCACGAGGCTGGTGCGGGCGCCGTCGACCTGGGCGGCGGCGCGGCCCTGCATCTGGCGCACCGCTTCCTGCAGGGCATACATTCCGTACATCCCGCTATGGGCATAGAGCAGGCCGCCGCCGTTGGTGTTCATCGGCAAGGCACCGCCCGGGCGGGTGGCGCCGCCGCGGATGAATTCGGCCGCGCCGCCGCGTTCGACGAAGCCCATGTCCTCCAGCCCGTAGAGCGGGACATGGGCGAAGGCGTCGTAGATCATCAGGTGGTCGATATCGCCGTGGCTCATCCCCGCCTCGGCCATGGCGGCGGCGGAAGCATCGCGGAAGGCGCGGCTGGAGGTGAGGTCCTCCATGAAGGGGGTGCCGGGCGTCTCGCAGGCCTCCCCCGCCCCGGCGATCCGCACCGGGCGGGCGGCGAGGTTCATGTCGGCGGCGCGTTCGGCCGAGGTCAGCACCAGCGCGCCGCCGCCATCGCTGCGAAGGCAGGTTTCGAGGCGGTGGAACGGCCAGGCGATCAGCGGCGAGGCCAGCACGTCGTCCACGGTGAGGATCTTCTGGCGCGCCGCGCGCGGATTGCGCGCCGCCCAGTGCGACTGGGCGACCGGCACTTCGGCCAGGTCGGCCTCGCCCAGGCCATAACGGTGGAGATAGGCCATGACCGGCAGGGTGAAGCGGGTGGCCGGCATCAGCACGCCCCAGGGCAGCTCGAACTGGCCCATCAGGCTGTGCGGCTCGCGCCCGTAAAAGGCGCCGCCGATGCCCGAGCGCCCGCTTTCGCCGTGGGTGATCAGCACGACATCGGCCCGCCCGCTCTCGATCGCGGCCATGGCGTGGCGGATGTGGACGAGGTTGGAGGTGCCGCCGACCACCGTGCCATCGATCCAGCGCGGGCGCAGGCCGAGGGTGAAGGCGAGATCGACGATCGGCTGGGTGCTGGCCACGCCATCGACATCGGCGAGGGTGAGGCCCGCATCGGCGAGCGCCAGCAGCGCCGCCTCGCAGGCCAGGCCCATGGCCGACTGGTCGGGGATGACCCCTAGCCGCCGGGTTTCCGAGGCGCCGACGATGACCACATCGCTCATGCCGCCGCCCCCGCATCCACCAGCCGGAACTGCGGCAGGGCATGGTCGCCGCGCTGCTCGAAGGTCAGCTCCAGCGGGGCGCCGATGGCGGCGCGGAGCACCTGCGGATCGGCCGGGGCGCCGGGCAGGTTGGTCATCAGGTGCGGGCCTTCCTCGAGCCGGGCAAGGGCGACGACATAGGGCACCTCCTCGGCAAAGCCCGGGGCGGGCTGGTGGACCACCAGGAACGAGGCCAGGGTGGCCCGACCGCTGGCCTGCTCCCAGTCGATCGGCCCGCCGGTGAAGGGCGAGAAGGCGCGCGGCGGGAAGAAGAACCGCCCGGTATCGCGGCAGCGCGGCAGCCACAGCTCGCCTTGCGCGGCGTGATCCCAGAAGGGCGCGGTTTCGGGCGTGGGCCGCGGTTCGGCGCGAAGGGGAGCCGGGGCATTCATCGCGCGGGCCGCCCGCTGCCGCCCAGGTGCCGAACCGATCGCGCTGCGTTCATCCTGCCCTCCGGTTGCGCCAGCCTGCGTCTCGCCAAGGCCTTCTCGCCAAGGCCTTCTCGATTGACTTACGATATGCCATTCGGCAGACCCGTCAACCGGGCGAACCGGCAGGGGCCGACACCATCGCCGCGGCGTTAATCAGGAACCGTTCTTCGCATGGTGACCAGGCAACAGCTTGCCCAAAGGCCGGGGCGCACGCGGGCCGAGCGCGGCTCGATCAGCGCCGAGCAGATCCTGGCCGGGGCCAAGGCGCTGGCCCAGGAGATCGGGCTGGACGCGCTGTCGATGCCGCGCCTGGCCGCGCACCTGGGGATCGGGGTGACCAGCATCTACTGGTACTTCCGCAACAAGGATGCCCTGATCGCCGCGCTGACCGTGGATGCGGCGCGCTCGTTCCACCCCCTGATCGTGCCCGCCGCCGAGGGGACGTGGCAGGACAGCCTGTTCGAGACTTTCACCCGGCTGCGCGAGGCCATGCGCGCCGACGACCTGGCCTGCGACCTCCTGTTCATGCGCGGCGCGCGCGCCGGCGAGGATGCCCTCGCCTATTTCTGGCCCGGCGCCGAGGCGGGGCTGGCAAGGATGGTCGCGGCCGGGTTCACCCCGGCCGAGGCCTTGCAGAACATCACCATCCTTTCGCTCTACAATCGCGGCTGCGTGGTGCTGGAGCGGCAGATGCGCCGGGCGGGCGTCGCCCCCGACGTGCCCACCCCGGTCCCGGCCGACTATCCGCTGCTCAGCGCCGCGCTGGAACACCAGAACACCCGCGGGGTCAGCGACGAGGCCCATGCCGCGCAACTGCGCGCGATCATCGAAGGCATGGCCCTGCGGCTCGATGCCCGCAAGGCCGCGCACCCATGAGAACGAGAGGATGACCACCATGACCAGCCAGCTGGACGCCAGCCATCTTGAAGACAGCAATCGCGGCGCCTGGGCCGGCCCGATCCCCAGCCCCTCGCCCGCCGAACTGGCCGACAGGTATGCGGTGAGCCAGCTGGTCAAGGTCTATGCCCTGGGGGTGGACCTGCGCGACTATGACCTGTGCCGCAGCGTGTTCACCGACGATGCCGTGGCCGATGGCAGCGTGGGATCGTTTCCGATCGACGAATACCTGCCCAAGGTTCATGGCGGCGCGGCGGCCTATGCCGCGACCCAGCACAACGTGACCAACCAGCACGTGGTGATCGATGGCGATACGGCCACCTGCTGGTCCTATGCCATCGCGGTCCACAAGCACGCCGCCGGCGTGGCCGGCGAACAGATGACGCTCGGCGTGCAATACCGCGACCTGTGCCGCCGCACCCCCGAAGGCTGGCTGATCGCGCGGCGCAAGGTGGTGCGCGTGTGGAACGAGTTCACGCCGAACGATGGGCGGGCGGTTTAAGCGGGCGGTTTGGCCGTTACCCCCAGCTCCGTCATGCCAGCGCAGGCTGGCATCTCTCTCGGTCATGCGAGGCGTTCGAACAGATCGTCCCAGCCGGGATCGGCCTGTTCGATCAGCCGGATTTTCATTCCCGCTGCCACGCCTTGACCGCTTTCTCGCGGGCAATGGCTTCTGCGATGGTCGCGTGCGGTTCGGCAAGGACGAGGCGCTTGATGCCGTATTTGCGGCAGAACGCCGACCCGGTGCCGGCGCGGTGCTGCATCATTCGCGCGGCGAGATCGCTCGTCACGCCGATGTACAGGACGCCCGCGGGCTTGTTGGTCAGAATGTAGGTCCAGCCGCCCTTGTGCATGGCTGCACCGTTACACCTGGCGGCACCAGATGCCAGCCTTCGCTGGCATGACGATCAGGCGAGAACGGCGGCCGGAATTTGCCGGGGCGCGTGGCCCTCAGCCGGCGGCCTCGCGCTGGGCGCGGGTCACGCCGACTTGCGCCGGATCGTAGGGGATCACCGGGGGCTCGTCGCTGTAGAAGCGCAGGGTGTGGAGGAAGCGGTGCATTCCCATGGTGGAGCCGCAGATCTGGCCCAGTTCGATGATTTCGGCCGTGGTGAATTGCGCCGCGAGGCGGCGGTAGAAATCATCGTCGATGCCGTGGTGATCGGCGTGGAGCCGTTCAAGCAGGCTGCCGGGGAGCAGGCTGGCGGGATAATTGGGGTGCCGGTCGCCATCGGCGGGCGGCGCGGCGTGGTGGGCATAGGCCAGGATCTGGTAGGGGATCGGATCGGTGAAGGCTCCGGCTTTCGCGCCCGCTTCATAGGCGGCGCGGCTTTCCTCGCTCAGCCGGTCCATCGGAATGGGTTCGATCCTGGGCATGATGCTCTCCCGGTCATGCTGTCGGCGCAGAGGGTATGCCCCGCATCCGGCAGGGTCAAACCGCCGCGACGATGCCTTGGGATCGCGTGCTTGTCGTGGCTCCGCCGCGATGCCATCAGCGCCGCGACACACGACAATGAGGACATGATATGCTGCAACCGCTCGCGGGCCTGAAAGTGCTCGATTTCACGGCGTTCCCGCCCGGCGCGATCTGCACGGTCCTGCTGGCCGATCTTGGCGCCGAGGTGATCCGCGTCGAAAGCCCGGCCCAGAAGGGCAAGCCCAGCCTGGTGCTTGGCCAGTTGCCGATGAGCCGGGCCAAGCGCTCGATCGCGCTGGACCTGCGGAACCCCGCGGCCAACGCGGTCCTGCTGCGCCTGGCCGCCTCGGCCGACGTGGTGATCGAGAATGCCAAGCCCGGTTCGATGGAACAGCGCGGCTTCGGCTATGCCCAGGCCAAGGCGGTCAATCCCAGGATCATCTGGTGCGCGATCACCGGCTTCGGGCAGACCGGGCCGAACGCCGATCATTCCGGGCACGATATCTCCTACCTTGCCCACTCGGGCCTGCTCACCCAGATGAACGCCGATCCCGCCTTCCACCCCGGCATCCAGATGGCCGTGCCCTATGGCGCGATGGCCGCAGTGATCGGCGTGCAGGGCGCGCTGCTCGAACGCGCGCGCACCGGCGAGGGCGCCTTCATCGACATCGCCCTTTCGGAAGCGGCAACCTGGGTGCTGACCGGCGGGGTCAATGCCCTGGCCGAAAAGCCCTATATCATCGCCGCCACGCCTGACCGGCACCGCTATGCTTGCGCCGACGGGCGCGAAGTGGCCATCGCCTGTTCCGAGCCGCGCACCTGGGCGGCGCTGTGCGACGGGCTGGGCCTGCCCGAACTGAAGGACAAGCTCTACCGCTGGGGCGACGAGGCCGGGGCGATCATCGCCACGATCGGCGGCGTCTTCGCCACGCGCCCGGCGGCGGACTGGGTGGCCATGCTGGCGCCGGGCGGCGCGGCGGTGACCATGGTCAACCACGCCGCGCAATTGCTGAGCGATCCGCAGGTCGTGGCGCGCGGGACCATCGCCGATTGCGCCGGAACCCCGGTGCCCGGCAACCCGGTGCGGATCACCGCCGGGGGCCAGTCCACCGGCACGCGCGGCGAAGCGCCCCATGCCGTGGGCGAGGATACCGCCGCGGTGCTGGCCGAGGCGGGCTTTTCCGCCGAGGAGATCGCCGGGCTGGAACAGGCGGGCCTGCTCTGACCAGGGCCGATCCAGTCGCGTCCGATCCGGGCGGGCCTTGGGCAGCGCTGGACGCCGCGCGGGAGGAGGCGCGCGCCCTGCTGCGCGCAGAGGCTCCCGACGCGGCGCTGGCGGCCGAGGGCGAGGCCTATCTCGCCCGGCTGCTGGCCGCGGCCATGGCCGCGGCCGCCCTGCCCCACCTGCTGGAGGAGGGCGGCCTGCGCCGCGCCCTGCCCGCCTGCGGCGGTCCCAATCCCGATTACCGGATCTTCAGCGCCGCGCTTGATCCCGCCCGCTGCTATCGCCTGACCGGCGAGCTTCGTGGCTCGGAGCGGGTGGGCCTGGGGATCTACCGGCCCGATGCGGCCGGCGCGCCGATCCTGCTCGATTACACCGCCTTCGATGCCGCCCGCTGCGGGCCGGACGGCGCCTTCGCGCTGGAGCTTGGGCCTGAGGCGCGGGGGCCGGAGGCGATGGCCCTGCCGCCCGAGGCGCGGTCCCTCCTGATCCGCGTGCTCCACCGCGATCCGCGCGCCGCGCCCGCCCGGCTGCTGCTGGATGGCGCGCCCCCGCCCGCGTCCGCTTCCACCCCCACCGGCCTGCCCATGGGCGACGGCGCGGCCATGCTGGCTGGGGCTGCGCGGATGTTCCTCGCGCAGGTGCGCGAATACCTGGGCTGGGTGGCGGCCATGGCCCCGGCGCGCAACGCGCTGGCCCTGCCCCCGCCGGAGCTGGCCGAAAAGGTGCTGGGCGATGCCGATACCCAGTATTTCCTCGGCACCTTCGATCTTGCCCCCGGCGAGCATCTGGAGATCGCCATGCCGCGCGGGATCACCGGCTACTGGTCGGTCCACGCCTGCAGCCACTGGCTCGAACACCTGCGGACCCCCGGCGCCGACGATCGCCGAGTCCGCCCCGATGGCGATGGCCGGCTGCGCTTTGTGGTGGGGCCGGACGAGGTGGGGGGCGGCGCGTTCCGGCTCGATACGGCCGGGCGGCGGCGCGGGGCGCTGATCGGGCGGGTGGTCGGCCCGGCCGGCACGGCGCCCCGGCTCGCCCCGCCCGAGGTCATGCTGCGGCGCCATTGACAATCGCGCCGCGCGGTCCTGCAATCGGCCGGCAACAGGACAAGCCGGGAGTGGGATGGATGATCGATCGGGCCAGGCTGCTGGGTTCGTGGAAGCTGGTTTCGGCGGTGGTCCAGAAGGACGGGCGCGACAGCGACGAGCAGGGCTTCGGGCCTGAGCCCAACGGCTATATCCACTATATGCCCGATGGCCGGATGGCCGCGCTGATCGCCCATACCGACCAGGCCGCGCCGCCGCCGGGGGCGACCGACGCCGAGCGGCTGGCCCAGGCCGGAAACTTCGTTGCCTATGGCGGGTTCTTCACGCTCGATGGCGACACGGTGACCCACCATGTCGATGTCAGCTCCAGCGCGGCGGGCATGGGGCTGGACTATGTCCGCCACCTCACGCTTGACGGCGACCGGCTGGAAATCCGCACCCCGCCGGCGATCCCCATCGGTCGGGCGATGTCGCTGGTGTGGCAGCGGGTTGCGCCGCGAACCTGAGCCGCGCGCGCGCCGGCCGGCGCTTGACCTTGCCGCAAAGTTGGTAGCATCCTGTCAATTCCGGGCAGAGGCGGGGGCCACGATCCGTTCTGGCGATTCGATCGGCGGCAGGGTCCGAACAGCGGCAGGGAGAGCGAGGCATGATTTCCGGCGCGAAGATTCTGGTCACCGGGGCCACCGGCTCGGTCGGCGGTTCGCTCGCCCGCTATCTGACTCCGCACAACGAAGTGTGGGGCGCGGCCCGCTTCACCGATCCGGCCAGGCGCCAGGCCCAGGAGGAGGCCGGGATCAAGACCGTGCGGATCGACGTGGGTTCGGGCGATTTCTGCGCCCTGCCGCAGGATTTCGACTATGTGATCCACGCCAGTTGGATGCGCGCCGGGCTGGACCAGTTGCAGGAGGCTATCCGCAACAACATCGAAGGCGTGGGCCTCCTGATGCAGCACACCTGCCGCGCCAAGGCGACCATGGTCGTCTCGGGGATGCCGGTCTACACGCCCAATCCCGATCCCGCGCACCTGTTTGCCGAGAGCGATCCGGTGGGCGCCAGCTCCTATGCCTTCGCGCCGACCAGCCCCTATTCCAAGGCGGGGGTGGAAGCGGTGGCGCGGTTCTGCGCGCGGGCGTTTGACATGAAGGTGGTGATCACCCGGCTCAACAGCGTGATGGGCACCCCGCGCAGCTATCCCGAAGGCGTGATCCGCTCGGTCCTGGGCGGCCACCCGATCATGGCCCCGCACGAGCGCAATATGCAAAGCCCGATCCATATCGCGGATATGCAGTGGCAGCTTGAGCCGCTGCTCGCCGCCGCCTCCAACCCGGCCTTCATCGTCAACTGGGGCGGCGACGAGCACATGGCCGTGCAGGACTGGGTCAAGGCCACCAACGAATGGTCGGGCAAGAGCGCCACGGTCCAGGTCCATTCGGTGCCCGGCGCGCCGGTGGCCAATGCCGCCGATCCCACGCTGCGCCAATCGGTCACCGGCCCCTCGCGCATCGATTTCTGGGCCGAATTCCGCGCGATCTACGATCGCGTCGCGGCCGAGGACGATCCCGGCGCGGGGGATTTCAGCGGGATGGCGGTCCGCAAGACATCATGAGGAACGACCGGCGATCGCGGCGGCCAAGCCGCGCGCCGGCATCAAGGAGAGCGTGCCAATGTTGCTGAAGGACAAGGTTGTCATCGTTTCCGGCATCGGAGCGGGCCTGGGCATCGAAGTGGCCCGGGTCGCCGCCGAACTGGGCGCCAGGGTGGCCATGAGCTGCCGCACGGTCTCGTTCCTCGAGCAGTCCGAAAAGGAACTGCGCGATGCCGGCCACGAGGTGATGACCCAGCGCTGCGACATTTCCTCGGAGGAAGACTGCCAGGCCTTCGCCCGGGCGGTGGTCGACAAGTGGGGGAAGATCGACGCGCTGGTCAACAACGCCGCGCTGACCCTGCCCTTCGCCCCGTTCGAGGAGGCGAACTGGGAGGAATGGCACAAGTGCCACAACATCACCATGTTCGGCTCGCTGCGGATGGCCCGGGCCTCTGTTCCCGGCATGAAGAAGGCCGGCGGCGGCTATATCGTCAACGTCTCGTCGATGGCGCACAAGAAGCCGCTGCCGATGCAGGCGGCCTATGCCTCGGCCAAGGGCGGGCTGGAAGCGGCGACCAAGCACATGGCGCTGGAACTGGGCAAGTACAACATCCGGGTCAACACCGCGCGGATGGGCTGGATGGACGGCCCGCCGGTCCGCGCCTACCTTGGCCACATCGCCAGCGAGCAGGGCAAGACCTTCGCCGACATCGCCGATCCGATCGCCGCCAACATCTCGCTCGGCACGATCCCCGATGACCGCGATTGCGCCAAGGCCGTGGTGTTCCTGTGCACCGACATGGCCGCCGCCGTCTCGGGCGCGGCGCTGGATATCAACGGCGGCGAATGGATGCCCTGACGGACAGGCGCTGAAGCGCCCCTCCCCCCATGGGGAGCGGGCAGCGCCGGTTCTCCCCTCCCCGCCGGGGAGGGGTTGGGGGTGGGGGAACCGCGCGGCGCCGGGGCTATGGCCGATCGATGTGGATCGGCTGGAAGCGGGTGGCCGCGATCACCCAGCCGCCTTGGGGCACGCGCACATAGCGGTCGAAATAGTGGCCCCACGAATGGTATTCGCGGCCCAGCGAGGGCAGGATCAGCGCCTCGTCCTCGCCCTTGAACCAGAAGTTGTCGGAGAACGACCAGGTGGCCAGCGCCTCGTCGTCCGACAGGAAATCCACTTCCACCGAATGGCCCTGGTGCGAACTGGCATAGGGCGCGAGCACCCGCGCCAGCCATTCCACGCAATCTTCCGCGCGGGTGAAATGGTTGCCCTCGATCGGGCCATCGGGACGGCCGCGATAGTCCAGCACCACCGGCCCATCGGCGAAGGCGCTGCGGAGCAGGGCCGGATCGCGGAAGTCCATGCCGTTCCAGTAGCGGGTCTTGGCCCGGCGAATGTGCTCGATTGCCACCAGCCGTTGCAGGTCGTCCATCGCGTGCTTCTCCTCACCTCGCGCGCAGGTCTATCCCAAGAAGTGATTGCTGGCTATCCGGACTTGTGACAGCATGGCCCGCCAACGCCCCCGCGATCCCGGCGGCAGCGCGGCGGGCGGGCCATTGGCAGCCCCTTGCGGTGATGCTCTACCCGGAAACCGGACGGCCCGAACGACCACGCCTGAACAGAAACCACCCCCAGAACACAAACCATCCAAGGAGAGACCGATGACCGCCTATTCCCTAGTCGTCTATTCGAAGCCCGTCGCCGGCCGCGAGGACGAATACAACGACTGGTACACCAACGTGCACCTGGGCGACGTGCTGAAGATCCCCGGAATCACCTCGGCCCGCCGCTACAAGGCCGCCGCCGGGCAGGACCAGACCAACCCCTACCTTGCGCTCTACAATGTCGAGACCAACGACATCACCGCCCTGTTCACCGAGCTGAGCCGCCGCGCCGCCGCCGGCGAGATGGTGATTTCCGATGCCATGGCCGAAGCGAACATGGTGATCTTCGAGGCGATCACCCCCGAAGTCACCGAATGAGGCCGCGCGGGGCGCCGGCCGGCCGCCTGGCCGGACAGGCGCCCCGCCACCGCCGACAGCCAGCGCGGCACACAGGCTGGCCCCTGCGCGCGGACTGCGACACACTCGACCAAAGGGGGCCGAGTCGCCATGCCGGCGCAAGCTGGCCCCGCTGGAGAGCGCACCATGGCCCAGGCCGTCATCGCCGGTTTCGCCCGGTCCCCGTTCCACCTTGCCGGCAAGGGCGCGCTCGCCCGGGTGCGGCCCGATGAGCTGGCGGCCCAGGTCGTGCGCGCGCTGGTGGCGCGCAGCGGCGTGGCCCCCGACGACATCGAGGACCTGATCGCCGGCTGCGCCTTTCCCGAAGGCGAACAGGGCTTCAACATTGCCCGCATCGTCGGCCTCATCGCGCAATTGCCGCTGGCCGTGGGCGGCATGACGATCAACCGCTTCTGCGGCTCCTCGATGAGCGGGGTTCACTATGCCGCCGGGCAGATCGCGCTGGGGGCGGGCAAGGCCTTCCTCTGCGCGGGCGTGGAATCGATGAGCCGGGTGCCGATGCCCGGCTTCAACCCCCTGCCAAACCCGGCGCTGGCCGCCAGCAGCGCCGCCTACATGGGCATGGGCGAAACGGCGGAAAACGTCGCCGCGCTGTATGGGATCGATCGCGCGGCGCAGGATGCCTTCGCGCTGGAAAGCCAGCGCCGCACCGCCGCCGCGCTGGCTGCCGGGCATTTCGACGCGGAAATCGTGCCGATCACCACGAAAGCCGGCGTGGTCGACAAGGACGGCACGCCCCGCCCCGGCACCACCGCCGAGGCGCTGGCCGGGCTGAAGCCGGCCTTCAGCGCGTCCGGCACGGTGACGGCGGGCACCTCCTCGCCGCTGACCGATGGCGCCGCCGCCGTGCTGGTGGTGGACGAAGACCATGCCCGCGCCGCCGGGCTGGCGATCCTTGCCCGGGTGCGGTCCGTGGCGATTGCCGGGTGCAAGCCGGAAATCATGGGGATCGGCCCGGTGGAAGCCAGCCGCAAGGCGCTGGCCCGCGCCGGGATCACGGTGGACCAGTTGGACGTGATCGAACTGAACGAGGCTTTCGCCAGCCAGTCGCTCGCCTGCATCCGCGATCTTGGGCTGGACCCTGCGCGAGTGAACATCGATGGCGGGGCGATCGCGCTGGGCCATCCGCTGGGCGCCACCGGCGCGCGGATCACCGGCAAGGCCGCCGCCCTGCTTGCCCGCACCGGCGGGCGCTTTGCGCTGGCCACCCAGTGCATCGGTGGCGGGCAGGGCATCGCCACGGTGCTGGAGGCGGTCGCGTGAGCGAGGCTCCGCAAGGGCGCCCGCAGGTGCGAAAGGTCTGCGTGATCGGCGCCGGCGTGATGGGCGCAGGGATCGCGGCGCAAGTGGCCAATGCCGGCATCCCGGTGCTGCTGCTCGACATCGTGCGCGATCCGGCCGACCGCAGCGGCGTCGCCCGCGCGGCGGTGGATACCATTCTCAAGGCCGATCCCGCCCCCTTCATGGGCAAGGGCGCGGCGCGGCTGGTGGAGCCGGGCAATATCGAGGATGACCTGCCCCGGATCGCCGAGTGCGACTGGATCGTGGAAGCCATCGTCGAACGGCTCGATCTCAAGCAGGCGCTCTATGCAAAGGTCGAGGCTTGCCGCGCCCCCCATGCGGCGGTTTCCTCCAACACCTCGACCATTCCGCTGGCCAGCCTGATCGAGGGCCGCTCGGACGCATTCCGCCGCCATTTCCTCATCACCCATTTCTTCAACCCGCCGCGCTATATGCGCCTGCTCGAAGTGGTTGGCGGGCCGGACAGCGATCCGGCGATGGTCACCCGGATCACCGACTTCGCCGACCGCGCACTGGGCAAGCGGATCGTGCCGGCGCGCGATACGCCCGGCTTCATCGCCAACCGCATCGGCACCCTGTGGCTGGAAAGCGCGGTCAACGCCGCCTTTGACCTTGGCCTCACCGTGGAGGAGGCCGATGCCATTGCCGGCAAGCCGATGGGCGTTCCGGGCACGGGGATCTTCGGCCTGCTTGATCTGGTCGGCCTCGATCTCATGCCCCACGTGCGCCAGAGCCTGACCGCGAGCCTGCCGGCCGGCGATGCCTACCAGGCCGTGGCCCGCAGCCATCCCCGGATCGAGGCCATGCTCGCCGCCGGCCTTACGGGCCGCAAGGGCAAGGGCGGGTTCTACCGGCTCAACCGCGAAGCCGGGCGCAAGGAAGCGATCGATCTGGTCACCGGGGAATACCGCCCGGCAGTGAAGGCGCCGCCGCCCGAAGGCCCGGCCGGCAAGGGCGACCTTGCCGCGCTGATCGCCGCGCCGGGCAAGGTGGGCGCCTATGCCTGGGCGGTGCTGGGGCCGACCCTTTCCTATGCCGCCAGCCTTGCGCCCGAGATCGCGGCCGACATCACCGCCATCGATGATGCGATGAAGCTGGGCTACAACTGGCGCTTCGGCCCGTTCGAGCTGATCGACAGGCTGGGCGCGGACAAGCTGGCGGCGCGGCTGCGGGCCGAAGGCTCGCCGGTCCCGCCGCTGCTGGATCTGGCGGGCGAGCGGGCTTTCCACCGGGTGGACAAGGGCCGGCGCCAGGTGCTGGGTTTCGACGGGCAATACAGCGATCTGGTGCGCCCGGACGGCGTGCTGCTGCTGGAAGACCTGCGGCTTGCCGCCAAACCCCTGCTCGAAAACGCCTCGGCCGCGCTGTGGGATGTGGGCGACGGGGTGGTGGCGCTGGAATTCACCGGCAAGATGAACGCGCTCGATGGCGAGGTCATGGCGCTCATCGGCCAGGCGATCGCGCTGGTGCAGGAACGCTACAAGGCGCTGGTGATCTACAACGAGGGCGCCAATTTCTCCGCCGGGGCCAACCTTGGCCTTGCCCTGTTCGCCCTGGCGATGAACGCCTGGCCGGAAATCGAGAAGCTGATGGCGGGCGGCCAGCAGGCCTACAAGGCACTGAAATATGCGCCCTTCCCGGTGGTCGGCGCGCCGGCCGGCATGGCGCTGGGCGGCGGCTGCGAGATCCTGCTTCATGCCGATGCGATCCAGGCCCATGCCGAAAGCTATGTCGGCCTGGTCGAATGCGGGGTGGGCCTGGTTCCCGGCTGGGGCGGCTGCGGCGAGATGCTGGAGCGCTGGCGCAAGATGCCGGGCCTTCCGGGCGGGCCGATGCCGGCGGTGGCGAAAGTGTTCGAGGTCGTCTCGGTCGCCACGGTGTCCAAGTCCGCCGCCGAGGCGCGCGAGCTGGGCTTTTTGCGCGCCAGCGACGGCGTGACCATGAACCGCGACCGCCTGCTGGCCGATGCCAAGGCCCGCGCGCTCGCGCTGGTCGATGGCTATGCGCCGCCCGCCCCGCCCGAATTCCACCTGCCCGGCCCCACGGGGCGCGCCGCGCTGGACCTGGCCGTGCACGGCTTTCGCGCCCAGGGGCTGGCGACCGAATACGATGCGGTGGTGGCCGGCCACCTCGCCCATGTCCTCACCGGCGGCGAGGCCGACATGGCCGACCCGCTCACCGAGGCGGACCTGCTGGCGCTGGAACGCGAGGCCTTCCTCGCCCTGCTCCACGACGAACGCACCCAGGCGCGGATCAAGGCCATGCTGGAAACCGGCAAGCCGCTGCGAAACTGATACCACGCCTGCCCTGATCAGCCCCATGAAGCCCCTTCCCGTGGGGAGGGGTTGGGGTGGGGGTTCGACGCCAGCGCGGATGCCCAACTTGAACGCCCACCGTAGACGCGAGGCTTTGCCTCGCTCCCCCTCCCCCATCCCCTCCCCGACGGGGAGGGGAGCAAGGGGGGTTACCAGCGGCCGTGGGCCTTCAGCACCTCGGCGTGCTTTTCGCGCGCGGCGGCCTCGCGGACCGAGCGGGCATAGCTGGGGAACACCGTTTCGCACGGCGCCACGTCCTTGAGCAGTTCACGCGCGAGCGCGACCTTGTGGACCTCGGTCGGGCCATCGGCGAGGCCGAGCTGGTAGGCGTTGAGCAGCATATGGACGAAGGGCGCCTGGTCCGACAGGCCGAACGAGCCGTGGACCTGGATCGCCCGGTCGGCCATGCGCTTGAGCACGCCGGTCATCGCCACCTTCACCGCCGCGATATCGCCGCGCACCTTGTTGTAATCATTGAGCTTGTCGATCTTCCACGCCACCTGGAGCAGCAGCAGGCGGAACTGCTCCAGCTCGATCCAGCTATCGGCGATCACCTCCTGCATCATCTGCTTGCGGGCCAGTTGCTGGCCCTGGGTGCGGCGGCTGACCAGGCGCTCCTTCATCATGTCGAGCGCGGCGCGGGCCATGCCGACGGTCCGCATGGCATGGTGGATGCGCCCCCCGCCAAGCCGCGTCTGGGCTACGGCAAAGGCCGCGCCGCGCGGCCCGAGCTGATTGGCGACCGGCACCCGCACCCTGTTGTAGCGCACATGGGCGTGCTCGGCCCCGCTGTCGAGCTTTTCGCCCCAGCCGCCGAAGCCCACGTTGCGGATGATCTCCAGCCCGGGCGCATCGGCCGGGACGATCAGCATGGTGTGGCGGGCATGGGGCGGGCCTTCCGGATCGGTGACCACCATGGCGATGAGGAAGGCGGCGTAGCGCGCGTTGGACGAGAACCACTTCTCCCCCTCGATCACCCAGTCATCGCCTTCGCGCCAGGCCTTGCAGGTGAACTCCTTGGGATCCGATCCGCCCTGCGGCTCGGTCATCGAGAAGCACGACTGGATCTCGCCATCAAGCAGCGGCTGGAGCCACTTTTCCTTGTGCTCGGCCGTGCCGTAGTGGGCGAGGATCTCGGCATTGCCGGTATCGGGCGCGGCGCAGCCGAACACCATCGGCGCATAGCGGGCGCGGCCCAGCACCTCGTTGAGCAGGGCCAGCTTGACCTGGCCATGGCCCTTGCCGCCCAGTTCCGGGCCAAGGTGGGTCGCCCACAGGCCGCGCGCCTTGACTTTGCGCTGAAGCGGCCTGACGATGGCGTTGCGGACCGGATCGGCAAGATCGAAGATGTGGGGGATGATCATCGGCAGCGGCTCGATCTCCTCGCGCACGAGGCGATCCGCCCAGTCGAGGTCGGCCTGATAGGCGGCGTCCGTCTCGAAATCCCACATGGTCCCTCCTCCCGGCCGCGCCGTCGCGCAACTAATTTGTTGACCGGCTAATTATGGTCGAATAGCCTATGGTGGCCCCGCCAGCAAGGACCTGCAATGCCCGTTTCCGCGCCCAAGACCGCTGATGACCGCAATGGCCCGGGCGCGGCCCCGGCCAGGCGCCCGGCCGGCCGCCGCACCCAGGCCGAACGGCGCGACCAGTCGATCCGCTCGACCATCGCGGCGGCCATCGAGATCATCGGCGAAAGCGGCGTCGCGGCCGCCACCTTCGAAACGATCGGCGCGCGCGCCGGCTACAGCCGGGGGCTGGCCTCGGCCCACTTCGGTTCCAAGCAGGGGCTGATCGAGGCGGTGCTCCATGATCTGGACGACCAGTCCGCCGTGGAGGTGTTCAACCGCCGCCTGATCGGCCTGTCGGGGCTGCCCGCCCTGCTCGGCTACATCGACGCGGCCTTCGCCGCCGCCCGCACCACGCGCGCCCGCGCCTATTTCACCTTGCTCGCCGCGAACCTGGCCGAAACCGATCCGCACCACGCCCTCTTCGCCCAGACCCACCGCCGCAAGCTTGACTGGCTGGCCGAGCAGATCGCCGCGGGCCAGGCCGCGGGCGAAATCCGCCCCGGGATCGATCCCGAAGGCGGCGCCCTGCTGGTCGCCACGATCGTGGTCGGCCTGGCGATGCAACTGATGGTCGATCCGGCCACCCGGATCGAGACCCTTCACCAGACCGCGCTGGCCACCCTGCGCTCCGCCTTCGCGGCCTGACGCCGGGCCATTGGCGGCAGGGTCGGGAGCCGGACTCAGCCCCCGCCGCCGCCATCGATCCGCAGGTTCGCGCCCGAGGTGTAGCTCGATACGTCGCTGGCCAGGTAGAGCGCGGCGGCGACGATTTCGCCGGCCTCGCCAAACCGCTTGAGCGCGATGCGGCGGGTGATCTCGGGATTGTCCTTCCAGTCGGATTCGGCGGCCACATCGGTCAGGAAGCCGCCGGGCGAGATCACGTTGACCCGCACGCTCGGCCCATATTCGCGGGCAAAGGCCACCGAGGCCGCGTTGAGCGCCGCCTTGGCCCCGGAATAGGGGATCGAATTGGGCTGGGGGTTGAGCGCGCCGGTGCTGGAAATGTTGATGATCGAACCGCCGCCGGCCGCCACCATCTTCGCCCCGATCAGGCTGGTGAGGCGGAACGGCCCCTTGTAGTTGACCGCCACGACCTTGTCGAACAAGGCCTCGCTGGTTTCGACCGACGACGGCGCCAGCGGCGACAGCCCGGCATTGTTGATCAGCACGTCGATCCGGCCAAAGCGGTCCCAGGCCTCCGCTGCCAGGCGGTCGCACTGGTCCCAGTGGCTGACATTGGCGGGAATGCCCGCCGCCTCCACGCCCAGGCCGCGCAGTTCGGCGGCCACCGCCTCACAGGCCTCGGCCTTGCGGCTGGAGACGATGACCCTTGCCCCCTCGCCCGCGAAGCCGCGCGCCATGGCCAGGCCCAGCCCGCGCGTTCCCCCGGTGATCAGCACGACCCTGCCGGCCAGTCCGAAATCCATTCCCATCTCCATCTGCTTGAATTGCAATATCTTTGCGCCGGATCAGCCCCGGCGCACCCCGGCATAGAACTGGGCGACCACCGTGGTGTCGAACCGCTCGAACACGTCGGTGATGCCCTGCGGCCCCTTGCGGACGAACACCGAATATTCGTTCTCGTAAGGCTGGTTCGGCACCTTGGCGAAGGCCCGATAGGCAAAGCGCACCGCGCTGCCCGCCTCATCCTCCACCTCGTCGAGGATCTCGACCGTGCAATCCGGCTCGTAGAAGATCGTCCAGACATCGCGGTTGAAGGCGATCACCGCCTCCTTGCCGGCGATCGGATCGGGCCACTGGCCCTTGCTCTCCATGTGCCAGCGCACCTCGGGGGCATAGAAGCGCGCCATGGCCTCGGGATCCCCGAAGGCGCTGACCAGCCGCCCCGCCAAAGTCCGTGCCGCCATCGCATCCCCCTCCCCGCCAGCTCACATCATTGGCCCGCATCATCCGCGAACCCGCTTCACTTTTCAATTGAGGTGTTGGACCGCTTGCCTACAACAGCGCAAGGCGCATCCGGCAAGAAGCGCGAGGGAGAGAGCGGTCATGGTCTATCGGGTCATCCATTGCGGCACCGGCAATGTCGGCCGGCACGCCCTGCGCGGGATCCTTCGCAATCCCGAACTGGAACTGGTCGGCCACTATGTCAGCACGCCCGACAAGGCGGGCCGGGATTCGGGCGAACTCATCGGCCTGGCGCCCGCCGGGGTGATCACCACCAACGACTGGGCCGAACTGCATGACCTGAAGGCCGATTGCCTGATCTATTTCGGCAATGCCATCGGCCGCGAGGACGAGGCGGTGATGGACCTGGTGCCCTTCCTTGAACGCGGCACCAATGTCGTCACCTTTTCCGGCTTCAGCCTCGCCCACCCGGCCACGACCCCGCCCCACCAGCGCAAGCTGATCGAGGACGCCTGCGCCACCGGCCAGAGCAGCTGCTTCTTCACCGGCATCGATCCGGGCTGGGCGACGACCGACCTCGCCATCGCCGCCCTGGCCGCGGCGGACCAGATCGAATGCCTGCGCGTGGCGGAACTCGGCTATTTCGGCGAATATTCGGCCGAATACGTGATGCGCGAATATTTCGGCTTCGGCCAGCCGCTCGATTTCGAGCCCCTGTTCGTCAAGGGCGGCTTCATCGAGGTGCAATGGGGGCCAACGCTCCACCAGCTGGCCGAGGTGCTCGACACCGAGATCGAGGAAACCCGCATCATCTACGAACGCCAGGCGCTCGACTACGATATCGAATGCGGCTTCGGCACGGTGAAGGCGGGCACGGCGGCCTTCGTCCACTTCGAATACCAGGCGCTCAGCAAGGGCCGGCCCTTCGTCGTGGTCGAACACGTCGATTGCGTCTCGCGCGATTGGTCAAAGCTCAAGTGGAAGCGCCCGCATGGCGAGGCCCGGCTGGCCTATCGCATCGACATCGAGGGCAATCCCGATTTCTCGGTTGAACTGAGTTATGGCCAGGATGGCAGCCTGCTGGCCGCCATGCCGGTGCTCAACGCGGTCCCCGCGCTGTGCGCCGCGCGGCCCGGCCTGCTTGGCCCGCTCGACCTGCCGCGCTACTGGAGCAAGCGCGTCGTGCGCTGATGGGGCTGTTGCCCCGAACTTGCGGAGAAACACATGAATATCGGTTGGGTTGGCCTGGGCAGCATCGGCACCGAAATGGCGAAACAGGCGCTGAAGGCCGGCCATGCGGTCACCGTCTACGGGCGCGGGCAGGGGCTGGAGGCGATCACTGCCGCCGGCGCGGCGGTCAGCCAGTCCTATGCCGAGATCGCGGGCGGCTGCGATCTGCTGGGCCTGTGCGTGTTCAAGGACGCGCAATTGCGCGAAGTGCTGCTGGATGGCGGCGCGCTGGCGGCGATGAAGCCCGGCTCGGTCGTGGTCATCCACACCACCGGCTCGCCGGCGCTGGCCCGCGAACTGGGCGAGCGCGCGCCGGCCGGGGTCGCGGTGATCGACGCCACCTTCAGCGGCGGCCCGGCCAATGTCATCGCCGGCACCCTGGCCCTGATGATCGGCGGCGAGGATGCCGCGATCGCCAAGGCCCGCCCGCTGATCGATCTCTATGCCGACAAGCTCCACCATGTCGGCCCGCTCGGCCACGGCCAGATGCTCAAGCTGGTCAACAACCTGCTGTTCGCGGCCAATGTCCAGAACGCGGTCGAGGCGATGCGGATGGTCGAGGCCCAGGGGCTGGACGTCGCGCGCAGCGCCCGCATCCTCCAGGATTGCAGCGGCGGCTCCTATGCCTCGGCCCTGCTCCAGCATATGTCGGTTGACCGCCTGCTCACCGCCACGCGCGGCTACATGGAAAAGGACGTGGCCGCGGCCATGGCCAGCGCCCGCGACACCGGGCTCGATACCAGCGCCTTTGCCGCCACCGAGGCCTATTTCCGGCCATCCTGACCTAATTCGGGCCTGACCTTATCCGCTTCCGGGCCGCTGGCCGCCATCGAGGAATGAACCAGACCATGGGCAACAAGGGTTGGATATTCACCGAGACCGGCCGGCCGCTCGAACTGGTCGAGGTGGCCGAACCGGTGCCCGGCCCGGGCGAGGTGGCGATCGACGTGGTCCGCGCGGGCCTGTGCCATTCCGACATCGGCATCATCGAGGGGCCGGGCGCCGGCTGGATCAAGCAGCGCCCGATCGTGCTGGGCCATGAGGTCGCCGGCGTGATCCGCGAGCTTGGCCCCGGCGTCGAAGGCTTTGCCGTGGGTGATCGGGTGGTCATCGCCCTGATCGCCCATGGCGAGGGGGTGAGCGGCAACTGGATCGCGCCGGGCCTGTCGCGCAACGGCGGGTTCGAGCAGCGCTGCATCGCCGAGGTGCGCGAACTGGTGCGCCTGCCCGATGGGGTCGGCTTCGCCCATGGCGCGGTCGCCACCGACGCGGTGACCACGGCCTGGCACGCGGTGATCTGCGAAGGCCAGGTGCGCGAGGGGACAACCGTGGGGATCATCGGCCTGGGCGGCCTCGGGCTGAGCGCGGTGCAGATCGCGCGCCATGCCGGGGCCACGGTCCACGGCGCCGACATCAGCGCCCGCGCGCGCGATCAGGCCGCGCGGCTGGGCGCCACCTCGGTCCATGCCGAGGCGATGGACCTGGCCGCGTTCAAGCCCGACGTGGTGTTCGATTTCGCCGGCTTCGGGGAAACCACCGCAGCCGCGGTGAACGTGGCGGCGCAAGGCGGGCGGCGGGCGATCCTGATCGGCCTTGGCGCCACCCGGGCCACGATCTCCACCGATGTCCTGGTCAACCGGCAGGTCACGCTGAAAGGCTCGGCGGGCGGCAGCCGCAAGGATCTGGAGGCCTGCCTCGCGCTGATCGCGCAAGGGGCGATCACCCTGCCGATCGAGGAACTGCCGTTCGACCGGCTCGATGAAGGAATGCGCCGCCTCGCCGCCGGCGATCTGGTGGGCCGGCTGGTGCTTGCGGTCGATCCGGCCCGAAGCTGAGCGGCGGGCCGGATCGACCGGCACGGCGATATCGGCCGGCCCGCGCGCCGTTCGGGCCTTGCACCCGGCGGGCAGGTCTGACATCGGCAAAGGCATGACCAAGATGAACGCCCTGGCGCCCGATATCCGCCGTCCCGACCAGCTTGATCCCGCGTGGTTCACCCGCGCCCTCCAGGCCGCCGGCTTCGATGCCGAGATCGCGGCGGTGGCCGCGAAGCCGGTGGGCACCGGGCAGATCGGCGATTCGATCCGCTTCACGCTGACCCATGCCCGCCCCTGCCCCGGCGCGCCGGCCTCGCTGGTCGGCAAGTTTCCCGCCGCCGATCCCACCAGCTTCGCCTCGGGCCGCAACGGCGGCAACTACCTGCGCGAGGTGCGCTTCTACCAGCAGCTCGCCGCTTCCGCGCGGATCGCGGTGCCGCAGTGCTTCTATGCCGAAGTGGACGAGGACAGCGGCGAATATGTCCTCCTCCTCGAAGACCTTGCCCCCGCCCGCCAGGGTGACCAGCTTGCCGGCGTCACCATCGACCAGGCCATGCTGGTGGTCGATCAGGCCGCCCGCCTCCACGCCTCGCACTGGGGCGACGAGACCCTGCTCGACACCGCCTGGCTGGTGAATTCCCGCAAGGCGCCGCCCTCTCCGCTCTCGGAAGAGGGGATCCGCGATTTCTGGCGCGGCTTCCAGCAGCGCTACGCCGGGCGGATCGGCCCCAAGGTGATCGAGGCCGGCACCGTGCTGACCGACAACCTCGCCGCCTACCGCGCCAATTCCAACCGGCCGCGCTGCCTGATCCACGGCGATTTCCGCCCCGACAACATCATGTTCGCCTCCGAGGCCGGCGGCCACCCGATCACCGTGCTCGATTGGCAATCGATCGGGTTCGGCGCGGCGGCGGTGGACCTGGGCTATTTCCTCGCCGGCGCGCTCCCCGCCGAAGTCCGCCGCGAACACGAAGCCGAAATGCTTGCGCGCTACCACGCGGAACTGCGGGCCGGCGGCGTGACCGACTATGCCGAGGCCGAACTGCGCGCCGACTATGCCAGCGGCGGCCTGCGGATGCTGTTCATCGCCATCGTCTCGGCCATGCGGGTCAAGCAGACCGCGCGCGGCGACGAGATGTTCCTGCTGATGGCCGCCTGCGCGGCGGACCACTGCATCGACAACGACGGCCTGGCCCTGCTGGCCTGAGGCACGGGCATTGCGGGGCCGTTGCACGGGCGTTGCGATGCCCTTGCAACGGCCTGTCTTCAGCTTTCGTAGGTCGGGTTGAACACCGCTTCGAGGCCGTTGATCACCTCCTCGATCATCGGCGCGGTGGCGCTGGTGGCCAAGTCCAGCGCGGCGCCGCCGTGGGCCGCGGCCCAGATCGCCAAGGTGACCTCGCCCAGCCGGGCGCGGTCGCGGTGGTAGACGGTGAGCATCTCCTCCACCACCCGGCGCAGCTGGTCCACCATGCCCTGCCGCGCGGCGACGACATCCTCGGCATGGCCGATCTCGGGCAGGAACATCAGGGTCATCAGCGCCGGCTCGGCCTGGGCGAAGCGGGCATATTCGCGCGCCCAGACCCGCAGCCGCTCGCTGACCGGAACGGCCAGGGCCGCGCTCTCCAGCCGGTGCGACAGGTCGCGGAAACCCACCGCGGCGAGCGCCGCGAGCAGCTCGGTCTTGCTCTCGAAGTGATAGTACATGGCCCCGGCGGTGATCCCCGCCCGGGCGGCCAGTTCGCGCAGGTTGAACTGCGGGTGGCCCTGCTCGCGCAGCATGGCCCGGGCCTCGCGGATCAGCCGGGTGGACAGGGCGCCCCGCCCCGTCCGACCTTCAGGCGCCCGGTCTCCCGCTGTCATGCCCGCCCCCCGCCGGATCGACCGCGCGCCGGATCAGATCCGCGCCGGGATCGTGACCGGCAGCGATTCGAACCCGCGGAAGCGCACCGAATGGGTGCGGCGCGGGGTGCCGGTGACCCGGATTTCCGGGAAGCGCTTGAGGATTTCCTCCCAGATGATGGTCAGCTGCAAGGTGGCCAGGCCATTGCCGAGGCAGCGGTGGATGCCATAGCCGAAGGCGAGGTAGGGCCGCGGGTTCTCGCGGTCGATCACGTAGGAATAGGGATCGGGGATCACCAGGTCGTCGCGGTTGGCCGAGACGTACCACAGCACCACGCGCTCGCCGGCGCGGATCAGCTTGCCGCGCAGCTCGGTATCGCGCGTGGCGGTGCGGATCATGTGGGCGATCGGGGTCTGCCAGCGGATCGATTCGGCCACCATCGAGGGGATCAGCGCCGGGTTGGCCCGCAGCTTGCGGAATTCCTCGGGGAACAGGTTGAGCGCGTTGAGAGAGCCGGAGATCGTGTTGCGGGTGGTATCATTGCCGCCGATCAGCAGCAGGCTCATGTTCATGATGTACTGGTCGACATCCACATCCTTGGTGTGTTCACCATGGACCAGCATCGACACCAGGTCGAACGAGGGCGGCGACTGGCGGCGAAGCTCGCGCAGTTCGAGGATCGCGGCGTGGAACTTCTGGATTTCGGTCCGCTTCTGCTCCCAGCTGGTCACCGGGCCGAAGCCGGGGGCATTGGTCAGCACGTCGGACCAGAAGGTCAGCTTGCGGCGGTCTTCCTGCGGAAAGTCCAGCAGGGTCGCCAGCATCATCGAGGTCAGCTCCTTCGAGACGAGATCGACCCAGTCGAACTCCTCGCCGATCGGGAGGGAATCGAGGATCTGGGCCGCGCGCTCGCGGATCAGCGGCTTCAGGCGGACGAGGTTCGACGGGGCGACGACCGGCAGAATGGTGCGCCGCTGGAGGCCGTGCTCGGGCGGGTCCATTTCCATGAAGTGGCGATGGGCCAGGTTGGTGGCATTGGCCTGCGATTCGATCGACAGCAGGGCCGTGCCCTTGGCCGAGGAGAAGGCCTCGTAATTGGATTCGACCGCGACGATATCGTCATGGCGGGTGATCGACCAGAACGGGCCATAGACCGGATCGTCGACGAAATGAACGGGATCCTCGGCGCGCAGGCGATCGAACACGGGGTAGATCGTATCGGCCGCGAACATCGCGTCGCGCGCCGGGCTGAGCTGCTCGATCGGAATATCCCGGATGGCGCTGGCCACCTCTTCGCGCGGGCTGGACATCACGGTCACTGGACACTCTCCTTGCCGGGCTTGCGCCGTCGTTGCGTTACCAGGGCACCGCAAACGCATTCTAACATTGTTTGGCAAACACTGTTTGGCGAAACGGCATTTTCCCGGCCGGCGGAGGCACTTCCCCCGCCGGCGCGGTTCATTCACTTCGGCACGCGGCCCGTCACTTGAGCACGCGGCCCGTCACTTGAGCACGCGAATCGTGTTGCGCGCGATGCGCCAGGGTGCGCCGGCGCCTTCGCGCACGAGCTGGGCGGTGCAGATCGCCAGCATCAGCAGCTGATTGCCGTTGTCCATGCCCCAGGTGGACACCTGGTTGTAGAACTTGGCGACCAGCCGGTTGGGGTCGGTCTGCTCCTCGAAGTGGACATTGCCGAACTGGTGGCGGATGCGGCCCTTGAAGTGCGCGGCCGAGCCGACCGGCGCCTGGGCCAGTGCCGCATGGCCGACCGTCGGCTCGGGGCGGGTGCCCTCGAAAATGCCGTCCTCGGTGTAGAGCGAGGCCCATTCCGGCCCCATGCCCTCATCGAAATACCAGCAATAGCGACCCAGCAGGTCCTGCACCGCGATCCAGTCATCCAGGGAAACGGCCATCGTGTGATCCTTCCTCAAAACCCGTTGTGTTCAGCGCGCCGGGATCAACCCTGGGCGGCCATCCTGGCCATCATCCGTTCCGACAGCCCCTGGGTGAACCAGTAGGCCACGCAGATCGACCGGTCGCTGTTGGGGAAGCCGATGCCTTCGTAGAGCAGCTCGTCCGGGGTGGACGAGAGGCGGCTGTCGTCGGGGTGGGTGCGCCAGGTCAGGCGGTAGGCATCGCCCACGGCCTCGATGTGCCAGTTGTAGGTGCCGGCCAGTTCATCGAAGGCATCGAAATACTGGATGACATAGGAGCCGGCGAACCCGTTCGAGGTATCGCCCACCGCGCGGCCCCGGCAGATCTTGCCCGGCTTGGCGGCCATGCTGCCCTGCGACACGTAGATCGCATCGACAACATCCTTCTCGGTGTCGCTGATCGTATATTGCACGGAACCGATGAGCATCGTGGTCAGGGGCTTCAACATGGAAACAATCCTTTCTGCGTAAGAGAGCTGGGCCGGGACAAGCCCGATCAGACCCGGAAAATCTTGCCGGTGATCAGTTCGGCTTCGTCGGAAGCCAGGAAGTGGACGATCGGCGCCACGTCGGCCGGGCCGAAGGTGCGGCCCAGCTGGGCATTGGCGGACAGCCAGTCCATGCGCTCGTCGCCGAGCAGCTGGCGCAGGCCTTCGGTGGCCACCACGCCCAGCATGATTCCGTTGCAGCGGATGCGGTGCGGCGCCATCTGCGTGGCGACATAATAGGTCAGCGAATTGAGCGCGCCCTTCGACGAGCCATAGGCGACCATCGCCTCGGCCTGGCCGTTTTCCGAGGCGTGGGAGGTGGCGTTGATGATCGAGCCGCCCTGGCCGCGCGCGATCATGTGCGGCAGCACGTGCTTGCACAGCAGCATCGGCCCGCGGCTGTTGATCGCGATCGTGCGGTCCCACACCTCGACCGAGAGATCGAGAATGCTGCGGTCCTGATAGTCGACGATCGCGGCATTGTTGTGGACCACGTCGATCTGCCCCCAGGCGCCGATCACGTCGGCCACCAGGGCGGCAACATCGCTTTCCTGCGCCACGTCGGCGACGAACTGGCGCACCGCCAGCCCTTCGGCGGCAAGGCGCGAAGTGGCCGCGTCCAGCGCCTGCGGATTGATATCGGTCAGCAGCACCTTCGCCCCCGCCCGGGCGAGGCGTTCGGCCGTGACCGAGCCAATGCCGCCGCCGGCCCCGGTAACGATTGCCACCTTGCCGCTCAGATCGCCGTTCGTCATCGAAATCTCCGCTGGAGGGCCAGTGCCCGGTCTATGCAGGGCGCTTATAACGACCATCGCCCGGCAGGCAATTGCGGCCTGCGCGGGACCGCGCGATGGCGCGGCGGCGCGGCGCGTGCTACCTGTCGGCAAAACCGCAAGGGAGAGACCGGTGACCGTCCAGAAGCACACGTTCTGCCGGATCTGCGAACCCAATTGCCCGATGATCGCCGAAATCGGGGATGATGGCGCGATCGCCCGGCTGGTGCCGGACCGCGAACACCCGGTCTCGCGCGGCTATGCCTGCCACAAGGGGCTGTCCTACGCCGAAATCCACACCCACCCCGATCGGGTAAACCAGGTCCTGCGGCGCACCAATCCGCGCAGCGAGCCGGAAGGCCGGTTCGAGGCGGTGGGCTGGGACGAGGCGCTGGCCGATATCGGCGCCCGCCTGCGCGCGATCCGCGAAGCCCATGGGCCGGATGCGATCGCCAGCTACCAGGGCAATCCCAAGTCGTTCAACACCCGCGCCCTGCCGGTTGCCGTCTCGTTCCCGGCGCGGCTGGGCACGCGCAACGTGTTCGGCTCGGCCAGCCAGGACATGACCAACAAGGCCGCCGCGCTCTATGCCATCTATGGCAGCGGCCAGTGGACCATCCCCGATTTCGCCCACACCGACTATCTGCTGTGCATCGGCGCGAACCCCAAGGTCTCGCACTGGACGCTGGTTTCGGTGCACTGGCCGATGCAGGTGCTGCAGGACATCGTGGGGCGCGGGGGAACGGTGAAGTTCATCAATCCGCGCCGGGTCGAATCGGTCAGCCCGACCACGGGCGAACTGGTCCAGATCAAGCCCGATACCGACGTCTACCTGCTCGCCGCGATGATCCACGAGATCGACCGCGCCGGTGGCTTCGATGAAGCGGTGATCGCCGCCCATGGCCGCAATGTCGAGCAGTTGCGCGCCTTCGTGGCGCAATACCCGGCCGAGCGGGTGGCCGAGGTGGTCGGCATCGCGGCGGACGACATCCGCGAGCTGGCGCGCGGCTTCCGCGCGGCCCCGCGCGCCGCGGTCCATGTCGCCACCGGAGTCAACCAGGGGCGGCAGGGCACGCTGGCCTACTGGCTGGCCAATATGCTCAGCTTCGTGACCGGCAACCTCGGGCGCGAGGGCGGCAACTATTGCGCCAAGGGGCCAAAGCCGGTCATGGCGGCCCCGTCCGAGGCCCAGACCTGGGTCGATACGCCGGTGGGCCGGGTGCGGCGGATCTTCGGGCAACTGGCCGGCAATCTCATGCCCGACCTGATGGCCTGCGAGACCGCGCCGGTCCGCGCGCTGGTCGTGGTGGCCGGCAATCCGCTGCTCTCGGTGGGCGGCGAGGCGCGGCTGCGCGAGATCTTCGCCAATCTCGAACTGATCGTGGTGATCGACCTGTTCCGCAATGCCACGGCCGAGCTGGCCGACTATGTGCTCCCCGCGACCGACTGGCTCGAACGCGAGGATCTCAACCACTTCGGGTTCAACCAGCAGCCGGTGCCCTATATCCAGCTCGCCGAGGCGGTCACCGCGCCGCTCCACGATCGCCGGCATGACTGGTGGATCGTCGCGCGGATCATGCAGGAGGTGGGCCTCGCCAATGTCCTCGACGAGGACCAGTCGGGCGATGACGGGCCGATCGAGCTGGCCCTCGGCCGCGCCGGGATCACCCGCGACGAACTGCGCGCCAGCCCCTCGCAGACCGTCCTGCTCCCCCAGGCCGATCCCGGCCGGTTCTATGCCGAGATGATGGGCCATGCCGATGGCCGGGTCGATTGCTGCCCGGCGCAGTTCGCCGATGCCCTGGTGCGCTGCGAGGCGATCTTCGCCGAGCTGGCGGCCGAGGATCCGCAGGCGCTCAAGCTGATCACGCTGCGGACGGCGCGGATGCACAATTCATGGATGACCAACCTGCGGACCGGCGGGCGGGGCCGCAACGCGCTCAACCCGCTGCACATCCATCCCGAGGATGCCGCGCGGCTGGGCCTGGCCGAAGGCGCGCCGGCGCGGGTTTCCAACGCCAACGGCATGGTCGAGGCCGAGGTGCGGCTCGATGAGAGCCTGCGCCCCGGGGTCGTCGCCATGAGCCACGGCTTCGGCCACGCCGGCGCGCCGGGCCTGAAGGGGGCCGACCTGCCCGCCGGGGCCAACGTCAACCGCCTGGTGCCGACCGGGCCGGGCAGCTTCGAGCCGATCAGCAACATGGCGCACATGAACGGGATCACGGTGCGGATCGAACCGCTGGCGGCCCCGGTCGCCGCCGCCTGACGCCCCGCCCCGGCCCGCGATGCCCGGCTCCAATGCCTGACATCGCCCGGGCGGAATTCGCCGGCGCCGGCCCCTGGCCATGGACACCGGCGCGGCGCGGGCCCGAAACACCCCCAACCATAATCGCAGAGGATACCGCAGATGCCCAAGCTGGGTCTGACCGCCGACCAGTTGCTCTCCACCACCCGTTCGGTCCGCAAGCGGCTCGACATCTCGCGCCCGGTCGAACGCGCGGTGATCGAGGAGTGCCTCAACCTCGCGCTCCAGGCGCCCAATGGCGGCAACCGCAACCTGTGGCGGTGGATCGTGGTCGATGATCCGGCCAAGGTCGCCGCGATCGGCGCCCAGTACAAGGCCATGTTCGACCAGCCCTTGTCGGCGCGCAGCGAGCCGATCCCCGACAATGTCGAGCGGTTCGACCTGGTCCACGATTCGGTCCGCGCCCTGGTCGAGAAGATCGACCATATGCCCGCCCTGCTGATCCCGCTGATGCCGGGCCGCGCCGAGGGCAAGACGCCGATGCAGCAGGCGGTGATGTGGGGTTCGATCGTCCAGGCGGTGTGGAGCTTCTTCCTCGCGCTGCGCGAACGCGGGCTGGGTTCGGCCTGGACCACGGTCAGCCTCGGGCGCGAGCGCGAGATCGCCGAGATCCTCGGCATCCCGTTCGAGAGCTATACCCAGGTCGGCCTGTTCCCGATCGCCTATACCCAGGGCACCGATTTCAAGCCGGCCTGGCGCGAACCCCTGGCTGAGGTGCTCGACTACAACGGCTTCACCGCCCGATGAAGCCATGGCCCCGGCACCCCGCGGTGCCGGGGCCAGGTCGTCAGGCGGCCTTGCCGTCGAGCAGCTTCCTGAGGTTGGAGGAGAACACCTTCTCCAGCTCGTCGTCGGTATAGCCGGGGAAGTCGTTCATGTAGTCGAGCGGGTTGGCCACGCCCTCGGGGTGCGGATAGTCGCTGCCGAACAGGATGCGCTCCACCGGGATCAGCTCCTTCAGCGCGGTCATGTCGTCCTCGTAGAACGGGGCGACGTAGATGTTCTCGTGGAACTGGTCGATCGGGTGCTTGTGGAAGGCCTTGGGCATCTGGCCGTAGCCCTTCTTGAGGCGGTGGAACAGCGGCTCCAGCCACTCCGCCCCGTTCTCCACCGAGACGACCTTGAGCCTGGGGAAGCGCTCGAACACGCCGTGGCAGATCAGCGCCGAGAGCGAATCCGAGATCGCCCGGCCGATGAGATCGACCACCGCGCCGAAGCTGTCGCGCTCGAACGGCAGGAACTCGGCCTGGCTGCCCTTCCACCAGTTGGTGATCTTGTCATAGCCGCTGTCCGAGCCGTGCATGGTCACGAAGATCCCGGCCTCTTCCACCCGCGCCCAGAACGGATCGTATTCGGGATAGCCGAAGGAGCGGCTGCCGCGGATGTCGGGCACGGGCGCCGGGCGGATGTTGACGCAGCGCGCGTCGTTCCGGAGCACGAAGTCCAGCTCGGCCACGGCCTGGTCGACATTGGTCAGGCTGATGAACGGCACCGAGAACAGGCGCTCCTCGCGGGCGAAGCCCCATTCGTCGGCGGTCCACTGGTTGAGCGAGTGGAACAGCGCGGCCGAAACGTCGCCGCGCGCGCCGATCCGCTCCTCGATCACCGAGGCCAGGGTCGGGAACACCAGCGCGCCCTGCAAGCCCTGCTCATCGAGCATGGCGATGCGCCCCTCGCCCGAACGCCAGGTCTGCGGCGGACGGATCGCCTTGCCCTGCATCTGCTTGCGCGAAAGGCCTTCGGTGTTCTCCGAGCGGAACCAGGTTTCCCAGGCGCCGGGCGCTGCCACCACGTCGAAGGTCGGCACCGGGATGTATTCCGAGAGCATCCCGTTGATCACGAGCTTGGTGTGCCCGTCCTTCTCCACGAAGTAGAAATCGCGCTTGAACCGCTCCGGCAGGTAGCGCTCGAAAGCCTCGCGCGGCTCATAGAGGTGGTGGTCGGCGTCGTAGACCGGGAAGTTGACGGACGGCATGGCTGAATCTCCTCGGACACGGACGATCCGCGCAGGACTCGCGCCTGCTGCCCGGACCCATGGCCCGGCCGGAATCGCCCTCGCGTGCAAGGATCGGCCTTTCGCCGCCCGGGATCAAGCGGCCATTGGGCCATCTGCCTCCAGCCCCGGCGGCGGGTTCAGGCCGCCCGGGCCGGGGCCG
Organism: Novosphingobium bradum; assembly: GCF_042646485.1. Lineage (NCBI taxonomy): Bacteria > Pseudomonadati > Pseudomonadota > Alphaproteobacteria > Sphingomonadales > Sphingomonadaceae > Novosphingobium > Novosphingobium bradum. The sequence goes on along the minus strand of NZ_JBHRTQ010000001.1, from coordinate 222,809 downwards.
TGTTCGTTCAGCCGGGCCGCGCGGCGTTGTGGCGCAGCTGGTTGAACGGCAGGTCGCGGCTGACATCGGCCTCGCGCGGCAGGCCGAGATAGCGTTCCGACACCGAGTTGAGCTGCATCTCGGTGGTCCCGCCGCCGATGCGATGGGTGGTCACGCGCAGCATCCCGATCCGCGGATCGGACCCCTGCTCGACCGCGACGCCCGCCGGCCCGGCCAGTTCCGACATCAGCGCGCAGCGGCGGGCATTGACCCGCGCGGCCATCAGGCTCGACACCGCGCCGGCCGTGGGCGGCAGGGCGCGCGACATGATGCCGTTGCCCACCCGGCGCGTGGTCAGCTTGTAGACCGCGTCGATCACATAGGCCTCGCCGATCAGCTGGCGGGCGCGGGGATCCTCGGCCACGCCGAGCTCGCGGGCGAGCGCGGCATAGGACGGGTCCAGCCCGATCTCGTTGACCTCGACCGCGGCGGCCACGCCTTCGTGCCAGCCGCGCGCCATGCCGGCGCGCTCGGAGGCCAGCTGGGTGCCGGCAACGTGCCAGCCGTCGTTGACCTTGCCGATCACGTGATCGTCGGCGACGGCCACGTCATCGAAGAATTCCTGGCAGAAATCCTGCCCGCCATCGATCAGCTTGAGCGGGGTGATGGTGACGCCAGGCGCCTTCATGTCGACCACGAACATGGTGAGGCCGGAATGCTTGGGCACGGTCCAGTCGGTCCGCGCGAGGCACATCCCCATGTCGCAGTCCATCCCGCCGGTGGTCCACACCTTCGAGCCATTAAGCACCCATTTGCCGTCCTTATGCTCGGCCCGCATGATCACGCCGGCAAGGTCGGAACCGCCCGAAGGCTCGGACAGCAGCTGGCACCAGATATGGTCGCCGCGCAGCATGGCGGGGATGTAGGTCTTCTTCAGGTCCTCGGTGCCGTGGGCCAGCAGCACCGGCAGGACGATGTTGAAGGCATTGCCGAAGTGCCAGGCGAGCCGGTAGGGCTGCGCCTCCTCGTAGAAGATGTCGGAATGGCGGCGCGACAGCCCCTGCCCGCCATATTCGGTGGGCAGCATGATCCCGGCCAGGCCACCGTCCCACAGCGCGCGCTGGATCTGGCGATCACGCGCGACAAGCGCCTTGTCTTCCCAGTCCATGTGCGGCTCGTCGGCCACGCGCGGCGGCAGGTGGGCCTTGAGGTGTTCGCGGGCCTTGAGGCGGAACGCGCGCTCTTCTGCCGTATCGCGGTCCTCGGTGCCGATCTGCGCCATGCGCTGCTTCCTTCCTTTGCCCTTGCGGCCTTGCTGTCCCGGGCCGCTCCACGGATTGGCCCCCTGTAGCGGGCCAATGGATCGTATCGCCGTTTCCCGCAAGCCCGATCGGGCAGCACGCGGGCGATGCCGGCGCTCCATCGCGGAACGGACACGTTGCCTGATAACGAAGTTCTCTATATACACAGCACAGTGAATATTGTGAACCGCCCCGAAGGTCACGTCGCCACGCGCGAGTTCATCGACCAGCTCGCCTCGCTGCTCGCGCCATGGCGCGTTCCGGCCACGGCGGGGCGGCTCTATGCCTATCTCCTGCTGTGCGACGATCCGGTAAGCCTCGAAGACATCGCCGCCGATCTCGACATGAGCAAGGCCGGCGCCTGGAACGCCGCGCGCTTCCTTGAGCAATCGGGCAATATCCGCCGCTTCTCCGAACGCGGCAGCAAGCGCATCTACTTCACCCGCTCGCACGACATGGCCCCCTGCCAGCTTGACCAGATGCGCGCGATGGGCGCGGTCGGCCGGCTGCTGCGCGATTCGGCCGATGCCGTGGCGCAGGGTCCGGCGCGCGACCGGCTGGAGCGGATCGGCGGCTTCTGCATCGGCCTTGAGCAGATGGTGGCCGAAGCCTACGAGCATCATGAACGGCAAGCCGCCGGGAACAGCGTCGCCGCGCAAGATTGACCCGGGCCTGACCCGGGCGCCGGCCGGCCATCGCGCCGCGCGGCCCGGGCGATCCGGAATCGGAACAAGCAACCGCCCCCCCTCGCGGGAGAGACAGGAGATTTGAAGGTGCCCGAATACATTCTCTACGATGTCGCCGACGGCGTCGCCACGATCACGCTCAACCGCCCCGATCGCGCCAACGCGCAGCACCAGCCGCTGCTGGAAGAACTCAACCAGGCCTGGGAAGATGCCGCCGCCGACGATAACGTGCGCGTCATCCTGCTGCGCGGCGAAGGCAAGCACTTCTCCGCCGGCCACGATACCTCCGGCTCGCCCGAGACCCGCACCCCCGAACTGGCCAAGGTCGGCGGCTGCATCAAGGAAACCGGCCTGCTCGAACTCTACAAGTGGGAGGCCAAGCACTACCTCGGCTTCTCGCGGCGCTGGCGCGACATTCCCAAGCCGTCGATCGCGGCGGTCCAGGGCGCCTGCATCGCCGGCGGCCTGCTGCTGGTCTGGCCCTGCGACATCATCATCGCCGCCGACAATGCGCGCTTTTCCGATCCGGTGGTGATGATGGGCATCGGCGGCGTGGAATACCACGGCCACACCTGGGAACTGGGGCCGCGCAAGGCCAAGGAAATGCTGTTCACCGCCCAGCCGGTGAGCGCGCTGGAAGCCGAGAAGCGCGGCATGGTCAACAAGGTGGTCCCGCTCGCCGATCTTGATGCCGAGGCCCGTGCCATGGCGCTCCAGATCGCCAAAATGCACCCCCATGCGCTGGCCATGGCCAAGCGCGCGGTCAACCACACGATGGACATCATCGGCCAGTATGCCGCGATCCAGTCGGTGTTCGACATCCACCAGATGGGCCATGCCTCGGCCTATGCCCAAAGCGGGTCGATGATCCTCGTCGATCACAACGCGATCAAGGCGGCAAGCCAGAAGGCGGACAAGGCCTGATGCTGCTGATCACCGACGAGGAGGGCGTTCGCACCCTCACCCTCAACCGGCCCGAGCGGCTCAACACGCTGACGCAGGCGCTGATCGCCGACCTCCACAAGGCGCTGGTCGATTGCACCCGCGATCCGGGCGTCAAGGCGGTGGTCCTGGCCGGCGCGGGCCGGGGCTTCTGCGCCGGGGCCGACCTGTCGGGCGGCGGCGGCGAGCCTGATCCGATCACCGCCAGGTGGATGAACGACCCGATCTTCTGGGAGCCGGAACAGCTTGCCGCCCGCCTGATCGAGGATGCCCAGATCCCGGTCCTGCTGCACCGGATGCCCAAGCCGACCATCGCCGCCGTGCGCGGGCCGGCGGCCGGCAGCGGCCTGCTGCTGGCGGCGGCCTGCGACCTGCGGATCGCGTCGGAAACCGCGGTGTTCAAGACCGCGTTCGCCAGCGCCGGGCGCTGCGGCGATCCGGGCGGCGCCTATTTCCTCACCAAGCTGGTTGGCCCGGCCCGCGCCCGCGAGCTGCTGCTGCTCGATGAAAAGATCCCGGCCGAGCGCGCGCTGGCCATGGGCCTGGCCAGCCGGGTCGTGCCCGACGATGCGCTGGACGAAGAAGTGCGCGCGCTCGCGCTCAAGTTCGCGCGGGGGCCGGGGCTGGCCTATGCCGGGATCAAGCGCAACCTCAACCTGGCCGAAACCGCCAGCCTTGAGGACACGATGGCCCAGGAAGGCCTGTCCAACGCGCGGGCGAGCCTCAGCCACGATGGCAAGGAAGCCGGCCGCGCCTTCATGGAAAAGCGCAGCCCCAACTTCCGCGGCTACTGAGCCGACCGGATCAACCGGCGCGCCGCGCATCGCCTCGGCGATGCGCGGCGCGGCCCCTCTGGTGGCGCCGCGCCGGCCATGCCACAGGCTCCGGCATACCACGGCCCGGGCAGGGCACCATCACGAGGACACGCGCATGAATTCGGCTGATCTGTTCAACCTCAAGGGCCGGGTGGCCATGGTCACGGGCGCGGGCCAGGGCGTTGGCCGGGGGATCGCCCTCGCGCTGGCCGGCAGCGGCGCCGGCGGCGTGGTGGTGAACGATTTCTACGCCGACCGCGCCGAGGCCGTGGCCGAGGAAATCCGCGCGCTTGGCGTCAGGGCCATGCCGATGGTCGGCGATGTCGGCGACCTTGAACAGGTGCGCGCGGGCGTGGCCGCCGCCACGGCGGAACTGGGCACCATCTCGATCCTGGTCAACAATGCCGGCAATGGCGGGCCTGACGGGTTCCCGCGCGAAATGCCGCTGTTCTGGGAAACCGATCCGGCCGAATGGAGCCGCTTCTTCCACGTCAACACCTTCGGCGTGATGAACTGCTCGCACGCGGTCCTGCCGGCCATGGTCGAACAGCGCTATGGCCGCATCCTGACCATCGTGTCGGATGCCGGGCGCACCATCGAAGGGCGCCAGGCGGCCTATGCGGCGGCCAAGGCGGCGGCGGCGGGGCTGATGCGCGGGATCGCGGCCGATACGGCGCGTTTCGGCATCACCGCCAATTCGATCGCCATCTCCTCGATGCGCCCGCCGATGAACCCGGAACAGCTCGAAGCCTATCTCGCCTCCGATCGCTACAAGGCGCAGATGACCCATTACACCATCCGCCGCACCGGCCTGCCCGAGGATATCGCCGGCACCGCCCTGCTGCTCTGCTCGGACGCCAGCTCGTGGACCACCGGCCAGGTCTACCCGGTCGACGGCGGCTACAGCAGCGCCCTCTAGGCACGGCGGGCGAAGGCGCGTGGTGACCATGGGAGCCGGCCCGCAGCCGGTCGATCTCGGCCAGGCCGCCAACCTGCGCGATCTCGGCGGGCTGCCCGCCGAGGGCGGCGCCAGGCGCCTGCGGCGGGGCATGGTCTACCGCGCGGCGATCCCGGCGGTCGACGATCCGGCCCACCACCGCTCGCTCGCCGACCTGGGCCTGACCACGGTGGTGGACCTGCGCGGCGCGCAGGAGCGCGAACTGGTCCCCGCCCCCTGGCTCGATCTGCGCTGCCGGGACTACCGCTTCCAGGCAACCGCCGCCGAGGCCGGTGATCTCGCCAGCGCCCGGGCGCGCTTCAGTTTCGACAGCCCGGCCAATGTGCGCGCCTACATGGTCAGCCTCTACCAGGGCTTTCTCGAAACCCACGCGGCCTCCTTCGCCACGATCTTCCGCAGCCTCGCCGAACAGGAAACCCCGCTGCTCTATCATTGCACGGCGGGCAAGGATCGCACCGGAGTGGCCACGGCCCTGCTGCTCGAAGCCCTGGGCACGCCGCGCGCCGCGATCCTCGACGATTATCTCCTGACCAACGCCTTCGACAAGACCCGCATCCGCTGGGCGCGCAAGCCCAGCCCCAAGGCCGATCCGACCGTGTGGGACCCGATGCTCGCGGCCGAGCCAGCCTATCTTGAAACCGCCTTTGCCGTGCTGGATGACCGCTACGGCGGGATCGGCGGCTACCTCGCCCGGCGGCTCGACATCGGCGACGCGGCGCTGGCCCGGGTGCGGGCGCACCTGCTGGAGTGATTGCGAGCCAGATGGAACCATCTGGCTCGCAAATCACGGCAAGCCAATAATCCCGGCGGGCTGGGCCATCACCGCCGCAGCCGCGCCTTCAGCAGGAACGGATCGGACAGCGACGAAACATAGAGGCTGCGCCCGGCGATCAGCCCGGCGGTCGTCCCCGAAAGCAGCCCGTCGCCGGCCGAGAACAGGATCGTCACCCGCCCGCTGCGCGGGTTGACCGAGGCCACGCGCGACTGGTTGACGCAGCCCTTGGCCCGCAGCCCGAGGCACAGGTTGCCGGCGATGGTCCCCCCGGTCAGCACCGTGCCGCCCGGGCCGGGGTGGGCATTGTCGGCCCGGAAGCCCAGCGCAATGTCGCGCACGTAGCGCTGCTGGCGCAGCGAATAGACCCGCAGGGCATTGGTCCCGGTCGCCACCATGTAGACCTCGCGGCCATCGGCCGAGGCCACCAGCCCATTGTTGAGCGCCGCGTCGGAATTGGCCAGGCGCCGCACCGCGCCGCCCGGCGACCAGGCCAGCAGCCAGCCGGTGTTGCCGCCGGCGAGCCCGGCCCGGGTGCACGGCGCGGTGCCGCCCAGGCTCTTGGCGCAGATCACCGAGGCGACGAAGCCGCCGTCCGGCATGGGGCTGACCGCATCGACCGTGCCATCGGCCGGAGCCATCACGCAGCCGCGCCAGGCCGCGCTCAGCCCGCCGCCGCCCGCGCGCTGCAGCTCGTAGAATTCGACGTGCTCGCCGCCCATCGGGTTGACCACGAGCAGTTGCACCACGCCGTGCGCGCGCTGGCCCACGCTCAGCCCGATGACCAGGAACTTGTCATCCGGCCCCCGCGCCGGACAGGCCGGATCGCCCCAGTTCGGCCCCTTGTCGAAGGTCCGCACCAGCTTGCCGACCTTGTCGGTGGTGGTATCGAGCACGGCGATGTCGGTCGGCCGGTCAGGCATCTTCACGCCGGTGGGGGTGAGCACCATGCCGAGATCGCCCACCAGCACGTGGCGCCCGTCCGGGGTCATGGCCATGTCCTCGGGCAGGTTGAACCCGCACAGCGCCTTGACCGGCCCGGCCGGCTTGCCGGGCGCGGGCAGGCTCTCGCCGCAGGCCTCAACCGTGGCCGCGCCGCTCGTGCCCACCGGGGCCGTTGCCGCACTGGCCGGCATCGCGGCCAGCCCCAGAACCATCAGACATATCCAGCGCCACGCCATGCTCAGCTCCCCTGCATCGGTTGATCTTGTGGTTGATCTTGTGGTTGCCCTGCCCGCCCGGCCCCGCCGCGCCAGCCTTCCAGGAACACGCCCTTGGCGACCTTGCCGGTGGCATTGCGCGGCAGGGGCGCATGGGTGAAGCCGATCGCGCGGGGCACCTTGTAGATCGCCAGGTGCGCCCGGCAATGGTCCTTGAGCGCCTGCTCATCAACCGTCGCGCCAGGCCTGACCACGCAGACCGCGACCAGTTTCTCGCCCAGCCGCGCATCGGGTTCGCCAAAGGCGATCGCCTCGGCCACTTGCGGATGATCGGCCAGCACCCGCTCCACCTCGGCGCAATAGATGTTCTCGCCGCCGGAAATGACCATGTTCTTCTTGCGGTCGACCACGTGGAGCAGGCCGGCGGGATCGAAATAGCCGATATCCCCGCTCAGCACCCAGCCGTCGCGGATCGTGGCGGCGGTGGCGGCGGGATCGTTGATGTAGCCGTTCATCGTGCTGGCGCCATAGACCGCGATCTCGCCCCGCTCGCCCGGCGCGGCATCCTCGCCCGCATCGGTCAGGATGCGGATGGCGAGGGTGGGCATGACCCGGCCCACCGCGCCGAGGTTGCGCTCGAACTCCAGCCCGCCGAACGAGGCCGCGCGCTCCATCGTCTCGCTCTGGCCATAGGTGTTGAGCATCAGGCAATTGGGCAGGGCCGCGCGCAGGGCGGCGGCCACGGCGGGCGAAAGCGCCGCCGTGCCGCTGGCGAAGAACCGCAGCTTGCCCAGCACCCCGCTGGCCGAGCGCGGCGAGGCCAGCAGGTCGAACACCATGGTCGGCACCAGCCCGAGCCGCACCACGTCCTCGCGCTCGAGGATGTCGAACACCTGGTCGACGTTCCACTTCGACACCAGGATCGTGGGCAGGCCTTTCACGATGCTGCGAAGATAGGGCAGCACCCCGGCCACGTGGAACAGCGGGCTGGACAGCACGTTGGCCGGCCGGTCGGTGGCAAGGCCGGCATAGGGGCTCTGCCCGAACTGGCTTTCATAGAGCGCATCGAAGGCCTCGTTCGCCAGGAACCCCAGGGTCAGCGAATGGGCCATGCCGCCCTGGCTGTGGACCACCCCCTTGGGAAAGCCCGTGGTGCCCGACGAGAACATGACCAGCGCCGCATCTTCCGGCTGGCGCGGGGCGAAGTCGAGCCGCAGCCCGGCCACGGGCGCGGCCGCCGCGGCAAAATCCAGCGCGCCTTGCGCCGTGCCATCGAGCAGGACCACCGGACAGGGCACCCCGCCCGCCTCGCCCAGCCGCGCAAGCCGTTCGCCGTCGCAGATCGCGGCGGCGCAGCCCACCAGGTCCATCGCCCGGCGCATCTCCTCGCCCGCGCCGCGGCTGTTGACCAGCACCGGCACCCCGCCGGCCGCCAGCACCGCGAAGAAGGCGATCATCCATTCCGCCCGGTTGGCCATGACCACGGCGACATGATCGCCGGGGCCGATGCCCAGCCTGCCGCGCAGGCTGGCGCACAGCGCGGCGGCCTGGGCCTCGAACCGGGCAAAGGTGGTCACCGCGCCGTCCAGCTCGGTCATCCGCTCGTCGGGCATGGCGCGGTGGCTGGCGATGGCCTCGCCCAGCAGCGCGTTGAGCGTGGTGGGCGCGTGGCGGAACATGATCTGCTCGTGCCCGCGAAAGCGCCGGATCTCCATCTCGTAGGGCGTTCCCGGGGCGACCAGCGCGGCTGGAACGGGAAAACTGCTCTGGTAGACGTGCACCGGCCACTCCTCTTGCCCCGCGCCGGATGCTACAGGGCGCGCGGCCCGCGGCAAGCAATCCGCCCCGCTTGTTCGCCGGGACGATGTATCGCCGCCGGCCTGCGCGCAAAAAATGCTGACAGGGCAGGGCAAACCGCGCAGAACCGCCTGGGGGAGTGGAGCGAACACATGACGATCGATCCGTTGCTGGCCCGGCTCGTGCCCAGGCTGCGCGCAGCAGTCGGGGTGGCCGGGGCGGTCCAGGCTGACGACGCGGCCAAGGCCACGGGCGCCTTCCTGGCCCCGCTCGACCAGTGGACCAACCGCACGGTGCTGGATTTCATCGATCACCTGCGCCAGCTTGCCGACGACGAATACATGGGACTTGGCGCCGGCCCCTGCGCGCCGGGCGCCTCCAATTTCTTGATCGAGCTGGGCACCCGCTGCGCGACCCTGCGCGAGGCGATCACCATGGGCCTGCGCTTCATGCGGATGGCCACCAGGGCGATCGCCTTCGATCTCGCGGAAGAGGGCGAGCGCGCCGTGATCACCTTCCGCGAGGCCGCCAGCCCGCGCGATCCCGGCCTGATCCTGTCGGACTGGACGATGATCTCGTGGCACAAGCTGATGCAATGGCTGATCGGCTCGGAGATCTGGCTGGAACGCACCGAATTCGCCCACCCGCTGGAGGCCGACTATACCGACTATGCCGCCATGTTCGGCAGCAACTGCATCTTCCAGTCCGATGCCGGGCGGCTGGTCTTCGCCCGCGCCCTGCTTGATCGGCGGATCATCCGCCTCCCCGGCGAGGGGGACCGGCTGAAGCCCTCCACCCCCGGCTATTTCGGCAAGCCCGGGCTGGTCAGCCGCACCTGGCAGCAACTGGTCCGCAACCTCCTCCACGTGGAAATGGCCAAGGGCAACCCGCCGCTCACCATCGAGGAACTGGCCACCGAATTCGGGGTCAGCAGCCAGACCGTGCGGCGGCGGCTGCGCGAGGAAGGCATCGGCTTTCGCGCGCTCAAGGCCGAGGTGCGGATGGAGATTGCCCGGCATATGCTGGTCGACCGGCAGGTGACCCAGTCCGAGGCCTCGATCGCCGCCGGCTTCGCCGAACCGAATGCCCTGTCGCGCGCGCTGCGCCTCAGCCAGGGGATCAGCCCGCGCGAACTGCGCTCGCAGGTGCTGGGCGAGACCAAGGGCAAAGGCGAGGCCAGGGACGATGCCGAATAGGCCCGCTGGCAGGTTTCGCTGATCGTTGTTGTCCGATTCTGGACTGGCGCGCCGGGCCGGGCGGAGCGATCATGCCCCCAATGGCAACAAACCCTGGGAGCAGGACGATGGAAAACGTAGTCAAACTCAAGGAACGCAAGACCGCCCGCGAACTGCTCAAGGGCGTCAAGGTCGTCGATGCCGACACCCACATCACCGAATGGCCCGACCTGTGGACCTCGCGCGCGCCGGCCGCCTTCAAGGACCGGATGCCCCAGCGCAAGGTCGTCGATGGCGTGATGCGCTGGATGATGGGCGATTACGAGCTGGCCAAGAACTATGGCTATTCCTCGATCATGAAGGATGGCTCGAAGCTGCCGGGCCTCGAATTCTTCGACCACCCGCTCGAAGACGTCACCCCCGGCGCCTACGACGTGCACGAACGCGTCGCCTATCTCGACCGCGAGGGCATCGCCGCCCAGGTCGCCTATACCAACCTGCTCGGCTTCGGCGGCGGCAAGGCGCTCCAGGTCGATGAAGTGCTGCGCGAGATGTCGATCCAGATCCAGAACGACGCCATGGCCGAGATGCAGGCCATCTCGAAGAACCGCGTCTACCCGATGGCCATGCTGCCGTGGTGGGACGTGAAGAAGGCCGTGGCCGAAGCGGTGCGCGCCTCCGACATGGGCCTGCGCGGGATCAACATCCACGCCAACCCGCAGCACCACGGCCTGCCCGATCTCGCCACCGACTACTGGGCGCCGCTGTGGGAGCTGTGCGAGGATCGCGGCCTGCCGGTCAACTTCCATGTCGGCTTCTCGCAGGGCGCCGATGGCTGGGAAGTGTCCGACGTCTGGCCGAGCCACACCGGCTATGAAAAGTATGCGGTCAGCGGCGCCATGCTGTTCGCGCCGAACATGATCACCATGCTCAACCTGCTGGTGTCCGACATCTTCAAGCGCCACCCCGGACTCAAGTTCACCTCGGTGGAAAGCGGCCTGGGCTGGGTGCCCTATATGCTCGAAAACCTCCAGTTCCACTGGGACGAGAACATGGGCGGCCGCGAGGCGTCGATCTTCGACACGTTCCGCAAGCACTTCTACGTGTGCTACTGGGCCGAGCGCGAAGGCACCCTCGATGCGGTCCGCCGGGTCGGCGCCGAGAACGTCTTGTTCATGACCGACTGGCCGCACCCGACCTGCCTCTATCCCGATCCGATCGGCTACCACCAGACCACGCTGGAACAGCTCGATCCGCAGTCGGCCGCGAAGATCTTCGGCCAGAACGCGGAAAAGCTCTACCGCATGGATCTCAGCCAGGCGCCCGCCGCCAGCTGATCTGCCGCCAGGGCAGGCAAAGGGGGCGCCGGATTCGATCCGGCGCCCCTTTTTCGTGGCTCAGGCCCAGACCGGATCAGGCCCGGATCAGGCCCGGATCAGGCCCGGATCAGGCCCGGCGCGGATCGACCAGGATCTTGACCAGGGCGCCCGGCGAGGCCAGCTCGTCAAAGGCGGCGGCCAGGTCCGAACGGCCCACCACCTTGCTCACGAAGGGCGCGACATCGATCTGCCCTTCCGCGATCCGGTGCAGCGTTTCGGCAAATTCGTCCGGCGTATAGGCATAGACGAAATCGAACCGCAGCTGCTTGCGAAGCGCCATCACCGGCACGATCGTGTCGGGGTGGGCGCAGGTGCCCACCAGCACCAGTTGCGAATGGGGTGGCGCCTGCTCGATAATCCCCTGGATCAGCCCCTTGGCGCCCACGCATTCGAAGATCACCGCGCGGCGCGTGTCGCGCCCGGCCAGTTCCGCCTCGGTGGCCGCAGCCAGGGTGGCGGGAACGTCGAACCGATCCCACAGGTCATGCGGCGAAGACGTGCCCGGATCGACCACCACGTCGGCCCCCACCCGCGCCGCCAGCTCGCGCCGCGCGGCGGAATAGTCGGCCGCGATCACCGGCCCGATCCCGCGCGCCTTGAGCGAGGCGATCACCGCCAGCCCCACCGGCCCGCAGCCGATCACCAGCGCCACCGGGCGCGTCGCCGGATCGGCCTTGCCCGCGGCATGGGCGCCCACGGCCATCGGCTCGGTGAGCGCGGCGTGCTCGGAGGAAAGCCCGTTGGGCACTTCCAGCAGGGTCCGCTCGGTCAGCAGCATCTTCTCGCCGAAGCCGCCGGGAAAGCGGTTGGAAAAGCCCACCAGCTCCTGCCCGTTCGGGCCATAGGCATAGGGCACCGAAACCACCCGCGTGCCCGCCTTCAGCCCATGGGTGCAGCCCGGCCCGTGATCAAGGATCTCGCCGCAGAACTCGTGGCCCATGATCATGTCGCGGCTGGGGTCGATCGTGCCGCTGCTGGCGTTGCCACTGCGCTTGACCGATTCGTCCAGCCCCTTGAGCGCGTGGAGGTCCGAGCCGCAGATCCCGCAGGCATGGGTGGCGACCAGCACCTGCCCCATGCCCGGCACCGGATCGGCGCAATCGGCCTCGATCAGCGCGGCGCCCCGCCGGACAACTGCCTTCATCCTCGCTCTCCCGTGTTCCGGGCCGGACTTCCGATCCCGGCCGGCCTGGTTCAGCGCCGGTCGAGAAAGACCGTCTGCAACGAGGTGCCGAACATCCCCCGCTCATCGCCGATCCGGCCCCGGCTGATGCCGATCCCGGTCCCGGTGCCTTCGCTTTCGGCCTCGACCAGCAGCCAGTCGCCCACCGGCTCGCGAGTCATGTAGACCGCGATATCAAGGTTGGCGAGGGTCCACTCGCGCAGCGGCAGCAGCGGCGCGGTGCCGGCCGAATAGTCGGCGATCATCGCCATGCGCGCCATCGGGGAAAGCGGCTCGCCCGCGATCACCTCGGCGGTGAACCGGGTCCAGGTCGAGCCGGGTCCGGGGGTGTGGTAGTCGCCCACCAGCCGCACCGAATCGAACCACGGCTGCGGATCGACATCGGCGCCCGCGCCGGGCAGCGAATGGGCCAGCGGCGGCGGCGCCTCGGGCGAGCTGCCCTGGCGCAGGCGCAGCGTGGTGGCGTGGACCACCGGCTTGTCGCCGGTCAGCAGGCGCACTTCCAGCGTCTGCATCCGCTTGCCCTCGCGCAGCACCCGCACCTCGGTCGTCAGCGGCTCCAGCGGGATCGCGCCGAGGATGTCGATCGTCAGGCGCGCGGTGATCATCGGGGTGATCGTGGGCACGGCATCGATGGTCTGCCCGACCAGGCCCGCCAGGGCCACGCCAAGCTGGGCCTTGGGATTCCACGGGCTGACCCCCAGCCCGGTGGGGACGAACCGCTCCCCGTCGCGGCTGTAGAAGGCGCTGGGCCGCTCGCTCATTCGGCCGGCTCCGCTTCGGCCAGGACCTCGGCGTTGTGTTCGCCAAGGCCGGGCGCGTGGCGGTAGATGTTGGCCGGCGTGCGCGAGAACTTCACCGGCGGCTTGAGCATATTGTAGCCGCCCACGTCCGGATGCTCGTAGCGCCGGAACATCCCCACCGCGGCAAGGTGCGGATCGCTTTCCAGGTCTTCCAGCCGGTTCATCTTCATCACCGGGATCGACATCGGGCGCAGCAGGTCGAGCCATTCCTGCGTGGTCTTGGTCGCCGCGGCCTTCTCGACCAGGGCATAGAGCTCCTGGATGTTCTGGTTGCGCGCGGCAAAGTCGGCGAAGCGCGGGTCCTCGGCGAATTCGGGGCCATAGCCGGCGGTCTCGAAGAACTGGCGCCACTGGGTGTCGTTGTAGGGCAGCAGGCCGATGTAGCCGTCCCTGGTCTTGAACGGCTTGCGGTAGGGATTGATCACGCGCGGATAGCCATAGTCGCCGGTCGGCGGATCGTAGGTGTGGTTGTAGAGATGCTCGACCATGGTGAAGGCGGTGATGCATTCGAACATCGGCACCTCCACGAACTGCCCCTCGCCGGTGCGGGCGCGGTGCAGCAGGGCGGCAGTGAGCGCCTGCGACATGAACAGGCCCGAGACCTTGTCGGCGGCCAGCGTGGGCAACAGGTGCGGCTCCATGCCGGGGTTGGTGCGCGGCAGCACGTCGGCCAGGCCCGTGGCGGCCTGGATCAGGTCGTCATAAGCCGGATCGCCGGCATAGGGACCTTCCGCGCCGAAGCCGGCGGCATGGGCATAGACGATATCGGGCTTCAGCTCGCGCACGTCCTCGTAGGACAGGCCCAGCCGCTTCAGCCCTTCGTAGCGCACCGAGGCGACGAAGGCATCGCAGGTGGCGATCAGCCGCTTGAGCGCGGCGAGATCGTCGGGGTTACGCAGGTTGAGCACCACCGAGCGCTTGTTGCGATTGATGCCCAGGAAGATCACGCCCATGTTCTCCACGCCCTCGGGCTGGATGCCGGTCTGGCGCATCACGTCGCCGCCGGCCGCGCCCGCGCGCGCCGGATCTTCCACCTTGATCACCTCGGCCCCCTGGTCGGCCAGCAGCGAGGTGGCATAGGCGCCATTCACCACGCTGGTCATGTCAAGGATGCGGATGCCGGCCAGCGGGCCGGTCGGGCGGGAGTCAATCGTGGCCGGTCGATTCGTTGCCGGTGTGGTCATGGGCATTCTCCATCGATGGATTCGGACAAAAGGGCGATCGTGCGCCGCAACTGGGCGACGATCGCGGATTCGTTGCGCTCCAGGCGCGAAACATAGCCGGCCACGGCCAGCGCCAGCGGGCGGCCGAAGGGCGCCTGGGGCAGGGTCATGGCGATCAGGCCCACCCCCTCGGACATGGTGTGCCGGGAAAAGGCATAACCGAGCGCGCGGGTTTCGTGGATGCGGTCCATCAGCTCGGCCTCGCCGATCCGGTCGATCCCGTAGGCATCGATCCGCTCGCGCAGGCGCAGGATCTCGGCGTCAGGCTGGGCGGCGAGCAAGGCCCAGCCCACGCCCGAGCGCACCAGCGAACGCTTGAGCCCCGGCTCGGCGCGGAACTGCAGCGGCTCGTCGGAATAGACGATGTGGAGATACTGCGCGTGCAGGTCGCTCTGCGCGGCGAGAATCACCGCCTCGCCGGTCTGCTCGTGCAGGGCTTCCATCGGGTGGGCGAAGTGGACCTTGCCGAACCAGGCCTCCTCGGCCCACCGCCCGAGCAGGGCCACCCGCATGGTCGGCAGATAGGTCCGCCCGGCCCGGTCGTAGGCCAGATAACCCAGGTCCACCAAGGACTTGACTATGGCGCTGGCGCTCGATGCGGGATAGCCCAGCATCTCGGTGATGTCCTTGAGCGCCAGCGGACGGCGCTCACGATCAAAGGCGTCGAGAATCGCCAGGGTTCGCACCGCCGATTTGACGCCTTCGCTCACGCCCACTCCAGGTTCACCATCGCGGCCCACATATGTGAAAAGAAAATTCACATATAGGCATGAAACCCTCAGTGGGCTAACCCACGGGCTTTGGTCAATGGTCTTGGGGATTGCGCCATGGATTTCGCGCTCAGCGACGAGCACCGGATGCTCAAGGAACTGGTCGAACGCTTCGTCAAGGACGAGCTGGTTCCGCTCGAACCGATCGTGCTCGCGCGCGAAGCCAGCGGCGGCCCGGCGGGCCTGCCCGAGGCCGATCTGCTGCGCCTCAATGAACGCGCCAAGGAACTGGGCCTCTACGGCCTCGATGCGCCCGAAGATGTCGGCGGGCTCGATCTGCCGGCCGTGGCCATGGTCGGCGTGCAGGAAGCGCTCGGCCACTCGGTCGTCCAGTACATCCTCCCGCCCGACAGCCCGAACCTGCGGATGATGATGCAGACCGTGACCGAGCGGCAGCGCGAGGCCTACCTGGCCCCCTATGTCGCGGGCAAGACCGTCTCGGCCATGGGCATTTCCGAGCCGGGCGCCGGCTCCGATCCCGCCGCGATGAAGACCCGCGCCGTCCGCGATGGCGACGATTGGGTGCTCAACGGCCGCAAGATCTGGATCAGCAAGGCGCCGGATGCCGATTTCACCATCGTCATGGCGGTCACCGATCCGGCCAAGGGCGCGCGCGGCGGCATCTCGGCCTTCCTGGTCGACAAGGGCACGCCGGGCTACAACGTCCTTCGCAAGATCCCGATGATCGCCGGCAACACCACCTATGAGGTCGTGCTGGAAGATTGCCGGGTCGAAGGCTGGAAGCTGCTCGGCAAGGAAGGCCAGGGCTTCGCGCCGATGCAGACGCGCCTGGGCACCCGCCGCTGCGAGATCGCGGCCTGGTCGGTGGGCATGGCCCAGCGCGCGCTCGATATGCTGATCGACTATGCGCCCCAGCGCACCACCTTCGGCAAGCCCCTGTCGGAACGCCAGGCGATCCAGTTCTGGATTTCGGAAGCCGCCACCAAGATCCAGGCCGCCCGCCTGATGACCTACCACTGCGCGTGGAAGCTCGATCAGGGCATGGACGTCCGCAACGAGATCTCGATGATCAAGTGGTATGCCAGCGAAATGGCCTACGAAACGGTCGACCGGGTGATGCAGGCCTTCGGCGCCATGGGCATGACCAAGGAAATGCCGCTCCAGCTGATGGCCCAGAAGCTGCGTAACGCGCGGATCTACGATGGCGCCACGGAAATCCACAAGTGGGTGATCGCCCGCAACCTGCTCGGCACCCGCGCATGAAGGCGGCCTATGGCGATCATGTCGGGGTGGCGATGGCCGGCAACGTGGCGGTTGTCACGATCGACCGGGCGCCCCACAATTTCGTCTCGGTCGAGTTCATGCGCGATCTGGCCGATGCCTTCGACGAGGCCGACGCCGATCCCCAGGTGCGCGCCATCGTTCTCCAGGCCGAAGGCAAGAGCTTCTGCGCCGGCGCCGATTTCGCCGCGAAAAGCGACGGGCCGGCGGTGGATTCGCTCGGCATTCCCGCGCTCTATGGCGAGGCGATCCGCATCTATTCCACGAAGAAGCCGATCGTGGCCGCCGTCCAGGGCGCCGCGGTCGGCGCCGGGCTGGGGCTGGTGCTGGCCGCCGATTTCCGCGTGGTCAGCCCCGAGGCGCGCTTCGTCGCCAACTTCGTCAAGCTCGCCTTCCACCCGGGCTTCGGCATCTCGATGATGCTGCCCAGGCTGATCGGCGACCAGAAGGCGGCGCTGATGATGCTCACCGGGCGGCGGATCAAGGGCGACGAGGCCGTGGCCTGGGGCCTGGCCGATGACTGCGTGCCCGCCGACCAGCTGCGTGCCGCCGCACTCGCCCTTGCCACCGAGATCGCCGAAGGCGGGCCGTTGGCGATCATGGCGATCCGCAAGACCCTGCGCGGCGATCTGGGCGCGGAAATCCGCGAACGCACGGCGATGGAATTCGCCATCCAGAGCCAGCTCAACAAGACCGAGGATTTCGCCGAGGGCGTACGCTCGGTGGCCGAACGGCGGCCCGGCCGGTTCACCGGCCGCTGACGAACCGCCCCGGCGCGCGGGCGCCGGGCGGGATCACCAGCCAGGCGCGCGAAGCGCCGGCAAGCGGGAGAGAAGGATGCAGCAGGCTGGTTCGGCACGAGCCGCGGAATGGCGGGCGCACTGGCCGCTGGTCCTGGCCGCTTTCGCCGGGGTTTCCCTCCCCAGCATCGCGGTCAATTCGATGGGCCTGTTCATCGCCCCGATCCAGGCCGAATTCGGCTGGAACCGCACCCTCGCCGCGGCGGGGATCACCGTGGTCGGCCTGCTCGTCGTCCCCTTCTCCCCGCTGGTCGGCGCGCTGGTCGATCGCTGGGGCTCGCGGCGGATCGCCCTGCCCGGCGTGGTCCTCACCGGCACCTCGCTGGCCCTGCTGGGCACGGCCCACGGCTCGTCGGGCGAATGGTTCCTGCTGTGGAGCCTGGTCGGCCTCGCCAACCTGCTGATCAGTCCCACAGTGTGGATGGCGGCCATCGCCGGCACCTTCACCGCGGCACGCGGCTCGGCCCTGGCCCTCTCGCTGGCCGGCTCCTCGTTCACCTCGGCGGTCGCCCCGCCCGTGGCCCATTACCTGATCGCCGCCCATGGCTGGCGCATGGCCTACCTGCTGCTTGGCCTGGTCTGGGCGCTGCCGGTGCTGGTGCTGGTCGCGCTGCTGTTCTTCGACGCCCACGATCGCACCCGCAAGGCCAGGGCCGCCGCCGCGCGCGGCGCCACCCCGGCAACCGCGACACCCGCCGCCCAACTCGCCGCCCCGCTCGATGGCCTGTCCATCCCGCAGGCGGTCCGCAGCCTGCCGCTGTGGCGGATCGGCCTCGCCACGCTCATCACCATGACCCTGAGCACGGCCATGCTGGTCCACAAGGTGCCGATCCTCACCGAAGTCGGCGTCGATCGCGCCACGGCGGCCTGGCTGGCCGGACTTGGCGGGCTGGCGGCCATCGCCGGCAAGCTGGTCACCGGCTGGCTGACCGACCGCTTCGATGCCGGCCTCGTCGGCGGGATCACGCTGGCCACCTCGGCGCTGGCCTTCGTCTTCCTGCTCGAACAGTTCCGCACGCCGGCGCTGATCGTGGGTTCGATGGTGATCATCGGCTATGGCGGCGGCACCAAGCTGCAGATCTGCGCCCACCTCACCGGGGTCTATGGCGGCCTGCGAAACTACGGCAAGATCTTCGGGGTGATGGCGGGCCTCGTCTCGCTCGCCGCCGGGGTCGGCCCGGTGCTCTCGGGCCTCGCCTATGACCTGGCCGGCAGCTACAGCCCGGTGATCGTGGCCGGCACGATCGGCAACGCGATATCGGCGCTGCTGCTGATCCGGCTGGGCACCCCGCCGCGCTGGCGCAAGCCCCTGGCCCAGGCCGAAGAACCGGGCTTTTCCGGCCCTGTCCCGGCCTAGCCCGCTCCGCCGGGGCTTGCCCCCGGCGCCTTGGGGCAGCTAGGCACCCGGCGGAATCTGTTGTAGGCGCGCCCCAACACCCGGACGGGGCCGGAATTCACTTTCGAGGATAGCATGGACATCGATCTCACCGACGACCAGCGGATGCTGCAGGACACCACCCGCCGGTTTCTGGAAGACCGTTCGCCGGTCACCGCCCTTCGCAAGATCGCCGACAACAAGTTGGGCCTCGATCGCGCCATCTGGCGCGAATGTGCCGAGCAGGGCTGGGTCGCGCTGTTCGTGCCCGAAGCCTTCGGCGGCTTTTCCGAAAGCGCGCAAGGCGTGCTCGATGCCGCGATCATCGCGGAAGAAACCGGCCGCGTGGTCTTTTCCGGCCCGCTGCTGCCCACCTGCGTTGCCGCCTTCGCCATCGCCCAGGCCGGCAGCGATGCCCAGCGCGAGGCGCTGCTCCCCGGCCTCGCCGCCGGTGAAACGGTCGCCGCCTGGTGCCTGTCCGGCCCGGGCGTGCGCGCCGGGATCGAACCGGGCGGCGTGATCGCCACCCGCGATGGCGATGGCTTCGTGCTGAATGGCACCGCCGGCTTCGTCCAGGATGCCGCCGATGCCGACCTGCTGCTGGTCACCGCGGTCGATGGCGCCAACAACAATGGGGCCGGCGTCTCGCAGTTCGTCATCCCCGCCGGAACCGCCGGGATCACCCTGGCCCCGCGCAACGCCCTCGATCTCGGCCGTCGCCTGGCCGATGTCCGCTTCGACGGCGTGCGCCTCGGCGCCGATGCCCTGCTCGGCACGGCCGGTGAAGCCGCCGCCATGGTCGAGCGCCAGCTCCAGCTCGCCCTGGTCCTGCAAAGCGCCGAAACCGTCGGCGTGACCGACCGCGCGCTCGAATTCACCCTCGATTACATGAAGCAGCGCATGGCCTTCGGCCGGCCGATCGGCTCGTTCCAGGCACTCAAGCACCGGGTCGCCGATCATGCCACCCAGCTCGAAGGCGCCAAGGCCGCCGTCGCCCACGCCGCCCGCGCGGTCCATGAAGGCGCCGCCGATGCCGCGATCGCGGTCTCGGTCGCCAAGAGCCAGAGCGGCCGCTGGGGCACCGAGATCATCCGCGACTGCCTGCAACTGCACGGCGGCATCGGCATGACCTGGGAGCACGACATCCACTTCTACCTGCGCCGCGCCGTCTCCAACGAGGCGCTGTGGGGCGCGCCGCCGGTCCACCACGAACGGCTCTGCCGCCTCGCCGGGCTGTAAGGCCACCATGGCGCAGGACACCTCCGTCCGCGACGACGAGGCGCAGCGGGCCTTCCGCCTGAAGGCCCGCGCCGTTCTCGCCGAACAGCTCCCCCCGCGCGTCCCCGGCCAGACCGAGATGGTCTGGGACGACGAGACCGTGGCAACCGACCGGCGCAGCCAGCGCGCGCTGTGGGATGCGGGCCTGGCCGCGATCACCCTGCCGCGCGAATATGGCGGGCTCGGCCTGTCGCAGCGCCATGCCGACATCTTCTACGAGGAAGCGACCGCCTACCGCCTGCCCTGGCAGTTCGGTATCGGCTTCAACGTGGTCATTCCCACGGTGCTGGCCCACGGCACGGAAGAGCAGAAGCAGTGGGTCGTGCGCGGAATGTACAGCGGCGAGCACATCTGGTGCCAGCTCCTGTCCGAACCCTCGGGCGGCTCCGACCTGGCCGGCGTCCTGACCCGCGCGGAACAGCACGGCGACGAATGGCGCCTCACCGGGTCCAAGGTGTGGACCACCGGCGCCACCCATGCCGACTATGGCATCTGCCTTGCCCGCACCGATCCCGCCGTGCCCAAGCACGCCGGGCTCACCATGTTCCTGGTGAACCTGCGCCAGCCCGGCATGGACATCAATCCGATCACCCTGCTCAACGGCACGGTCGAATTCTGCCAGGAATTCCTCGACGATGTCGTGGTGCCCGATAAGCACCGGCTCGGCCCGGTCGGCGGCGGGTGGACCGTGGCCTCCACCCAGCTCCAGGCCGAACGCAGCGGAATGTCGCGCGGGTGGCACGAAGGCGTGGCCCTCGCGGTCGAAAGCCCCGAGATCACGCTGTCGTCCCATTACGTCACCCTCGCCCGCGAGGCCGGGGTGCTCGATGATCCCGCCGCCCGCCAACTGCTGGGCGAGGCCTTCGTGGTCGACGCGGTCCAGAAGATCACGGTCAAGCGCGTGTCGCAGGGCGTCCGCAACAAGGCGCTGCCCCCTTCGGCCAGCGCGCTGTCGAGCCTGATGACCTCGCGCTGCAACATCCGGCGCAGCGCCCTGCTTTCGGCCATGGTCGGCCCGCTGGGCGTGATCGACACCCCGGGGCACGAGGAACGCTCGGTCGGCATGGCCCGCGTCGCCACTCACCGGATCGGCGGCGGCACGCTGGAAACCCAGCTCAATTCGATCTCCGAGCGCCACCTGGGCCTGCCGCGCGAAGCCGATCCCAGCCGCGACGTGCCCTTCAACCAGGTCCGCACCAACAAGCCCCGCCCCTGAAGGCGGCGGCTTGACGGAACGCCGCGCCCGGCTCCCCTCCCCGGCGGGGAGGGGCCGGGGGGTGGGGGAGCGGGGCCGAAGGCCGCGCGTCACGGCGCCGCCGCACGCCCCCACCCAGCCTCCCCCGCAAGGGGGAGGAGGTCAGTCCGCCCCGTTCGGGTCAGCCCAGCTGTTCGACCGGGACCGTGTTCATGAAGCCCAGCGTGGCCGCCGAGGTCGCGGGTTCGGGCAGGCCTTCGAGCACCGCGGGCATGACCCGGGCGATGTCGGCCGTGGTCCAGTCGCCGCCTTCGGCCTTGCGCCCGGCCAGCGGACGCGGGGTATCGTAGACGAAGAAGCCATCGGCGCCGACATGGAAGGCACGGCCGGTCACCGTGGCCTCGGGGCTGAGCAGGTAGACCACCAGCGGCGAGACCTTGGCCGGGTTCAGGCGCTCCTCGCCGCCGGCCGGCATCACGCCGGCGGTCAGCCGGGTGGCGGCGATCGGGGCGATGGCGTTGACCCGCACGCCGTAGCGCGCCAGCTCGCGCGAGGCGATGATGGTCAGCGCGGTGACGCCGGCCTTGGCCGCGCTGTAATTGGTCTGGCCCGGGGTGTAATACATACTCGAACCGGAAGTGGTGTTGACCACCGCGGCGTTGACCGGAGCGCCGGTTTCCTTCGACCGATCGCGCCACCAGGCCGCGGCATGGTGCATCATCGCCGCCGAACCCTTGAGGTTGACGTTGAGCGCGATGTCCCAGTCCGCCTCGGTCATGTTGGCCAGCATCCGGTCGCGCAGCACGCCGGCATTGTTCACCAGCGCATCGAGCCGGCCGAAGGTGTCGATCGCCTTGCGGACGATCCCGCCGGCCGCTTCCCAGTTGGACACGTCCGAGCCGTCGACGATCGCCGTGCCGCCCATGGCCTTGATCTCGGCCACCACTTCCTCGGCCGGGGTCAGGTCGGCGCCGGTGCCGTTGCCTTCGCCGCCGAGGTCGTTGACGACCACCGCATAGCCGGCCTGGGCCAGCGCGAGGGCGTGGGAGCGGCCGATGCCGCGGGCGGCGCCGGTAACGATGGCGACGGGCTTGTCAGATTCTGCCATGAAGGCCTCCTGTTGTGCGAATGATGATAATGGGATGAATCAGGCGCCGATCTGGCAACGCCCGTTGTTGAGCGCGACGATCCCGCGCGCGGCGACGCGGCTGCGGAAGGAAACGATGTCGCCATCGATCCAGATGTCGGTGTGCAAAGTTTCCCCGGGGAAAATCGGCGAGGTGAAGCGCGCGTCGAAGCTCTTCATCCGGGTCGGATCAAGCCCGCAGACCGCATCGAGCACCGAGCGGCAGCTGATCCCGTAGGTGCACATCCCGTGGAGGATAGGCCGGTCGAACCCGCCGCGCTTCGCCGCCGCCGGGTGGGCATGAAGCGGATTGCGATCGCCGTTGAGGCGATAGAGCAGGGCGTCGTCGGTGCGGGTGCGGGCTTCATACACCATGTCGGGTTCGCGCTCGGGCAACTGGTGCGGCACGAAGGTGGACTTGGCCGGGCCGCCGCAGCCGCCATCGGCGCGGGCGAAGATCAGGTGATCGACCCGGAAGGCCGCGCTGTCCTCGCCGGCCATGCGGCCTTCGGACGACACGGTGATGAGGGCGCCCTTTTCCGGCCCCTTGTCGACGATCTCGGAGATCCAGCTGTTGAGCCGCACCTCGCCGGCAGAGGGCAGCGGGCGGTAGAGCGCGAGGCGTTCCTCGCCGTGGAGGATGCGCGCGACGGTGATCCCGGCGCCGCCGATCACCCGGGCGCCCTGCTGGGCGATCAGCGCGGCGAAGCTGGGGACGACCTTGAGTTCCGGCTCCTCGAACACGAAGGGCAGCTCCTCCTCGCGCTCGGCCCGGCCCATGCCGATGCCCAGGTTGTAGAGCAGCACGTCCTTGTCGCCGTAGGTGTAGCTCCAGTCCTCGAGCCGGTTGGAGATGAGATCGTCGTACTTGAAGGGCATGGGATTTCCTTTTGCGAATTCAGAGCCGGGCGGCGAGGCTGGTGGTCGGCGCGGCGGCGCCCCAGTACTGCTCGCGCAGCTTCTGCTTGTAGAGCTTGCCGGTGGGCAACCTCGGGAGACTGTCGACGAAATCGACCGAACGCGGGGTGAGCTGGCGGCCCAGCCGCTCGCGCACGAAGTCCATGATGGCCTGCGCGAGTTCCGGCGACGGCACCTGGCCCGGCGCCGGTTCGACCACGGCCTTGACCACCTCGCCCATGTCGGCATCGGGCACCCCGATCACCGCCACGTCGGCAATGGCCGGGTGCAGCGCGAGCACGTCCTCGATCTGCTGGGGGTAGATGTTGACCCCGCCCGAGACGATGGTGAAGGCCTTGCGATCGGTGAGGTAGAGATAGCCATCGGCATCGAGGTAGCCGACATCGCCCACCGAGAGCCAGTTCTCCTCCACCGGATGGTGGGCGCCCCGGGTGCGTTCGGCATCGCCGTGATAGGCAAAGGCGGTGCCCGGGGGCACTTCGCCATAGATCAGGCCCGGCTCGCCCGGCGGCAGCTCACGCCCGTCCTCGGCGCAGATGTGGAACCGGCCGGTCATCGCCTGGCCGACCGAGCCGGGATGCTCCAGCCATTCCGCGCTGCTGATCAGCGCCGCGCCGATCCCTTCGCTGGCCGAATAGTATTCGTTCACGATCGGCCCCCACCAGGCGATCATCTGCCGCTTGACCTCCATCGGGCAGGGCGCGGCGGCATGGATGGCATAGCGGTGGCTCGACAGGTCATAGCGGGCGCGCACCTCGTCCGGCAGCTTGAGCATCCGGATGAACATGGTCGGCACCCACTGGCTGTGGGTGACGCGGTATTCCTCGATCAGCCGCAGCGCCGTTTCGGCATCGAAGCGGTCCATCACCACCACCGTGCCGCCGGCCTGCAGGGTCGTCGCGGCATAGCCGAGCGGGGCGGCGTGATAGAGCGGCGCGGTGGACAGGAACACGGTGTCGGGCGCGAAGCCCATCCGTTCCATCCGCGCGGTGAGATGGACCGAGGGCTGGCCCGGCGCGCCTTCGGGCAGGGGGCGCAGGATGCCCTTGGGCTTGCCGGTGGTGCCCGAGGAATAGAGCATGAGCAGGCCCGTGCGTTCGTCGGCCAGCGGCTCGGGCGACTGGGCGGAAACGAGCGCGCGATAGTCGTCGCAGCCGGCCACCGGGCCGCCCACCGCCAGCGCGACACCGCAGCCCGGCGAGCGGGCCACGAGATCGGCCGAGCCTTCGAGCGCGCCCGAGACGATCAGCGCGCGCGCGCCGCAATCCTGGACGATATAGGCCGCCTCCGCCGCGGGCAGGTGGCGGTTGACCATGGTGAGGTAGAGGCCCGAACGCATACAGGCCCAGTAGACCTCGAAGCAGGCGAGGCTGTTCTCGAGATAGGCCGCCACGTGATCGCCCAGGCCCAGGCCATGGGCGCGCAGCAGGCGGGCCAGCTGGTTGGAGCGCTGGTCCAGCTCGCGGTAGGTCAGCGTCTCGCCGGTGCTCGGCATGATCGCGGCGAGCTTGTCGGGCTGAACCTGGGCAAAGTATCCGGGGTACACGAAAGCCCTCCCTGCCCGCGCGCGGCGCCTTGATCCTGGCGCCTTCGAGGTGGCTGGCGCGCCGCATGGGTGCCGACGCCGGCCAACCGGGCGGGCGCAAGGCTAGCCGCCCCGCCGATGGGCATCCACTATCAAATTTGAACTCGGCGATACCTTGCAGGATATCGCCGGCACCGGGCACGAAAAAGGCCGCG
>NZ_JBHRTQ010000001.1:138743-198153 GCF_042646485.1 Novosphingobium bradum | reverse complement strand
GCGGCCGGTTGGGGCTGGTAAGCCGGTTGGCGCCAGACCTGGCGTCAGAACTTGTATTCGAGCTTCACCCCATAGGTGCGCGGCTCGGAATACTGGCTGTAGGTGCCAAAGGCCTGGGCCGACCAGGTGATCAGGTAGCGCTTGTTGGTGAGGTTGCGAACCCAGCCGGTGACCGTGACGTGGTCGGCCGGGTCGGTCCAGGCCAGCGAGGCGTTGACCGTGGCATAGCCATTGGCAATGAAGCGCTGGGTGCGGTCGTCGGGCCGGCCGGCGAGGTTGGTGTTGGCCACGCCCTTGACCGTGGTGGTGGCCGGCGACTGGCCGGTCGACGGGTTGTTGGGGATGTAGTCGGTGGTGAAGTAGAGGCTGGAAGCCGCCACCATCTTCCCGCCGAAGGCCGCGAAGGTATAGTCGGCGCTGGCATTGCCCGACCAGGTCGGCGCGCGCAGCATCGGCAGGCCCGAAAGGTCCTGGGTTGCCGTCACGTTGAGCGAACCGTCGGCGGTGAGGCCGGCGCCCGAGGCATTGGCGAAGTCCTTGTAGCGGGCATGGATGTAGGCCGCGCCCACCGCCAGGTTCAGCCCTTCCGCCGGCTTGATGGCGAAGCTGGCTTCCGCGCCGTAGCTTTCGGCCGACTTGGCGTTCTGCAACAGGGTGGAAGGCTGGAGCGAGCCGCCGACGTTGATCGTGGTGGTGACCGTGGTCTGCAAGCCCTTGTAGTCATAATACCAGGCCGAGGCCTCGAACCGGAACAGGTCGGTGACCGTCTTGAAGCCGGCCTCGTAGGCCCAGACCGTTTCCTGGTCGGCCGGGATGATCGTGGCCAGCGAGGTGAAGCTGGTCTGGTTGAACATCCCCGACTTGAAGCCCTTGGACACCGAGGCGTAGATGTTGGTCCGGTCGGCCAGGTTGTAGCGGATGTTGAAGCGCGGGGTGAAGGCGCTGTAGTTCTTCGTGATCGGGGTGAGCGTCGTCGCCGCGGGCGCGGCGCTGTTGTTGTGGTAGAACGACTTGCCTTCCCAGCTATACCGCCCGCCCGCCGTGATGAACAGCTTGTCCGACACGTCGAAGGTCGCATCGACATAGCCCGAGGCCGCGGTCGACTTCGACACGATGCGGGTGTTGCTGAGCACGGTGAAGTTGGAGACGCGGTCGGAATCGACCGTGTACTTGTCGTAGTAGTAGAGGCCGCCCACGGTCAGGTTGAGGTGGTCGATCGCATCGATGTTGTAGTCGATCGCCTGCTGGAAGGTGCGTTCCTTGTTGCGCGCGATGGTGGTGCTGTAATCCCGCTTGGTCCCGTCGAAGTCATACTTCTGGGGAAGATCGTCCGAATCGTAGCTGGTGTAGGACGACAGCGTGCCGATGCCGGTCTTGAGCTTCAGGGTCATCGTGCCCTGATGCTGCTTGATCTTGAAAATGCTGCCGAAATTGGTCGACGACTTGTCGATCTCGCTGGTGTCGGTGGTCGGATCGAAATAGGTCGTGGCATTGGCCGGGATCGAAACCCCGCGGATCGGCAACTGGCTGCGTTCCACCCAGGTGCTGCCGCGCGGATCGCTGACGAAGGTGTAGTTGTAGCCCAGGATCGCGGTCAGGTTCGACGAGAGGTCGAACTGGAGCTTGGCCCGCAGCGACTGGCTGTCGAACGGCGAGGACCAGAAGCCATCATCCAGCGACGGGGTGGCCTTGGTGCCGACATCGCGGATGTAGCCGTGGTTGGAGCG
This sequence comes from Novosphingobium bradum, assembly GCF_042646485.1. NCBI lineage: Bacteria > Pseudomonadati > Pseudomonadota > Alphaproteobacteria > Sphingomonadales > Sphingomonadaceae > Novosphingobium > Novosphingobium bradum. The sequence goes on along the minus strand of NZ_JBHRTQ010000001.1, from coordinate 196,426 downwards.
GCTGTAGCCGGCGATCGAGAACTTGACCCCCTGCCCGAGCGGCCCGGACAGATAGGCCGACATCCGCTTTTCATCGAGATTGCCGTAGCCGACCATGGCCTTGCCGGTGAGCGTGTCCGACGGGGTCAGCGTGGTCATCAGGATCGCGCCGCCCATGGCGTTGCGGCCATAGAGCGTGCCCTGCGGCCCCTTGAGGATCTGCACCCCCTCGACATTGGCGATATCGGCGTTCGCGACCAGCGGGTTGGTCTGGTAGAAACCGTCGATATAGGTGGCGACGTTGTTCTCGTTGCCCGAACCCACCGCCTGGGTGGTGATGCCGCGGATCGCGGGCTGGGTATAGGCACCGTTGCGCGAGATCGAGACGCCGGGCGAAAGCTCGCCCAGGTCCTGGTAGCGGGTGAGACCGGTGCGAGCGAGCGTTTCAGGCGTGATCGCGGTGATCGAGGCCGGAACGTCCTCGATCCGTTCGGCCCGGCGCTGCGCCGTCACGATGATATCGGTGCTTTCCGCCCCGGCCGGAGCGGCCTGGGCCAGGGCCGGCGACGCCAGCCCTGCCACGGCAGCCACGCCCGACGCCGACAGCAGCAGGCGCGCGACAAAAGTCTTCCTCATGGTATTCCCCTCCAGGTTATTGTTTTCATTCTTTGCGGCGCAAGGTTGCAAATGCAGTGGCCGCTGACAATGGGGTTTTTCCGCAGTCCACAAAATTCTTCGCCCCCTCGCGGGCCGCCTCAATCCTTGTATTCGGGGCAGAGCCGATCGAGCTTGCGAAGCCAGGCCGGCCACAACAGGTTGCGGGCAAAGTGGGCGCTGTGTTCGTTCCGCACGCCGTAGTTGGCATCGACATGATCGAGCACGGCCTGGTCGGGCAGGTGCAGCGGCCGGCCCATCGACAGCGCCCGCACCTGCACCGAACAGGCCGTTTCCAGCAGGAACATCCGGTGGAAGGCCTCGGCCACGGTGGCGCCGATCGCCATGGTGCCGTGGTTCCGCAGGATCATCAGGTCGCGCGTGCCCAGCGCCCTGGCCATCCGCTCGCGCTCTTCGGGGCGCACGGCCGGGCCTTCGTATTCGTGGATGGCGATCTTCTTCCACATGGTGGTCGCCAATTGGCCGATCGGCAGGATGCCTTCCTCCAGCGCGGCCACGGCGCAGCCGTCATGGGTGTGCAGGTGGAGGATGCAGCCGGCATCCGCGCGCGCCAGGTGGACCGCGCTGTGGACCACGAAGCCGGCCCGGTTCACCGGATAGCCGTTGTCCGAGAGGATATTGCCATCGACATCGACCTTGACCAGGTTGGAGGCGGTCACCTCCTCGAACAGGAGGCCGAAGGGATTGATCAGGAAGGCTTCCGGCTCGCCTTCGCGGCTGGGCAGGCGGGCGGTGAAATGGGTGCCGATCCCGTCGTCCCACTTGAACAGGGCGGCGAGGCGATAGGCGGCGGCCAGGTCGCGGCGGATGGCCAGTTCCTCGACCGAGGGCGGGGCGACCGTGGGCGCCGGCCCGCTGCGAACCATGGTCTGGTCTTCCATCGTGCCATCTCCTTGCGTAAACCCTTGTCGTTGCGGCACAGACTACAAGAGCGCCATCACATCGCCAACACGGTTGTGATGAAGCGCGTCGAGGGAGAACAGGCGGCCATGGCGAGATTCCTTCTGGTGCACGGAGCCTTCCACGGCGGCTGGTGCTGGTACAGGCTGGTGGCCGAACTGGAACGGCGCGGCCACCGCGCCCTGGCGCCCGACCTGCCGGGCCACGGCCGCCACGCCGCCCCGGCGGCCGAGGCGTCGCTCGCGCGCTATGCCGATCATGTCGCCACCCTGGCCCGGGCCGAGCCGGATCCGGTGATCCTGGTGGGCCATTCGATGGGCGGGGCGGTGATCACCGCCGCCGCCGAACTGGCGCCGCAAGCCTTTGCCGCGATCGTCTATCTCACCGCCTTCCTCGCGCCCGACGGCGGATCGATGGCCGGCGGGCTGTCGGCCCTGCCCGCGCCCGGCGGACTGATCGCCCACGATCCCAAGGCCGAGCCGCTGCTCTATCACGATTGCCCGGCAGAGGATGTGGTTCTCGCCCGGCTGTGCCTGACCGCGCAGCCCCGCCAGCCGCTGGTCGACACGATCCGCCACACGCCGCAGCGCTGGGGTTCGGTGCCGCGCCACTACATCGGCTGCACGCTGGACCGGGTGTTCCCCATCGCCGGCCAGCGCGCCCAGGCCGAGGCCCAGCCCGGCACCCGCTGGAGCGAACTGCCCTCGGGCCATTCGCCGTTCTTCGCCATGCCCGACCGGCTGGCCGACGCGCTGGAGCAGGTGGCGGCGGGCGACCAGGGCGGGATGACATTGCCTTGAAGCGCAAAGCCCTTCCCCGGTGGGGAAGGGTTGGGATGGGGGGTCACGCCAGCGCGGTGCCCCCCACCCGCGTTACCCCCACCCCCAGCCCCTCCCCAATGGGGAGGGGAGACCAGCGCTGCCATCTCATGTCATGAGGTTCCAGACCCTGTTTCCGTTTCACGGAAACAGGTGCGGCACCGGCCCGCCTCAGGCGTCGAGGTGGCGCAGCAGGCGGCCGGGGCGCGCGCCGGTTTCCACATCGTTGCAGCGGGTCATCTCGCCGGCGACGAAAGTGGCGAGATAGCCAACCGAATCCTGCTGCAACCGCCCACCCCCGCTTGGCAGGTCGCGCACGAAGCGCGGCGGCAGGAGGCCGAGCCGGTCGAAGTCGATCACGTTGATATCGGCCCGCTTGCCCACGGCCAGGGTTCCCCGGTCGGCGAAGCCGTAGAGCTCGGCGGGCGCCCCGGTCAGCTTGTGCACCGCCAGCTCCAGCGGGACCGTGGGGCCGCGCTTGCGGTCACGCGCCCAGAAGGCGAGCTGGAAGGTAGGCATCGAGGCGTCGCAGATGATCCGCATATGGGCGCCGCCATCGGACAGGCCGATCATGATGCCGGGATCCTGCAACATCGCGTGGACGTGATCGAGCGAGCCTTCGGGGTAATTGAGCGCGAAGCTGATGTTGTAATTGCTGCCATCGCCCCTGGCATAGTGATCGTAGATGAAGGCATCCGGGGTCTGCCCGGCGGCGGCGGCGAGCGCGCCGACCTTGCGATCTTCCGTGGGCTCGCAATCGAGCGGATCGGTCAGCACATAGGTGCCCGGCAGGCGCGCCATCGCGCCATTGAGCATCTTGAGCACCGCCGGATTGCCGGCGAATTCGCCATCGACATCGGCCTCGCCCAGGATCGCGGCGCGGCGGGCCGGATCGCGCATGGCGGCTGCGCGCTCGGCCAGCGGCAGGTGGGCTATCGCGCGGTAGGACGGCCGGCGCACGAACACGTGGTAGGTGTCGAGCATCTGGACCGCGCCCAGCCCGCGCGGCGAGGTCTGCGGGCGCAGGTCCAGCCCCTCGGCGCGGGCGCGGCGGCTTTCCTCGGCCAGAACCGCGCAATCGCCCGGATCGGCGGCGAATTCGAACAGGGTATAGGTCACCGGCCGGCCGGCGGCGCGGGCGATGGCTTCGAGCCGGCGATGCTCGGCCAGGCGCCCCTCGCGGCCCAGCGGCTCGGTGACCGCCGCGCCGTTGGCGCCCTTGGGGATCATCTGGAACACGCCGCGCCCGCTTTCGCCCATGGCCCGGGCCAGCGCGTGGAGTTCGTCATCGTCGGCGAAGGTGCCGGGCACCTGGGCGCCCTTGCTCGAATAGTGGGTGGTGATCCGCCCGTTGGAAAAGCCCACCGCGCCCGCCGCCATGGCTTCGCGGACCAGCGCGGCCATCTTTTCGATGTCCTCGGGCGTGGCCGCTTCGTGGCGCAGCGCCCTTTCGCCCATCACATAGACGCGCAAGGGCGCGTGGGCGATGTTGGAGCCGATATCCATGGTGTAGCGGCGCTCGGCCAGGCGATCGAGATATTCGGGATAGCTCTCCCAGTCCCAGGCGAGGCCTTCTTCCAGCACGATCTCGGGGATGTCCTCCACCCCTTCCATCAGCTCCATCAGTTGCTGGCGGTGCTGGCCCACCGGGGCGAAGCCCACTCCGCAATAGCCGGCCAGCGCCGTGGTCACCCCGTGCGAGAAGCTGGGGTCCATGCGGTCGTCCCACAGGAACTGGCCGTCATAGTGGCTGTGGATGTCGATGAAGCCCGGGGTCACCACCGCGCCCCTGGCATCGACCGTGCGGCGGGCCGGCGCGGTGATCGTGCCGATCTCGGCGATGCGGCCATCGATGATGCCGATGTCGGCGGTGAACGGCGGCGCGCCGGTGCCATCGACGATGGTCCCGCCCGCAATCACGGTATCGAACATTGGCCTCTCCACATCATTGCCGCGCGCTTGCCTGGCCGCGAAGCTTGAGGCTATCCTACCGGAAACGGCGGATACATCACAGCCGTGATTTGGCCCGGCCCCATGGCAGGGACCGGACAATCCCCGCGGGAAGGATGCCATGCCGATCAGAACCGAGCCGGTCGAATATGCCTTTGGCGATCTCGTCCTCGAAGGCCTGTGCGCCTACGACGACAGCGCCCCGCCCCGCCCCGGGGTGCTCGTGGTCCACACCGCGCTCGGGCCGGGCCGGTTCGAGGCCGAGCGGGCCGTGGCCCTGGCCGAAATGGGCTATGTCGGCTTCGTCGCCGATCTCTACGGGCGCGATGCCCATTACGAAAATGACGAGGAAGCGATCGTCTTCGCCCGCAGCCTGGTCCGCCTCGCCGGGGCGTTCGACGGGCGGATGGCCGCCTCGATGGCGGCCCTGCGCGCCCACCCGGCGGTTGATCCCGCGCGCACCGCGGCGCTGGGCTTCTGCCTGGGCGGGCGGGCCGTGCTCAACCTCGCACGGCTCGATGATCCGGTGGCCGGGGTGATCTCGTTCCACGGCGGGCTGATGCCCCACCCGGAGAAGAAGGCGGTGGCGCCGATGCCGGCCCGGGTGCTGATCTGCCACGGCTGGCACGATGTCTACGATCCGCCCGCCCATATCATGGCCGTGGGCGAGGAGCTGACCGAGGCCGGGGCGGACTGGCAGATCCACGCCTATGGCGCCGCCGGCCACGGCTTCACCGATCCCTACAAGACCCCCAAGGGCGAGTTCCACCGCTACATCGAGCTTGTCGCCCGGCGCTCGTGGCAGGCCACCGGCAATTTCCTCGCCGAACTGTTCCCGCCCGCAGGCTAGGCCACCCCCCCAGCATTTCATTCCCGGAGATCCTGCCCGATGCAGACCTACCAGATGTTCATCGCCGGCCGCTGGGTCGAGGCGAGCGGGGGCGAATGGATCGAATCGGTCGATCCCTATCGCGGCAAGGCCTGGGCGCGCATTCCGCGCGCCACCCCGGCCGATGTCGATGCGGCGGTGGAAGCCGCCCACGCCACGCTGAAATCGCCCGAATGGCGCGCCCTTACCCCCAGCGCGCGCGGCGACCTGCTGCGGAAAGTCTCGGCGCTGCTGGTGGAGAACGCCCAGCTGCTGGCCGAGATCGAAACCCGCGACAACGGCAAGCTGGTCAGCGAAACCCGCCACCAGGCGATCTACGTGGCCCGCTCGGTCGACTATTTCGCGGGCCTGGCCGACAAGATCGAGGGCATTGTCATGCCGCCCGAGCGGCCCGGCCTGCTCGGCTATACCCAATACCAGCCGATCGGCGTGGTCGCGGTGATCACGCCGTGGAACTCGCCGCTCCAGATCGCCACGATGAAGATGGTCAACGCGCTGGCCGCCGGCTGCCCGGTGGTGGTCAAGCCGAGCGAGTTCACCTCGGCCTCCACGCTCGAACTCGCCCGCCTGTTCGAGCAGGCGGGCTTTCCGGCCGGCGCGGTCAACGTGGTGACGGGCTATGGCTCGGAAATCGGCGATGCCCTGGTCACCCACCCGAAGGTGGCCAAGATCACCTTCACCGGCGGCTCGCCCACGGGCGCGCGGATCAATGCCCTGGCCGCGCCCAGCCTCAAGAAGGTGGTGCTGGAACTGGGCGGCAAGTCGCCCAACATCGTGTTCGACGATGCGAACCTGGACAATGCAGTGAAGGGCGCGATCCTCGGCATCTTCGCCTCATCGGGGCAGACCTGCATCGCCGGCTCGCGCCTCCTGCTCCAGGAAGGCATCCACGATCGCTTCGTGGAGAAGCTGGTCGCCAAGGTCGCCACGCTCAAGGTCGGCGATCCCACCGATCCGGCGGTCAACATGGGGCCGATCACCACCCGCCCGCAGTTCGAGCGGGTGCTGCACTATCTCAAGGCGGGGATCGAGGATGGGGCAACCTGCGCGATCGGCGGCCAGGCGCTGCCGGGCGGCGGGCAGATGGTCCAGCCCACCATTTTCACCGATGTCACACCCGCCATGCGGATCGCCCGCGAAGAGATCTTCGGACCGGTCCTGTCCGTGCTGAAATTCAGGGACGAGGCCGAGGCCTTGGCCATCGCCAACGACGCCGACTATGGCCTGGCCTCCGCCGTGTGGACCGCGGACATGGGCCGCGCCTTCCGCATGGCCGAGGCGATCGAGGCGGGAACCACCTGGATCAACACCTACCGCGTCTCCAGCCATGCCCTGCCTTTCACCGGCTACAAGGCGAGCGGGCTTGGCAGCGAGAACGGCCAGATCAACCTGCTCAACTTCATGAAGCCCAAGACCGTGTTCATCAATCACGGCGCGCCGATCACGGTGCCGTTCATGGATTGAGCGCCATGGTTGCGGGCGGGCCGGCTCTCTCCTAGAGTTGCCCCGTCCCGCGGCCGTGGCGATCGATGCGGCCGGAGACGGGCCGGGGATCAGCAGCTTGTCTTCCAAGATCGTCAAATCCGCCGGGCGCACGATCCTGGTGCTCGAACTGTTCGCGATCTGGCGCCGCCCGGCGACCGCCTCGGAAATCGAGGCCGCGCTGGATATGCCGCAGTCGAGCACCTCGGTCCTGCTGCGAAGCCTGATCGAACTGGGCTATCTCGATCAGGACCCGGTGACCCGGCGCTATTTTCCCACCCTGCGCGTGGCCATGCTGGGCGACTGGATGCGCTCGTCCGTTTCGGAAAAGCTCCACGCCGAACATATCGACGCCCTGCGCGATGCCACCGGCGAAACCGCGCTGGTCGGCCGGCGGCTCGGCTCCTCGGTCCACTACGTGCAGATTTCGCGCTCGGGCCAGGAACTCCAATACTTCGTCCACGAAGGCACCCGCCGGCCGCTGTGCTCCAGCGCCTCGGGCCGGGCCTTGCTCAGCCTGATGCCGGATTCGCAGGTGCTGCGAATCGTGCGGCGGTTCAACCAGGCCGCCGCCACCAGCGCCGAACAGATGAGCGAACAGGTCCTGCTCGATGTGATCCGCACCATCCGCGCCACCGGCATCTCGGAAACCAACGTCCTGCTCGATGGCGAGCGCGACAGCCATGCCATCGCCATGCTGATGCCCGCGCGCGAGGGCGAGGAACGCTTCTCGCTGGGCATCGCCGGCCCGCGCGAGCGCGTGCTGCGCCACCGCTCGGGCCAGATCGCCGCCCTGCGCGACTGGATCGCCAAGCATAGCACCTGACGCGCGCCCGTTCGCGGCCCCCGCCGGGCGGCTCGCTTGCAATCACCCGGCTCGCCACTAAGCTTGCCCCAAACACAAGAACGCATGGGAGATTGCACGTGAGCGGACAACGGCTGGATGGGCAGCGTCAGGATGGGCAGCGGCTCGATGGCCGGGTGGCCCTGATCACCGGCGGCGGCGGGGCGATCGGCGCGGCCACGGCGATCCGGCTGGCTCGGGCCGGCGCGCGCCTGGCCATTGCCGATATCCGCCGGGAACCGGCCGAACAGGTCGTCGCCACGCTGCGCGGGGAAGGGTTCGACGCCGAGGCCTTCGTCGTCAACCTCGCCCACGAGGCCGAAATTCTCGCCATGGTCGAGGCGGTCATGGCCCGCTTCGGCCAGATCGACATCCTCCACAACAACGCCGCGCTCGGCGGCAAGCCGTTTGCCGCCGACAAGACCCTGCTGGAGATGACCGCCGAGGTCTGGGACCTGACCTTCGCGGTCAATGTGCGCGCGCCGATGCTGCTGGCCAAGGCCGTCCTGCCGCAGATGATCGCGCGCGGCGGCGGGGCGATCGTCAACACCTCCTCGGGCGTGACCGACATCACCTCGACCGAGGCCTTCACCGCCTATGCCCCCTCGAAGGGCGCGCTCCAGATCCTCACCCGCTACATCGCCGCCCAGGGCGGGCCGCACAACATCCGCTGCAATGCCGTGCTGCCGGGCGTGGTGCTGACCGAGGGGATGCAGGCCATGTTCGGCGACGACCAGCTCAAGGTCATGTCGGACCGGTTCATGCTGAAGCGCGTGTGCCTGCCCGAAGACATCGCGGCCATGGTCCATTTCCTCGCCTCGGACGATGCCCGGCAAGTCACCGGCGAGCTGATCCGGGTCACCGGCGGCCGCTGACCGGACATGATCGCTGCCGATGCCCCGTCCGCCCGCGCCGAATGGCGCAACGGCTGGACCGTGGTCCTCGCCGCCCTGTTCGGGATCGGGCTGACCTCGAGCCACGTCTACCTGATGGGACCGTTCATCGCGCCGATCGAACGCGACTATGGCTGGACCCGCGCCCAGATCAGCGCCGGGGTCGGCGTGGTCACCTTCCTCGGCGCGGTCAGCGCGCCCTTCGTGGGCATTCTGCTCGACCGGGTCGGGCCGCGCCGGGTGGCCCTGCCGGGCGCGGTGGTGTTCTGCGCCACCCTCGCCCTGATGGGCCTCGCCCCCGCCAATGTCCGGGTGTGGTGGGTGATGTGGACCATGGTCGGGGTCGGCGCGGTGATGATCAAGCCGACCACCTGGACCATGGCCGTCGCCGGCCTGTTCGACCGGAGCCGCGGCCTCGCCCTCGCCGTCACCCTGTGCGGGACGGGGCTGGCCTCGTCGGTCCTGCCGATCCTGGTCACCTGGCTGATCGACACCCACGGCTGGCGCGCGGCCTATCCGCTCACCGCCGGGATCATGGCGCTGGTCGTCCTGCCGCTGTTCTTCCTGTTCTTCCACGGCGCCGCCGACCAGCGCCGCCGCCGGCCCGTCGCGGCCAGCACTCCCCCGCCAGAGGCGGTCGGCGCCACGGTGCGCGAGGCGCTGCGCTCGGCGCGCTTCGCCAAGCTGACCCTGGCCGGCTTCGTCTTCACCACCGCCGCGATCGGGATCACCGCCAACCTCGTGCCGATCCTCGGCTCGATGGGGCTGAGCCGCACCGAAGCGGCGGGCGTGGCCGGCCTCGCCGGGCTGACCTCGGTGATCGGCCGGCTGGGCACCGGCTTCCTGATCGATCGCTTCAACGGCAATTACGTCGGCGGGATCTGCGTGCTGATCCCGATGATCGGCTGCGCCATGTTCCTCGCCTGGCCGGGCAATGTCCCGCTGATGATGGTGGCGGTGATCGTGCTGGGCCTGGCGCTCGGCGCCGAGCTGGACATCGTCGCCTATCTCACCACCCGCCACTTCGGCACGGCCAGGTTCGGCACGATCTTCGGCATGGTGTCCTCGGTCTGGTCGCTGGCCGTCGCGGTCGGCCCCACGCTCGCCAATCACCTCTATGACCGCACCGGCTCCTATGCCCCGGCGATCTGGGCCTTCCTGCCGTTATTCGCGGTGGCATCCGGGTGCCTGTTCACGCTAGGGCCGTTTCCGAAGTTCACCGGCTCGGCGCCGCAGGCAGGTGCCAGCCCGACCTCGTGAGGGGGAAGGAAACACCATGCTCAACACGCTCGACGACTATCCCATCCACCAGACCTCGGACCCGATCGCGATCCCCGCCTCGACCGACCGCAACGTCTACGACCGCGCCTGGTACAACGGCTATGCCGCCGATGGCTCCTATTACTTCGGGCTGGGCTTCACCTTCTACCCGCACCGCAACATCCTCGAATGCCACTTCAGCGTGGTCGAACAGGGTGGCCGGCAGCACTGCTTCTACGCCTCGCGCCGCGCCCCGATCGAACGGACCGATCTCGCCATCGGCCCGGTGCGCTACGAGATCGTCGAACCGATGCGCCAGGCCCGGCTGGTGATCGACGACAACGCCAGCGGCATCTCCTGCGATCTCACCTATACCGCGCAGACCGCCGCGATCCTCGAACCCAAGCTCATCTTCTGGTCGGGCACCCGCAAGACCCGCGATTCCAGCCGGTTCACCCAGTTCGGCCGCTGGCAGGGCACGATCCGCCATCCCGATGGCGAGATCCGGGTCGACCACACGGTGTGCCACGCCACCAAGGACCGCTCGTGGGGCATCCGCGCGCTGGGCGAGGCCGAGGGCGGCGCCCCGCCGATCGCGGCCTCGAAGGGGATGTTCTTCGTCTGGGCGCCGCTGATCTGGGACGATCACGTGACCCACGCGCTGATCTACGACGATGGCGAGGGCCGCCCGCTCCAGCGCGCCGGATTCGTCGCGCCGCGCTTCGCCGATCCGGCCGATCTTCTCCAGCCCACCGAGGGCGGCGAGGACCACATGGCCGATGTCCGCTCGCGCGTTCGCTACCTGCCCGGCACGCGCCTTGCCGCCCATGCCGAGGTCGACATGGTCGATGGCGCGGGCAACACCCGCACCATCCACTGCGATCCGATCCTCAAGTTCCAGATGAAGGGGCTGGGCTATGGCCATCCCGCCTGGGGCCAGGGAATGTGGCACGGCGAGCTGGCGATCGAACACGAATCCTTCGATCCCAATGGGGTCGATCCGCTCGCCCGCGAGAATATGCACGTCCAGCAGGTCGTCCGCGTGAGCGACGGCCAGCGCACCGGGATCGGCGTGTTCGAGCACATCTGCTCCGGCCCCAACAAGCAGGCCGGCTTCAAGACCGCGACCGACGCCGGCTGATCAGCCGGCTGGCCGGGCGGCGGCACCCTTCACCGGGATGCCGCCGCCGGGCAAGGCTCAGCCGCCCCGGCCGCTGACCGGGATCTGGTTGAACGGCATATCCTTGTCCACCCGCGGCTCCAGCGGCAGGCCGAGTACGCGTTCGGCGATGATGTTCCGCAGGATCTCGTCGGTCCCCCCGGCGATCCGCATGGCCGGAACGGTCATCAGTTGCGCCTGGATCGAACCGGCGCCCGGCGCCTCGGCCGGATCGACCAGCGCCCCGGCCTGGCCCTGGAGATCAAGCGCGAACATCAGCATTTCCTGCTTGAAGGCGCCGGCGGCGAGCTTGCCCACCGAGTTCTCCGGCCCCGGCTCCTCCCCGCGCGAGATCGAGGATTGCGCGCGCAGGCTGGTGAAGCGGATGCCGCTGTCGCGCGCGGCCATGGCCGCCAGCCGCGAACGCACCGCCCGATCAGCCAGCGCCGGCCCGTCCACCGTTTCGAAGTGGCGCAGGAATTCGACCATCTCGGGAAAGCCGGTGACGATCCGCGCGCCGATCGCCATGCGCTCGTTCATCAAGGTGGTGACCGAAACCTTCCAGCCCGAACCCACCGGCCCCAGCCGCTGGCTGTCGGGCAGGCGCACGTCGGTGAAATAGACCTCGTTGAATTCCGACTGGCCATTGGCCTGGCGGATCGGCCGCGCCTCGATCCCGGCGCTCTTCATGTCCACGTAGAACATGGTCAGCCCCTTGTGCTTGGGCGCGGTCGGATCGGTGCGCGCCAGGAGCAGGCCCCAGTCGCAATAGTGCGCGCCGCTGGTCCAGATCTTCTGGCCGTTGATGATCCAGTCGCCCGAACCGTCCTTCGCCTGCTCGGCGCGGGTCCGCAGCGCGGCCACGTCCGATCCGGCCGAAGGCTCGGAGAACAGCTGGCACCAGATCTCCTCGCCGCTGGCCAGCTTGGGCAGGCGTTCGCGGCGCACCTCCTCGCTGGCCCAGTGCATCACGGTCGGCCCGCACATTCCCTGGCCGATCCCGAACACCGCGCCCAGCTTGGTCAGCGGGCCTTCCTCCTGGCGCCAGATCGCCTCGTCGATCGGGGCGCGGCCGCCGCCGCCATATTCGGTGGGCCAGCGCAGGCAGGCATAGCCGGCCGCCGCCTTCTTGCCCTGCCAGACCTTGGATTCGGCCACCAGGTCGGAAAGATCGGAATTCCTGAGCAGCTCGGCGGCATTGGCCGGGGCATTGGCGTCAAGCCAGGCGCGGGCCTCGGCGCGGAACGCGGCTTCCGCCGGGGTATCGTCGAAATTCATGCCGCCTTCTCCCGTCCGGCCGATTCCTGTTTGGCCACCACCGCGTCGACCAGTTGGTCCTCCCATTCGGCCATGGTGCCCAGCGCCGTCGCCAGCAGGTTGGCGCGGCGGTAATAGAGGTGGCTGTCGGCCTCCCAGGTGAAGCCCATGCCGCCGTGGAGCTGGAGCGATTCCTTGGCGCAGACCCGCGCCGCCTCGCAGGCCGAAAGCCATGCCGCCGCCGCCGCCTCGGCCAGTTCCGGCGCATCGGCCGAAAGCGCCCAGGCGCCGAACCAGCAGTTGGAGCGGGCCAGAACCACCGCGGTGTAGAGGTCCGCAAGGGCGTGCTTGACCGCCTGGAACGAACCCACCGGCCGCCCGAAGGCGATGCGATCGAGCGCATGGTCGCGGGCCATGTCCAGCGTGCGCTCGGCCGCGCCCAGCTGCTCGAAGGCCATGAGCACCGCCGCCTTGTCCAGCGCGCGGCGGATCGCCGCCCAGCCGGCCGCGCCCGTCGCCAGCGGCTCGGCGGCGACATCGCGGAAAGACAGCGTGGCATGGCCCAGCCCCGGATCGAGCGTGGTCACCGGGGTCCGGGTCACCCCGTCCTGCGCCAGGTCGACCAGGCAGGGCACCACCTGGCCATCGAGCCGCGCGGCAACCACCGCCACATCGGCGCAGTCACCGCCGCGCACCGCGATCTTGGTGCCATTGAGCCGCCCGCCGGCCAGCGTCGCGGCCACTGCTTCCGGGCGGTTCGGGCCGGGCCGCTCGGCCAGGGCGAAGGCGGCGATCGCCTCGCCCGTGGCCAGCGCCGGCAGCCAGCGCGCCTGCTGCCCGGCCGTGCCCAGCTCGCGGATCATCTCGGCGCCGAGATAGACCGAGGGGGCAAAGGGCACCGGGGCCACCGTGCGGCCCAGTTCCTCGGCGATCACGCACAGTTCCAGGTAGCCCAGCCCCACCCCGCCCATGTCCTCGGGAATGGCGGCGCCGATCAGGCCCATCTGCGCCAGCTTGTCCCACAATTGGGGGTCGTGGGTGCCGCCGGCCTCGATCGCCTGGCGGGCCTTGGCCGGCGGACATTCGGCGGCGAGGAAGCGGCGCACTTCCTCGCGCAGCTGGACCTGTTCGGGTGAAAATTCAAAGTTCATCGCGCGCTGCGCCCCTCGTCCTGATCTCTGTTCCTTGTCGCGCCGATGCTAGATAGCCCGCCCTCCCCGCGCAAGCCCGCCCGGCGCGCCCGGCGGGCCTCGGCGGCCGTCATCGCCGTGACGGCGATGGCTGGATCATGGGCTTTGCCAAGCCCCGCGAGGCATGGCATGGCACCGGCACGTTTCCATTCGCAGGCCTCTCCTTGCAGAGCCTTCTTTCGGAGTAGCTCCATGTCTTCAGTCGTCATCATCGGCGCCGCGCGCACCGCTGTCGGAACCGCGCGCAAGGGTTCGCTGGCCAACACCCCGCCCGAACAGCTCGCCGCCACCGTGCTGCGCGCCGCAGCCGAACGCTCGGGCCTGCCGGTCGAGATGATCGACGATGTGGTGATGGCCGAATCGCTGATGGGCGGCGGCGCCATCGCGCGCAGCGCGGCGGTCAGCATCGGCTGGACCGATGTCGCGGGCATGGCGGTCAACCGCCACTGCGCCGGCAGCCTCACCTCCACCGGAATCGCGGCCGGCGCGATCCTTTCGGGGATGGAGCGCGTGGTCGTGGCCGGCGGCGTCAACGCCGCCTCGATGATGCCGCGGATGCAGCAGCGCGATCCCGCCACGGGCGAGATGATCGACTGGTGGATGCCCGCCACCCACCCCGAAACCCCCGATGCGCCCGCCCGCGATATGTCGATCACGGTCGGCTGGAACACCGCCAAGGCCGCCGGCCTCACCCGCGAGCAGCAGGACGCCTGGGCCTACCGGTCGCACCAGCGCGCGGTCGCCGCGATCGATGCCGGCCACTTCGTCGATCAGATCGTGCCGATCACGGTCACCGGCCCGGATGGCCAGTCGTTCGAATTCAAGGTGGACGAACACCCGCGCCGCGATACCACCATGGAAAAGCTGGCCTCGCTCAAGGTGCTGCACCCGGAGATCGAAGGCTTCTCGATCACCGCCGGCAATGCCAGCGGCTCCAACGATGCCGCCGTCGCCATGGTCCTGACCACCGAGGAAATCGCCCGCGCCGAAGGCGCCACGCCGCTGGCGCGCGTGCTGGGGTGGACCTCGATCGGCATCGATCCGGCGCTCACCGGCCTGTCGGTTCCCAAGGTCGTGGCCAAGCTGCTCGAACGCACCGGGCGCAAGCAGTCCGACATCGCGCTCTGGGAAATCAACGAGGCCTTCGCCTCGGTCCCGGTCGCGGCCTGCAAGATCATGGGCCTGGATGAGGACACGGTGAACATCTCGGGCAGCGGCTGCTCGATCGGCCACCCGGTCGGCGCCTCGGGCGGGCGCATGATCCAGACCCTGGCCCATGACCTGCGCCGTCGCGGCGGCGGCCTGGGCATCGCCACCATGTGCGCCGGCGGCGGCATGGGCGGCGCGCTCCTGATCGAGGTCTGAGGAACGCGGCAGGTTCCGGCGCGCCTGTCCGGCGCGCCGGTTCCCCCCATCAAATCCGCCGGATGCGCCCGCCGTCGACGAACAGCGTCTCGCCGGTGATGTAGCTGGCCTCGTCCGACAGCAGGAACAGCGCCGCATTGGCCTGTTCGTCGGTCGTCCCCGGCCGCTTGATCGGCATATCGGCGTAGACCTTCTTGAGCACCTCCTCGCTCACCGTGGCGCGCATATCCTCCAGCGCGGGGGTTTCGGTCTGCCCGGGGGCCACGCCGTTGACGCGGATGTTGCTGGCGCCCAGTTCCAGCGCGAGGCCCGCGGTCAGCCCGTTCACCGCCAGCTTGGAAATCGCGTAGTAGCCGGCGCGCGGCCCGATCGCGTGGGAGGTGATCGACGACTGGTTGACGATCGACCCGCCGCCGGTCTCGGCCATGATCGGCGCCACGGCGCGGATCACCAGCAGGGTGCCGCGAAAGTTCACCGCGATGATCCGGTCGAAATAGGCCATGTCGACCGTCATCATCGGCTCATACCGCATCCCGGCGAAGATCCCGGCGTTGTTGATCAGGCAGTCGATCCGCCCGAAATGGGCCTTGGCCGCCTGGGCCAGGGCCAGGCACGAAGCCTCGTCCGAAACGTCGACCGGCAGGAAGATCGCCTCGCCGCCGGCCGCGATGATCTCCTCGACGACCGCGCGGGCGCCCTCTTCCTTGATGTCGGACACGACCACGCGCGCGCCTTCAGCGGCCAGCCTGCGGGCATAGGTTGCCCCGATCCCCTGGGCGGCGCCGGTCACGATCGCCACCTTGCCCTCAAAACGCATAGTTCCTCCTTGATGCTCGCACGGATTGCTAACCGTGGCCGGTCTGCCCTATCCTGCCGGGAGACAAGCCCGGGCAGGGGGGTAGCAGAGGGATCGCTCCCGCGATATCCGCGCCGGCACGTTGAACTGCGCCGGATCGGCGCGGCAAAGGCGAAACGTTTAGACGATTAGGCACGCGTGCCGGAAACAGGATTGGAATGGGAATGCGGACAGTACACTCGGGGATCGTCGACACGCTGATCGGGTTCCGCGCCGAGCGCCACTTCAAGGAAATCGCCGCCCTGCGCGACAGCGACAAGAACACGCACCATCCCCACGGCTATATGTTCCGCGACATTCCGCCCGAACTGACCCCGGACGAGGATCCCCAGGCCGCGATCACCGAGACGCTCGACCTGATGGACCAGCACGGCATCGAATACGGCCTCGTCAGCCTGTCGGACGAGCGCGTGGCCGAGGCCGCCCGCCGCCACCCGAACCGCATTCTCACCACCCTCCAGGTCGATGGCAACCAGGGCATGGACGCGGTGCGCGCGATCGTGCGCGCCAAGGAGGAGAACGATATCCGCGCGGTCAACATCTTCCCGGTCGGCACGGTCCCGCAGATCCCGATCAACGACAAGCTGTGGTATCCGATCTACGCCAAGTGCATCGAGCTGGATATCCCGGTGTTCACCACGGCCGGCGTCCCCGGCCCGCGCGTCAAGATGATGGCGCAGTACACCGGCCTGCTGGATGAGGTCTGCTACGATTTCCCCGAGCTCAAGATCGTCATGCGCCACGGCGCCGAGCCGTGGGTCGATCTCGCGGTCAAGCTGATGCTCAAGTGGCCCAACCTCTACTATTCGACCTCGGCCTTCGCGCCCAAGTATTACCCGAAGGAAATCGTCGACTACGCCAACACGCGCGGCGCCGACAAGATCATCTACGCCGGCTACTTCCCCTATGGCCTGACCCTGGATCGCATCTTCTCCGAGATGGACCAGGTGCCGTTCAAGGATCACGTGTGGCCCAAGTTCCTCTCCGACAATGCCCGCAAGCTGCTGAAACTGCCGGCGATCGATCGCCCGTGACCCAGCAGTGGCCCGGCGAGGGCGTGGCTCCCAGCGTCCTGGCGGAAGTTCGCCAGGGCGTGGGGCTGGTCACGCTCAACCGGCCCGGGCGGCTCAACGCCTGGACGCCGGAACTGGGCACGCTCTATTTCGACATCCTTGACCGCCTGGCCGCCGATCCCGAGGTGCGCGTCATCCTCGTCACCGGCGCGGGCGAGCGTGCCTTCAGCGCCGGGGCCGACATGGCGGGCATGGGCGCGGTCGCCTCGGACGGCGCGATCACCGATGGCCGCGATCCCCGGCGCTACTGGCACCCGATGCGGATCGGCAAGCCGGTGGTCGCCGCGCTGCGCGGCTATTGCCTCGGCGTCGGCTTCCAGCAGGCGATCTCCTGCGACATCCGGATCGCCGCCAGCGACCTCAAGATGTCCACCTCCTACGTGCGCCGGGGGATGAACGGCGAGCTGGGAATCACCTGGCTGCTGCCGCGCCTGGTCGGCGCCGGCCCGGCGATGGAGCTGATGCTCTCGGGCCGCACCATCGATGCGACCGAAGCCCTCGCCCTGCGCCTCGTCTCGCGGGTGGTCGCGCCTGATGACCTGGCGCAAGTGGCCTTCGCCTATTGCCGCGACCTGGCGCAGAACTGCTCGCCCTGGTCGATGCGGACCATGAAGCAGCAGCTCTGGCTCGATCTGATGAGCCACTTGCCCGCCGCCTACGACCGCTCGGAGGACCAGTTGGCAGAGGCCATGGCCTCGGGCGATTTCGCCGAAAGCGTGGCCGCCTTTGGCGCCAAGCGCCCGCCGGCCTTCCCCCCGCTCGACGGCAGCCTCTCACACCTCGATCCCTGGCCGGCCGGCTGATCCGCTGGCTGATCGGCCGACTGATCGACCCCCGGGGGCCGCGCGCCCCTCAGTTCGGCGCGGCGACCGCCTCGGCCGTGGCCCCGGCCCATTCGGCTTCCTGTTCCGGGGTGCCATGGCCGATCGGCGGCGGCGGGATCAGCCAGATCAGCACGCCGCCGGTCAGCACCACCGGGATCACCGCCATCAGGAAGGTCTGGTAATTGCCGCCGATGTCATAGAGCGCGCCGGCCACCAGCGGGCCAACGCCTGCACACAGCGAGAACAGCGCGGTCACGATCGCATAGGCCGATCCGAACATCGCGGTCGGCACCCGGCGCGAGAGGAGATAGGTGACAAGGTCGGTCTCGGCGCCGGCGGCCAGGCCATAGAGCACCGCCGCCAGGGCAGAAACCGCCACGCTCGCCAGCCCCTGCATCAACAGCACGCTGGCCACCACCGGCAGCGAAAAGGCCACGAGGCCGATCACCCGGGTCGAGAACCGGTCCAGCAGGAAGCCGGTCGTGATCCGGCCCACCAGACTGCCCAGCCCGGCCAGACCCGCCAGGCCCGCCGCCGCCTTGAGCCCGATGCCATTGCCTTCGAGGATCGGGACGAGGTGGACCATCAGCCCGACCGACACGGTCAGATAGAGGCAGCCCGCCGTCACCACGAGGACCACCGCGCGGGTCCGCAGCACCTTGAGCGTCGCCTTGAGGCCGATGCGCGGCTCGTGGCGCGCGGTCTCGCGGGCGGCGGCGCCGGCGTCGCCGCGCAGGTCGCGCGCGGCGAAGAACAGCAGCGCCGTCAGCGGCAGCAGCAGCAAGGCCCAACCGCCGACCAGCGCGGCGAAGGTCAGCCGCCAGCCCAGCCAGCCCAGGGCAAAGGCCGCCGCGATCGGCCACATCAGCGAGGCCAGCGAAACCCCGGCGAGCGCGATCGCCACGGCCAGACCGCGCGAGGTGTCGAACCGGCTGACCACGCCGGTCATCCACGGCGGCGCGGCGATGAACGAGCCAACCACGCCCTGGATGCCGCACAACAGCTGCCACTGCCAGACTCGCCCGTCGGCCGCGAAGCCGATCGCCGAAAGGGCGATGGCATAGGGCACGATCCCGGTCAGCAGCACGCGGCGCGGGCCGAAGCGGTCGATCGCGCGGCCCACGATCGGGGCCATGAACAGCAGCACGGCGACCTGGAAGGTAAAGCCCGAGGAAAACTCGGCCCGGGTCCAGCCCAGGTCCTTGGTGACCGGGCCGATCAGCACCCCGCTGGAATAGGGCAGGATCATCGTCCCGGCGAGGCCCAGCATGGCGATGAACGGGATCGGCCAGGCCGCGCGCCATTCCTGCCTGGCGGTCAACAGTGACATTCGCGGCTCTCCCATTGGCTTGTTTTTTCGCGTCATGCGCGCAGGTGCCGTTCCGGCCTTGGCGCAGTGATCCCTTGCCGGGGGCGCCGGTGTCAACCGCCTGGCGGCACAATCCGCGATTCGCCGCGAAAATATTCCGCCGCGCGCCACCGTGCACCGAAGCGGGCCGATGCGTGATCGCCCCGGCGATGGCTGCACCCGGCCCCGCGCCCCCAGCCCCGCCATGCCCCACCCCGGCCCTTCACCCGCGCGCCCGCGCCATGTATCGCCCGCTCGCCGGGCGCAAACGACGCCGCGGCGGGAGAGCGAACAATGCGCGATATCCAGGAATTGATGGACCGGCTGGCCATCCGCGAGCTGATCGAGAAGTACACCGTCTGCGTCACCCGCCGCGATTGGGACGGGATGATCTCCTGTTTCCTCGAAGATGGCCGCTGGATCACCTCGGTCGGCCACGATCTCGCCGGAGTCGCCGCGATCCGCGAGGGCATCATGGCCGCGGTCGCCCCGCGCAAGTTCCTGATGCAGATGACCCACGGGATGACCATCGACCGGCTCGACGCCGACAGCGCCGAGACCACGAGCATCCTCCACGAATTCGCCGTCGAGGATTCGATCTTCGTGCTGGGCACCTATCATGACCAACTGGCCAAGGTCGGCGGCGAATGGAAGTTCCGCGAACGCTTCTTCCAGGTCCACTACATGGACATGGGCGCCCAGCCCGGCCAGGTGATGGTCGACTACGCCACCTTGCGCTGAGCCTCGCCGCAAGCCGCACAACGAACGGAAACCATGATCACTGACGGACAGGACGGGTTCGATCCCGAAGCCCTGCGCGAACGCTACCGCGCCGAGCGCGACAAGCGCCTGCGCGCCGATGGCAGCGCGCAATATACCTGGATCGAGGGCGACCATGCCCATTTCACCCAGGATCCGCTGGCCGATCCCGCCTTCCACCGCGATCCGCTGACCGACGAGGTGGAAGTGCTGATCGTCGGCGGGGGCTACAGCGGCCTGCTGGTCGGCGCGCGCCTGCGCCAGCAGGGCATCGAAAGCATCCGCATCATCGATCGCGGCGGCGAATTCGGCGGCTGCTGGTACTGGAACCGCTACCCCGGCATCGCCTGCGACGTCGAGGCCTACACCTATATGCCGCTGCTCGAGGAAACCGGCTTCATGCCCTCGCACCGCTATGCCAGCGGCGCCGAAATCCGCGAGCATTGCCGGGCCATCGCGCGCACCTTCGATCTCGACCGCGATGCCTGCTTCCGCACCAGCGTCACCGGCATGACCTGGGACGAGGCCGCGCAGCGCTGGACCGTGACCACCGATCGCGGCGATGCCATCCGCGCGCGGTTCGTGGCCGTGGCCAATTTCGCCTCGCTCAACCGGCCCAAGCTGCCGGGCGTTCCGGGCATTGCCGATTTCGCCGGCCCCGCCTTCCACACCAGCCGGTGGGACTATGCGGTGACCGGCGGCGGCCCGGAAGGCGGGCTCGACAAGCTGGCCGACAAGGTGGTCGGCGTGATCGGCACCGGCGCCAGCGCGGTCCAGGTCATCCCCCACCTCGCCGCAGGGGCAAAACACCTCCACGTGTTCCAGCGCACCCCGGCCTCGATCGATTTCCGCGATGATCGGCCGACCGATCCGGCCTGGGCGGCCTCGCTCACCCCGGGCTGGCAGCGGCGGCGGATCGAGAATTTCACCGTGCTCACCTCGGGCGGCTATGCCGAGGAGGATCTGGTGCAGGATTCGCTCACCCGCTCGGTCGCCACGGTCAACGCCACGTTTCGGCGGATGCGGCTGGCCGGCGAGGATGTGGGCGATCGCAAGACCTTCCGCCAGATGGCCGATTTCCGCAAGATGGAGGCGATCCGCGCCCGCGTGGAAGCCGAAGTGGCCAACCCCGTCTGGGCCGAGCAGCTCAAGCCCTGGTACGACCAGTTCTGCAAGCGCCCCTGCTTCCATGACGCCTATCTGGCCACCTTCAACCGCCCCAACGTCAGCCTCGTCGATACCGACGGCAAGGGGGTGGAGCGGATCACCGCCACCGGCGTCATCGCCAATGGCCGGGAATATCCGCTTGATGTGCTGGTCTATGCCTCCGGCTTCGAGGTGCTGGGCAGTTTCCAGCGGCGCATCGGCTATCCGATCACCGGGCGCGGCGGGGCGGAGCTGACCGCGAAGTGGACGCCGTCTGCCGCCACCTTCCACGGGATGTTCAGCCACGGTTTTCCCAACTGCTTCATCATGACCCTCACCCAGTCGGGCCGCACCTTCAACAACGTCCACCTGCTCGACGAGATCGCCCGGCACATCGGCCATGTCGTGGGCGAATGCGCGCGGCGCGGCCTGGCGACGGTCGAAGCCACACAGGAGGCCGAGGACGCGTGGGTGGCCGAGATCGATCGCCGCGCGCCCGCGCAGGAAGAGTTCATGCGCGAATGCACGCCGAGCTATTCCAATTTCGAGGGGGACATCGCCGCCTTCAACCCGCGCAATATGCCCTATGGCGGCGGGCCGGTGGCCTTCTTCGATATCCTGGCCGAATGGCGCGCGGAAGGCACCCTGCGCGGACTGGCGACGACCGCGCTGCCCGGCTGACGGACGGAACCCGGTTCAGCCGCCGGCGATCACCCCGGCCGCGCGCAGCGCCGCGATGTCGTCGGCCGCGAAGCCCGCCTCGGCCAGCACCGCATCGGCATCGCCGGCCCAGGGCTTCAGCTCGGGCTGGCGCGCGGGATTGTGCGAGAAGCGCGGCGCCGGGGCTGGCTGGACCTGGCCGAAGGCCTCGATGAAGGTGCCGCGCGCGCGGTTGTGGGGATGGGCCGGCGCCTCGGCCACGCCCAGCACCGGCGCGAAACAGGCATCGCTGCCTTCCATCGTCTCGCACCACTCAGCCCGGGTGCGGGTGCGGATGCGCGCGGCGAGCTTGGCCTTGGCGCGCGGCCAGCAGGCGCGGTCCATCTGGTCGGCGAAATCGGGATCGCCGGCCAGCCCGGTCAGCTCCAGCATCAGCGCGAAGAACTGCGGCTCGATCGCGGCGAGCGCAACGAATTCGCCGTCGGCCGTCTCGTAGGTATCGTAGAACGGGGCCGCGCCCGACAGCAGGTTGGTGCCGCGCGTGCCGGGCCATTCGCCCGAAACGCCCTGGCTGTAGAACATCGCCATCAGCAGCGCCGCGCCATCGACCATGGCCGCGTCAACCACCTGGCCCGCGCCGGTGCGCTGCGCCGCCAGGATCGCGCAGACCATGCCGAAGGCCAGCAGCATCCCGCCCCCGCCGAAATCGCCGACGAGATTGAGCGGGATCGGCGGCTTGCCCCCCGGCTCGCCCATCAGCCCCAGCGCGCCGGTCAGCGAAATGTAGTTGAGATCGTGGCCGGCGGCCCGGGCCATCGGCCCGTCCTGGCCCCAGCCGGTGATCCGCCCGTAAACGAGGCGCGGATTGCGCGCGAGGAGGTCGTCCGGGCCAAGCCCGAGCCGCTCGGTCACCCCGGGGCGCAGGCCTTCGATGAACCCGTCGGCCCCGGCGACCAGCCGGCGGACCACCTCGCGCCCGGCCTCCTGCTTGAGATCGACCGCGATCGAGCGGCGCGAACGCTGCATCACGTCCTTGTACCGGCGCGGACTCTCCGGCCGCTCGATCCGGATCACCTCGGCGCCGTGATCGGCCAGCATCATGCCCGCGAACGGGCCGGGACCGATCCCGGCCAGCTCGATGATCCGCAGTCCGGCAAGCACGCCGGTCCCGCCCTGGCCTTGCGCCATGGTCCTTCTCCCCAGTTGCGCGAGCGCCTTGGCGGCGCCCGGTCTACATCCGTTCGGCCAGGCTCTTGGGCGTGTCGGCCGAACCCCAGTACTTCTCGCGCAGCGCCGCCTTGTAGAGCTTGCCGGTGGGCAGGCGCGGCAGTTCGTCGACGAAATCGACCGTGCGCGGGGTCAGTTGCCGACCCAGCCGCTCGCGCACGAATTCCTTGATCTCCTCGGCCAGTTCGGCGCTGGGCACCACGCCCGCCGCCGCCTCGACCACGGCCTTGACCTCCTCGCCCAGATCCGGGTTCGGCACGCCGATCACCGCCACGTCCGAAACCTTGGGGTGCAGCGCCAGCACGTCCTCGATCTGCTGCGGGTAGATGTTGACCCCGCCCGAAACGATCATGAACGCCTTGCGGTCGGTGAGGTAGAGATAGCCCTCCTCGTCAAGGTAGCCGATGTCGCCCACGGCGATCCAGTCCGCATGGCTGGGATGGGCCACGCTCGCGGTCTTCTCGTCGTCCTTGTAATAGGCGAACTTCTTGCCCGGAGTGACCTCGCCGTAGATCAGGCCCGGCTCGCCCGGGGGCAGCTCGTTGCCCTCCTCGTCGCAGATGTGGAACGGCAAGCCCTTGGCCCGGCCGACCGATCCGGGGTGCGCCAGCCATTCGGCGCTGCTGATCATGGCCAGGCCCGCGCTCTCGGTCGAGGAATAGTATTCCTCGATGATCGGCCCCCACCAGTCGATCATCGCGCGCTTGACCGCGATCGGACAGGGCGCCGCGGCGTGGAGCGCATAGCGCAGGCTGGAAATGTCGTAGCGGGCCTTCACCTCGTCCGGCAGCTTGAGCAGGCGGATGAACATGGTCGGCACCCACTGGCTGTGGGTGATCTGGTAGCGGTCGATATATTCGAGCGCCTTCTCGGCGTCGAACTTGTCCATCAGCACCACCGTGCCGCCGGCCTGGATCACCGCCGCGGTATAGCCCAGCGGCGCGCCGTGATACATCGGCGCCGGGCACAGGTAGATGGTTTCGGTGTCGAACCCGGCCAGCTCCACCCGGTTCTGCAGCATCGGGTTGCCGCCCACGGGCGAAACGTCGGGCAGGTCGCGGCGGATGCCCTTGGGCTTGCCGGTGGTGCCCGAGGAATAGAGCATGAAGCTGCCCACCCGCTCATTGGCCAGCGGCTCGGCCGGATGGGCGGCGATGGCCGCCTCGTAGTCGTCAAACCCGGCAACCGGCTGGCCCACCGCCAGCTTGACCACGCAGCGCGTGGCCAGCCGGCCCAGCTCCTCGGTCGCGGCCAGGTTTCCCGCGACGATCAGAGCCTTGGCGTCACAATTGTCGACGATGTAATGCGCCTCGGGCGCGGTCAGGTAGCGGTTGACCGCGGTGAGGTAGAGACCCGACCGCATACAGGCCCAGGTCACGTCGAAGAAGGCGAGGTTGTTGTCGCTGTAGAGCGCAACATGGTCGCCCGGGCGCAGGCCGGCGGCGAACAGCAACTGGGCCAGCCGGTTCGACCGCTCGTCCAGCGCGCGGTAGCTCAGGGTTTCCCCGGTGGAGGGGCGGATTGCAGCCGGCTTGTCGGGCTGCGTCCTGGCGTAGTTGCCCGGATACACGGCTTGGCGTTCCTTCCTGTCAGACGTCGTTGCCGAACACGATCGTGCCGGCAGCGGTGAACATACGGCCAACCCCGTGGCAGACCGAAATCTTGGCGCCCTCGACCTGCGCCGGGGCGATCCCGCGCATCTGGCGCACGCTCTCCTGCAGGGCATACATCCCGTACATCCCCGAATGCATATAGGAGAGCCCGCCGCCGTTGGTGTTCATCGGCAGGGCGCCGCCCGGCGCGGTGCGCCGCTCGCGGAAGAAGTCCTTGGCCTCGTCGGGCTTGCAGAAGCCGAGATCGCCCAGGCCATAGAGCGGCAGGTGGGCCATCGCGTCGTAGATCATCAGGTGATCAACCTCGCCATGGGTGATGCCCGAGCTTTCGAACGCCGCCTTGCCCGACATCCGGAAGGCGCGGCTGGAGGTGAAGTCCTCCATCTGGCTGATGTTCGGATTCTCGGTGCTCTCGCCCGTGCCCAGGATATAGACCGGCCTGGTCGGGAAGTCCTTCGCCCGCTCGGCGCTGGTCAGGATCAGCGCGCCGCCGCCATCGGTGACCAGGCAGATCAGCGATTTGGAGAACGGCCAGCAGATCGGCGCCTCGGCCATCACGTCGTCCACCGTCAGCGGCTTCTTGGCGAAGGCGCGCGGGTTCATCTGCGCCCATTCGCGCTGGATCACCGCCACGCGGGCCAGGTCCTCGACCTCGCTGCCGGTTTCCTTGAGATAGCGCAGCACCGGAATGGTGAACATACTGGGCGCCGCGGTCACCCCGTATGGCCCCTCGAACTGGCCGAACAGGCTGGCCGGCGAACCGGCATAGCCCGCGCGGCCCACCTGCGAACGGCCGCTCTCGCCGTGGGTGATCAGCACCGTGGTGCACAGCCCCGCATCGATCGCGGCGGCGGCATGGCGCACGTGGAGCATATAGGAACAGCCGCCCACATTGGTGCCATCCACCCATT
This sequence comes from Novosphingobium bradum, assembly GCF_042646485.1. Lineage (NCBI taxonomy): Bacteria > Pseudomonadati > Pseudomonadota > Alphaproteobacteria > Sphingomonadales > Sphingomonadaceae > Novosphingobium > Novosphingobium bradum. The sequence continues at coordinate 171,348 of NZ_JBHRTQ010000001.1, read as the reverse complement.
TGGGGGCGATGCCCAGCATATTGGCAACGGTCCACACGTCCTCGCCGGCCGTGGCCACGCCGTCGATGTCCGACGGCTTGAGGCCGGCATCGGCCATGGCGTTGAGCGCGGCATCAAGGTGCAGGCCAAGCTGCGACAGGCCGGGGATCACCCCCAGCTCGGTGGTTTCGGCGGCGCCGACAACGGCGATGGAACCCGGTTTCAGCATGATCAGGCCTCCGCCGGCTTGAACAGGGGAATGGCGATCTCGTCGTTCTGCGGCTCGAAGGTGACGACCAGCGGCATATCGAGCACGAGCGCCTCGGGGGTCTGCGGGCAATCGACGATGTTGGTCATCAGCCGCGGCCCTTCTTCCAGCGTGACCACCGCGATCGCATAGGGTTCCGGCCCGAAGCCCGGGCGCGGCCGGTGGTTGATGATGTAGGAATAGAGCGTGGCCCTGCCGCTGGCGTCGAACACCTCCACGTCGCGGCTGGCGCAATGCGGGCAGAACGGGCGCGGCGGGAAATAGGGATCCTTGCAGGTGGTGCAGCGCTGCAGGCGCAGCACGCCTTCCTTGCACCCGTCCCAGAAATGCTGGGTCTCGGGCGTGGGCTTGGGCAATGGCCGCTGGGGCGCCGTCATCCTCTTCCTCCTGCACTGTGTATGGCCGGGTGGGGTAGCCCACGCCTCGCGTCAAAACAAATATCAATTCCGAACGCGGCGATATAGAGTTGGCTATCATGAACCTGCGCCAGCTTCGCTATTTCGTCGTGCTGTCGGAAGCCCTCAATTTCCACCGGGCGGCCGAACGGCTGCACATCTCGCAGCCCCCGCTCACCGTCACCATCCGCAAGCTGGAGGAGGAACTGGGCGCGGCGCTGTTCGCGCGCTCCAGCCGGGGGCTGTCGCTCACCCCGGCGGGCGAGGATGCCCTGCCGCTGGCCCGCATGGTGCTGTTCCAGGTCGAACAGATGCGCCAGGCCGTGCGCGCGCGCACCGATGCCGAACGCGGCCGGCTGACCATCGGCTTCTCCGATGCCACCGCCCCGGTGCTGCGCCGGCTGCTGCCCGCCTTCCGCCGCCGCCATCCGCGCGTCGAGCTGGTCCTGTCCGAACATTCGCCGTCCGATCTGGTGCGCCGCCTGCGCCTGCGCCAGCTCGACATCAGCCTGCTGCGCCTGCCGCTTGATAATCCGGTGCATATCGAAACCACCGCGATCGCCACCGACCAGCTTGTCGTCGCCGTGCCCGAAGTCCACCCGCTGGCCCGCCACCAGGCGATCCCGCTTTCCGCCCTGCGCGACGAGCCGCTGGTCTGCACCGAGAGCGGCGATCCGCTCCGCGCCCTGCTCGAAGCAGCCTGCGCCCGGGCCGGCTTCGCCCCGCGCATCGCGCAAGGAGTGGCCACCTCGGCCACCATGCTCAAGCTGGCGCAGATGGGGCTGGGCCTCGCGCTGGTCCCGGCCGACGCCTGGAGCGATACCGAAGGCCTGCGGCTGGTGCGCCTGTCCGACCCGGTCGAATTCGAGATCGGCCTCGCCACCCCGCGCGATAGCGCCAACCGCCTCGCCGCCGCCTGGCAGGCCGTGGCCGAAGCCGAACTCGGCCTGCCCTCCCGCGCCGATCCCTGAGCGGTGGCGCGCCCCGCTCAGCCTCCCCCCGCTCAGCCCCCTGCGTTCAGCCCTTCCCCAGCCGGGTGAAATCGGGCTGCCCGGTGTGGGCCATCATGCCCCCGTCCACCACCAGCGTGGTGCCCGTGACATAGGAGGCATAGTCGCTGGCAAGGAAGGCCACGGCGCCGGCCACTTCCTCGGCCGTGCCGAACCGGCCCATCGGCACGCTGCCCTCCCAGGTATCGATCGCGCCGGGAATCCGCGCCAGGTTCTGCTTGGGGGCGGTGTCGATCGGCCCCGGGCACACCGCATTCACCCGCACGCCGGCCCGGGCGTTTTCCAGCGCGATCGAGCGGGTGAAGTTCAGCACCGCGCCCTTGGCCGCATTGTAGGCGGCAAAGCCAAAGTCGCCGGCCATGCCCGAAATCGAGGCCATGTTGATCACCGCCCCGCCGCCGCGCGCGCGCATGATCGGGATCGCCGCCTTGCACCCCTGGAACGCGCCGAAGAAGGTGATGTCCATCACCCGGTGCATCTGCTCGACCGCAAGATCGTCAAGCTGCGCCAGAGCGCCGATCCCGGCATTGTTGAACAGGACGTCCAGCCCGCCGAACTGTTCGACCGCCGCGTCCATCAGCGCCTGCATCTGGTCCCAGTCGGCCACGTCGACCCGGCGGTAGGCCATGCGCTCGCCGCCGAAGGCGGCTTCGGCCTCGGGGTCCAGCGCGTCGCGGATATCGCCGATCACCACCGACGCGCCCAATTCGTGAAACAGCCGCGCCGTGGCCAGCCCAATGCCCGCCGCCCCGCCCGTAATCACCACCACCTTGCCATCAAAACGCATCATTCTCTCCAGGTCTGTCGGGGGTGTTGGACTCTGTTCCAGTTTCACTGAAACAGGTGCGGCACCGGCCCGCTTCCACGTAAGTGGACCCAAATCCAGATGCACGTGATATCGCCCCGCCGCACCTGATTCCCGTTGCACCCGCCCCGTCCGACCGCAACACTGGCCGCTTTATCGCGTGGGCGAACCGGAGAGGATGACATGAGCGGAGCAGTGGCAGGCAAGATCGCGCTGGTAACGGGCGCGGCCAGCGGGATCGGGCGGGCCTGCGCCCGGCGCCTGGCCGCCGAGGGCGCGGTCGTGATCGTCAGCGACGTGCAGGACGAGGCCGGCCTCGCCGTGGTCGAGGCGATCCGCGCGGATGGCGGCACGGCCGAATGGCAGCGCCTCGATGTCACCAATGAGGCCAACTGGCAGGCGCTGATCGCCGGCATCGTGGAACGCCACGGCGGGCTCGACGTGCTGGTCAACAATGCCGGCGTCGCGCTCGGCGCGCCGACCACCAAACAGAGCGTGGAGGAATTCAACCTCCAGTTGATGATCAACGTCACCGGCCCGTTCCTGGGCTGCAAGCACGCGATCCCGGTGATGCAGGCGCGCGGCGGCGGCTCGATCATCAATATGTCGTCCACCGCCGGCCTGCGCGGCTCCACCGGCATGGCCGGCTATTCGGCCAGCAAGGGCGCGGTCCGCCTGTTCACCAAGGCAGTCGCCAACGAACACGCCAGGGACAATATCCGCGTCAACTCGGTCCACCCCGGCCTCATCGAAACCCCGATCTGGATGACCATCGATTCCCCTTCCGCCCCGCGCGGGGTCATGCCCGATGTCGGCAAGATGGCGGCCTCGCTGGTCCCGCTGGGGGTGAAAGGCCTGCCCGAGGATATCGCCAACGGCGTGCTGTGGCTGGCCTCCGACGAAAGCCGCTACGTCACCGGCTCGGAGCTGGTGATCGACGGGGGGCTGAGTGGCCGCTGACCTGTCTCTGTTCGCCGCCACGCTGGATCAGGCGATCGGCGCGGGCCACCTGGCCGGCGCCGCCGCGCTGGTCTGGCAAGGCGGCGAGATTGTGCACGAAAGCACGGCGGGCCTCGCCAACATCGCCGCCGGCCTGCCGATGACCGGCACGACGATCATGCGGATCGCCTCGATGACCAAGCCGCTGACCTCGCTGGCCGCCCTGCTGCTGGCCGAGGAAGGCCGGCTTGCGCTCAGCGATCCGATCGCGCGCTGGCTCCCCGAACTGGCCGATCTGGCGGTCCTGGCCGATCCGCAGGGCCCGCTCGATGCGGTCCAGCCGCTGGCCCGCCCGATCACCGTGGAAGACCTGCTCACCCACCGCTCGGGCCTGGCCGCCTTCTACACCGCGCGCGGCCCGATCGCGCAGGCCTATGTCGCCGCCTTCCGCACCGCGCTGGCCGATCCGCTGACCGAGGAGCGCTGGCTCGCCGCCCTCGCCGCGCTGCCGCTGCTGTGGCAGCCGGGCACCCGCTTCCACTATGGCCTGTCGACCGACGTGCTCGGCCTGCTCGTCGCCCGCGTGGCCGGGCGCGGCCTTGGCGAAGTCCTGCGCGAACGGATCACCGGCCCGCTCGGCATGGCCGATACCGGCTTCTTCGTGCCCGAGGCCGATCAGCCCCGCGTCGCCCGGATGTACCGCGAGACCGGCCCCCGGGGCGAGCTGGCCGATCTCACCCTGCCGGTGCCCCTCGCCCCGCCCCTGTTCGAAAGCGGCAGCGGCGGGCTGTTCTCCACCATGGCCGACTATCTGGTGTTTGCCCGGATGATGCTGGGCGGCGGCGCTCTCGATGGCGTGCGGATCGCCCGCCCCGAAACGGTCGCGCTGATGGCCGCCAACCGGCTGACCGAGGCCCAGCGCGCCCTGCCCGCCTTTGGCCTGGCCGATTACTGGCGCGGCACCGGCTTCGGCCTCGGCCTCGCCACGGTCCTCGATCCGGCCGCCGCCCAGCCCGGCGCGGGCGGGCTGGGCAGTTTCGGCTGGTCGGGCGCCTTCGGCACCTGGTGGACGGCGGATCCCGGCCGCGATCTCGTCGCCCTTTACATGAGCCAGGATTTCCTCGCCCTCGATAGCGAGAGCATCACCCATATCTTCAACCCCGGCCGCCCGGCCCGCGCGCCCGAATTCGCCTTCAAGGCCGGGATTGACCGGTTGCGCTGACCCGCGCCAATGGGCAAACTGGCGCGATACCAGCAAGAAACACGTGGAGAAGACAATGAAGGCTGCCCTGCTGTGCGAGGCCAGAAGCCCCCTCTCGGTGGAAGATGTCGAGCTTGATGGCCCGCGCGAAGGCGAAGTCCGCATCCGCGTCGCCGCCAGCGGCCTGTGCCACAGCGACTATCACCTGATGACCGGCGACCTGCCGATCCCGGTCCCCGCCGTGCTCGGCCACGAAGTCGCCGGCTACGTGGAGGCCGTGGGCGACCATGTCCCCGGCCTCAAGGTGGGCGACATGGTGGTGACCTGCTTCTCCTCCTACTGCGGCCACTGCGGCGAATGCCAGACCGGGCACAACAGCCGCTGCACCGACAAGCCCAAGGGGCCGCCGCGCGAAATGGGCTCGCGCATCTCGTGGCGCGGCAAGCCGGTCTACCAGCTCGCCGGCATCGGCGGTTTCGCCGAGGAAGTGGTCGCCCATCACAGTTCGGTGGTGAAGATTTCCGACCGCGTGCCCCCCGCCGCCGCCGCCCTGCTCGGCTGCGGCGTGCTGACTGGCGCTGGCGCCGCGCTCAACGGCGCCAGGGTCCGCCCCGGCTCCTCGGTCGTGGTGGTCGGCTGCGGCGGGGTCGGCCTCAATGTCATCCAGGGCGCGCGGATCGCCGGCGCCTCGCAGATCATCGCGGTCGATCTGCACCCGGCCAAGCTCCAGACCGCCCGCACCTTCGGGGCGACTGACGGCGTGCTCGCCGGCCCCACCGCCGTCGCCGAAGTGAAGGAGCTGACCCGTGGCGGGGTGGACTATGCCTTCGAGGTCATCGGCGTCCCGGCGGCCATGCGCGATGCTTTCCTGATGCTGCGGATGCACGGCACGCTGACCATCGTCGGCATGGCGCCGACCGGTTCGGAATTCTCGGTCCCCGCGCTTGATATCCTCTACAAGGATGCCCGGATCATCGCCTCGGGCATGGGCGATGCGCCGTTCCAGCTCGCCATCCCGCAGCTCGCCCGGTTCTACCTCGATGGCCAGCTCAAGCTCGATGAACTGGTCTCGCGGCGGATCGCGCTCAACCAGATCAACGAAGGCTACGATGCCATGGCCAGCGGCGAAGTTGCCCGCAACGTGGTCGTGTTCTGATCCGCCCAGCCCGCAAGGACCACCCCGCATGACCACCACCACGGCGCCCGCCGCCGGCCTCGTTCGCCATCCCGATCGCTTCTACATCGACGGGCAATGGGCCGCCCCGTCGGCTGCCACCACGCTCGACGTGTTCGACAGCGCGACCGAGGAGGTCTTCCTCACCGTGGCCGAGGCCCAGGCCGCCGACATCGACCGCGCGGTGGCCAGCGCCCGCGCCGCCTTCGATACCGGGCCGTGGCCGCGGATGACCCCGCAGGAACGCGCGCCCTACCTCGCCCGCATCGCCGAAGGGTGGAAGGCCCGCGCCGAAGCCCTGGGCGATGCCTGGACCGCCGAATCCGGGATGCTGCGCCGCTTCACCGCCGGCGGAGCGGGCAGCGTCGCCGGCATCTTCACCTATTATGCCGGCCTTGCCGAAAGCTACGAATGGGTCCGCCGCTCCACCCTGCCCTCCGGCACCACCGCGCTGATCGTGGGCGAGGCGGTCGGCGTGGTCGCCGCGATCGTGCCGTGGAACGGCCCGGCCTCGCTGATCGCGATCAAGTGCGCCCCGGCCCTGCTGGCCGGCTGCACCGTGGTGGTGAAGGCTTCGCCCGAAGCCCCGGCCTCGGCCTATCTCTTCGCCGAAATCTGCGAGGAAGCGGGCCTTCCGCCCGGCGTGGTCAATGTCGTCACCGCCGACCGCGAGGTGTCCGAACTGCTGGTCCGCGATCCCCGGGTGGACAAGGTCGCCTTCACCGGATCAACCGCGGCGGGCAAGCGCATCGCCTCGCTGTGCGGCGAACGCATCGCCCGCACCACGCTGGAACTGGGCGGCAAGTCGCCCGCGCTGATCCTCGACGATTTCGATCTCGGCATGGCCGCGAAAATTCTCGCCGGCACCACCTCGGTGCTCAGCGGCCAGGTCTGCGCCGCGCTCACCCGGATCATCGTCTCGAAGGACCGGCACGACGAAATGGCCGAAGCCCTCGCCGCCGCCTTCACCGCGATCCGCGTGGGCGATCCGCGCGATCCCGAGAGCCAAATGGGACCGGTCGCCTCGGCCCGCCAGCGCGATCGGATCGAGGGCTTCCTGCAAGGCGCCAGGGCCGAAGGCGTCCAGCTGGTCTGCGGCGGCGGTCGCCCGGCCCACCTCGATCGCGGCTACTATATCGAGCCCACGGTCTATGCGAACGTGAGCAACGCGGCCACCATCGCCCGCCAGGAAGTGTTCGGCCCGGTGGTCTGCCTGATCCCGGCGGCAAGCGAGGCCGAGGCGATCGCCCTGGCCAACGATACCGATTTCGGCCTCAACTCCTGCGTCTTCACCAACGATCCCGACCGGGTCTGGTCGGTCGGCCGGCAATTGCGCGCCGGCCTCGTCGGCCACAACGGCTTCGCGGTGGACTGGTCGCTGCCCGGCGGCGGGTTCAAGCAATCGGGCATCGGCCGCGAAGGCGGCGTCGAAGGGCTGGAAGCCTATCTCGAAACCAAGACCATGACCTTCCAGACCCCGCCCTCGGTCTGAAAGGCCCGATCCGCGCCCGCCACCCGCACAACAAGCCCTCCCCCGGCGGGGGAGGGTTGGGAGGGGGCTTCAGCGCAGCAGCACCGGCAGGCTCGAAATCCCGCGCTGCTCCAGCCCGCCGGTCAGGAACGGGCGCGGCTGGTCGGGATCGAGCCGCATGGCCGGGAAGTGGTCCATCAGCGCATTGATCGCCACGAACATCTCGCTCTCGGCCACGTTGCGCCCGAGGCACATATGCACGCCCATGCCAAAGCCGATGTGCTGCTTGAACGGGCGGTGGAGATCATAGACGTCGGGGTTGTCCCAGCGCGAGGGATCGCGGTTGGCGGCCGAGAGGCAGATGTCGACCACGCTGCCGGCCGGAATGGCCACGCCGCCGATCTCGGCATCGGCCACGACCAGGCGGCTGAACATCGGGTTGTTGGGGTTCCAGCGCATCGATTCCTGGATCGCCGGCTCCACCAGGCCGCGATCGGCCTTTACCGCTTCCCAGCGCTCGCGCTCGTCCAGCAGGGCGAACAGGACGATCCCCATCTGGCGCCAGGTGGTGCCGCCGCCGGCCAGCAGCAGCAGGCGGCAGAAGGTCGCGATCTCGTCCTCGGTGAGGTGGCGCCTGGGCTCGTCGACCATCTCCACCTCGGCCTCGAGCAGCCACGAGATGATGTCGTCGCCCGGCTGCTTGCGGCGCAGGGCGATCTGCTCGCGGGTGATCCGCTCGGCGGTGATCATGCCTTCGCGTTGGCGCTCCGGGCCGAACTTGCCGCCCATGCTGGCCACCAGCGCCCGGCGATAGGTCAGGGCTTCCTCGCCGCGCAGGCCCACCGCCGCCGAGATCGTGTGCACCGGCACCCGCGCGCACAGCGCCATGTTGAGCTCGGCCCGATCGCTCCCTTCAAGGTTGGCGATGATGGCCTTGACGATGTCGTTGATCCAGCGGTCGCGCCACTTGCCCACGGCGCGCGGCTTGATGAACAGCGATTGCAGCGCCTTGCGCTGGGCGAAGTGCTCCGGCTCGTCCATCTCGAGAATGCCGAGGAACTTCGCGTCGCCCGGCGTCATGTGGTAGATCCGGTTGGACAGACGCACATTGTCGCGGAACGCCTGCTCGGCCGCGGCGAAGGTCAGGACGGAATAGCCCTGCCGGCCCTCGGTCACCTGGCGGCTGCGGTGGAACGGCGGCAGGCCCAGCACCTCGCGCAGGAAACCCTTGTGCACCGCCCCCCGCTCACGCGCGGCGTTCATCAGCGGATAGGGGTCGACGTCGATGTAATTGCCCGAATGCATCGCCTCGGTGCGAACGTCATAAAGCTCGTCGTAGGCGGCTTCATCCGCCGTCACGAAGCCTGCGGCCTGTCCTGACATCCCGACTTCTCCTGTAAGGTCCGGTCCCCACCGTCAGCAAGGCAATCACCGGCCATGGGCACGGGCCAAAAGCCGCCAGCCCCCCGGCGCGCGCCGCCCTTGCGGTCACGCGCCGTTCACGGGGGCGGCGGCCCTGGCCCGTCTGGCGCCAGTCAGCCCAGGCTCAGCGCGGAACCTGGAAGAACGCGCGCGCGATATCGCCCACGATCGCCTGCACCTCGGCCGTGGGAACGCCCGCGAAGTCGCGCGCGATCACGTCGTAGGAATTGGGGAAGGTCGTTTCCGAATGCGGATAGTCGGATGACCACATGATGTTGCGGCCACCCGGCTGGTTGCGGTTCACCACGCCCAGCCGGTCATTGATGAACGAACCCCAGATGTTGCGGTCCATATAGGTGCTGGGATAGTCCTTGAGCTGGCTGTCGGTCCAGAAGCGCTGCTTCTCCCAGGTCCGGTCCATGTATTCGGCCATCCACGACATCCAGCCCACGCCGCTCTCGATGATCGCCCAGCGCATCTTCGGGAAGCGGTCGAACACGCCGCCGTAGATCGCCATGGCCACCGGCTCGGCCATCGCCACCTTGCTCATGACCAGGTCGGCGAGGAAGAATTCCTTGTTGCCGAAACGCGGCACCCGGCCGCCCAGGTGCATGGTCACCGAAAGGTCATGCGCGCAGATCTCGGCCCACAGGCGGTCGAACTCGGGCTGCCAGTAGAGCCTGGTGCTGTTGACGTCGCCGGTCAGCGCCGCGGCCTGGGCGGTGTTGACGCCAACGTCCGGTGCGCCGCTGGTCGCGGTGGAGATCCGCACCGCGTCCGCCGATTGCGGGAAGGCGGGAATGTTGATCGTGCGGAAGCCCAGCGCGGCGGCTTCGCGGATCAGGCCGATGGTCTCGTCAAGGTCGCGCATCGGCATATAGGCCACGCCCGACAGGCGCCGGGGATCGGCGCTGCAGAAATCGGCCAGCCAGCGGTTATAGGCGCGGAAGCTCTCGATATAGAGCTCGGTGTTCATCGTGCCGAGCGGGCCGCCGCCGAACAGCACGGCCGCGTTCATCCCGTCGATGTCCATCTCGGCGAGGCGCGAGGCCGGCGTGCGCGATTCGCGCAGGTCCGAAAGCTTGCCCAGCATCTTGAAGTTCTTGCCGGTGCGGCCCGCCTGGTTGTTGATCATCATCAGCGGGCGGCGCTTGCCCTCGAAGACCACCCAGTCGTTCTCCTCGCCCTCCTCGATGCGCGGCGCCATGTCCTTGAACCGCGCGGGCAGGTAATCGACCCACATCTCGTGCGGCGGATCGATGTGGGCGTCGGCGTCAACGATGTCGTACTTGACGGCGGCGCGCTGCAGCGCCGTCGGCTCCAGGTCTTGGAGAGCCATGTCCATCCACTCCTGCAAATGTCTGTCGGGACCAGGCCCGGTGATCACGGAAGATGGGCCGGGCGGGCGCGAGCGTCCAATACCTTCGAACGTCAATCCCATATGCTGGATGTTTTGGAAGGGTGGGGGAGCGGGCCGGCGGTGGCCCCGGATCAACTCCTCAGCCTCTCAACCGCGCAGGAACGAATCGTCCAGCAGCGAAGGCGTCGCGGCCACGTAGGCACCGGCCGCCTCGATGAACATCGCCTTGGCCTCGCTCATCTGCTCGGCCTGCCAGATCATCACCAGTTCCGAACGGCGCACCGGCACCAGGTCGCTGATCGGCAGGAACACGATCCCGCCCAGCCGGGTGTCGCAGGCCGTGCCCATCACGATGCTGCACCCCAGCCCCGCGCCGACCAGGCTGAGCACGGTATCGACCTGGGCCGCTTCCTGGGTGATCACCGGGGTATAGCCGCGCGCCTGCAAGGGGTTCACCGCCGCGGCCTGCTCCAGGTATTTCTGCGGCGGCTGGATGAAGGGCTGGGCGGCCAGTTGCGCCAGGGTCACCGAGGGCTGGGCGGCCAGCGGCCAGCCGGCGGGGATCGCGGCGACCATCGGCTTGCGCTGGATGACCCGCTGCTCCAGCCCTTCGAGCGAGGTCGTGCCGGCGATCACGATGCCCACGTCCAGCTCGCCCGCCAGCAGCCCCGCCGTCTGCTCGGCCGAGGACCGCTCGAACAGGTGGACCTGGGTCGATGGGGCCACCTCGCGGAAGTTGACCACCAGCTCGGGCAGCACCCGGTAGAGCGCCGGCCCGACGAAGCTCACCCGCACGTCGGCCGCCCCGGCCGCCGCGCGCCGCGCCATGGTCGTGGCGAATTCGGCCTGCATCAGGGTGCGCCGCGCCTGGGCGAGGAACGAAAGCCCGGCCGGCGTGATCGAAACGCTCACCCCGCCCTTGGCGCGGTTGAGCAGTTCCACCCCGAGATAGGCCTCGAGCCGCCGGATCGACTGGCTCAAGGGCGGCTGGGCCATGTTCAGCCGCTGGGCGGCCCGGCCGAAGTGCAGCTCCTCGGCCACGGCGACGAAATGGCGCATATGGCGCAGGTCCATCAGCGGCCCCCGCCCGGAATCGCGTCGTTCGCCATGGCCAGTCTCCCCGCTTGCCGGTTCAGATCGCCGCCGGCTGGCCCTGCCAGTAGCGGTCGCGCAGCACCCGCTTGGCCAGCTTGCCGGCCTCGTCGCGCGGCATCTGCTGCTCGAAGTCGATCGTCACCGGGCACTTGAGCGTCGAAAGGCGGCCGCGGCAGAAGGCGATCAGCTCGCGCTCCAGCTCCGGCCCGGCCTTGGCCCAGTGGGCCGGCTGGATCACCGCCTTGACCTGCTCGCCAAGGTCGGCGTCGGGCACGCCGAACACGGCCACGTCGGCCACTTCGGGATGCAGGGTCAGCACGTCCTCGGCCTCCTGCGGATAGATGTTCACCCCGCCGCAGATGATCATGAAGGCCTTGCGGTCGGAGAGGTAGAGATAGCCCTCCTCGTCGATCCGGCCGATGTCGCCGAAGGTCGCCCAGTTGGGGTGGACCGGGTGGCGCACCCCGGCGGTCTTCTTGGGATCGCCGTGGTATTCGAAGGTGTTGGCGCCCTCGAAGAAGATCGTGCCGGTCTGGCCCACCGGCACTTCATCGCCGGCCTCGTCGCAGATGCGGATCGTGGTGCCCTGGGCGCGGCCGACCGAGCCGGGCTTGCGGAGCCATTCCTCGGAGCTGATCATGGTCGAGCCGACATTCTCGGTCCCGCCGTAGATCTCCTGGAGCACCGGCCCCCACCACTCGATCATGGCGCGCTTGACCTCGGCCGAACACGGCCCGGCCGAATGGATCACCGATTCCAGCGAGGAAACGTCGTAGCGTGCGCGCACCTCTTCCGGCAGCTTGAGCATCCGCACGAACATGGTCGGCACGAACTGGCCGCGTTCCGGCCGCCAGCGCTCGATCGCGGCGAGCATGGCCTCGGGATCGAACTTCTCGAACAGGAGCACGGTGGCGCCCACGCTCAGCTCGGCCGTGGCGAGGCCGAACGAGCCGGAATGGTAGAGCGGCGCCGAAACGATGAAGGTCGTCTTCGCGCGCGAATTGAACCACTGCGCGAACATCTGGCCAAGAGCGGCCGGCGCGTCCCAGGCCTGCTCGGGCAGGGGCCGCTTCACGCCCTTGGGCTTGCCGGTGGTGCCCGAGGAATAGATCATCTGCGTACCCGCCGAAGGATCGGCGATCAGGGTCGCGGGCATGGCCGCGCTCGCCACTTCCCAGCGCTCCACCCCGGGCAGGTCGCCGCGAATGGTGAACAGGTCGGCCACCTTGGGGCACAGCTCGGCGAACCGGGAAACCAGCTCGGACGCGTGCTTGAGGCCGGCATCGACGATCAGCAGCTTCGCCCCGCAGTCGTTGATGATGTAGGCGGCTTCCTCGGCATGGAGCTTGGAGGCGATCGGCACCATGTAGACGCCCGCGCGGGCCATGGCGGCGGCGATCTCGATGAACCGCGGGTTGTTGCCCGACCACAGCGCGAAGGTATCGCCGCGCTTCAGCCCCAGTCGGCGCAGCAGCTGGGCGCCCTGGTTGGCGGCTTCTTCCACCTGCCCGAAGGTCACCGTCTCGCCGCTGGCGGCCATGATCACCGCCGGCTGGTCCGGCTGCACGCTCGCCCAATGCGAAAGGTTCATCCTGTCCCTCGTTTGTCTTGTGTTCGATGAAGCCGCGCGACAGCGGGACCGCCCCGCCCGGCCGACGCGATTCGCTCGGGCAGCAGGAGTCGGGACCGCATCGGCACGGCAAGGTCGCCGCGCGGCCTACGCCATCGCCCGCGCGATTGTCTAGACGATTGTAAGGGATCGCGCCCGGACTTCAGGTTGCATCCCCGCCGCCGCAGGATATCATCACCGCCGAAAAACAACGAAAATGCGAGAGAGAATCACCGTGGACCAGCCCCCCGCCCGTCGCGCCGCCTTCACCGCCATGAGCGAAGGCACCGCCGCCGACTATGTGATCGTCCGCGATGTCGCCCAGGCCGAAGCGGCCGGCCTCACCGACCGCCTGATGGACCTGCTGGCCGGGCTGAAGGACACCGGCGGCTTCCGGATCGACCGGCTCGACCATTCGCTGCAATCGGCCACCCGCGCCTTGCGCGATGGCCGCGACGAGGAATATGTCGTCTGCGCCCTGCTCCACGATATCGGCGATATGCTGGCCCCCTTCAACCACGCCGAAGTCGCCGCCGCCGTGCTCAAGCCCTATGTCTCGCCAGGCAACCACTGGATGGTGCAGCATCACGGCCTGTTCCAGACCTACTACTACGCCCACCACTTCGGCCGCGACCGCAACGCGCGCGACAAGCTGGCCGACAGCCCGTGGTTCGCGCAGACGGTCGAATTCTGCGAACTCTACGACCAGAACTGCTTCGATCCCGACTATGACAACCTGCCGCTGGCCCACTTCGAGCCGATCCTGCGCCGGGTGCTGGTCCAGAAAACCTGAGTTGCCGATCCGAACCGCGCTTCGGATGGAGCGGCACCAGCCCGCTCTCCCGCCCGGACGCCTTGAACGGCCGGGCGATTTGCCCGCACCGCAATTGACCGAGGACATGGGGCTGGCCTAGCCTTGGCGCCATGAAAGCCATCCGCATCCGCCACCCCGCCACGCTCGACAGCCTCGAACTGGTCGACATGGCGCCCCCGCCGCCGCCCGGCCCGGGCGAGATCCAGGTCCGCGTGCGCGCCTCCTCGCTCAACTATCACGATTACAGCGTCTGCGCCGGGCTGATCCCCACCGCCGACGGGCGCATTCCCCTCTCGGACGCCGCCGGCGAAGTGGTCGCGCTGGGCGAAGGCGTCAGCGGCCTTGCCCTGGGCGACCTGGTCATCGGCACCTTCTTTCCCCGCCCGATCGGCCGCCATGTGCCCGGCTCGGTCTTCGCCCTCACGCCGGGCGACGGCGCCGATGGCTATGCCCGCGAACGGATCAACGCCCCGGCCGAAACCTTCACCCGCGCGCCCGCCGGCTGGTCGGCCGAGGAAGCCGCCACGATCCCCTGCGCCGGGCTGACCGCCTGGCGCGCGCTGGTGGTCGATGGCGCGCTCAAGCCGGGCGATACCGTGCTGGTCCTGGGCACCGGCGGGGTTTCGATCTACGCGCTCCAGATCGCCAGGGCCGCCGGCGCCCGGGTCATCGCCACCACCTCGTCCGATGCCAAGGCCGAACGGCTGAAAGCGCTCGGCGCCGATCACGTGATCAATTACCGCTCCGATCCCGAATGGGGGAAAACCGCCTTCGCGCTGGCCGGCAACGGGGTCGATCACGTGGTCGAGATCGGCGGCGCGGCCACGCTCCCCCATTCGCTGATGGCCTGCGGTTTCGGCGGCCATGTCGCGGTGATCGGCGGGCTGTCGGGCTATGGCGGCGAAGTGCCGACCGTGCTGATCCTTGCCCGCCAGCTGCGCGTCCAGGGGCTGCTCGTGGGCACGCCCGCGCACCAGGCCGAATTCGTCCGCGCGCTGGAAACCACCGCCATCCGCCCGGTGATCGATCGCGCCTTCCCGCTCGCCGATCTGGCCGAGGCCTTCCGCCACCAGTTGTCCGGCCGGCACTTCGGCAAGATCGTCGTCACCCTCTGATCCCCTGCCCTTTCCCCGAACCGAGGCTTTCCATGTCCGCAGACCCCCAGCTCGAAGCCAACAAGCAGGTCGCGCTCCGCTTCCTGGACGCGATCAACCGCCGCGATCCCGCCGCGATCGATGCGGTGCTGCACCCCGAATTCGTCTGGAACACCGCCGTCGCCGACGATGATGGCCCGAACGAGCTGCGCCCGCTCCATTCCGAACGGCTCAAGGGCACCAACCTGCCCCACCCCAAGCCGCGCCTCAACCGCGCCGAGGCGCTCAAGGCCTTCACCGGCCTGGTCAGCGAGAATTCGGGCGGCGCGCTCAAGGACGTGATGAAGACCACCACCGAGCCGACCTCGCAGGGCCACATGACCATCACCGTCCTCGGCATTACCGCCGAGGGCGACCGGGTGGCGATCGAGGCCAAGTCGGCCGGCATCGCCAATCCGGTCACCGGCCGCGCCTACGGCAATTTCTACCACTTCCTGTTCAAGGTCCGCGACGGCCAGCTGGTGCTCTTCAAGGAGTACCAGGACACCCTGCACGTCTACGACTATACCCAGCCCTGAACCCACCGCGCCCGCTTGCGCGCCCGAGGAGACAACCCTTGCCCGACACATTCGACATCGGCGAATTCAACCGCCGCTGGCTGGCGGGATGGACCGCCAAGGACGTCGACGGCCTGCTGGCCTTCTACACGCCTTCCACCCGGTTCTTCGGCCCCGCCGAACCCGCCGGGGTGACCGGGCTTGATGCCCTGCGCCGCTATCTGGAAACGTCCTTCGCCGGCCAGCCGCCGATCACCTATGCCGAGGATGAAAGCTGGCCGGTGCCGGGCGGCTATTGCGCCCGCTGGTATGCGACGATCGAAACCCCAGCCGGTCCGCGCCGTCTGCGCGGGTTCGATTTCGTCCTGCTCGAAGACGGGCTGATCGCCCACAACGAAGTCTATATCCACAATCTCCCGCCGGGATAACGCGCTACCAAACATTGTTTGTCAAACGCCGGTCCATCTTATCGCGGAAGCGGGAAAAACGGCGGGTTTCTGTCCTTTTCGGGGCCGGTGCGCTATGGCTTGCGGGGTATAGATCAAGGAGCCGCCACCATGGCCACGCAGACCCAAGACGCCACGATCCCGCAGGACATCGCCAACACCCTGGTCGACCCGCGCGCCTATGCCGATGGCCGGGCCGATGAAGCCCTGCGCTGGCTGCGCGCCAACAACCCGCTCGGCCTCGCCCGGCCCGATGGCTACGAGCCGTTCTGGGTGGTCACCCGCCACGCCGACATCGCGGAGGTCGGCGGCCAGAACAAGCTCTTCCACAATGGCGACAAGCAGATCATCCTCACCACCCGCGAGGATGCCGAACGGATGTACGCGCAGCGCGAAAGCGGCAATGCCTCGCGCAACCTGATCCAGATGGACCCGCCCCAGCACGGCAAGTACCGGATGATGACCCAGTCATGGTTCATGCCCTCCAACCTCCGCAAGCTGGAGCCGCAGATCCGCGAGATCGCGCGCAAGACCGTGGCCAAGCTCCTCGCCACCGGCGGCGAATGCGAATATGTCACCCAGATCGCCCACGGCTATCCGCTGCACGTGATCATGACCATCCTGGGCGTCCCCCAGGAGGATGAGCCGCTGATGCTCAAGCTCACCCAGGAGATCTTCTCGCCCAACCACGCCGGCGACGAGAACAGCCAGCTCACCCCCGAACAGAAGCGCGACAAGCTCCAGGCCGCCGTCGCCGAGTTCCATGACTATTTCGGCAAGCTCTCGGCCGATCGCCAGAAGAACCCGACCGACGATCTCGCCACGGTGATCGCCAATGCCCAGATCGGCGGCGAACCGATCCCGCTGGCCGAACGCATCGGCTACTATATCCTGGTCTCCACCGCCGGGCACGATACCACGGCCAATGCCACGGCCGGCTGTATGCTGGCGCTCACCCAGTTCCCGGAAGAATTCGCCAAGGTGAAGGCCGATCCCGCGCTGCTCCATCACCTCGCCGAAGAGGCGATCCGCTGGACCACGCCGGTCAAGCACTTCATGCGCTCGGCGGTCGAGGATACGGTGCTGGCCGGCCGCAACATCGCCGCCGGCGATCTGCTGATGCTCAGCTTCCTCTCGGCCAACCGCGACGAGGCCGTGTTCGAGGATCCCTATACCTTCAAGGCCGATCGCCAGCCCAACCCGCACCTCGGCTTCGGCCACGGCGCCCATGTCTGCCTCGGCCAGTTCCTGGCGCGCATGGAAATCCGCATCCTGATGGAAGAGATGCTCCCGCACCTCAAGTCGGTCAGCCTGACGGACACGCCCCGCCTCGCCCCGGTCAACTTCATCAGCGGCCCGGAATACATCCCGCTGAAGTTCGAAGCCGCCTGAACCAGGCCAGTCCCCTCGCGGTCGAGGGGAACCCAATCTCCTCCCCCTCAAGGGGGAGGCCGGGTGGGGGTGTGCAACGCCAGCCTCGGGCCAACCCAGGTCCAGCCGCCCCCAGCCCCCATCCCGCCCAGAACACCCCGCTCAGAACGGCTTGGCGCCAAACCGCTGTGCCCCGTCCAGCCGGATCACCGTGCCGTTGAGGAAGTCGTTCTCGACGATCTGCTGGGCCAGCATCGCATATTCCTCCGGATCGCCCATCCGCTGCGGATTGGGGATCGTCGGGCCATATTTCGCCTGGGCTTCCTCGGCCGTCATGTGGGCATAGCCGTGGGTGAGGAACGTGCCCGGCGCGATGGCCATGGCGCGGATGCCCAGCGGCGCCAGGTCGCGCGCCAGGGTCAGGGTCATGGCGATCACCCCGCCCTTGGCCGCCGAATAGGGCACCAGCCCCGGCGCGCCCTCGAACCCGGCGATCGAGGCGGTGTTGATGATCACCCCGCGCTGCCCGTCCTTCACCGGCTCGGTCCTCGCCATGGCCTCGGCGGCATGGCTGGTCACGGCAAAGGCGCCGGTCAGGTAGGCGCGGATCATGTGCTCGAAATTGGCCACCGGCAGCCGCCGCCCGTCGCGCCCGATCAGGCGCCCGCCCGGCACCGGCGAGGGCGGCGAGCCATGGACCACCACCGCCGCGCGCAATGGCCCCAGCCCCTGCGCCGCCGCCACCGCCTCGGCGATGGTGGCCTCGTCAAAGATGTCGCAGCGCACGAAGACCGAACCGTTGCCCAGCTCCTCGACCAGCGCCCGGCCGCGCTCCTCCATCACGTCGGCGATCACCACTTTCGCCCCCAGCCTGGCCAGCCGCCGCGCGGTCGCGCCGCCAAAGCCGCCCGCCCCGCCCGTGATCACCGCCGAGGCGCCGTGCATCTCCATTCACCGTCTCCCGCAAACCTCACCGGCGGGCCGCGCCCGCTCGGGGGGCAAACGATATGGCGGGCCGGCGGCCTGTCAACGCGGGCCGCGCCCATAGCGGCCCGGCGATCCCCGCCCCGGCCCCCTCCCAGCCCCCGCCCAGCCCCCTCCCGCCACTTCCCCCCCGGCCGCCTTGCCGGTAAGCCCCGGTCAGCCGAAACGAAGGGGGCCGCCGATGTCGTCCAACCATGTCCGCTACGATGCCGCCGATCACGTCGCCTGGCTGACCATCGACCGGCCCGAGCGCCGCAACGCCATCGCGCCGGCCACCAATGATGAACTCGCCGCCGCCTTCGAGCGCGCCGGGGCCGATCCCGAGGTTCGCGTCATCGTCCTCACCGGCGCCGGCGAGGCCGCCTTCTGCGCCGGGGCCGATCTGAAGGAGCTGGACGAGCGCGCGAAGGCCGGGATCCCGATCGTCACGGGCCTGCGCCGCACGATCATGGAACTGATCCTGGAAAGCCCCAAGCCCACCGTCGCCGCGCTCAATGGCGCGGCGCTGGGCGGCGGCGCGGAACTGGCCTTCGCCTGCGACCTGCGTCTTGCCGCCGATCACGCCCTGGTCGGGATGCCCGAGGCCAGGCGCGGCATGGGCGCCAATTTCGGCTCGGTGATCCTCCCGCGCCTGATCCCGCGCGCCCTCGCCCTCGAACTGCTGTTCACCGCCGAACCGATCACCGCCGAGCGCGCCGGGGCCATCGGCCTCGTCAACCGCGTCTTCCCCCGCGCCACCTTCGCCCAGGACGTGCGCGCCTTCGTCGCCACGATCGCCGCCAATGCCCCGCTCACCCTCCAGCGGATGAAGCAGACCGCGCAGAAGGGCTGGGAACTCCCGGTCCACGCCGCGCTCCACCTCGACGTCGGCCCCGATGTCTATGCCAGCGAGGACCGGATCGAGGGCGTGCGCGCCTTCGTCGAAAAGCGCGCCCCTGTCTGGAAGGGCCGCTAGGGTCGCGAGCAAGGCATAACCCCGCGAAGGCAAGCGGCGCAAATCCCCTCCCCCTCCAGGGGGAGGCCGGGTGGGGGTGTGCAACGCCGGCATGAATGCCCGGCCCGCTCCCCCGCCCCTGAAACGAAAAAGGCCCGGCGGATCACCGCCGGGCCTTTTCCTGAATTGCCGTGTCCGGTCCAGGCCGTCAGGCGGCGCGGGTGAACAGCTTGGTCACGTCGCCCGAGGTCACGACGCGCTTCTCGCCGTCCTCGATCGGCTTGGCCGCGCCGCCGACCCGGATCGGATCGGTGCTCACGCCATTGGCCTTGGCCTTGGCGCGCAGCGCGCCGACCGTGCATTCCTCGCGCGGCATATAGTGGAACGGATCGAAGCGGAACTGCTTGATCGCGTTGAGGTGGGTGATCTTGTTGATCACGTCCTCGGGCATCTTGCTGATCGACGGCCACAGGATTTCCGGCGATTCCGGCCAGACCGAGTCCGAGTGCGGATAGTCACACTCGTAGAACACGTTGTCCACGCCGATGGCGTCAATGTTGGCCAGGCCATGCTGGTCGTCGACGAAGCAGCCGTAGAAGTGCTCGCGGAACACTTCGCTCGGCTTCTTGTCGCCGAAGTTGCTGTTGGTCCACGCCTTGTGGCGCCAGTGGGTGAAGTCGGATCGCTCCAGCAGGTAGGGCACCCAGCCGATCCCGCCTTCGGTCAGCGAGATCCGCATATTGTACTTGCGGGTGGCTTCCAGGTGCAGCCAGTCCGAGGCGGAGATGGCGATCGCCATCGGGAACACCGTGGTCCACACCTCGATCGGCGATTCATCCGAAGGATGAACCGGGGCGTTGCCGCTGCCGATGTGCAGGTTGATGAACATATCGGTATCGGCGATCGCCTTCCACATCGGCTCCCAGTGGGCGTTGTGGATCGAAGGCAGGCCCTTGCGCGCGGGATTGTCGCTGAAGGTGATCGCGTGGCAGCCCTTCTTGGCCAGCCGATGGATTTCCTTGGCGGTTTCCTCCACGTCCCACACCGGCAGCAGGCCCAGCGGGATCAGGCGGCCCGGATAGGCGCCGCACAGTTCGTCCACGTGCCAGTCGTTGTAGGCCTGGAGGTGGGCCAGCGCCTGCTTCTTGTCGGGGTGGCCCAGGAACAGCGAGCCATCGAGGCCGGCGTGCGAGGGATAGTTCACCGAGCCAAGGATGCCGTTGGCGTCCATGTCGTTGATGCGCTCATGCACATCCCAGCAGCCCTTACGCATCCCCTGGAGCGAGGTCGGCTCGAAGCCGTATTCCTCGGGCGGACGGCCGGCCACCGCGTTCATCGCGATGTTGGGCAGGGTGCGCTCGCCATAGACCCAGGCATCGACGCCATTGGTGGAGGTGAAGCGCGGGGCGGATTCCAGCATCGCGCCCGACAGGTGGTTCTTGTACATTTCCGGCGGCTCGACGAAGTGGTCATCGACGCTCACCAGGATCAGATCGTCCATTTTCATGGCGCAGCATTCCTTCTGTAACAACTCGGGCGACAGCATCCTTCCCGCGCGGGAAAGGGCTTGACCGAGCTAGGTAGCTAGCTTGCTAAATAATGCAAGCGAGTCGCAATAGTTCGGGCTTCTCTTTTCCTCCTCGCAGCCGGTGCTGTCGAGGTGGCTGTTGGGCCAGGACAGGGCATTCCGCCCGCGTGATCCGAAACGCCCGTTCCGCAAAAAAACTCAGGCACTATGCGCCAGGGCCATGGCCCCGCCATCGACCCTGAGATCGCAGCCGGTGATGAACGAGGCTTCCGCGCCCAGCAGGAACCGCGCGGCAAAGGCAATGTCCATCGCCCGCCCCTCGCGGCCGGCCGGGGTGCTGCGAAGGATCTGGCCGACCTGCGGGTTGGAATCGAGTTCGAGCTGGCCCATCGGCGTTGCGATCGTGCCCGGCGAGATCGAGGTGATCCGGCCCCCGCGCGCGCCCCAGCCCGGCGCCAGCCGCTCCACGATCCGCAGCACGCCGCGCTTGGAGAAGGCATAGCTCATCCCGCTGGCCATGGGCGAGGCCTGGCCCAGCATGGCCTCCATCGCCCCGGTGATCGCATCGAGGAAACCGGGCGCCAGCGGATCGGCCATCAGCGCGTCCACCGCTTCGATCGCGGGCGCGGAATAGCCGGCCATCGAGGCGATCAGCACCGCCGCACTGCCCGGCGCCAGCCTCGGCTCCAGCGCGGCCAGCAATTTCGCCGTCGCCACCAGGTTCACGTCCATGATCGTTCGGGCATCGGCCATGCTGGGCGAAAGCCCGGCGGTGTGGACCAGCGCGAAGGGCGCGCCATCATCCAGCGCGCCGGTCAGCCCGGCCAGCACGCCGGCATCGCCCAGGTCGCCCGCGAAAGTGCCCACGACATCGATCCCCTCGCGGCGCAGCTCGGCGGCGAAGGCGTCGAGCGGGCCGGCGGCCACGTCGGTCAGGATCAGCGAATGGGCCGCGCCCAGCAGCCGCGCGCAGGCCCGGCCCATGCCGCCGGCCGCGCCGGTGATGATCAGTTTGCCCATGGAAATCGTCTCCTCGTCCGGCCTGCCGGCCCCCGCCATGCGCCTCTCCCTAGTGCGCCGCGCCGCGCCGGGAAAGCCCCGTCGCTTCGCTCGGGCGATGCCCGCGCGCGCCCCTTCCCCGGCCAGCGGCTTGACCATGCCCCCGGCTCCCGCCACTACTCGGCAAAAGCATGAATGCGGGGTAGATTTGGCAGTGGTGAAGTTGCGCGCTCTCGAGCCGCTGGGCGATCCGGTATTCCGCCGGATCTGGTCGGCCAGCCTGATGTCGAACCTGGCGCAGCTCGTGCTCGGGGTCGCGGCGGCCTGGGAAATGACCCGGCTGACCAATTCCCCGCAGATGGTCGCCCTGGTGCAGAGCGCGATGATGCTGCCGCTGATGTTCGTGGCGGTCCCCGCCGGCGCCTTTGCGGATATGTTCGATCGCCGCAAGATCGCGATCTCGGGCCTGTGCTTCTCCTCGGCGGCCGCCGCCGTGCTCACCGCGCTGCTGCTCACCGGCCATGAAAGCCCGTGGATCCTCCTCCTGTTCTGCTTCCTGATCGGCGCGGGCGTTGCCACCTATGGCCCCTCGTGGCAGGCCTCGATCCCCGAACAGGTCCCGCCCGAACACCTCCCCGCCGCCGTCGCGCTGGGTTCGGTCAGCTACAACATCGCCCGCAGCTTCGGCCCGGCGCTGGGCGGCCTGCTGGTGGTCGGCTTCGGCGCGACCGTGGTCTTCGGGATCACCGCGGTGCTCTACCTGCCGCTGGCTTTCGCCTTCCTCGCCTGGCGCCGCCGCCACGTGCCCCCGCGCCTCTCGCCAGAACGGCTCGACCGGGCGATCATTTCCGGCGTGCGCTATGCGCTCCATGCCGGCCCGGTGCGCGCGGTGATGTTCCGCTGCGCCAGCTTCGGCGTGGCCACCGCCGGCCTTGCCGCGCTCACCCCGCTGGTCGCCAAGGACCTGCTCCACGGCACGGCCACCACCTATGGCGTGCTGCTCGGCGCGGGCGGCGTCGGCGCGGTGATGGGCGCGGTCTTCGTCAGCCGGGTGGTCGAGAAGATGACCTCCGACCGCGCGCTGGCCGCGGCGATGACCGTGACCGGGCTGATGATCATCGCGGTCGGCTTCAGCCGCCACATCGTCCTCACCTGCCTGGCGCTGTGCGCCTCGGGCGCGGCCAACATGATCGCCATTTCGCTGCTCAACGTGACCATGCAGGTCTCGGTCCCGCGCTGGGTCACCGCCCGCGCGCTCGCCTGGTTCACCTCCACGCTGACCGGCGGGATCGCCTTCGGCTCGTGGGTCTGGGGCAATACGGCGGCCTCGCTCGGGGTCAGCGAGGCCATGGCCCTGTCGGGCGCGGCGGTGCTGGTGATCCCGCTGCTGGGCAAGCTCGCCCCCCTGCCGACCGACAGCACCAGCAACCTCGAACCGGCCCGGATCGCCAACGAACCCAACGTCGCCCTCGCCCTCACCGGGCGCAGCGGGCCGATCACCATCGAGATCGACTATCGGGTCGATCCGGCCAATGCCCGCTCATTCTACGATGCGATGCTCGATCTCCAGCGCGCCCGCAAGCGCAACGGCGCCTTTGGCTGGGTGCTCTCGCGCGATATCGGCGATCCCGAACTGTGGACCGAGAAGTTCGAGTTCCCCACCTGGCAGGACTACCTGCGCCACCGCGAACGCTTCACCGAGGCCGACCGCGAACTACAGGATCTCACCCAGTCCTTCTCCACCCTCTCGGGCGACAGTCCCGCCCGCATCCGGCGCAAGCTCGAACGGCCCTTCGGCTCGGTGCGGTGGAAGGCCGATACCCCCGATCCCGAGGCGACCAACCCGGCCGAACCCGTCCGCCCTCGCCCCACCACCGGCTGATCCCGGGCCGGCATCGCCGGGCCGCTGGCGGCAAGTGCCCCCTTGCGCGCGCCGGGAATATCTGACTGAAAGACGCGCAGGCAGCAGCGCCGCAAGGAGGGCAGGATGGATCTGGGAGTCAAGGGCAAGGCCTATGCGATCGTCGGCGGGGTCGCCGGCATGGGCCTCGAAACCGCCCGGCTCCTCGCCGGCGAAGGCGCCAGCGTCGCCCTGATCGGCCGCAACCGCGAACGCGGCGAGCCGCGCGCCCACCAGATGTCGGAGGAAACCGGCGCCGACGTGCGGATGTTCGCCGGCGACGGCACGGTGAAAGGCTCGCTCGACACCGCGATCAACGCCGCCGCCGAGGCTTTCGGCGGGCTGGATGGCCTGTGCGTCACCGCCGGCACCATGCAGACCCGCAAGACCCTGCTCGATCTCGATGACGATACCTGGGAAGAATATTTCCAGGCCCACGTGATGGTCACCGTGCGCGCCTGCCGCGCGGCCCTGCCCCACCTGATCGCGCGCGGCGGCGGCACCATCGTCAACACCGCGGCCTATTCGATCCGCGCGATGAAGCCGCCGCTGCTCGGCTATGCCACGATGAAAAGCGCGATCGCCGCCATCACCAAGAACATCGCGCTCACCTATGGCGCCCAGAAGGTGCGCGCCAACACCGTGTGCCCCGGCTTCATCGCCAGCGAATCCGCGCACACCGTGATGAAGATGGCGGCCGACAAGTATGGCCTTCCCCCCTTGGAGGCGATCAGCAAGGCCATGGTCGACGACTGGAAGATGAACGTCGCCCTCGGCCGGGTCGGCTATGTCGAGGAAATCGCCGAACTGTTCGCCTTCCTCCTCTCGCCGCGCGCCGGCTATACCACCGGCGCCGAAATCAACTGCGACGGCGGCACCCAGTTCTGACCCTGCGCGTCTCCGGAGAACACAGATGAAACTTGCGCTCGATATCGGCTACAGCGGCGCCCGGGTCGATATCCCGATGGAGAAGATCCTCCTGGCCGAACGCCTGGGCTTCGATTCGGTCTGGTCGGCCGAGGCCTATGGCTCGGACGCCTTCAGCCCGCTCGCCTATATCGCCGCGCTCACCAAACGCATCCGGCTTGGCACCGGCATCGCCCAGCTGGCCGGGCGCACCCCCACCATGGCCGCGATGACCGCGCAGACCATCGATGCGCTGGCCGGCGAGGGCCGGATGATCGTGGGCCTGGGCGTCTCCAACCCGCAGGTCGTCGAAGGCTGGTATGGCCAGCCCTGGGGCAAGCCGGGCGAACGCCTGCGCGACTATGTGGCGATCATGCGGAAGGTCTGGGCGCGCGAGGCGCCGCTCACCCATTCCGGCACGCAGCTGTCCGTCCCCTATGCCGGCGCCGATGCCACGGGGCTGGGCAAGCCGCTGAAGTCGATCCTCCACGGCAACCCGCATATCCCGATCTACCTTGGCACCAGCACGCCCGCGAACCTGCGCCTCACCGGCGAGATCGCCGATGGCCTGGTCACCATGCACGTGACCCCGGGCACCCTGCCCAGGAAGCTCGCCCCCTTGCGCGAAGGCATCGCCCGGCGGACCGACGGCAAGACCCTGGCCGACTTCGAGATCGTCAGCAACCTGCGGATTGTCATCACCGACGACGTGCGCGGCGCCATGGCCGCCTCGCGCGCCTTCACCGCGCTCTACGTCGGCGGGATGGGCGCCAAGGAGCAGAACTTCCACAAGGCCGCGATGATCGAACGCGGCTACGGCGAAGCGGCCGAGCGCATCCAGGAGCTGTACCTCGCCGGCCACAAGCAGGAAGCCGAAGCCGCCGTCCCCGACGAATACCTCGATGAAGCCGCGCTCTATGGCCCGCGCGAACGCATCAAGGAACGCTTCCCGATCTGGGCAGACGCCGGCTTCACCATCCTGCGCCTCACCAACATGGACGACGAAGCCCTCAAACTCGCCGCCGATCTCTTCGCGGGCTAGGAGCCGCCACTCACCCCCTGCGCGCCCCACACCCCTTGCGGAGCGGCAGGGCCAGCAATTCGCGCAAGGCCCGGTCAAACGCCTCGGGCCGTTCGTACATCGCCCAGTGCCCGGCATCGGGCAGGACCCGGAACTCCAGGTCGGGCACCGCCGTCCGCAGCGCCGCTTCCTGCACGGCGGGATCGGGGTGCGGGGCGTCGCTGTCGCCCCAGATCGCATCCACCTGCGCGGAAACGTGCGGCAGGGCGGTGAGCAGCTTGTCGGGCAGGACCAGCGGCCCCACGTTGAGCCGCCGCCCGGCCTGGGCGATGTTGGTGGCATGGATGTGCACGGTCAGCGCATCGGCGGTGGCCGGATCGTGGAGCATGAAGGCCAGCAGGTTCTCGCGCAGCACGGCCACCCGCTCGGCCCCTTCCAGCCCCTTGATCCGCTTCAGCTCGAAATGGCCATGCGGCGTGTGCAGCCCGCCGGCGTCAACGATCACCAGCCGCCGCAGCAAGCCGGGGTGCAGCACGTCGAGACTGGCCAGCGTGATCGCCCCGAACGAAAAGCCCACCGCGTCGATCGGCAGCCCCTCGCCCACCAGCTCGCGCAAGCCGCGCGCGAAAGCCTCGGCAATGGCCTCGCGCACCGGGCCGTCGTCCGCCACCGCCGCGCTCTCGCCGCAGCCGGGAATGTCGGGCGCCCAGACCGTGTGGGTGCGGGCCAGATCGGGAATGTTGCGGAACCAGTGGGTCCACGATCCCTGCGCGCCGTGAACCAGCAGCAGCACCGGCGCAGCGGCCCCGCCCTCCGGCCCCCAGCGCCGCCAGACCATCGTGCCCTCACCGCAGGGAATTGCGAACCGCTCCGCCCGCCGCTCCAGCGCGGCCACCTGTTCGGCGGGATCGGCAACAGGGGATGGCACGGCTTCAGGCATGGGATCTCCGCTCGGTCGGGTGCCCCTTCCTAGCCGATCCCCCACCCGGCGCCATAGCCGCCCCGCCTGATCACCGCCGCTGCGATATCGGGCAGCGCCACGCGCACCCTCAGCCCACGATCCCGCGCACCTTCAGGTCCACCACGGCATCCCAGTCCAGCCCCAGCCCTTCGAGGATTGCGTCGCCATGCTCGTTGAATTCAGGCGCGCGGCCGGGCCTGGCCGGCACCCCGTCATACTGGATGGGCGCGGCCACCAGCCGGAAGGGCACGCCCGCCGCCGTCTCCACCCGCTGCAAATAGCCGTTGGGTTCGACCATCGGATCGCTCGGCACTTCGGCGGCGGTCTGCACCACGTTCCACTGGCCGGGAAAGGTCTCCAGCTTCACCCGCCACTCGGCCAGGCTGTGCGCGGCAAAGGCCTCGCGCAGGATCGTGGCGGCCTCGGCATTGCCGAGCAGCCGGTCCTGCGTGGCAAAGCGCGGATCGCGGCCCAGCTCGGGCCGGCCGATCGCCTCGCACATCATCGGCCAGTAATGCGCGGCCTGGAGGCAGCACAGCGCGATCCGCCGATCGTCGGCGGTGTAATAGGTGGCCGAAAGCGGGTTGGCCTGCGGCGGCGGCCAGGGCCAGGCGGGATCGCGGTCGGCGCAGGCGATCGCCGCGCCCATCGACCACATCCCCGTCGCCAGCAGCGAACTGTCGACCACGGTCGCCTCGCCGGTGCGCTCGCGGTGGAACAGGGCGCCCATCACGCCGCCGGCGATGAACATGGCCCCGGTGAAATCGCCAAAGCCGGGCGCGGGCAGGAACGGCAGGCTGCCGTCGGGCCGCGCCACCATCGAGGAAACCCCGGTGCGGTGCCAGAACGAGAGCAGGTCATAGGAGCCGCGATCGCGCTCCGGCCCCTTCTCCCCCGCGCCGCCGCCGCGCGCATAGATCAGGCGCGGATTGTGCGCGCGCAGGTCCTCGACATCGAGCTTCAGCTTGGCCCGCACGCGCGGCAGCTTGTTGGTCATGAACACGTCGGCGCTGGCGGCCAGCCGGTAGAGGATCTCGCGCGCCTCGCTCTGGGCAAGGTCGAGCGCGAGGCTCTGCTTGCCGCGATTGGCGTGCTCGAACAGCACGTTCACATCGTCGCCGGTGGTGGTGATCCCGCGCGCGGCATCGCCCCGCTCCACCGGCTCGATCTTGATAACCTCGGCGCCCCAGTCGGCCAGCAGCGCGCCGGCCATCGGCAGAAAGCCGTGCTCCGACACCTCCAGCACGCGGACACCCTTCATGATCGCGGTCATGCACTCTCCCGATTGCCATGCCAGACCCGCGCCATGGCCGGCCCGCGCCTTGTTGTGTGCCCCGTCATGTCCCCCGCGCCCGCGCGGCTCAAGAGCCTAATCTTCCAGCCCCCGGCGCCAAAACCGGACAGCCGCGCCCGCGAACATGGCCCCTCCCCGCGGGATGGGTTGGGGTGGCGCACCTTGCATCGGCGGGTTTACCGCATGACATGGCCCCTCCCCAGCGGGGAGGGGTTGGGGTGGGGGCAGCCCCGCCCCATCACGGCCGCATCGTCCCCCCGCCGTCCACCGCAATGGTCTGGCCCGAAATGTAGCCGGCATCGTCGGACAGCAGGAAGGCGCCCATCGCCGCGATGTCGTCGGGCCGGCCCACCCGGCTCTTGATCGCGGTGCGGCTCCTGACCATGTCGATCACCTCGTCCGGCATCCCGCTCATCCGCTCGTGGCCGATGTAGCCGGGGCAGATGGCATTGGCGCGGATGCCGTCCACGCCATAGCGCACCGCGATGTTCCGCATCAGGCCCAGCATCCCGGCCTTGGCCATGGCATAGGCGAAGCGCACGTCGGTGCCCTTGTAGGCCTCGACCGAGCTGGTGAACACGATCGCTCCGCCACCGGTCTTCACCATCGCCGGAATGGCATGGCGCGCGCACAGGAAATAGCCGCGCAGGTTGGTCCGCAGCCCTTCGTCGAGCAGGTCGAGCGGCAGCTCCACCCCGCCCTGGAAATGGGCGTCGGTGACATGGGCATAGTTCACGTGGATGCCGTCGAGCCGGCCGAACCGGGCCAGGGCCAGGGCCACCATGGCCGCGATCGAGGCATCCTCGGCCCCGTCCAGCTCGGTGCCGACCGCGCGCGCGCCACTCGGGTCCACCTCGGCCGCCAGCGCCGCGGCATGGTCGCCGCGCAGGTCGCCGATCACCAGCTTCGCGCCTTCCGCGGCATAGCGGCGCACCAGCCCGTCGCCGATCCCGCCCGCCCCCGCCACGATCACCACCTTGTCCGCCAGCCGTCCCGCCATCTCGTCCTCCTTCGCCATGGCGCCCGCGCCTGGCCAAATTGTCTATCGGTTTATGGTGGTCCTGCCGGGCCGTCCTGGCAAGAGGCGGGATGCCGGGCAGCCCCCTCGCGCCGCCGCCGCCCCTCAATCATCCACAGGATTGAAGCCCCCCCCGCCCCACCCGCCTGCATCCTTCGCCAGGCGCGAGGGACTCTCGCTTTTTGACAACCATCAAATCGCGGCCCCGCCGGCTTGCGTATGCAGGGCGCAACCAAAGGATGAAGGAGAAACCCATGTCGACCGACACGATGGAAAAGCCCGCCGCTTCGCACCCCAACAAGCCCGACTACGAGATCTGGGATTGCGACCATCACTATTACGAGCCGCCGGAAGCCTTCCTGCGCCACCTGCCCAAGAAGTTCGAGAGCGACTTCATGTACGTCACCCTGCCCAACGGCCGCACCAAGCTGGCCCTGGAAGGCAAGATTTCGTATATGTATCCCAATCCGCTGTTCAGCGTGATCTCCGAGCCGGGCAGCCACGAGGAATACCACCGCGGCCACAATCCCGAGGGCAAGAGCCAGAAGGAACTGGCCGGTGAGCCGATGCGGATCATCCCGGCCATGCGGAATGGCGCCGCCCACCTCAAGATGATGGACGAACTCGGCCTCCACGCCGCGATCATCTTCCCCACGCTGGCCGCCGTGATCGAGGAACGCATGGGCCACCGCCCTGATCTCGTCGGCGCGCTCTACCACTCGCTCAATATGTGGGTGGCCGAGGAATACGGCTTCGGCAACGGCCGCCAGTTCCCGGTCGGCGCGGTCACGCTCGGCGATGCCGATGCCGCGGTCAAGGAACTGGAATTCCTGATCAAGGCCGGCTGCAACGCCGTCCAGGTCCGCCCGGCCCCGGTCCCCGGCCCGCTCGGCGGCCGTTCGCCCGGCGCGGCGGAATTCGACCGGTTCTGGGCCACCGCGGCCGAGGCCAAGGTGCTGATCACCAACCATGTGGGCGATTCGGGCTACGACAAGATCTACCGCTGGTGGAAGGGCGGCGACAGCGCCGAATTCGTGGCCTTCCAGAAGGATCCGGCGCAGGACTGCCTCGACATGATGGGCCGCGCCGCTTCCGACTTCGTCTGCATGATGGTCTGCCACGGCGTGTTCGACCGGCATCCGGGCCTGCAGATTTCCGCGGTCGAAGCCGGCTCGCGCTGGGTCGGCCCGATGATCGAACGCCTCGCCCTGACCTACAACCGGATGCCGAACGAGTTCAGGCAGCACCCGGTCGATGCCGTCCGCAAGCACCTCACGGTCATGCCGTTCTACGAGGAATCGGCCTACGATCTGGCCGAGCACATCGGCGTCGACAACGTGCTGTTCGGGTCTGACTGGCCGCACGCCGAAGCCATCCGGGTGCCCCTTGATTACTACAACGACATCAAGGACTTCTCGGCAGCCGACCAGAAGAAGATCATGCACGACAACACCAAGCGCCTGATGACCGGCGCCTGGTAAGCCCAAGCGGCGTTCCCCCCGGCCAGCGGCAAGCCCGCCCCGGGGGGAAGCCACCCCTGCCCCACCCCCGAACACCCCCATAACACCATCGCGGCCCCGGCCGCCGTTCCCGGCCCCACGGCCCGGCCCGATATCCGCCAACTGGCCTCGACGCGCCGCGCCGGCCAGCGCCTCTGGAGCGCATCGGCCCCACCCGGATCATCCGGCGCTCCCGATCTTGACGGATATCAATTTCGCCCGGCCCGCGCGCTGGCACAGTGCGGCCAGCCCGATGAAGGAGAACCATCATGACCACTGAAGTCGTCGACCGCGCCAAGTTCGACAAGGCCGCCCGCCCCGATTACCAGGTCTGGGACGTCGATCACCACTATTACGAGCCGGCCGAGGCATTCCTGCGCCACCTGCCGGAGAAGTTCAAGAACGGCTACCGCTACCTCTCGATCGATGGCCGCACCAAGCTGGCGCTCAACAACCTGATCCAGGAATTCATCCCGAATCCCGGGTTCGAAGTCGTCGCCCGCCCCGGCAGCCACGAGAATTTCTACCGCGGCAACAATCCCGAAGGCCTCACCCTGCGCGAGATGGGCGGCAAGCCGATGCGCTCGGTCGCCGCCTTCCACAACGGCAAGGCCCACCTTGAACTGATGGATGAGCTGGGCCTCCATGCCGCGCTGGTCTTCCCGACCATGGCGGTGATCCTGGAAGAACGCCTCGGCCACACCGATCCCGAACTGCTGATCGCGCTGTTCCACTCGCTCAACCAGTGGGTCGCGGAAGAATACGGCTTCGGCAACGGCCGCCAGTATCCAGTCGGCGCGATCGCCATGGTCGATCCGGTCCGCGCGCTCGAGGAACTGAACTTCCTGATCAGCGCCGGCTGCAACGCCATCCAGGTCCGCTCCGCGCCGATCCGCCTGCCGCTCGGCACGATCTCGCCGGCCGATCCGGTGTTCGATCCGTTCTGGGCGCGCTGCGCGGAAGCCAAGGTGCTGGTCTGCAGCCACGTCGGCGATGCCGGCTACGACAAGCTCTACCGCGACTGGGCCGGCACGCTGGCCAGCGGCGCGCGCGAAGCCCAGCCCTTCAACAAGGGCGCGATGAAGGAATCGTTCGACAACATGGGCCGTCCGGCCGCCGATTTCCTCTGCACGCTGGTCTGCTCGGGCGTGTTCGACCGGCATCCCGGCCTCAAGGTGGCGATCGTCGAGGCAGGGTCCGCCTGGGTCGGCCCGATGCTCGATCGCCTGCGCCGCGTCTATCACAAGCTGCCGCAGGAATTCAAAAAGGATCCCGTCCAGGCGATCCGCGACCATGTCTACATCATGCCGTTCTATGAAGATTCGGCGCGCCACCTCGGCGAGCTGCTGGGCATGGACAAGGTCGTCTTCGGCAGCGACTGGCCGCACCCCGAAGGCATGGGCGAACCGCTCGAATACTATGCCGACATCGCCGACCTGACCCCCGCCGAGCAGAAGATGGTGATGTGCGACAACCTCAAGGACCTGATGGAAGGTCGCTGGTAAGCACCGGCCGCCGCGCCGGCCCCCCGGCGCGGCCACCAGCCAGGAATGCCAGCCGAAAATCAAGGCCCGGGCCAGTCCCGGGCCTTTTTTCGTGCGGCGCGCCCGCCGCACCGAGTCCTTGCTTGGTAAGCCGGCTATCTATATGAGCCCCGCCACGAACGCGGGCCTGGCCTGCGCGCTCCCAATAAGCCGCTGCGGGCAGCCCTTCCCGGCCCCCTGCCCCGAAGGCACCGTTTCGAGAGGTCCCCCATGAGCCCCGTCGTCGAATGGCTGCACGTCCACTACCAGTGGCAACTGTCGCTCATCGTCTTCGCCACGATGATGGCGATCAACATCTTCGGCAAGCACGTGGCCAACCTGGTGCCCGCCTTCCGCGCCGCCGGCGAGCTCAACATGGCCGATTATCGCCGGAAGCTGGCGAAGCCGTCCTATGCGGCCAATCTCAAGCGCAGCCGCAAGTGGGGGCTGATCTACAACGTCATCACCTTCCTGGTGGTGATCCCGTTCTGCGTCGGCCTGGCCCCCACCCCCTGGTGGAAGATGCTGGTCGACGTGGTCATCATCCTGATGGTCTATGATTTCTTCTACTATATGTGCCATCGCTTCCTGTTTCACGATGAAGGCTTCCTCGGCGGCCCGCTGCTTGCGGTCCACGCCGTGCACCACCGCCAGCACAACCCGTGCCGCAACGATTCGGCCTTCCTCAACCCGCTGGAAACCGCGATCGGCATCGGCCTCTATGTCGGGTCGCTGGCCCTGCTGTCGGTGTTCATGGGGCCGTTCCACCTGGTCACGGTGCTGATCACCTTCTTCGCCTTCCAGCAGATCAACCTGCACAACCACGATCTGTGGGAGGAGGATCGCTTCCCCTTCCGCTATCTCAACTATGCCGCCAAGATGCACCACAACCACCACGCGGTGTTCACCGGCGGCAACTTCGGCACCATCTCGCTGTTCTACGACTGGCTGTTCGGCACGATGGACGATGGCAAGACCGTGCGCCGCGCCGGCGGCAAGAAGGCGTAACGCACTGAACCAAAACGTCG
>NZ_JBHRTQ010000001.1:0-138724 GCF_042646485.1 Novosphingobium bradum | reverse complement strand
CTGACCGAAAGGGCAAGCCCGCCGATGGACCTCGCTGGAACCTGCGCGATCATCACCGGGGGAGGCAGCGGCATCGGCCGGGCCAGCGCGCTCTCCCTCGCCCGGCGCGGCGCGGCGGTGATCGTGGCCGACATCGCGGGCAATCGCGCCGCCGAAACCGCCGATCTGGTCGAGGCCGCCGGCGGCCGCGCCCGCGCCCTCGCCTTCGATGTCGCCGCCGATCCCTTCGAGGGCTTGCGCGATTGCGCGCTCGAAGCCTTCGGCCGGATCGACGTGGTAATGAACAATGTCGGCGTGCTCACCAATGGCCGCCCCGAAGCCCTGCCCGAGGAAGAATGGCGCCGGGTGATCGAGATCAACCTGATGTCGGTCGTGCGCTCGAACCTCGTGTTCCTGCCCCACCTGATCGCGCAAGGCTCCGGCCACCTCGTTAACACCGCCAGTTTCGCAGGCCTGTTCACCTATGCCTTCGATCGCCTGCCCTATGCCGCCTGCAAGGCCGCGATCGTGCAGATTTCCGAAGGCCTCGCGCTCTATCTCAAGCCCCAGGGGATCGGCGTCACCGTCCTGTGCCCCGGCCCGGTGATGACCGATATCGCCGCCTCCAGCCGCTCCTTCGGCGAACCCCTGCCGATCCACACCCCCGGCCCGCAATTCGCCCCGCTCGGCGCCGATGTGGTGGGCGAACAGGTGGCCGAGGCGATCGTGCACAACCGCTTCATGGTCCCCACCCACGAACAGGTGCGCGATCTGCTGGTGGCCCGCGCGGCCAACTGGGACGCCTTCATCGACGACCGCATCGCCAACCCCTCGGTCATCACCCGCCCCCCCAGCCGCTGACCGCGCCCGCCAATCCCGTCATGCCGGCGCCCTACCCCGCGCGCGGGTTCCCGTTGGCGCGGATCGACTGGGCGAGCGCGCAGGTCGAAGCCCAGCCGATCCGCCCGTCCCGGTCATAGAGGTTGCAGTGGCCGATGCCCACGCCATCGGTCGCCTCGTGGGCCAGGGTCTCGTAGCCGATCCATTCGCCCACCGGCAGGCGGTGGAGATACATGGTCACGTCGGAATTGATGAAGCCGAAGCCCGGCCCCGGCCCGTAATTGGCCATCGGGCTGACATAGTCGACCCCGGCGGCCACCCGCATGAACGGCGACAGCGGCTCGCCGCCGATCGTCTCGCGCAATTCGCGCATCCAGGCGCGGCGCTGGCCGGCCTCGGCCATCCGCCCCTCGGCCCAGCGCATTTCCCACAGGCCATGCATGGTTTCGGGGCCGGCGCCGCAGGGCGGCAGGACTTTGGGCAGGGCCGCGTTCCACACCGGCCCGTGCCAGCGCTCGGTCTCGGGATTGGCCGAGCGGCGCAGGAACTGGCAGGTCGCGCGCCCGCAGTTCTTCCCCTCGCTGATCAGCTCGGCATCCACCACCCGGATCCGCGCGCCATCGCGCACCACCCGGGTCACCACCTGCAAGGGCGCCATGGCCGGCGCGCGGTGCATATCCACCGTCAGGCGCGCGGGCAGGAAGTCGGGATCGCCGTGCAGGCGCTCGATCTCGGCGGCCAGGACCCCGATGATCACCCGCCCGTGCAGCGTGCCCGCCTTCCACGGCCCCTTGGCCTGGCTCGTGGGGACCAGCCAATCACCCTCGCGGCGGAAAAACGGCTCCCTGGCCTCGGTCATGCCCGTCCCGATCCTTTCAACCTGCCATCAATCGCCCCTCCCCGGCGGGGAGGGGTTGGGGTGGGGGTTGGGGTCGCCCCTCCCCGCGTCCGCTTCATTCGCCGGTGAACACGGGCTTGCGCTTCTCCTTGAAGGCGGCAACGCCCTCGCGGAAATCGCGGGTCTGGGCAACCATGGCCTGGTTCGCGCCCTCGGCGGCCAGCGTCGCGTCAAGCCCGGCCTCCAGCGCCACGCGCACCTGCCGGCGGATCGCCCCCAGGGTCCGCGTGGGCATGGCGGCCAGCCGCGCGGCCACTTCCTCGGCCCGCCCGGCCACGGCCTCATCGTCCACCACCTCGCTGACCAGCCCTGCGGCCAGCGCTTCCTCGGCGGGCAGCTTGTCGGCCAGCAGCGCCAGCTTGAGCGTGCGGACCCGCCCGCAAGCCTGGGCCACCAGCCAGGTCGCGCCGATATCGGGCACCAGGCCGATCCGCGCGAAAGCCAGCATCACGTAAGACCCGCGCCCCGCCACGATATAGTCGCCCGCCAGGGCCAGGGCCGCGCCGCCGCCCGCCGCCGCGCCGTTCACCGCGGTCACCAGAGGCACCGGCATATCGGCCAGGAACCGGGCGAGCGGCGCGTAATAGTGGTCCATCTTGTCCTGGATGGCGATTGGCGGCCCGCCGCTCCCCCCACCGCTTCCGATGCTGGCGCCCGAACAGAAATTCCCGCCCGCCCCGGTCAGGATGATCGCCCGCGCGCCCGCCGCGATCTCGGCCTCCAGCAAGCGCGGGATGGCGAGCACCATGTCCTCGGTGAAGGCGTTCATCTGCTCCGGCCGGTTGATCGTCAGCCGCGACACGGCCCCGAGCCGCTCGACCAGCAGCGTGCGTTCCTCGTCCATGTCCGCGTTCTCCTTCAAAAATGCTGCGCGGCAATCGTGGCCAAGGGTGCAGCAAAGGCAAGCCCCCCAAAACCCCAAAGCGCCCCACCGGGGCAAGCAATACCCCCTGCGCCCGTGCGTTCATCGGCCATGCGATAACCGCCGCCCGGCCGCAAGCGCCAGACGCCGGCGCGCCGCCGAAACCCCAACGAAAAAGGCGGCACCCGCGGGCGCCGCCTCTTCCCTGGCCACCGCCCCGTGCGGCGGCGCTATCCGAACCGGCCGTTATCAGAACCGATAGGTCGCGCTGACTTCCCAGCGGCGCGGCGGCGCGGGATAGCGCACCGCATAGCCGAACGAGTTGGAGAAGTTCACCGAATAGGTGTGATACTTCTCCCTGGTCAGGTTGGTGACGAGGAAGTTCAGGTCAACCGGCGAACCCATCACCTTGTTCCACGCCAGGCGGGCGTCGACCGAGTGGTTCTTGGGCAGGTAGGCGCCGGCGGGCATCGGCACTTCGGAAGTGAAGGTCGAGCTCATCGACTGGTAGCTGATGCCGATCACCGCGCTTTCGCCATCGTGGCTGAGCGGCAGGGTATAGCTGGCGCGGGCCTGGACGGTCCACTTCGGCACGAAGCCGAGATCAAGGAACGACAGGTCCTGGCTGACCGTGCTGGTGAGCTGCTGGGTATACTTGCGGTAGAAGGCATCGGTGTAGCCGACATTGCCGGACACTTCGAGCCCGCCAACCCGCAGGGTGGCTTCCGCCTCCAGCCCCTGGATGATCGCCGAACCGGCATTGGTGAAGCCGTTGACCGGAGTGCCCGCCGAGGAGTTGAACGGCACCGAGCGCTGCAGGCCCTTGTAGGCGCCGCGATAGACGTCGGCGTTGACGATGATGTTGGCATCGCCGCCGATGCGCTTGTCCACCTTCACGCCCAGCTCGATGTCGTTGACCTTCTCGGGACCGAACGGCACCGCGGAGATCTGGGTCGTCGCGCGGTTCTGCACGCCGCCGGTGCGGTAGCCGTGGCGATGGGCCAGATAGATCAGCAGCTCGGGGCTGGGCTTGTAGTTGAGGCTGACCGACCAGCTCGGCTCGGTCAGCGCGGTCTGGATCGGATAGGTGCAGACCTTGGCGCCGCTGGTCAGGGTGAACTGGCAGGCGATCGCGCCGGTGGTGATGTTGCGCTGGTACTGCTGCTGCTCGCCGAAGCGGTCATCATGCGAGATGCGGGCGCCGGCGCTGATCGACAGGCCATCAAGCCCGAAGCGGTAGGTGCCGCTGACGAAGCCCGAATAGGAGATGTTGCGCGCCGCCACGGTGGAGAACCGGCCGGTGGTCGGCGTGCCGCCCTGGAAGCTGGTCGTCCCGTCGATGCCGCGCTCCAGCATATAGAAGGCGCCCAGGATCCAGTCGAACTTGTCGCTGGTGCCCTGGAGCTGCAGTTCGTCGCTGAACTGGTGGACCTTGGTGAACGAGTAGAATTCCTGGCCGCCGGTGTCGCCCGCCGCCGCCGGAAGGAACAGGTTCGAACCGTCGAGGTCGTTGTTGAACGGCGCGTCGATGTGGCGATAGGCGATGGTGTTCTTGACGCTCAGGTGATCGTTGATCTCCACGTTCGTCGTATTGCTGATGTCCCAGGTTTCCTCCTTCGACGAAGGCAGGAACCCGGTGTTCGAGTTGGTATCCAGCATGATGCCGTAGAAATCGCCCTGGTCGCGGGCGACGGCGGCGGCGAAGAAGTCCTTGTTGGCCTGGCTGCCGGCGGCCGAACCACCGGGATTGAAGATCCACACCGGGTTGCCCGAACCGTGGCTGCGGCCCGAGAAGCGGCTGGCGACGAGATCGTTGGTCACCGCGTCCTTCTTGTAGCGGATCGACAGGCGCTGCGAATCATAGTGCTCGTTGTTCATGTCGTAGCCCGGCACGTTGCGGGCATGGACATAGCCATCGCGGC
The DNA here is from genome assembly GCF_042646485.1 of Novosphingobium bradum. Lineage (NCBI taxonomy): Bacteria > Pseudomonadati > Pseudomonadota > Alphaproteobacteria > Sphingomonadales > Sphingomonadaceae > Novosphingobium > Novosphingobium bradum. The sequence goes on along the minus strand of NZ_JBHRTQ010000001.1, from coordinate 134,223 downwards.
GGGCGATCGTGCCGGCCAGGCGCACGGCGAGATATTCGTTGAGGGGCACGTTGATCGCCCCTTCCCCGCGCCACAGGTTGTAATTGCCGCCGGTGGCCTTGAGATAGCCCTCGATCTTGTCGGTATTGGCGCGGGCGGTGTTGACCAGGATCGCGCCGCCGGTCGTGCTCTTGCCGAACAGGGTGCCCTGCGGCCCGCGCAGGACCTGCACGTTGTCGATGTCGTAGAAGGCCTGGTTGAGGCCGTTGATCCGCAGGTAGGGCACGTCGTTGACGTAGAAGATGATCGGCGGGTCGAGCACCATCGAGGTGTCGATCACGCGCTGGCCGCGCAGGATGATGTTGGGCGACGAATTGCCGCGGTTGGACGCGGTGATGTTGAGGCCCGGCGTGGTCTTCACCAGGTCGGTGGTGCTGATGATGCCGCGGGCCTGGAGCGCATCGCCGCTGAGCGCGGTGATCGCCACCGGCACGTCCTGGAGGCGTTCCTCGCGGCGGCGGGCGGTCACGACGATGTCATCGCCGCCGGTGGAGGCGGCAGCCTGGGGTGCGTCCTGGGCCATGGCCTGGCCGGGCAGGACGAAGGCGGTCGCCGCCAGAATGGCAAGCTGGGAAATGCCGAGAATCGATTTGTGCACGTTATCCTCCCTGGAATCCTCTGCCCCCCGCCTTTGCGGCGGGTCGGTTGTTGCCGCCGGTCTTCCGGGCGATCGGGGCAAGTGTCAAGTATCCACCCCTCGACGAGGCTTTCGCCGACCTGTCATTTTCCGGCCAAGTTGCATGGAAGCAACAGTGCTGTGCCCGCGTCGCACCAGCCCGGCGGCGGCATTTCCGCGAACCCCGGGCAAGTAACTGTGCCGCAACAGGAACAACCGGCCGCCTGCAAGCCCCCCTGGAGCGCCGATCCGGCCCTTGGCATGGGCTGACCCGCCCTGACCCTGCAAATGCGCCCAGCGGGCCTTGCAGGGCAAAATCGGGGCTGCCGCTCTGTCCAGCCCTTGCGGCAAGGCCTTCATCCCCTTGTCCCATTTCCGCAGGAAAGATCCCCGGGTTAGACGGGTTATCGGGATTGTTAGACAGGTTAGGCCGCCCGCCTTGGCCATCAAGTCCTTGAAAAAACGCCATTTGTGCCCTCTCCCGCGTTCCCGGAGGATCGATGCGGCGTTCCCGGAATGTCGGGCCGGGCGTTCCCGGTGTGTCGGATGCGCGTTCCCGAAGTGTCGCTGCCGCGCGCAGGGGCGTTCCGGATGTGTCGACGGTGCGTGTGGGCGGGCGAATGCACGGCTCGGATTGAATCAGTTTCCGGCCATGTGCCCCCAAAGTGATTCAATCGCGCCGCGCCGATCGCCGGAATGGGCGGATCGCTTCCCGGTCCGCCGCGTGGCTGGTGGGCGGCACGACACATCGGGAACAGGATGGGGTGCGGAGAGAATGGGCGCCGGGCAACGGGCCGGGCATGACGGCCGGCGGCCTCACCCGCGCAGGGTGTGGCGATGGCGTTCGTGGTGGCGGCGGACCCAGCCGATGAAGGCCTTCTGCCAGTTGGCCGGGGTGCGCTCGGCGCTGCCGGCCACCCAGGTCTCGAACTCGGCGTGGAGCGCGTGGAGATCCCAGCCCGGGCATTCGCGGCGCAGGAGGTCGAAGGTCTCGTCGGCGATGTAGCCCCGGTTGGCGGCATCCGACAGGCCGGCCACCGTGCCGCGCACCAGCGCCCGCACGTCGACTCCCAGCACATCGACTGGTGCGCCCCGGGCTTCGGAAAGTTTCCCCGGGGAAACTTTCGGCGCTGGCGCTGGCGCTGGAGATGCTGGGGTAAAGGCGGAGGCGGCACCCGGCGCCGGGCCGCCCTCCCCTGCCCCATTGCCGTTGGCCGCCGCATCGCCAGCCCCGCCCGCCGGGGTCTCGGCGAAATCAACCGGGGTCAGGGTCAGGCCGGCGCCCTTGGTGTCGTTGCGGCGCATCCGCAGCAGGGGCTCGCCCCCCCTGCCCTGCTCGACCGAGAGATCGTAGCCCGGCAGGGCGTTCTTCTCGGCCAGCTTGAGCAGCTCGAACTTGAAGCGGCGGTATTCGCCTTCCGCCCCGCTCTTCTCGAACAGGGTGGGCATGGCAATCGCGAAGCCCCCCTCCCCGGCTCCGCCGGCGTGCTTGCGCGCCACCTTGTAGAGCCAGCGCTCGCGCCCGCCGGTGATGTCGAAATAGGCGCGATCGATGGCGAGCACCCCGCCCTTCATCAGCACCCCTTCCCAGAACCAGTTGGACAGCTCCAGGGTCATGCCCTTCGAGCGCTCGGTGCGCTCGTCGACCAGCTGGGTCCAGCCGTCGAGCCAGGAGAAGGTGGCCTCGCGGCGCCCGCGCGCGCCGGCTGGCTGGCCGGCCTCGGCGCGGATGTTGGTCTTTATCGTGGTGGCCACCAGCCGGTCGAGCGACTGGCCGAGCAGCTCGTAGGCGCGGCCCGTGGTGGGCCGGCCGATCGCGCGCAGCAGGTCGTAGGGCATGATGTTGAGCTTGCGCGGCACGTCGTTGGCGCCGCGCCGGGCCATGTCGGCCAGAACGCTGGCGCAGTAGATCAGGATATCGGCGTCCCAGATCGTGGCCATGCCATAGTCGGGGTTGGCCGAGACGTGGACCCAGAGCTGGCCGTCGGGGCTGGTATAGTCGATCGGCTTGACCCGCTTGGACTTGGCCAGGCTGAAGAACGGCCGCTCCATCATCTCGCGCTGATCGCGGAAATGAAGGTCGGCGATATAGGGCAGGAACAGGTCGAACTGCTCGCTCGAACCCTTGCGGGAACCGGGGCCGGTGGCGCTCATCGAAAAGTTTCCCCGGGGAAACTTTTTGCGGGGCAGGGGCCGGAAGCCGATGCGGTGGCGGGGGCAGGGGCAGGGGGCGCCGACCGGAAAAGTTTCCCCGGGGAAACTTCTGTCACGAAGGCTGGGCGCGGCCCGCCGGGCCTCACCGCTGCAGCCCCATGCCTTCGTCCTCGAGCGCGATCAGCGCATCGCGCACCCGGTCGATCAGGGCGTCGGTGGAGAGGCCGTGGCCGGCGTGAAGCTGGAGGGTGATACCGGCGCGGGTGGCGTTTCGCACGGTCACCGCCGGACGGCCGAAGGCGCCTTCGAGCACGCGCGGCTCGGCCTTGGGGCGATCGTGGCCGGCATGGATCAGCCGGCGGATCACCTCGGCGGCGGGCAGGGCAGGGCGCCCATCCTCGCGGCGCTCCTGCTGCTCGCGGGCGAGCCCCCTGGCCTCGCGCAGGATCGCCGGGGCGGCCACCCGATCATCGAGCGCCTGGGCCAGCGGATAGGCCGGCTTGAGCTGGACATCGGCCGGGCTGGCGAAGGCGGCGACCACGGCATCGGGGATCGCGGCAACCTTGAGCAGCTTCGACAGCCAGCCCTTCGATACCTTGAGCCGTTCGGCCATGCGGCCCTGGTGGTTGCCATAGTGATCGAAAAGGGCGCGGGCATAGTTGCGGGCGCGCTCAAGATCGGAAACGTCCTTGCGGGCGCGGTTTTCCAGATCGGCCAGGCGGAAGGCGGCCTCGTCGTCCAGTTGGGCGACCTGGGCGAGGAACTGCATCTCCGGCCAGGAATGGGCGCGCAGCCACGAGATCGACCAGTGGCGGCGGGTGCCGGCGATCACCTCGTAGTCGTGGTCGGGATCGCCTTCCACCCGGCGGACCACGGCCGGCACCTTCTGGCCCCCTTCGGCGATGATCGAATCGATCAGCTCCCGGCAGTGCTCCTCGGTGAGGTGGGCATAGGACCGCGCATTGCCCGGCCAGACCCGGACCCGCGCCGGATCGAGCAGCAATTGTGTGACCTGGCGGACCTCGCCGCTGGCGACCCGGGCCAGCGCGCTCTCGCGCCCCAGCAGGGTAGTGCCGCGCGGGCGTTCGGCGCGGGCGGCCTCGCGCGCGGCCTGGGCCTGGGCCTCGGCTTCGGCGGAACCGGGGGCTTCCGCCTCGGCGGGCTGGTCCTGCTCCCCGGAGAGCAGGGCGGCGAGATAGTCGGACTGCTTGCGTGCCATGGATCAGCTCCGCATCGAAGGGCCGGGGATGGAACCGGCCGGGAGGGCAGGGGAGGGGGTGGCGATTCGCCGGAACATATGCAGAACATATGCCTGTAGGAAAGCCGCGTCAGCCAAGGACCGGCTCCCCCCCGCCCGGACTGGCCGCCAGCCCACCGGCCGGACCATTGACCAGCAGGTCCTCGTCAACCTTCAGGCTGCGGCCCCAGCCGGTGCGGACCAGCTGTTCGACCTGGACCATCACTTCATCGAGATTGGCCTTGCAGCGCTTGTGGGTGCGCGGCGTGCCGATCGGCTTCTCCAGCTCGTAGACGGTCATCATCCGCAGCGCCGCGTGGCTGATTTCCGCGCTTTCCAGGATCGGCACCGGCAGCAGGGCCGGGCCGAAGGTCTGCTCCATGATGGTGCGAACCATGGCGTGGCTGGGATCGTTGGAATCGAACTTGGAGCACAGGAGGCGCACGAAATCGTAGTGCACGTCGATCCCGGCCTGGGCGAGCTGGCCGGTGACCTGGTCCATCATCGAGAGGAACTGGACCGTGGAGCAGAAATCGGGCGTGGTCGCCGCCAGCGGGACGATCAGCGCATTGGCCGCCTGCATCACCGCCAGGCTGATCGTGCCCAGCGCCGGCGGGGGATCGAGCAGGACCACGTCGTAGTTTCGCCCTAGGTCCTGCAGGCCGGCCTTGAGCTTGCGGAAGCGCGAGGCGAGGACCGAGCCGCCATCGGCCCCGGCGGCGGCCAGTTCATACTCGACATCGAACAGCTCAAGGTTCGAGGGGATCAGGTCGACATTGGGCCAGGGGGTTTTCTGGACCGCGTAGAGCAGGTCGGTCTGGGTCGGGTCGATCGAGAGGTAGGGGTAGAGCGTCTGGCCCCGCGTGATGTTGAAATGCGGGTTGAAGCCGAACAGGGTGGTCGTGGTCGCCTGGCTGTCGCAATCGACCACCAGCACCCGGTAGCCCTTGACCGCGAAATAGTGGGCCAGGTGCGTGGTGACGGTGGACTTGCCGACCCCGCCCTTGAAGTTCTGCACCGCCACGATCGCGGGCTGGTCGTTCGGCCCGCGCGCCGGGGAGGCGCCCAGCACCTCGCGCATATTGAGCAGGTCCTCGATCGAATAGCCCGGGCGCCGGCCGTTTTCGGTTGCCGGCGGTGGGGGCAGGCGGCCATCATCCTCGGCCATGCGGATGCGGTTGGTCGAGCAGCCGAGCAAGGCGGCGGCCTCGGCGATGCCGAAGCGCAGGTGCAGCCCCTTGCGCGACTCGGGCAGGAAGGCCTGGCGGCGCAGGCGGTCGATCATCCGCTCGCCGGCTTGCGCCATTTCCGCGATCCGTTCGACTTCTGAATGCATGGCTGGTTCGCAATACGGATTTGAATGAGATTGCGCGCATATCACCTCGTTCTCATTCAGTCGAGAGCGCGGCCGGGCTTGTCCTCAGGGCCGGCCCCGGCCACAATCGGGCCTCGACCACGCCACGACCACGGACGAAGGAACCCCCGAGATGCGCCTTGCCCGACCGACGCTGGATTTCGCGGCGACCGCCAGTGATCCGGCGCTTTCGCGCGCCTTCTGGGAGGGCGAGCTGGGCGCGCGGTTCGAGCGCGAGTTCGCGCTGGCCGGCGGGGGGACGCAGCACCGGCTGGCCCTGGCCGGCAGCTCGATCAAGCTCAACGTCGGCCAGCCCGCGCCGGCCAATGCGCCGCTCGCCGGCTGGCGCGTGCTGGTGGTGGCCCGCGCGGGGCTGGCGGCGCCCCGGCGCTTGCGCGATCCCGATGGCAACCGGGTGGAACTGGTCCCGCCCGGCCACGAGGGGGTGACCGGCCTTGCCATGCGGATGGTGGTCCGCAGCCTTGCGGCGCACCGCCGGTTCTTCGCGGGCGCGCTGGGGCTGGCCGAAGTGGTGCCGGGGCGCTTTGCCTGCGGGGAAAGCCTGCTGCTGGTGGAGGAAGGCGCCGATGCCCCGGAAGACGCCGGGCTGGCCGGGCTGGCCGGGCCGGGCTGGCGCTATCCCACGATCCAGGTGATGCGCCTGGCCGAGGCTCATGACGCGGCCCTGGCCGGCGGGGCGCGGGTGGGCTGGGAGCCGGCGCTGACCCCGGGCCACGCGCGCTATTCGATGCTGCGCGATCCCGATGGCAACTGGATCGAACTGGCCCAGCGCGCCGACCTTGCCGGCACGCTCGACTGAGGGGCGGCGCCCGAGTTTCCGCCCGGCCTGATGCCTGACATCGTGCCCGACATCACGATTGCCAGCCCGGCGGCGAGGCCGCACAATCGCCCCAGCCGGGAATCATCCGCCGGCATCGCGCGAAAGCCCGCAAATCCGGGCCTTGCGGGCGATGACCGCGATCCGTTGGAGAGCACGCCGCCATGTCTGAAGATACCGCCGCCCCCGCCGCCACCCACCCCGGCATCACCATTCATCGCGCCGCCGATGCGCCAAGCCTGGTCGAATCCGGCTGCATCCATGTCGAGAACCCGGACGGCCCGGAGGGTGCGGGGCTGCGCCGCCTGATGGAAGCAGGCTATGGCGATGCCGACGAGATCCGCGTGCTCGCCAACCTGCCCGGCTTCAGCCTGATGCACGCCTGGTTCAAGCCCAATGCCCCGCTGCCGCTGCACAGCCACGATGCCGATTGCCTCTATTTCATCGTTTCCGGCTCGCTGCGGCTGGGGACCGAGGACCTTGGCCCGCGCGATACCTTCTTCGTCCCCTGCGACGTGCCCTATACCTACAAGGTTGGCCCGGAAGGGGTGGAAGTGCTGGAATTCCGCCATGCCGGCCATGTCAATTTCGTGAACCTGGTCAAGGGTACGGCCTGGTGGGACAAGGCGGTGCAGCAGGTGCTCGACAACCGCGAGGCCTGGCCCACGGCCAGGCGGCCCGCGCTTAACGTCTGAGATCCGGAACTATCGTTTGGCTGCGCTGGACTACGTCTCGGATCGTGGGGCACCAGCCCCCTGGCACCGGCCCGCCGGGGCGGGCGCATTTGACCCCGATCAATTCATTCCGGCCCTGTTTGCCGCACGATCCGCCCAGCGCCTTCGGCCTTCCACCGGCCGGGGCGAAGAGCAAAAAAGCCAGAGGATCGATGCCATGACAGTTGTGGGCAAAGTGACGCCGCCGGTTTCCACCGTGGGTGACGAGGCGGTGATGATTCCTGTCGAGGCCTTCATCTCGCGCGACTATGCCCGCGCCGAGGGAGACAGGCTGTGGAGCAAGGTCTGGCAGATCGCGGCCCGCGAGGAGGAAATCCCCAATGTGGGCGATTTCGTCACCTACGATGTCGCCAACCTGTCGATCACCGTGATCCGCAAGGCCGAAGGGCCGGACGGGATCGCCGCCTACCACAACGTCTGCCCCCATCGCGGGCGCCGGCTGACCGAGGGCTGCGGCAAGGCCAAGAAGTTCTACTGCCGCTACCACGGCTGGCAGTGGAACCTGGATGGCAGCAACGACAAGGTGATTGACCGCGAGGAGTGGGGCGGGGCGCTCAAGGACGAATACCTTGCCCTGCGCCCGGTGCGCTGGGACCGCTGGGGCGGGTTCATCTTCGTCAACCCCGATCCCGATCCGGCGGCCGCTTCGCTGGCCGAATATCTCGAGACCGTGCCCGGCTGGCTCGATCCGTTCGAGTTCGACAAGATGCGCTACAAGTGGCGCCAGTGGCTCATTTTTCCGTGCAACTGGAAGGTCGCGCTCGAAGCCTTCATGGAAGGCTACCACGTGGGCACCAGCCACCCGCAGTTCCTGCGCTGGTCGGATTGCCACAGCTGGAGCCGGGCTGATGGCAAGCACAGCTGCTTCGGCAATTCCACCCGGATCACCATGGCCCGGTCCGAGGAATCGCCCGGCTATGATGCCAAGCCGGGGCGCGATCCGCGGGTCGAGGTGGCGGTGTTCATGGACCTGATGAACACCACGGTGGGCCTCGGCACGCTGACCACCCAGACCCTGGTCGATGCCTCGCGCAAGCTGGTCGATGTCCTGCCGGACACGGCCAACGGCGCCGAGGCGACCCAGAAGATGATGGACATGGCCCGGGAGATGGACGCGCGGCGCGGGGTGGAATGGCCCGCGGTCGATCCGGCGCACTATGCCGCCTCGGGCACCGACTGGCACATCTTCCCCAACACCGTGTTCCTCCACGGGCTGACCTACGTGCTGGGCTATCGCGCCCGTCCCAACGGCGACGATCCCGACAGCTGCATCTTCGAGGCCTATGCGCTCGAACGCTATCCCGAGGGCGAGGAACCGCGCACCGAGAACGTCTACCAGCCCGACATGACCCAGCAGGGCTGGGCGCTGGTGCTGGCGCAGGATTTCCAGAATATGCCGGAAGTCCAGAAGGGGATGAAGCAGAACGCCCTGCGCGGGCTGGTGCCCAATCCGCTCCAGGAAAAGCCGGTGATCAACTTCCACCGCAACCTGGCCGAATACATGGGCACCGGAGCGCCGGTGCCGTTCCGCGGGGACGATGGATCATGATCGCCGGATGATCCGGATTGACAGGGCACCTGCCGATCCACATCTCCCGATGGCTATCCCGGGCGCCCGACAGGGCGGCGCCAACAGGCACAAGCGAGTGTTACGATGAACCCTACCCTTGCCGCGTTCCTGCAGCATTTCCGCTGGGATCTCGCGCTCTTCACCTATCTCGCCGCGAAAGTGGCCATGTTCTCGGTGAGCCGGGCGGCGCTGCTGGTGCCGACCTTCCGCGCCGTGGCCGAGGCCAACCGCGCCGACTTCATGCGAAAGCTGCAGAAGCCCAAGTATGGCGAGGTGATGAAGCGGATCGGCGGGTGGAGCAAGGTGGCGACCGTGGTGCTGTGGGGCGTGATCCTGCCCTTCACCATGACCCTGGCGCCCTCGCCCTGGTGGACCATCCCGCGTGACGTGTTCGTCATCCTGATGTTCTACGATTTCTTCTACTACCTCGGGCATCGCTTCCTGTTCCACGATGAAGGCTTCTTCGGCGGCCCGCTGCTGTGGGTTCATGCGGTGCATCACCGCCAGCACGTGCCCAACCGGATGGACGGCGCCTATCTCAATCCGATCGAGCTGTTCTTCGGGACCGGGCTTTATGGATTGAGCGTGCTGGCCATCGCGCTGCTGCTTGGCCCGGTGCACCCGGCCACGGTGGTGATCACTTTCGTCGCCTTCCAGCAGATCAACCTCCACAACCACGACCTGTGGACGGCGGACCGCTTCCCCTTCCGCTATCTCAACACGATGGCGGTGATGCACCACAACCATCACCGGGTGTTCACCGGCGGCAACTTCGCCACGATCTCGCTGTTCTACGACTGGCTGTTCGGCACGCTGGACCATGGCCAGGGCGGCAAGGAAGGCCGGGTGGGCCTGTTCCGGCGCCCGAAGCAGACCGCTGCCGCCGAGTGATCCGGCGCGCCTGACCGGGCTACGGCACGGGGCGCTCTGGACTTGGGCGCCCGATCTGGCGCAAGCAGGGCGAAACCCCGCGAGAGCCGGCGAACCGGCACCCCGGAAAAGGGGGCGGGGCAGGGACCAGTCGGGAAGGGGAGGGAATGAGCCATGGCCAATGCGCTGGCGGGCCGCCGCATCGTGATCACCGGGGCCGCTTCGGGCATCGGGGCGGCGACGGCGGAGCTGTTTTTCCAGGAAGGCGCGGCGCTGGCGCTGCTTGACCGGCCGGGCGCCGCGCTTGACGCGATGGCCGCGCGGCTGGGGGCGACCGCGCTGCCCGCCGACGTTGCCGACGAGGCCGCGGTGGATGCCGCCATGGCCACGGCCGAGGCGGCGCTGGGCGGCATCGATGGGCTGGTCAACGCGGCGGGCATCCTGCGCCAAGGCGGCATTGCCGGGCAAACCCTTGCCCAGTGGGACGAGGTGCTGGCGGTCAACCTCACCGGCACCATGCTGGTCTGCCGCGCGGCCTTGCCGGCCTTGCACCGGGCCGGGGGCGGGACCATCGTGAACTTCGCCTCGATCGCCGGGCTGAGGCCCATGGCCGACAATCTCGCCTATGCCGTCTCCAAGGCGGCGGTGATCCAGCTGACCAAGTGCATCGCCATGGAGCAGGGACCGGCCATCCGGGCCAATGCCCTGTGCCCCGGCCTGGTCGAGACCCCGATGACCGGCGTCCTGCCCGAGGCCGCGCTCGAACGGCTGGCGGCCTCGGCGATCCAGCACCGGCTGGGCAAGCCGGCGGAAATCGCCCAGGCCGTGCTCTACCTGACCTCGGCCCAATCGAGCTTCGTCCACGGGACCGCGATGGCGGTGGACGGCGGCTGGACCTATTACTGAAACCGACCGGACCCCGCAAAGTCCGGGGCCGGAACCGCAGCCAGGGAGAAACCATGCCGCTCGATCCGCCGGTGAACTTTTCGATCGACCTTGCCGGGCGCACCGCGCTGGTGACGGGGGCGGGTTCGGGCATCGGCCTGCGCTTTGCCCGGGTGCTGGCGGCCTGCGGGGCACGGGTGGCGCTGGCCGGGCGGCGGGCGGACCGGCTGGAAGCCCTGGCTGCCGAAATCCGCGCCGATGGCGGCACGGCGCTGGCCGTTGCGCTGGACGTTTCGCGCAGCGAGGCCATCGCGCCGGCGATTGACCGGATCGAGGCGGAACTGGGCCTGGTCGATATCCTGGTCAACAATGCCGGGCTGCCCGATGCCCACTATGCCACCAAACTTTCGCCCGAGAAGGTGGATGCGGTGATCGATACCAACCTGCGCGGGCCGTGGGTGCTTTCGTGCGAGGTGGCGCGGCGGCTGATGGCGGCCGGGGCGCCGGGCAAGATCGTCAACGTCTCCTCGATGGCGGCCTTCACCTACAGCGCGGCGCGCGGGGCGGCGCTCTATGCCACGACCAAGGGCGGGCTGGTGCGGATGACCGAGGTTCTGGCGCGCGAATGGGCCGGCTTCGGGATCAACGTCAACGCGCTGGCGCCCGGCGCGATCGCCTCGGAGATGATGGACGCGATGGTGGCCCAGGTGGGCGACGGCTTCCTCCAGTCCTATCCGCGCAAGCGGCTGGGCCAGCCGGAGGGGCTGGATTCCTCGCTGCTGTTCCTGGTCTCGCCGGCCTCCGACTATGTGACCGGCACCTGCATCAAGGCCGACGACGGGCAATCGCCGGCGTGAACGGGCCACCTTCCCGCTATGCCGGGGCGGCATGGCGGGCGGGGGCAAACGGCAATTGCGGCGCGGCGGCGGGCGCGCCACATTGGCGGCATGGAACAAGGCTGACCGGAGCGGGATGATGGCTGGCGGCGAAGCGCCGGAACTGCGGGACGTGCTGATCGTGGGCGCCGGCTTTGGCGGCATCCACGCGCTGGCGCGGCTGCGCGACGGGCTGGGGCTGGACGCCCTGCTGCTCGATGCCGGGGCCGGCCCGGGCGGCACCTGGTACTGGAACCGCTATCCCGGCGCGCGCTGCGACGTGGAGAGCCTGCAATATTCGTTCAGCTTCTCCGACGCGCTGCAGCAGGAGTTTGACTGGACCGAGCGCTTCGCCGCCCAGCCCGAGATCCTGCGCTATGCCGAATTCGTGGTCGACCGGCTCGACCTTGCCCGGTCGATGCGGTTCGATACCCGCGTGGCCTCGGCGGTGTGGGACGAGGACGCGGCGTGCTGGACCCTGACTGCCAGCGACGGGCGGGCCTGGCGGGCGCGCTGGGTGATCATGGCCACCGGGCCGCTGTTCGCCACCCACCTGCCCGATTTTCCGGGGCTGAAGGACTTTGCCGGCGAGGTCTATCACACCGGCGCCTGGCCGCACGAGCCGGTGAGCTTTGCCGGCAAGCGGGTGGCGGTGCTGGGCACCGGCTCCTCGGGCGTGCAGGTTTCGGCCGCGCTGGCGGGTGAGGCTGAGCAGCTCTACGTGCTCCAGCGCACGCCGGCCCATATCGTGCCGGCCGGCAACCGCCCGCTGGGGGCCGCCGAGCGGGCCGAGGTCAGGGCGCGGCATGGCGAATTGCGGGCGCAGTGGAATGCCCAGCCCGGCGCGGTGATGTATGCCTCGCTGCCGCCGGCCGAGCCGGTGCTGCCGGCCAATCCGGTCTCGGCGCTGGCGGTGACGCCGGAGGAGCGCAAGGCGGTGTTCGAGCGGGCCTGGGCCTATGGCGGCTATGCGCTGCACCGCGCCTTCACCGACCTGCTCACCGACGAGCGTTCATCCATGCTGGCGACCGAGTTCCTGCGCGGCAAGGTGGCCGAGATCGTGAAGGATCCCGCCACCGCCGAGGCGCTGGCGCCGCGCACGCTCTATGGCACCAAGCGCCTGATCCTGGCGACCGGCTTCTACGAGATGTTCAACCAGCCCAACGTGGCGCTGGTCGATCTCTATCGCCATCCGCTCAAGCGCTTTACCAAGGCCGGGTTCGAGACCGAGAACGGCCATTACGCGGTGGACGCGGTGGTCTTTGCCACCGGGTTCGACGCGCTGACCGGCTCGCTCACCCGGATCGACATCCGGGGCCGGGGAGGCCGGTCGCTCAAGGACGAATGGGCGCGGGGGCCGCATACCTACCTGGGCATGATGACCGCCGGCTTTCCCAACCTGTTCATGGTTGGCGGGCCGCAGAGCTGTTCGGCGCTGGCCAATGTCATCACCGCCAACGAGCAGCAGGTCGAATGGTTCGCCGAGTGCATCGCCGAGATGGAGCGGCGCGGGGTGACCACGATGGAGCCGGGCGAGGCGGCGCAGGCCGAGTGGGGCCGGCTGATCGACGAGCTGGCCGGGCCGAGCATGGTGGCCAAGGGCGACAACTGGTATCTGGGCGCCAATATCCCCGGCAAGGCGCGGGCGATCCTGCTGTTTGTCGGCGGGTTCCCGGCCTACAAGGCGCATTGCGACGCCGAGGCGGCGCGGGGCTACCGCAGCTTCGCCCTGGCCTGACCGGCCGATCCGATTCGACTGGTGCCGTGATGGCGCTGCCCTTTCGCGGGCGGCGTCCTTCGCATTTCCGCGCGGGTAGCGGATTTGGTAAATCATGCTTGTCAGTTCGTGCAAGTGCGTGTTACCAAATTGCCATGAGCGAGGCAGCCCGCCACACCCTGTCTGATTCGGCCCAGGTTGATTCGGCTCCAGGCGCCGAGCCGCGCCTTGTTGCCCAGGTGATGCTGGCGACCCATTCGGTGCTGCGCGGGGTGATGGAGCGGCTGGAGGCCGAGGGCACTTACGGCAAGCTCAGCCTCGCCCATGTCGACTACGTTTACCGGCTGGGGGAGGGGGGCTGTTCGCCCGGCCAGCTGGCCGAGGCGCTGGGCATTTCCAAGCAGGCGTGCAGCCGGGTGCTGCGTGAGCTGGACGAGGGGCGGCTGATCGAACGGCGGCCCAATCCGGCGGACAGCCGCTCCACCCTGCTCTCGCTGAGCGAGCGCGGCCGCGCCCTGATCCGCGACGGGCGCCGCGCCGCGCGCGGCGTGCTGGGCGAAGTGGAGGGCGCGGTGGGCGCGCTCCTGCTCGATGCCATGGCCGAGGCGCTGGCCGACCTGTGCCGCGCCCTGCCGGCCGTGGCCGGGCCGCTGCCCGAGGGCGGGCGCGATCGGCTGGTGCTGCTGGTGCCGCCGCTGGGCCGCTTCGCGCGGGACCGGATCGGCGCCGAGCTGGTCGCCGCCGGGTTCACCCCGATGGGCGACAGCGCCGGCCACGTGTTCGGCCTGATCGCCGGCGGGATCGGCCAGATCCGCGATCTGGCCGCGATCCTTGGCGTGACCCGCCAGGCCGTGGCGCTCGCCGCCGCCGAACTGGAGCGGCTGGGCCATATCGAGCGGCTGGCCGATCCCGACGATGCGCGCCAGCTGTTCCTGCGCCTGTCGCCGCAGGGCGAGGCGCTGGTTGCCGCCGGGCGGCGCAGCGAACTGGAAATCGAGGCCGAAATCCGCTCGGTGCTGGGCGAGGCGCGGTTCGCGCTCCTGAGCGAGGGGATGGCCGGCTGGTATGCCAGCGTGGCCGGGCGCTACGATCCCGCGCGGGTGCTGCGCCGCCGCATCCAGAGCCTTTCCGAGCAATTGCTCGCCGACCTTGGCCCCGCGGGCGCCCGGGTTCTTGCCCAACAACTCACGAACCTTGCGAGGACAAGACAGTGACCGACCTGACCATGTTGCTCACCCCGGAGGCGCTGAGCGTTTCCGGCATCTACCAGTGGAAGCTGGCCCTGCTGACCATGGTGATGACCGCGCTCATCCCGCTGGTGGGCGGGCGCCTGCTGCGGCTGGCGCCGGGCTTCCGCGACACCGCCCGGCTCAACCGCGAGGCCGCCGCCCAGCGCAAGGACCGCGCCAACTACATGGCCGTGAGCCACCGCAGCGGCGCCTGGGGCATCCTTGGCCTTGGGCTGATCTTCGTGCTGGCGGTGCCGCTGGTGGCCACCACCGGCACCCAATCGGGCTGGAAGATCGCGCTCGACGTGTTCATCGTGCTGATGGTCTACGATTTCTTCTACTACCTGGTGCACCGCTTCCTGTTTCATGATGGCGGCTTCGGCCCCGGGCCGCTGCTGTGGGTCCATGCCACCCATCACCAGCAGCACAATCCCTGCCGGATGGATTCCAGCTACCTCAACCCGATCGAGAACCTGATGGGGCAGGGGCTTTATGCCGCCGTGATCCTGGCGCTCGGCCTGGCGATGGGCGGGCTGGACGTGATCACGATCATCATCACCGCGGTGGCCTTCATCCAGATCAACCTGCACAACCATGACCGCCAGGACGTGGGCCACTGGCCCTATCGCTACCTGAAATATGCCACCGATATGCACCACGTGCATCACAAGCGGTTCGATTCCGGCAACTTCGCCACGATCAGCCTGTTCTACGACTGGCTGTTCGGCAGCCTCGACACCGGCCAGGGCTGGGGCAAGAACCGCCGCCCGGCCAAGCCGGCCAAGGCGGCCGGTGCGGGCAATGGTGCGAGCAAGGTTGCGGGCAAGGCCGCGGCGGCCGAGACGGCCGAGGCCTGATCCTTCATCCCGGCCCGGCGCGATGTGATCGCCGGGCCGATGGACCTTGCGGCGCGGCGGGGCTTGTCCCCGCCGCGCTTCTGCGCGACGGTTGGGCCAAAGGCACAAGTCCGCAGGGAGAGGGCCATATGTCAGGGGAAGCCGCGCCGCCGGTATTGCTGGAAATGCTCAGCGCCAACATCGCGCTGGTGACGCTCAACCGGCCCGAGAAGCGCAATGCGATCAATGTCGAGGCGGCCGACGCGATGGAGCGGATCGTCCGCGCGATCGAGGCCGACCGCGATGTGCGCGCGGTGATCCTGACCTCGTGCGACGAGCGGATGTTCTGCGCCGGGGCCGATCTGGCCGCGACCGCGAGCGGCACCGGCAAGGGGATCGAGACGCCATCGGGCGGCTTTGCCGGGCTGGTCTATGCGGCGCGGACCAAGCCCTGGATCGCGGCGGTGGAAGGCAAGGCGCTGGGCGGCGGCTTCGAGTTGTGCCTGGCCTGCGACCTGATCGTGGCTTCAAGCGCCGCGCTGTTCGGCCTGCCCGAGGTGAAGCAGGGGCTGATCGCGGCGGGCGGGGGCTTGCAGCGGATCGCCGGGATGATCCCGCGCAACGTGGCCAACGAGCTGGTGGTCACCGGCGCGCCGGTGGATGCGGGGTTCCTGGAGCGGTTCGGGCTGGTCAACCGCCTGGTCGCGCCGGGCGAAACGCTGGCGACCGCGCGCGGGCTGGCCGAGACGATCGCGGCCAACGGCCCGCTGGCGGTGCAGTTCTCGCTGGGGGTGATGCGTTCGCTCCAGGCTGCGAACGACGGGGCCGGACGGGTGCTCGTGGCCGAGCGGATGAGCGCGCTGCGAAATTCGGAGGATTTCCGCGAAGGCCCGCGCGCCTTCGTGGAAAAGCGCGCGCCGGTCTGGACCGGGCGCTAGGGGCCGTTTCGTTCAGCCTGGCGACCAAAGGCGGGATTCAATTTCGCGCGGAGGCGCGGCCCGCCTCAGCCTTCGGGCTTGAAGCAGAAGGCGCAGAGCTTGTTGCCATCGAGATCGCGGACATAGGCGAAGTAGGAGGTGGAGTTGCCGCCGCGCAGGCCCGGGGCGCCCTCGCAGGTGCCGCCCATTTCGAGCGCCGTGGCGTGGAAGGCATCGACCCCGGCGCGGCTGTCCATGGCGAAACCGGTCATCTGGCCATTGCCGAAGCTGGCCTCGCCGCCATCATGCGGGCGCAGCACGCCGAACATTCCGCCGGGGCCGCGATAGATCCGCCCGCCGCTGGGATGGTCGAAGGCCTTCTCGTAGCCGGCGGTGGCCAGCAGGGCGTCGTAGAAGGCACGGGCCTGTTCGATGCGGTTGGAGCCGACGGTGGCATAGCTGGGCATGGGGGCGGTCCTTTGCGGGAAGGAAGGGTCAGGCTTCGGCCGGGGCGGCCGCGCTGGCCTTGCCGCCGGGATGGCCGCCGGGCGCGGCGCCTGAAGCTGCGGCGGTGTAGATGAATTCGGGTTCCTCGAAGGTCACCGCCGGCAGGTCGACCAGATCGGCCTGGTAGTCCTGGGTGTGGCGCCAGCGCGGGGTATCGAGCCGCCTGGGCAGGTGGGGCAGGGCGCGCTGGAGATAGCCGGGGTTGAACACGTCGAGGTCCATCCAGTCCTTGCGGGGGAGGGCATCGTCTTCCGGGGTGGGGCGCACATCGACCCGGGCGGCGCCGAGCCGGTCCATCCGCTGGAGCAGGCGGCAGATGAAATCGCACAACAGGTCGACCCGCAAGGTCCACGAGCCGCGGAAGTAGCCCATCACCCAGGCGAGATTGGGCACGCCGGCGAACATGGTGCCGCGGTAGGAAATGGTCTGCGACCAGTCCACCGGCGCGCCATCGACGGTGAAGGGCACGCCGGGCATCACCGCCATGTCGAAGCCGGTGGCGGTGATCACCACGTCGGCGGGGAGGAACTGGCCGGACTGGAGCTGGATGCCATCGGGGGTGAAATGGTCGATCTGGTCGGTGACCACCGAGGCGCGGCCTTGCGCGAAGGCCTCCATCATGTCGGCATCGGGAATGAAGGCGATGCGCTGCTGCCAGGGCTTGTAGCGGGGCTGGAAATGGGCCTCGACGAGATCTTCGGGCAGATACTTGCGAACCCCGTCGATCAGGTCGCGGCGCAGGTTCTCGACATCGTTGAACGAGCGCTCGGCGAGCACGCGCGCGCCCTCCAGCCGCTCGGCCCGGAGCTGGTGGAACACCTCCATCTCGCTCAGCCCTTGCGCGAAGAGTTCGCGCGCGCGTTCGTCGGTGTTGCGGCCGATGGTGAAGAAGGTGGGCGACCGCTGGAGCAGGGTGATGTGGGCGCAGGTGTCGGCGATGCTGGGGATGAGGGTGGCGGCCGTGGCCCCCGAGCCGATGCAGACCACCCGCTTGCCGGCGAGATCCGCGTCTTCCGGCCAGGTCTGCGGGTGGATCACCTCGCCGGCGAAGCTGTCAAAACCCGGCCATTCGGGGGTGTGGCCGCGTTCGTGGCGATAGTAGCCCTGGCAGGACCACAGGAAATTGGCGACATAGGTTTCGGTGGTGCCCTCGGCCGTGTTGGCGACCGTGAGGGTCCAGGCGTTTTCCGCGCTCGACCAGGCGGCGGAGAGGACCTTGCGGCCATAGCGGAAGCGGTCGGCCACGCCGAATTCGTCGATCGTTTCGCCAAGGTAGCGCAGGATCTCGGCGCGGGTGGCGATCGGCTGGCCGGTCCACGGCTTGTAGCGGTAGCCGAAGGTGTAGAGATCGCTGTCGGAGCGGATGCCGGGATACTTGTGGACCAGCCAGGTGCCGCCGAAGCTTTCCAGCGCTTCGAGCACGACGAACGACTTGCCGGGACATTGCTGGCCGAGCTGGACCGCCGCGCCGATGCCCGAGATCCCCGCGCCGACAATGATCACGTCGGTGCGGTGCACTGGCTGGCTTGCTGTCATCATCCACTCCTGGGTGCCGGGCGGTCCCGGTCATCTGGGGATAGTGCGCCCGGGGCGGGGGGCATTGTCAAGGACTTGGCAGGGTCCGGGCGGTGGTCATCGTCGCGGCGCTGTGGGGGGATTTCCTGTCACCCGAGCCAGCGAACGGTTTCATCCAGCGGCGCGCGGCTGGTGACCGTGGCGTTGACCGGGGCGGCGGGATCGGCGTGGCCGATCGCCAGCGCGCAGAACAGCACGTGATCGTCGGGAATGCCGAGTTCGGCGCGGATCAGCCCGCCGTGCGACGACCATGCTTCCTGCGCGCAGCTATCGAGCCCCGCCTCCACCAGCAGCAGCATGATGGTTTGCAGCCACATCCCCAGATCCGACCATTGCGGCGGACCCATCAGCCGGGGGGTGTGGCAGAACAATAGGACCGGCGCGCCGAAGGCGGTGAAATTGCGCCGGACATGGGCGAGCCGGGCCGGGCGATCATCGCGCGTGATGCCCATGGTGCCATACATCTCCTCGGCGCAGAGCGAGCGGCGGGCGCGGTAGGGCTGGGGCAGGTCGGGCGGATAGACCGCATAGTCGGCAGAGGATTCGCCGCGGGCCATGGCCTCGGCCACCCGCGCGATCAGGGCGGTGAGCGGATCGCCGGCGACGACCACGCCGTGCCACGGCTGGACATTGCCGCCCGACGGCGCGCGGCGCGCGGCTTCGAGCACGCCGCGCAGCACCGCGCCATCGACCGGGGTATCGAGGAAAGCCCGGATCGAGCGGCGCCTGGCCACGGCTTCGCTGACGTTCATTCGCAAGTCCCCTTCCGTCCGCGCCCGGGCGGCCAGGCACTTGCCCTGCCGCGATCCGGGTGCAATCATCCACCCAATTGAAGCGTCGCTCCAGCGGCGCCAGGTGGAGAGGATCATGACCGACAATCGCCCGGCGGGGCAAGCGGGGCGTGTGGCGGCGCGGCCCGAACCGTGGCTGGCGGTGGTGGTGCTGATGCTGGTCGGCCTGCTCAACTACCTTGATCGCATCCTCCCCGGAATGCTGGCCGAGCCGATCCGCCGCGATCTGGCGCTGTCCGACACGGCGCTGGGGCTGATCAACGGCGCGGGGTTCCTGCTGGTCTATGCCGTGGCCGGGATCCCGGTTTCGCGCCTGGCCGACCGGGGGCGCTATACCGCGGTGATCGCTGGCTCGCTGGCGCTGTGGAGCGCGATGACCGCGCTGGGATCGGTGGCGCGTTCGGGCCTCGCCTTCGGGGCGACGCGGCTGGGCGTGGCCGTGGGCGAGGCGGGCTGCACGCCCAGTTCGCAGGCCTTCGTTTCGCGCCACTTCGCGCCCGAGCGGCGGGGCCGGGCGCTTTCGCTGGTGGCGCTGGGATCACCGATCGGGCTGCTGGCGGGGATGATGGGCGGGGGCTACCTGGCCGGCGCCTTCGGCTGGCGTCTGACCTGCCTGATGATGGGCGCGGCGGGGCTGGTCTTCGCGCCGGTGGTGGCGCTGGTGCTGCGCGCCGCCGGGCCGGGGAGCGTGACCGATCCTGAGGACGGGGCGGCAGCGCGGGCGGTTCCGGGGCACTGGTACGATCTGTTCCGCACCCGCACCGGGGTGCTGCTGGTGCTGGCCGGATCGTTCATCGCCATCGGCGGCTATTCCTCCAACGCCTTTACCGCCGCCTTCCTGATGCGGGTCCACGGCATGACCATCGCCGATGCGGGCATTCGCCTCGGCATCGGCACCGGGGTGTTCGGGGTGAGCGCGATCGTCCTGACCGGCTGGCTGGCCGACCGGCTTTCGGCCGCCGGCGATCCGCGCTGGATCATCCGGGTGGCTGCCGGGATCACCGGGCTGACCGTTCCGGCCTGGCTGGCGGGCTACACGGTGGCCGACACCAACCTCGCGGTCGCCTGCCTGGCCGTGGGCGCGGGGGGGATGAACTGCTACGTGCCGCTGACCGTGCTGGCGCTCTACCGGCTGGTGGAACCGGAAGTGCGCGCGCGCACTTCGGCCACGCTCCTGTTCTGCACCGCGGTGCTGGGCGGGCTGGGGCCGCTGGTGATTGGCCTGATCAGCGATAGCCTGGCCGCCCGCCACGCAGAGCAGGCGCTGGGCATCGCCATGCTGGTGGTGCCCGCGGTCTTTACGCTGTCGACCCTGTGCTATCTCGCCGCCGGGCGGACCTTCGCGGGCGACCTCCAGCGCCGGGGCGAGCCGGATGGGCTGGCCGCCGTTCCGGACTTCGCCTGATGGCGGTGGCGGCGGCGGGCCATGATCGACACGGGAATTGCGCGAACATGACGGAAGGAACAGAGGCATGATGTTCAAGGGTGGCCGTATCGTCGACACGCTGATCGGGTTCCGCGAGGTGGACCCGCACCCGAAGATGCCGGGGCTGCGGCCGGAGTACAAGGAAGGGGTTCACCCCCATGCCTATATGTTCAACGACATCCCCGA
Organism: Novosphingobium bradum; assembly: GCF_042646485.1. Classification (NCBI taxonomy): domain Bacteria; kingdom Pseudomonadati; phylum Pseudomonadota; class Alphaproteobacteria; order Sphingomonadales; family Sphingomonadaceae; genus Novosphingobium; species Novosphingobium bradum. The sequence continues at coordinate 113,867 of NZ_JBHRTQ010000001.1, read as the reverse complement.
GGAGCTGGCGCCCGACGCGGACCCGGCGATCTCGATCGACGAGACCCTTCGCAAGATGGACCAGTTCGGGATCGAATGGGGCGTGGTCAGCATGACCGCGCGGGCGACGCCGGAAGCCCTGCGCCGCCATCCCGACCGCTTCATCGGCACCCTGGGGGTGGACGGCAACAACGGCATGGACGCGGTCCGCGCGATCGTGGCGGCCCACGAGGAACACGGCATTCGCGGGGTGACGATCTTCCCCGCCGGTTCCTTCCCGCCGATCGCGATCAACCACAAGCTGTGGTATCCGATCTATGCCAAGTGCGTGGAGCTGGACCTGCCGGTGTTCATCGCCGTGGGCGTGCCGGGGCCGCGCCTGAAGATGATGCCGCAATATGTCGGCTGGCTTGACGAGGTGTGCTTCGATTTTCCCGAGCTGAAGATCATCATGCGCCACGGCGGGGAACCCTGGGCGGACCTGGCGGTGAAGCTGATGCTCAAGTGGCCCAACCTTTATTATTCGACCTCGGGCTTCGCGCCGAAGTATATCCCGCAGGAAATCATCGATTATGCCAACAGCCGGGGCGCGGGCAAGGTGCTCCACGCCGGCTATTTCCCCTTCGGCATCGAGCTGGAGCGGACCTTCGCCGAGCTGGAGAAGGTGCCGTTCAAGGATGCGGTCTGGCCGCAATACCTGGGGGGCACGGCCCGCAAGCTGTTCAAGCTGCCCGAATGAGCGGGACGGGCCTGGCCATCGGCTCGCTGTTCGACGTGAGCGGGCGCAGGGTGCTGGTGACCGGCGGAACGGCCGGGCTGGGGCTGATGATCGCGCGGGCCTTCGTGGTGAACGGGGCGCGGGTGTTCATCACCGGCCGCGATCCCGCGCGGCTGGCCGAGGCCGGGGCGGAGCTGGCCGCGCTGGGGGACTGCACCGCCATCCCCGCGCGGCTTGGCCCGGTGGCCGGGGCCGAGGCGCTGGCCAGGGACCTGGCCGAGCGGACCGACCGGCTTGACGTGCTGGTCAACAATGCCGGGATGGGCTGGGTGGCGCCCTTCGAGGAATTTCCCGAGGCCGGCTGGGACAAGGTGTTCGACCTCAATCTCAAGACGCCGTTCTTCCTGGTGCAGCAGCTCTTGCCCCTGCTCAAGGCGGCGGCGCGCGAGGACCGGTGGGCGCGGGTGATCAACCTCTCCTCGGTCAGCGCGCGATCGACCGGCCCGGCGACGCTGGTTTACGGCGCATCCAAGGCAGCGGTGGAGCAGATGACGCGGGGCATGGCCAAGGTGCTGGCGCCGCACCGGGTGCTGGTCAACGCCATCGCCCCGGGCTTCTTCCCCTCGCGCGCCAACGACCGCCTGCCCGATGGCGCGGCGCAGGCGTGGATGGCCGGGGCGGCGGTGGGCCGGCTGGGCACGGCCGAGGATATCGGCGGGCTGGCGATCTTCCTCGCCAGCCGGGCCGGCGCCTTCGTGGACGGGCAGGTGATCGATATCGAGGGCGGGCGGCTGGGTGGCTGACAAGTCGCGCGGTTGACAAGCCGCGCGCGGACACGGAACAAGGCGGCCATGCTGCATCTCGACGGCGAAGACATCACTCCCATCAACGCGCTGATCGTGAGCATCTTTCGCGTTGGCGGCAGCCTGCTTGAAGCGGGCGCGCGGCTGGTGGCCGATATCGGCATCACCCCGGCCTGGTGGCAGGTGCTGGGCGCGCTCAGCCTTTCGCCGGTGCCGCTGACCGTGCCGCAGATTGCCCGCCACATCGGCCTCGCGCGGCAATCGGTGCAGCGCATCGTCGACCTGCTGGAAACCAGGGGGCTTGTCCGGCTGGAGCCGAACCCGCACCATCGCCGGGCCAGGCTGGTGATGCTGAGCGAGGCGGGGATCGAGGTCTACCGCCAGGCCAACGTGCGCCAGGCGCCCTGGGCCGAGCAGCTCGAGGCCGGGCTGACCCGTGACCGGGTGGCCGAGGCGGTGGACGTGCTGGCGCGGCTGGAACTCCTGCTGGCCGACCAGAAGATCGCGGTGTCGGCCAAGGCGCCGGGGCGGCGGACCGGCAAGAGCCGGGAGCCTGCCGAAAGCGCCTGACCGGGCGCCGCAAGGCCCGGGACAGGGCGCGGGGAACAAGGGGAGAGTGAGGTGGCACGGGACGTTTCGCAAGCCGACTGGCCGGCCATGTCGCTGGCCGAGGCCTTTGCCCGGCTGACCGGGCCGGGCAGCCGCTTCGAGATTGGCGAGGAGGAGATCCGCGGGCGCCGCACCCGGGTGTGGCGCCGCATCCCGCGCAACCTGGCCGAGCTGTTCGAAGGCTCGCGCCGGTTCGGCCCGCGCGAATTCCTGGTCTACGAGGATGACCGGGTGACCTACGAGGCCTTCCGCCGGGCTTCGATCCACCTTGCGGAAAGGCTGATCGCCGATGGCGCGGGCAAGGGCGACCGGGTGGCCTTGATCATGCGGAACCTGCCGGAATGGCCGGTGGCCTTCTATGGCTCGGTGATCATGGGCGCGATCAACGTGCCGCTCAACGGCTGGTGGACCGGGCCGGAGCTGGAGTTTGGCCTGGCCGATTCGGGCGCGCGGATCGCCATTGTCGACGAGGAGCGGCTGGCGCGCATCCTGCCGCATCTCGATGCCTGCCCGGCGCTGGAAAGGATCTACGTGGCCCGGCCGTCCGGTCCGCTGCCGGATGATCCGCGAATCGCCTCGCTCGATGCCGTGCTGGGCGCGCCGGAACGCTGGGGCGACCTGCCCGACGCGCCCTTGCCGGCGGTGGCCATCGCGCCCGATGACGATGCGGCGATTCTTTATACCTCGGGCACCACCGGCAAGCCCAAGGGCGCGATCGCCTCGCACCGCAACATCTGCTGCACCGTGGCGGCGGCGGCCTTGCCGGGCATGGTCAACCTGCTGCGCTGCGGCCAGCCGGTGCCGAGCGACGAGGCGGCGGCGGCCATGGCCATGACCGGGCCGCAGCGGGTCAACCTGCTGGCCGTGCCGCTGTTCCATGCCACCGGGCTGACCGGCCAGCTGGTGCTGGGGCTGAACGCCGGGGCCAGGGTGGTGCTGATGCGGCGCTGGGACGTGGACCAGGCGGTGGCGCTGATCGAGGCCGAGCAGGTGACCGCGACCGGCGGGGTGCCGACCATCGCCTGGCAACTGGTGGAACGGGCCGAGCGGGGCGGGGCGGACCTTTCGAGCCTGACCGGGCTGACCTTCGGCGGCGCTCCGGCCTCGCCCGAGCTGGTCCGCCGGATCGCGGCGAATTTCCCCCGGGCGGTGCCCGGCAGCGGCTGGGGCATGACCGAGACCTGCGCCGCCTTCGCCATGGCCGTGGGCCGCGACTATTCCGGCCATCCCGAGAGCGCGGGCTATTGTTCGCCGGTCTGCGATCTCCAGATCCGCGATCCCGAGGACGGCACCACGGTCCTGCCGGTGGGCGCCACGGGCGAGATCTGGGCGCGCGGGCCGCAGGTGGTGCGCGGCTACTGGAACCGGCCCGAGGCCACGGCGGAAACCTTTGTCGATGGCTGGCTGCGGACCGGCGACATCGGCCGGCTCGACGCGGAGGGCTATCTCGCGATCGTCGACCGGGCCAAGGATATGCTGATCCGGGGCGGCGAGAACATCTATTGCCTGGAAGTGGAGCACGCGCTCCACGAACACCCCGACGTGCTCGATGCCGCCGTGGTGGGCCGGCCCCACCCGACCCTGGGCGAGGAGCCGGTGGCCGTGGTCCACCTGCGGCCCGGCGGCAGGGTGAGCGCCGCCGAACTGCGCGAGGCGGTGGGCCACCGGCTGGCCGCCTTCAAGGTGCCGGTGGAGATCCGCTTCTGGCCCGAACTGCTGCCGCGCAACGCCAACGGCAAGGTGCTGAAGGCCGAACTTCGCAAGCTGTTCGTGCCGGCCGGGGGTGCCTGACCATGACCCGGGTGCTGGCCGGCGTGAAGGTGGTGGAACTGGCCGAATACATCTTCGCGCCGGCGGCCGGGGCGATCCTTGCCGAATGGGGCGCCGAGGTGATCAAGGTGGAGCACCCGCTGCGCGGCGATGCGATCCGCGGGCTGGCGCGGCTGGGCGGGCTGGCGATCAGCGATGCCCGCAACCCGGTGATCGAGCACACCAACCGCGGCAAGCGCAGCGTGGGGATCGACTATGCGACGCCGGAAGGCCTCGCGCTGGTTCACGAGCTGGTGCGCCGCGCCGACGTGGTGCTGACCTCCTACCGCCCGTCGCTGCGCGCCAGGCTGAAGATCGAGGTGGACGACCTGCGCGCGATCAACCCCCAGGTGATCTATGCCCGGGCCAGCGCCCATGGCGACAAGGGGCCGGAGCGCGACGTGGGCGGGTTTGACGTGACCGCCTTCTGGTCGCGCGGGGGGATCGGCCATTCGCTCACCCCCGAGGGGTTCGACGCGCCGATGGGGCAGGGGGTCCAGGCGATCGGCGATTCGATCGGGGCGATGAACCTGGCCGGCGGGATCGCCGCCGCGCTGTTTCACCGCGCCCAGACCGGCGAGCCGACCGAGGTCGACGTGTCGCTGATGAGCACGGCCTGGTGGGCCGGCGGGGTCTCGGTCAATATCGCCTCGCTGGCGGACAAGGTGCTGCGGCCCCGGATGCCGGCCTGGGGCAATGCGCCGAACAATCCGCTCATCGGCAATTTCCGCACCAGCGATGGCAAGGCGATCAACCTGTTCACCATGGCGCCGGGGCCGCACCGCGAGAGCCTGTTCAAGGTGATGGGGCTGGACGATATGCTGGCCGACCCGCGCTTCGCCACGACCGAGGCACTGATCGCAAACTGGCAGGCGGCGGGCGAGCGGATCGCGGCGGCCTTTGCCGCGCGGCCCTTTGCCTACTGGCGCGAGCAGTTGCGCGGCTATTCGGGGCAATGGGCGCCGGTCCAGAGCTTCCTCGATCTGCTCGGCGACGAACAGGCGCTGGCCAACGGGATGCTGGCCGAGGTCGAGGCGAGCGACGGGGGCGAGCCGATGCGGATCGTGCGCGGCCCGGTGAGCTTTGGCGGCGAGGCGCCGCCGGGCAGCCGCGCGCCCGAGGCTTCGGAGCAGACCGAGGAGGTGCTGCTGGAACTGGGGCTGGACTGGGACCGGCTGGAGGCGCTCAAGGCCGCCGGGGTGATCGCCTGAGCGCGGCTGGAGCGGGATGAGATGGCAGCGCTGGTCTCCCCTCCCCATTGGGGAGGGGCTGGGGGTGGGGATGCCGCGCTGGCGGGGAACCCCCATCCCAACCCTTCCCCACCGGGGAAGGGCATTGCGCTTCAACGCCAAGTCATCCTGCTCTGGCTCGGGTTGGGTGGCAATCGTCTAGCGATTTGTGCGCCGGATTGGCCGGTTTGCCGGTTTCGGAACTTGACGCTGGGGCCAAGCGGAGCAAGAGCGAAGGCAAGGATAGAGGTGCCCAAGATGTCCAAGCTTGCCGAACTCGTGAACCAGATCTTCTCGCTCGATCCCGCCGCGCCCGCCGCCGAGCTGGATGGGCAATGGTGGTCATGGGGCGATCTGGCCGCGATCGGCCAGGCGCTGGAGCGGCAATTGGCCGCCAATGGCCTGGGCAAGGATGCCCGCGTGGCCGGGATGCTCAAGAACCGCCCGGAGATGGCCGGGGCGCTGGTTCACGTGCTGGCCTCGGGCCGCTGCCTCGTCACGCTCAACCCCTCGCTTCCCGATGACCGGCTGTGCGAGGATATCCGCACGCTGAAGCCGGGCGCGATCTTCGGCCTCGAATCGGACTGGGCGCGCGCCGGCGTGATCGAGGCCGCGCGGGAAACCGGCTGCCTGGGCCTGGTGCTGACCACCGACCGCGCCGATCCGGTGCGCGTGGTTGACGGGCTGGGCAAGGCCGACCTTGGCAAGCTGCGTCCTTTCGCGGAAAACGACGTGGCGGTGGAAATGCTCACCAGCGGCACCACCGGCACCCCCAAGCGCATCCCGCTCCAGCGCCGCTCGATCGAGCAATCGGTGCTGGGCGCGGCGGTCTATGACGGGCGCAAGCAGGGCGAGCCGCCCAGGCTGCGTGACCAGGTGGTGCTGGTCAACGCGCCCTTCACCCACATCGCCGGGATCTTCGGGCTGATGAATGCGATCATGGCCGGCCGCAAGGTGGCCGTGCTGCCGCGCTTCACGGTGGAAGGCTGGGTGGGCGCGGTGGAGCGCCACGGGCTGAAGGTGGCGAGCGCGCCGCCGGCCGCGCTGCGGATGATCCTTGATGCCAATGTGGCGAAGGAGCGCCTCGCCAGCCTTTCGGCCTTCCGCACCGGCACGGCCCCGCTTGATCCCGATCTCGCCGATGCCTTTTATGAGCGCTATGGCATTCCGGTGCTGCAGAACTACAGCGCCACCGAATTCGCCGGGGCCGGCGCGGGCTGGACCCTTTCCGATTACAAGGCGCACTATCCGGCCAAGCGCGGCTCGGTGGGCCGGATCAACCCGGGGCTTGAGGCGCGCACGGTCGACGTCGAAACGCTGGCGCCGCTGGCGCGCGGCGAGCAAGGCCTGCTCGAACTGCGCGCGCCGCACCTGGGCAATGGCGACTGGATGCGGACCACCGATCTTGCCGTGATCGACGCGGACGATTTCCTCTACATCAAGGGCCGGGCCGACAATGCGATCATCCGCGGCGGGTTCAAGGTGTTTCCCGAGGACGTGGTCAAGGCCATGCAGGACCATCCGGCGATCCGCGAGGCCGCGGTGATCGGCCTGCCCGACGAGCGGCTGGGCCAGGTGCCGGCGGCGGCCTACCTGATCAAGGCCGGGGCGACCGCGCCTTCGGACGGCGAACTGCGCGAATTCCTGAAGAAAGGCCTGCTTGCCTATCAGGTGCCGACCTATATCTTCCTGTTCGACGAATTGCCGCGCACGCCCTCGATGAAGGTGGCGCAGCCCGCGCTCAAGGCGGCGCTGGCGGAGCGGATCGCGCAGGCGAGCGTTTCGGCGGGGTAGGTCCCGCCAGCCCAGCCACAAGGAGAGGCGCCATGGCCACACTTGCCGCACCCGCCGACCGGAGCACCATGGCCCCGGGGGAATGGGAGCTGCGGGTGGACCTTGCCGCCGCCTACCGGCTGGTGGCGCTTCACGGCTGGGACGATCTCATCTTCACCCACCTTTCGGCCCGCGTGCCCGGGCCGGAGCACCATTTCCTGCTCAACCCCTACGAGATGATGTTCGAGGAGATCACCGCCTCGGCGCTGGTCAAGGTGGACATGGCGGGGCGCCCGGTTCACCCCACCGACCACAAGGTGAACCCGGCCGGTTTCGTGGTGCACAGCGCCGTGCACATGGCGCGCGCCGACAGCGTGGCGGTGATGCACCTCCACACGCCGCACGGGCAGGCCGTTTCCGCGATGAAATGCGGGCTGCTGCCCAACACCCAGACCGCGATGATGGTGGTCCACGACCTGGCCTATCACGACTACGAGGGCATCGCGCTCGACCTGGACGAGCGCGAGCGGATGGTGGCCGATCTGGGCGCGCGCAACGCGATGATCCTGCGAAACCACGGCACCCTGGCGCTGGGCGCCACGGTGGGCCAGTGCTTCCAGCGGATGTATTATCTGGAACGCGCCTGCCAGATGCAGGTGCTGATGCTGGCCGGCGGGCGCGACAATGTGCTCGATCCGCACCAGGGGGTGGCGGACAAGGTGGCCGGGCAATCGAACCTTGCCATCATGAATATGCTGGCCGAGCGCCTGTCGTGGCCGGCGCTGCTCCGCAAGCTCGACCGGATCGACCCCTCGTTCCGCGACTGAAAAGGACGAACCGGCCATGCCCGAGCTGCGCTTCGACGGGGCGGTGATCGCGATCACCGGGGCGGGGCGCGGGATGGGCCAGGCCTATGCCCGGCTGCTGGGTGCACGCGGCGCGCGGGTGATCGCCAACGACATTGCCGGGGCGGCCGAAACCGTGGCGCTGGTGGCGGCGGCGGGCGGATCGGCGGTGGAAGACCGGGGCGACATGGCCGATCCGGCGGCGACCGAGGCGCTGGTGGCCGGCGCGCTGGAGCGCTGGGGCCGGCTGGACGCGGTGGTGTGCAATGCCGGGGTCTACGGCGATTCGCTGCCCGACGCGGAAGAAACCGCGCGCCTGCTGGGGGTTCACCTGGTGGCCACGCTCAACCTCGTGCGTTCGGCCCTGCCGGTGTTCCGGGCGCAGGGCCATGGCCGGATCGTCAACGTGGGGTCAGGCTCGATGTTCGGGCTGCCGGGCACGGCGGTCTATGCCGCGGGCAAGGGCGGGGTCTTTGCCTTCACCCGCGCCATCGCGGCCGACCTGCGCCGCGATCCGGCCTGCGACATCAAGGCCAACCTGATCCTGCCGGCGGCCTTTCCGCCGGGGCGGCTGGTGGTGCCCGATGCCCAGTTGCAGCGGGGGATCGAGGCCTTCACGCCCGAGAACATCGCCCCGCTGGTGGCCTTGCTGGCCCACCCGCTGTGCCCGGCCCAGGGCGAGGCGATCCAGGTGGGCGGCGGGCGCCATGCGCGGATCGTGCTTGCCACCAGCGAGGGCTGGCAGGCGCCCGGCGACGAGACCAGCCCCGAGGCGATCCTGGCCCACTGGGACGAGGTGATGGCCGGCGCGGACCTGCGCGAGCCGGCCGGGAGCCTGGCCGACCTGATGGTGCGCCGGGGGCTGCCGGACTATTCGGTGATGGAACTGGCGGAATGGACCCGCACCGGGCGCGATCCGCGCGCGCGCCGGCTTGCGGGCGATTGAGGGCGGGGCGTTCCGGCGCGGCGCCTGGCTATTGCGGCGCCACCACATCCACGATGAGCTTGCCGACCGCGCGGCGTTCGTCGAGCGCGGCGAGGGCTTGGGGGGCCAGGGCGAAGGGGAAGTGCGCGCCGATCGGCGGGGCGATCCGGCCCTCCTGCCACATGGCGAACAATTGCGCCATTTCCGCCCGGCTCTGCGCGCGGTTCCGCATGGTCCAGGCGCCCCAGAACACGCCGACCACGTTGCAGGCCTTGAGCAGGACGAGGTTGAGCGGCAGGTGGGCGATGCCGGCGGTGAAGCCGATGACGAGGTAGCGCCCTTCCCAGCCGATGGCGCGCAGGGCCGGTTCGACATAGTCGCCCCCCACCGGATCGTAGACCACGGCGTAGCCATCGGGGGCGGCGGCCTTGAACTGGTCGGCCAAGGCGCGCGAGGCGGCCTTGTCGAGCGGGCCGGTGGGATAGACGATCGCCGCATCGGCCCCGGCGGCGCGGGCGGCCTCGGCCTTGGCCTGGCTCGATACGGCGGCGACCACGCGCGCGCCCAGCGCCTTGCCGACCTGGACCGCGCTCAGCCCGGTGCCGCCGGCCGCGCCGAGCACCAGCAGGCTGTCGCCCGCCTGCAGGCGGCCGCGATCGACGAGGGCGTGGATCGTGGTGCCGTAGACCATGATCAGCGCGGCGGCCACGGCATAGGGCATTTCCGCAGGGATCGGGAAGGCGCGCCATTCGTCCATCACGGCGCGCTCGGCCAGCGCGCCGGTGGGGACCAGCCCGGCCACCCGATCACCCACCGCGAAGCCGGTGACGCCTTCGCCCACCGCCTCGACCACGCCGGCGGCATCGGTGCCGGGGGTGAAGGGGCGGGGCGGCTTGTGCTGGTAGCGATCGGCGATGATCAGGGTATCGGGGAAGTTGAGCGAGGCGGCATGGATGCGGACCAGCAATTGCCCCGGCCCGGCGACGGGATCGGCAACCTCTTCAAGATGCAGCGATTCCGGTCCGCCCGCTTCCCTTGACAGCCATGCCTTCACGTTCGTCTCCCGGTTCGCGCGATTTGGCACAGGATGCGACGGCCCGGCGGCGGGCGCAAGGTGGCGCGCCGGTTTGACCGGCACCATGCTGGCCGGTAGCCTGCGCGGTGAAGCCAGACAGGGGGGGAGAGCGCCATGGCGCTGACCGACGAAACCGCAGTTCCCGACTATGCCAGCCTGCTGCGGCTGGATGGGCGCGGCGTGGTGGTGCTGGGGGCCGGGCAGGGGATCGGGCGCCAGGCGGCCCATGCCTGCGCCGCGCTGGGCGCGCGGGTGGCCTGCATCGATGCCGCGCCGGACCGGGCCGAGAGCGTGGCGGCGGAAGTGGGGGGCGTGGCTTTCGCCGCCGACGTGACCGACCGGGCGGCGGTGGACCGGGTGCTGGGCGAAGCCGCCGCCGCGCTGGGGCGGATGGACGCGATGATCGATATCATCGGGATGCCGAAGTACATTCCGATCCTGGACCTGACCGACGAGGACTGGGACTTCCAGTTCGACCTCTCGCTGCGCCAGGCCTTCTATGCGATGCGCGCGGCGGGGCGGATCATGCGGGCCAGCGGGGGCGGGGCGATGGCATTCGTCTCATCGATCTCGGGCACGACCGGGGCGCCGCGCCATGCGCCCTATGGCGCGGCCAAGGCCGGGCTTGATTCGCTGGTCCGTTCGGCCGGGAACGAGCTGGCCCGCCACGGCATCCGGGTCAACGCGGCGGCGCCCGGGCTGACCTGGACCCCGCGCATTTCGGCCTCGCTCGATGCCGAGGCGCTGGCCCCGGCGCTCAAATCGATCCCGCTGCGCCGTCCCGGGCAACCGGCCGACATTGCCGGCACCCTGCTGTTCCTGATTTCCGATCTTTCCGCTTACATTACCGGCCAAACCATCATAGTCGACGGCGGCGCGACGACGGGATTCCCGATCGCTTTGGGTGCAGGGCCGGGGGTGAAGAGACCCGCCGGGTAGACGGGGACGAGCAATGGCGGCAAAATCGCTGGCCGGAAAGACACTGTTCATCACGGGCGCGAGCCGCGGCATTGGCCTCGCCATTGCCCTGCGCGCCGCGCGCGACGGCGCCAACGTGGCCATCGCCGCCAAGACCGCCGAGCCGCATCCCAAGCTGCCCGGCACGATCTTCACCGCTGCCGAGGAGATCGAGCGGCTGGGCGGCAAGGCGCTGCCGCTGCTGGTCGACGTGCGCGACGAGGCGGCGGTGAGCGATGCCGTGGCGCAGACCGCCGCGCGGTTCGGCGGGATCGACGTGTGCGTCAACAATGCCTCGGCGCTCAATGTGCAGGGCACGCTCGACATCACGATGAAGGCCTTCGACCTGATGCAGCAGGTCAACGAACGCGCGACCTTCATGACCTCGAAATACTGCCTGCCCTGGCTGCTCAAGAGCGCCAATCCCCACGTGCTGGCGATCGCGCCCAAGCCGGTGATGGACCCGGCCTGGTATGGCGAGCACATCGCCTATTCGCTGGCCAAGCTGGGCATGAGCCTGACCATGATGGGCCTGGCCCACGAGTTCCGCGAACAGGGGGTGGCCGCCAATTGCCTGTGGCCGCGCACGATCATCGGCACGGCCGCGATCGAGTTCGGCAGCGGGCTGAAGGGCACCGACGATGGCGCCAGGCGCCTGCGCCATGCGCGCCGGCCCGAGATCATGGCCGATGCCGCCCATGCCATCCTGACTTCGCCTTCGCGCGAGCTGACCGGCCAGTTCCTGCTCGACGACGACGTGCTGGCCCGCGCCGGGGTGACCGACTTTTCCGCCTACCAGATCGACCCGAGCGTGCCGGCCCAGATCGACAGCTTCATCTGGGACGATGCCCCGCCGCTGCCCGCCGGCGTGCGGCTGGTGGGCCGCGAGCCGGGCGCGCTCGACGCTTTCGACTGAGTTTGGCTGATCCCGCCCATGTGAACGGGATCAGACACTCAGACCTCGATTTCCAGGAAGCTGGCCTTGGGGGCGCCGCACAGCGGGCATTCCCAATCATCGGGCAGGTCTTCCCAGCGGGTGCCGGGGGGCAGGTCTTCCTGGTGGTCGCCGTCTTCCTCGGCGTAGATGTAGCCGCAATCGGCGCATTGCCAGGTGCGGTAGGGCGGATGGGCGGCAGGCTCGCTCATGGTCAGGTCATCCGGTAGCGGATGGGGACCGACTTGGGGCCGCAGACGAAGTTCGCCTCGGTCCGCCGGGGGGTTCCGGCCAGTTCGACGCTTTCGAGGCGGGGGAGCAGTTCTTCCCAGAAGATCCTGAGTTCCAGCCGGGCGAGGTGCTGGCCCAGGCACACGTGGGGGCCGAAGCCATAGCCGATGTGGCGGGTCTTGCGTTCGATGTCGAAGGTGAAGGGGTTCTCGAACACCGCCTCGTCGCGGTTGCCCGAATGGTAGCACAGCATCAGCCAATCGCCCTTGGCGATGGCCTGGCCGTTGTATTCGACATCCTGCGCCGCGGTTCGCATGAAGTGCTTCACCGGGGTGGTCCAGCGCACGATCTCCTCGACGAAGGCGGGGATCAGCGAGGGATCGGCCTTGAGCCGGGCGAACTGGCCGGGGTTTTCGCACAAGGCCCACATTCCGCCCGAGGTGGCGTTGGAGGTGGTATCGTGGCCGGCGGCGGCGGCGACCACATAGTAGCCCATGGCCTCGATCTTGGGCAGCGGCGCGCCATGGACCGTGCCGTTGGCGATGACCGAGGAGAGATCGTCGGTGGGATGGGCGCGGCGGGCCTCGGTGACCTTGCCGAAATAGGCGATGAATTCGAGCACGGTCTCGTTGCCGCGCTTGACCTGCATATCTTCTTCCGGCGTGCCCGAGCGGCTGAATTCCGGGTCGTTGTTGCCGAACAGTTCCTGGGTGAGCTTGAGCATCCGCGGCTCGTCTTCCGCCGGGACGCCGAGGATCTCCATGATCACCCGCAGCGGATAGAGGAAGGCGACATCGCGGGCAAAGTCGCACTCGCCGCCGCGCGCGGCCATGCCATCGATGAAGCCGCGGGCGATCTCGCGGATGCGCCCCTCCAGCTTCCGCAGGTTCTGCGGCACGAACCAGCCCTGGGTAAGGGCGCGGTAGGCGGCATGGTCGGGATCGTCCATCTGGGTGATCGGGCGGACCAGGGTGCCCTTGGCCATGATGTCGGCCTCGGTCGGGGCATTGACCACCAGGGTCGGGCGGACGCCGGCCAGGAACTGGTCGGAGCGGCGCTCGATCTCGCGGATATCGGCATGGCGGGTGACCGCCCAGAACGGATTGTAGCCCGGCGTCTCGATCCGGGCGAGCGGGGCATGGGCGCGCAGCCAGGCGAAGGCTTCATCGAGCGGGCCGTTTTCGGCATAGGCCTTGGGATCGACGATTGCCCGGGCAACGCTGGCGGGAATCTGCATGGGCTCTCTCCGGCGGGTGTTTTCCCCTTCGTCCGAGCCTAGAGGCATATTACTTTACGTTCAACAAATAGCCTTGTCGCCTGGCGGCAGGGCTTCGGGAGGACTGGCATGATCGATGTTGAACCGGCGCGCATCGCGGTGGACGAGGCGGTGCTCGCGCGGATCGCCCGGCGGGTGGCCGATGCCGAGATCGGCTATGCGCCGGATGACGATGCCGGCTGGGCCTATGGCATGGATGCGGCCTGGCTGGCGGACCTGCGCGACCATTGGCGCGACCATTATGACTGGCGCGCGGCGGAGGCCGCGTTCAACGCCCAGCCGCAGTATCGCTGCACGATCGACGGCGTGGCCATCCATTTCTTCCGCTGGCAGGCGCCGGGCGGCGGAGGCTATCCGCTGCTGCTTACCCACGGCTGGCCGGGTTCGCCGCTGGAATTCCTGGTGGCCGGGCCGCTGCTGGCGGCGCAGGGCCATGACGTGATCGTGCCCTCGCTGCCGGGCTATGGCTTTTCCGGCCGTCCGCCGCGCCCGATCGGCCCCGCGCGGATCGCGGCGATGTGGCGCCGGCTGATGGTGGAGGGGCTGGGCTTCACCCGGTTCGGCGCGCAGGGGGGCGACTGGGGTTCGAGCGTGACCCGCTATCTCGCGCGCGACCATGCCGATGTGGTGGGCGCGATCCATCTCAATATGCTGCCGCTTTCGCCCGAGGCCGAGCCGACCCCGGCGGTGCTGGAATGGCGCCAGCGGATGGGCGGGCTGGCGGGACTGGAAAGCGGCTATTCGCATATGCACGCAACCAAGCCGCAGACCATTGGCCTGGCGCTGGCCGATTCGCCGCTGGGCTTTGCCGGGTGGATCATCGAGAAGTGCCGGGCCTGGTCGGACTGCGGCGGCGAGGTGGAGCGCGTGTTCTCGAAGGACGCGCTGATCACCAATGCCATGACCTACCTGGCCACCGGCAATGTCCAGGCGGGGATCTGGCTCTATCACGGGCTGGTGAAGGATGGCGATGCCTTTGCCGCCGGGCCGATCCGGGTGCCGACCGGCATGGCCGAGTTCCCGGCCGAATTCATCCCGCCCGCCCCGCGCGAGGCGGCAGAGGCCGAGGTCAACCTTGTCCGCTGGACGAAAATGGCGCGCGGCGGGCACTTTCCCGCCTGGGAGCAGCCGGCGGACTTCGCGGCGGAAGTGGGCAGCTTTTTCGCCGAGTGGCGGTGAGGGGGCGTCGTCCCGGGCCTGCCCCGGGACCGGTGTCCATTGCGAAGCTGCAAGCGCGCCGGCCGGGACCCTTGCAGCTTCGCGACCCCCTGCGGTCCCGGGTCAAGCCCGGGACGACGGGGTTGGCGAGCCGCTATCTTCAGACCAGCATCCCGCCAAGGCGGCCGCGGATGATCTCCTCGGCTTCGCGGACCATGCGGGAAATCAGTTCCTCGCAGGTCGGGATATCGTGGATCAGACCCTGGATCATGCCGGCCCAGAAGATGCCGTGGTCCATGTCGCCCGATTGCAGCAGTTCGCGGCCCTTGGCGCCGGCGACCAGTTCGCGCACGTCCTCGAACACGGCGCCCGGTTCGGCGAGGCGGCGCACGACTTCGTCGGACACGGAATTCTTGCCGACGCGGGCGGTGTTCTTGAGGCTGCGGAAGATGAGGTTGGTGCCGCGCTCATCGTTGGCGAGGTAGGCCTGCTTGACCGAATCGTGGATCGGCGCCTCCTTGGTGGCGCAGAACCGCGTGCCCATGTTGATGCCTTCGGCGCCCAGCGCGAGGGCGGCGACAAGGCCGCGCGCATCGCCGATCCCGCCCGAGGCGAGCAGCGGCACCTTGACCTGATCGGCCGCCGCCGGGATCAGCACCAGGCCGGGCACGTCATCCTCGCCGGGGTGGCCGGCGCATTCGAAGCCATCGATCGAGATGATGTCGCAGCCGTTGCGTTCGGCCGAGAGCGCGTGGCGCACGGCGGTGCACTTGTGGACCACGGTGATGCCGTGGGGCTTGAGCATCTCCCAGATTTCCCGGCAGCGCGGCAGGCCGGCGGTTTCGACGACCTTGATCCCGCTTTCGATCACGACCTTGGCGATCGCGTCATAATCGGGCGAGTTGAGCGCGGGCAGGACGGTGATGTTCACGCCGAAGGGCTTGGCGGTCATGCTCTTGCAGCGCTCGATCTCGTCGCGCAGCGCCTTGGCGTCGGGCTGGGTGAGGGCGGTGATGAGGCCAAGCCCGCCCGCGTTGGAGACGGCGGCGGCCAGTTCGGCATAGCCGACATTCTGCATACCGCCCTGGACGATCGGGTGTTCGATCCCGAGCATTTCGGTGACGCGGGTCTTCAAGGCCATGGGAAACTCCTGGAATGGATGGTGCGGCACGACCCCCCGGTCTGCCGCGTGAAAACGAAAGGGATCAGCCGGGCTGGCCGGCAGCGAGCAGCGCCTGGAGGGCGCCCTTGTCAACCTTGCCCGAGCCGTTGCGCGGCACCTGCGCCTCGCTTTCGAGCATGGCCCAGCGGGCGGGCACCTTGAAGGCGCTGAGGCGGTCCTTCGCGGCGGCGACGAGGGCAGCGAGATCGAGCGTGCCGGGCGCGGTGGGGACCACGGCGGCGCCCATCGCGGTGCGGCCATCGACCGCGAGATCGGTGGCATAGGCGCGGGCGACGCCGGGAATGGCCTGGAGCGCGGTTTCCACTTCGGCCGGATAGACCGTGGCGCCGCTGATCTTGACCATGTCATCGGCCCGGCCGGTGAACCAGACGAAGCCATCGGCATCGATCCGGCCCATGTCGCCGGTGGCAAACCAGCCATCGGGGGTGAACACGGCCTCGCGTTCCAGCCCGCAGAT
Source organism: Novosphingobium bradum (assembly GCF_042646485.1). Taxonomy (NCBI): domain Bacteria; kingdom Pseudomonadati; phylum Pseudomonadota; class Alphaproteobacteria; order Sphingomonadales; family Sphingomonadaceae; genus Novosphingobium; species Novosphingobium bradum. Next base: position 97,906 of record NZ_JBHRTQ010000001.1, on the reverse strand, counting down.
GCCGCGCAGAAGGTTGTGCCCGCCAAGCTGGAGCACGCCTTCGCTGCCCGCCGGCAGGATCGCGCCGCTGGCGGGATCGGCCACGCGCACGAGGGTGCCGGAGAACGGCTTGCCGCAGGAACCGTGCTTGCCTTCGGGCAGGTCCTGATCGAGCGGCCAGCCGCACCAGGAGCCGAAGCTCTCGGTCATCCCGAAGAGGTTGGCGCGGGCGCCGGGGCGGGCCTGGAGCGCGGGCGGAAGGACCGGATCGAGGCTGCCGGCGGTGAGGCCGGACAGGTCGGTTGCCGGAAAATCGGGGTGGCGGGCGAGGGCAGCGGCCTGATCGGGCCAGCCGCGGAACAGGGTGACCTTCTCGGCTTCGAGGAACTTCAGCGTGCGCGCCGGTTCGGGCACGGCCTCGGTCAGCAGGGTGGCGCCGGCGACCAGCGCGGTGACGAGGCCCGTGGCGAAGCCGCCCACCCAGAAGAACGGCATCGGGATATAGAGCCGGGTGCCCTCGCGCACGCAGCGCGGACCCACGCCGGCGGCGACCGAGCGCAGGCCGGCGCCGTGGGTGTGGATCACCCCGCGCGGGGCGGCGCGGCTGCCGGAGGTGAAGATCACCGCCATGTCATCGGCGGGCACGACCCGGAGGGCGAGCGCGGCGGCGACGGCCTGCGCGGCCTCGCCGGCTTCCTCGCCCAGGTCATCCAGCCACCACAGGTTGTGGAGGTTGGGCAGGGCCGCGCGGTCGAGCGCGGCCAATTCGGCCTGATAGTCGCGGCCCCGGAACGCCTTGGCGGCGATCAGGTGGCGGACACCGGCGGCGGCGAGCTGGTCGTGCAGTTCGCCACCGCGCAGGAGGGTGGAGAGCGGGACCAGCACGGCGCCGATCCGCATGACGGCCATGGCGGTGATCGCCCAGTCGATCCCGTTGGGGGCGAGGAGGCCGACCCGGTGGGTCTTGTTGACGCCGCGGGCCACCAGCCAGGCGGCGCGGGCCGCCGAGCGGGCTTCGAGGCCGGCCCAGTCGATCCGCCCGGTCTCATCGACCAGGGCTTCGCCATGCGGCGCCCGCGCAGCGCGGTGGGCGAGCAGGGCGGGAATCGTGAGCGGCATCATTTCGGTTTCAGAGGTCACGGACGATCTCCACCAGCTTGCGAAGATCGATCTTGCCGCTCGACATCGTGGGAAGGTCCTTCTCCGCCATCTGCACCCATTTGCGCGGGATCTTGTAGGGGGCGAGGCGCGCCTTGAGCGCGAGGCGCAGGGCATCGCCATCGACCGGCTCATCGCCGACCATCACCGCGGTGACCAGGTTATCGCGCTCGGGATCGGGAATGCCGATGACGATCGACATCCGCCCGGAGGCCGCCTCGCTGATCGCGCCCTCGACCTCGCGCGGGGAAACCTGCGCGCCCGAGGTGCGGATGATGTCGCCGGTGCGGCCCTTGAAATAGAAATCGCCATCGGCATCGACGGCCATCATGTCGCCGGTGTGGAACCAGCCGTCATCATCGAAGGCCTCGTGGCGTTCGCGGCCATAGTAGCCCTGCATGACATTGGCGCCGCGCACCCACATCTCGCCGGCCGGGCCGTCCAGCCCGGTTTCGGGATCGACGATGCGGGTTTCCACGCCTTCCACCGCGCTGCCGAAGGAGCCGCGCTTGGCCTCGGGCAGATCCTGTTCATGGCCGCCGAGCAGGTAGACACTGCCGGTCTCGGTCATGCCGAGGAGGTTGTAGCGCAGTTCGGGATCGGCGGGGCGCACGTCGGGCGGCATGATCGGGTAAAGGTTGCCGCGCCGCATCGAGGAGAGGTTGCGGCCCGCGAAGCTGGGGTCCTTGGCGAGGGCGAGGACCGTGGAGGCGACGCCGTTGGTCATGGTCGGCTGTTCGGCCTCGATCAGGTCGAGCGCTTCTGCCGGCGGCAGCGAGGTGCACAGCAGCCTGGCCCCGGCGGTGAGCGTGGCGATGAAGCCGAAGGCAAGGCCGCCGATCCAGAACCACGGCGAGTTGGAGAGCAGGCACTCCTTCTCGGTATAGTCGCGCCGCAGGTTCTGGCGGGCCATGTTGCGAAGCACCTGGCCGTGGGTGTGGGTGACGCCCTTGGGCGCGCTGGTGGAGCCGGAGGTGTGGATCACCACCAGCGGATCGGCCGGCGAAACCTGGGCTTCGAGCGCCACGACGCGGGGATCATCGGCGTCGCCGGCCGCTTCCGGGCCTTCGATCCCGATCCAGACGCGGCGCAGCACCGGCAGGTCGGCCAGCAGCAGATCGCCGGCGATGTCCTCGGTGCCGAGCGCGCGGGCGACGATCGCGCCGAAATCCTTGCCCCGGTAGGACGGGGTGGACAGGAAGAACTCCGCATCGGCATTGCGGAGCATTCCGCCGATCTCGATGGGCGTGGACAGGGTGGAGATCGGCATGGCCAGCGCGCCGATGCGGGCGAGCGCGAGGAAGCAGACCGCGAAATCGGGGCCATTGCCGAACAGCATGGCCACCCGGCTGCCGCGCCCAATGCCGCCGGCGGCAAGGCCGCTGGCGAGCTTGCGCGAGCGGCGATCGGCATCGGCATAGCTGAGCCGCTTGGTATCGACGACGACCAGGCTCTTGTCGCCCAGCCGGGCCTGATGGCGCAGCAGGGCGGCCATGGTATCGCGCGCCAGCATATCGGAGGGCTGGGCCGCGGCTTGTGCTTCGTTCATTTTTCCTGCCCGAACAGTTGTTCCAGTTCGACCTTCCGGATCTTGCCCGAAACGGTCATCGGCATCGCTTCCACATAGTGCCAGTGGCGAGGCACCTTGAAACGGGCAACATATTTTTCGACAAAATCTTCAAGTTCGCGGGTCTGCGCGGTGGCCCCGGGGCGCAACTGGATCACCGCGGCGACATCCTGGCCGAGCCGCTGGTGATCGACCCCGACCACCGCGGCCATGGCGACGGCCGGGTGGGTGTGGAGCACGGCCTCGATCTCGGGCGGATAGACGTTCTCGCCGCCGCGGATGATCACCTCGCGCAGGCGGCCGCGAATCCGGACCAGGCCATCGGGCTCCATCGTGCCGAGATCGCCGGTGTGGAGGAAGCCATCGGCAGTGATCGTGGTGGCGGTGGCCTCGGGATTGTCCCAGTAGCCGTCCATCACGGCGGGCGAGCGCACGCAGATCTCGCCGGTTTCGCCAAAGGGCACGGGCCGGCCTTCGCGGTCGACGATGGCTATCGCGGTGTGGGGCACGGCCCGGCCGACCGAATCGCAGATTTCGTCCAGCGGACTGCCCTTGAGGGTGCCGGTGGCGACCGGGCATTCCGACTGGCCGAAGCCGATCACGCAGTGCGCGCCCAGGCGTTCCCGCACCGCCATGACCAGGCTGCCCGGAACGCTCGCCCCGCCCAGGGTGACGAAGCGCACCGTGCCGTGGGGCGGCAGCGTCTCGGCGGCGAGGATATCGTGCCACATGGTGGGCACGCCGCCCATCCGGGTGGGCCTGAGCGTGGTCATCAGGGCGACCAGCTGCTCGCGGTCATAGCGTTCGAGCATGACGAAGGCGCTGCCGGTGGAGAGGGCGCCCAGGATGATCGCGCAGGACCCGCCGACATGGTGATAGGGCACCGCGTTGAGCCAGAGATCGTCCTCGCCGATGCCGTCGAGCGTGGGGCGCAGCCAGCCGCCGAGGAGCGCGGCGCGCTGGCTGAGCAGGGCGCCCTTGGCCTTGCCGGTGGTGCCGCTGGTGAACTGGATCAGGAAGGGGGTGGACTGGCTGGTTGGCGGCAGGGGATGATCCTGCGCGGCGGCGGCGATCAGGGCCACTTCATCGAGCCGGTGGACCGGGCAGCTGGCCAGGGCGGCGGCGCGGGCGAGGAGGTCGGCCCCGCGATTGTCGAGCCCGGCGAAGGCCAGGGCCGGGCGGGTGAGGGCAAGGGCATGGGCCGCCTCGGCATCGCTCCACCCGGTGTTGAACGGGGCGATGATCGTGCCCGACAGGGCGCAGGCGTGCTGGAGGACCACCGAATCGAAGGCATTGCGCGACCACAGGGCGATCCGTTCGCCCGGGCCGGCCCGCGCCGCGAGCCACCGCGCGGTGTTTTCGGCCAGCTCCAGTAGGCGGCCATGGGTGATCGTTTCGATACCGGCGGGATTGGCGGGGCCGGCGGGGGTGGGGATCAGGACGGCGGCGCGCTGGCCCCGGCGGGCGGCATTGGCGCGCAGGAGATCGCCGATCGATTCGGCCAGGAGCGGCATGGACATATCTGCCGGCCAGAGCGAGAGGCCGGGGGCAGCCGCTGCGGCAGGCACCGGGCTATCCTTCCGGCCAGGGATCGAGCCGGGCGAGATCGGGCGCGAGCGGGGAGAAATCCAGCGGCCGCTTGTCGCGGAAGGCGGCGATGCCCTCGCGGAAATCCGCGCCCTGCATGGCGACTTGCAGGAGATCCTCGGAATGCTGGAACGAGGGCGAGAAGCCGCGCATCAGATCGTGGTAGAGCTGCTGCTTGATCATCCGCATCGACCACGGCGAACATTCGCCGGCCATGGCCCTGGCATAGGCGAAAGCCTCGTCGAACAGGGCATCGGGTTCGACCAGGCGGTTGATGAGGCCCATGGCCAGCGCTTCCTCGCCGGTCAGCGCACGGCCCGAGAGCATCAGGTCCATCGCATGGCCGACGCCGACGATGCGCGAGAGCATCCAGCTGATGCCCACCTCGGCGATCAGGCCGCGCTTGGCATAGGGGCCGGAAATCTTCGCGTCGGTGGCGCCGAAGCGCACGTCGGCCACCAGCGCCTGCTGGAGTCCGACGCCGTAGCACGGCCCCTTGATCGCCGCGACGATCGGCTTGCCGATCGACATCGGGAACCAGTAGCTGCGCGGGTCGCGGGCCTGGCCGAAACCGCCGGTCTCGGTCAGGCCGGACAGGCCCGACATATCGGCGCCGGCGCAGAAGGCGCGGCCGGCGCCGTGGACCAGGATGGCGCGGACTTCATCGTTCCGCGCCAGCTGGTCCAGGGTGTCGAAGTAGAGGGTGCCCATGTCCGGGGTCCAGGCGTTGAGCCTGGCCGGGCGGTTGAGGGTGACGACGCCGACCCCCTCGCGCACTTCGGCCAGGATGGTCGGCTCGCCGCCCGCATCGCCCCAGATGTCGGCCATCCCCCCCTCGCCGTCAGACGTTGGCCGTGGCGGTCAGCGCCGCGACGTTCTCGCGCATGATCTTGCGCTGGTCTTCGGGGCTGAAGTTCTTGACTTCCTTGAAGAAATCAACCGGCTTTTCGACGCCTTCGACGTGCGGCCAGTCAGACCCGAAGATGATCCGCTCCACCGGCATGACCTTGGACAGATCATCGAGGTTGTCTTCCCAGAACGGGGTGACCCACAGATGCTCGTGGAACTGGTCGACCGGGTTCTTCTGGTAGTAGCCCTTGACCTGGGCATAGCCGCGATAGAGCCGGGTGAGCAGCGGGGCGACCCAGGCCGCGCCGTTTTCAACCGAGGCCATCCGCAGGCGCGGGAAGCGTTCGAACACCTTGTGGCAGAACACCGCCGCGAAGAAATCGGGCACGGCGCGCTGCGAGGTGACGCACTTCTGCAGCGGGGTGACGTGGAAGCCCGAGCGATCGGACCAGGGTTCCCACATGGCGCCAAGGAAATCGTAGCCATCATCGCCGGCGTGGGGCGCGACGACAATGCCCGCTTCCTCGCAGCGCGCCCAGATCGGATCGTATTCGGGGGCGCCCGGCGAGGTGGTGCCGGCGCTGGTGTAGATCGGGCCATTGCGGAGCGAGATGATCCTGGCGCCCTGCTTGATCGCCCATTCCACTTCTTCCAGCGCCCAGGCCGGATCGCCCAGGGTGATCACCGGAATGCCGAAGATGCGGTCCTGGTAGGCCATGCCCCAATCATCGACCAGCCAGCGGTTGAAGGCGCGCAGGACGGCGCGGAACGCTTCGGGATCGTGCTTCCACGACACTTCGAGGCCGACCGCGAGGGTGGGGAACAGCCAGGTGGCGCCCACGCCCTGTTCGTTCATCACCTTGATGCGGGCATCGCGATCGCGGTATTCGGGGCGGTTGGCGATGGGTTCGAGATCGCCCATCACTTCGACCAGGCTCTTGCCGCCGAGCTTGGCGGCGAAATAATCGTGCGCGCAGCCGGGCTTGGCGATCGGATCGAAGGTGGAGTTGGGGATGTAGTTGAACACCTGATCGCCCAGGATCAGGCGCTTGCGGCCGTTGATCTCGGCCCACTTGGGACCGCGGCGGCGCCATTCCTTGGGCAGGTGGCGGGTGAGCGCGTCTTCCGGCTCATAGTAGTGGCTGTCCGCGTCGAACAGCGCGTAGCCGATTTCGGGAGCGACCTTCACGTCCGGGGACGAGAAGCGGTCCAGTGTAGCAGTATCCGACATTGCAAATCTCCGATGGGAGCACCGGTTATACCCGGCAGCTTCAACAGTTTGCGGGCAGCGCCCGCGACAGTTTTCGGCCGTTCCCGAACCTGGCCGACAGCTTGCGGATGCCCATCGCATCGCCCGCTGCCCCAGCCCGCCGGGAGGCCGCAACAGATTTTCTGTCTACCCGATTGCACAGGGTGTCAAGGCACGGCGCAGCCCCGCGCAATCGCGCTATTCCGGCCCCTTGGTCCGGGTTGCGGGGCGCCGTGGCGGGGGGTGGGGTCGGTGATTCCCGGCTCCGGAGTCCCGGCCCCGACTCCCCCTGGCGCCCGCCGCCTTAGCTGCGCGAGCGGGGCAGGCCCAGCCCGCGCTCGGCCACCTGGCTGCGGTGGATCTCGCTGGTCCCGCCGTAGATCGTGGTGCCCTGGGCATGGCGGTAGGACTGGTTGATGTATGCGATCGGCCCCTTGCGCTTGAACAGGCTTTCCGGCGCGGCGAGATCGATCAGGTCGGCGGCGTCGGCCTGGAACATCTCGGAGGAGAACAGCTTGCCGATCGAGCCGACCAGCCCGCCCTTCTTCTCCACGCTGGCCCATGACAGGAGGTTGCCGATCATCGAGACCAGCTCGCCATGGCAGAACACCCGGGCGAGGCGGGCCTGGACCAGCGGATCCTCGATCAGCGGGCGGCCCCTGCGCGTGGTGGTGCGGCAGAACTCTTCCGTTTCGGCCAGGAGGCGCAGCAGCGGCGCGAGGAAGCCCGCCCCGCCATGCTCGAAGGAGAGGCCCGCCGCGGTGACCTTGCCGCCGCCGTTGACTTCGCCCAGCCGGTGGCTGTCGGGGACGAAGACGTTGTCATAGTAGGTGATGTTGGTGCGTTCGTCCTGGAAGGTGTAGACCGGCTGGATCGTGATCCCTTCCGAGTTCAGCGGCACCAGGAACATGGTCAGCCCCTTGTGCTTGGGCAGATCGGGATCGGTGCGGGTGAGCAGCATCACATAGTCGGCGATGTTGGCGCCCGAGGTGAACATCTTCTGCCCGGTGATCCGCCAGCCGTCCCCTTCGCGCACCGCGCGGGTTTTCGCGGCGAAGGCGTCGGAGCCGGCGTGGGGTTCGCTGTAGCCCAGCGAGCAGATCGCCTCGCCGCGGATGATTTTCTGGAGCGCATCGGCCTTCAGCGCGTCGCTGCCGAACAGGTTGATGATCTGGCCGACCATCTTGCTGGTGGACTGGGCATGGGCCGACCAGCCGATCTCCTCCCACACCCGCGCCGCCGCGCCCGCGGCATAGGGGCTGGCGCCGCGCCCGCCCATTTCCTTCGGCCAGCCCGGATAGAGCAGGCCGCGCTCGGCCAGTGCCTTGTCCACGCCGCGATCGTGGCCATCGAAGGAATAGTGGGCCTTGGCGCGCAGTTCGGGGGTGAGGATCTGCGCGAAGGCGGCGCGCACTTCATCGGCCAGCGCATAGGCATCTTCGCCAAGGTCGAAATCGATCGACACCGCGCCGGCATCGGGCAGCAGCGCGGCCTGCCCGCCATAGCGCCGCGCGGCGCCTTCGTGGAGCAGGTCGGCCGGATCGCCCAGCACCAGCGGCCAGGCCTTGGCGCGCAGGTTGAACAGGTGGACGTCATATTCGGTGGTCAGGCCATAGCCGCCGAAGGTGTGGAGCGCGCGGGCGACCGCGCCGGTGGCGGTCTTGGCCATCCACCACAGGGCGAGCGAGATCTCGGCCGCGGCATCGGGCACGCCATTGGCGATGTCGTAGATGATCTTCCAGATGAAGTAGCGGCCGCTTTCGTTGTCGGCGTAGAAATCGGCCAGCGGGTGGGAGACGCCCTGGTAGGTGCCGATCAGCTGGCCGAACTGGACCCGCTCCGAGGCATAGGCACCGGCCAGGCGCAGCGCCTGGGCGGAGAGGCCGCCCAGCGCGGCGGCGATCAGCAGCTTCCACTCCTCGACCGCGCGCAGCACCTCGTCGGCCGTGCCGGCGGCAAGCAAGCGCCGGTTGGCCCCGGTGAGCGCGATCTCGGCCAGCGGGGTGCCGGCAAGGTTGGGCTCGCCCTGGCGTTCGGCCTCGGTGGGGGTGACCAGCCATGCCTTGCCGCCTTCGCGCACGATCACGCCATCGGCCACCGCACCGCCCGCGACGATCTGGCTCGGGCGTTCGGCGGCGTCGTGAAGCGCAAGGACCACCACGGCCTCGCCGGCCATGACCTGGCCGAGCAGTTCGCCCTCCCCGGCGGCGGCCAGCACGCGCGAGGCGGCGATGGCTTCGGCAAAGGGGCCGGAGCCGAGGGTGCGGCCCAGCTCCTGCATGACCAGCACCGCATCAAACAGCCCCAGGCCCAGGCCGCCGGCGCTTTCCGGCACCCGCATCGCCAGGCCGCCCAGATCCGCGAACCCGCGCCACAGCTCACGGTCGAACCCGGTGGGCATGGCGGCGCGGACGCGGGCGGTGGTGCTGTGTTCATCGAGGAACCGGGCGAAGGTCTCGACGATCATCTTCTGGTCGTCGGTCGGCTCGAAATTCATCTGCGGTCGCTCCCGTGGTGGCGGGCCTTCGTGGTGTGGCCGCGCCATGCCTTTGACCGGTCATAAGCGCCGGGACGGGCGCCGTTTCAACCGGACCGAAGGGGAAATCGCCGCCGCGATGGCCGCTTCAGGCCACCCGTTCGGGCACGATATCGACCCAGGCGCGGCGCTCGTGGCTGGTGTAGAGCGCCTCGACGATGCCGTGGATCTCAAGGGCGCGGTCGAAGGTCACGGGATAGTCGGTCCCATCGATGATGCCGTGGGCAAAGCCGCTGAACAGCCGCGCCAGCGAGACGCGCTGGCCGCCGTTGTAGAGGTCCATCTCGTGGTTGCCGACCACCTTGCCGTCGATCGTGAAGAACCGTTCGGGCACGGCGATATCGGCCAGGTGCGGCTCCATCGCCATCACGCTCTTGGCGCCGCGCAGGCGGGCACTGTCAACGCTGGGATAGCGCAGGGCATCGAGCCGCAGCCGCCCCTTGGAGCCGAGCACTTCGAGCGCGAAGCCCGGATTGTCGGCCGCGGTCCACGAGGTGGCGAAAGTGCCCATCGCGCCGCTCTGGAAGGCGAGCATGGACTGGAGCGTATCGTCGGTTTCCACGTCCATCGTGCCGCCATCGGGCAGGGTCCACTGCCGGAGCTGGGTTTCCATCCGCCCGACCACCGAGGTGATCGGCCCGAACAGGTGGCGCAGCAGGCCGAGCACGTGGCTGCCCTGGTTGCGGGTGACGCTGGTGCCGTTGCCGGCCTGGCCGAACCAGGTGTAGGAAAAGCCCGGGAAAATCTCGAGGAAGAAGCCCATCTGCCACGAGGCCTGGACCTGGAGCACATCGCCGACATAGCCATCGGCGATCAGTTCCTGCATCATCGCCACGTGGGGCAGGCCGACCATCGAGGTGGCCGCGCCGCCGCGCACCCCGGCGGCGTGCTGGAGCTGGACCAGCCGGCGCGCGCCTTCGAGCGAGGCGGCGAAGGGCACCTGGTTCATCACGTGCTTGCCGTGCTTGAGGGCGGTGGCGACCATGCCCTCGCGCTGGAGCGGGCTGGTGCCGACATCGATCACGTCGATATCGGGATCGGCGCACATCGCCTCCACGCTCCAGAACGGGCGTTCGACCTGGAACTGGGTGGCGGCGGCCTCGGCCGTTTCCTGGCGCGAGGTGCAGATCGCGGTCACCTCGACATTGTCGAGCGTGCGCCAGGCCGGGAGGTGGGCGATCGCGCCCCAGTTGGCGCTGATGATGCCGACGCGCAGCTTGCGGGTCATGGTGGGTCCTTGGTTAGGGCAGGAATTGCGGGGGGTGGAAATCGGGGCCGTGGCTAACCGATCGGCGCGGGCCTGCCAATCGCCGGGCGGGCCGCGCGGCGATATCGTCTGCCCGATGGATGGCCGCTTGCCCTTTGCCGCCGCGCGGGCGATTTTAGGCGCGGATATTTCCCGAGGAGTGCCGATGTCCGCTGATCTGTTCGCGCCCATGACCTTTGCCCGTGGCGAGGCCATGCCCAACCGCTTCATGCTGGCGCCGCTGACCAACCAGCAAAGCCCGAGCGGCCTGCTTTCGGACGAGGAGCGCAACTGGCTGCTGATGCGCGGGCGCGGCGGATTCGGCCTGGTGATGACCGCGGCGGCCTATGTCCAGCCCAATGGCAAGGGCTTCCCGGGGCAGATCGGGATCGATCACGATGGCTGCGTGCCGGCGCTGGCCAGTCTGGCCGCGGAGCTGCGCGCGCAGGGCTGCCGCTCGTCGCTCCAGCTCTACCATGCCGGCATCCGCGCCTGCCAGCCGGAGATCGAGGGGCCGCCGGTCGGCCCGTCGGAGGATGCGGCTTCGGGCGCGCGGGCGATGACCACGGGTGAGGTCGAGGCGATGATCGAGGCCTTCATCGCCGCCGCCCTGCGCGCGCAGGAGGCCGGGTTTGACGGGGTCGAGATCCACGGCGCCCACGGCTACCTGCTCTGCGCCTTCCTCAGCCCCGAGCACAACCACCGGACCGACCGCTTCGGCGGCAGCCTGGCCAACCGCGCCAGCCCGCTGCGCGAGGTGATCGCCGGGATCCGCGCGCGCTGCCGCCCCGATTTCACGCTTGGCGTGCGGCTGACGGTCGAGCGGATGGGGATCGTCCTCGCCGAATCGCGCCAGCTGGTGGGCGAGCTGATGGCCGAGGGCCAGCTTGACTATATCGACCTGTCGCTGTGGGACGTGTTCATGACCCCGGTCGATCCGGACTTCGCCGAGCGGCCGCTGATCGGCTGGTTCACCGACCTGCCGCGCGGCGGAACCCGGCTGGGCGTGGCCGGCAAGATCCGTTCGGGCGCCGAGGCGCGCCAGTGCCTGGAGGCCGGGGCGGATTTCGTGCTGATCGGCCGGGCGGCGATCGCCAACCATGATTTCCCGCGCCGCATCGCGGACAATCCCGATTTCGAGATGCCCGCCCTGCCGCTGCCGCGCGCCCACGTGGCCGAGGAGGGGGCGACCGCGCCGTTCCTCGCCTATCTGGGCGGGATGCCGGGCCTGCTCGAACCGGCCTGAACCGCTGGCCTGACGTTCGCCGGCTGGCGGGCGGCCGGAAGATGGAGAGGTGAAGATGACCACGGCCCTGCTCAACTTCGCCGGGGACCGCAGCAATGGCGGCATCTGGAGCAACACCTCGCCTTCGCGCACCACCCAGGTGCTGACTGGCGCCTGCGTGGTGATGGCCGACGCGCGCCAATTGTCGCCCGAGGCCGATCTTGAGCGCGAGGGGTTCCGGCTGGTGGAGTTCCCGGTTGCCGGCGCCGATTTCCTTGATCCGGGCTGGGTGGCGGGCACCTACATGGCGGCCTGCGCCGCGCTGGTGGCCCGGCTGACCGGCGCCTTCCGCGTGGTGCCCGTCCACCCCAGCGTGGTGGTCCGCAACACCGGCGACAGCGCTTTTGCCCCGGCGGCGCAATTCGTCCACATCGACCAGGATCGCGGCGCGGCGCGGGCGATGGTGGCGATTGCGGCGGGCGAGGACCGGGCCTTGCAGGGCGCGCGGCGCACCGCGATCTACAATGTCTGGCGCGCGCTCACCCCGCCGCCGCAGGACGTGCCGCTGGCCCTGTGCGACCAGCGCAGCGCGCGCGAGGCGGACTGGGTGACCGGCCAGACCATCGAGGACCACATTCCCGCGCCGATCCCCTATGTCAGCTCGGTCGCCGATCCGGGCCAGCGCTGGTTCCATTACCCGGACATGACGCTCGACGAGGCGCTGGTGTTCAAGAACTACGACAGCGATCCCACCCGGCCGCTGGGCTGCCTGCACGGCGCCTTCCGGCTGGAGGGCGCGCCGGCCACCTCCGTGCCGCGCGCCAGCGCCGAGGCACGGATGGTGGCGTTCTTCGCCTGAGCCTGGGGGGCGGCGCTGCCCTTGTGGCGGAGCGCGTCACTCGATCGCGGCGGGGCGCAACAACAGGCTGTGGACCTCGACTTTCAGGGCTTGGGCAATCTCGAAAAGCGTGATGACGGTTGGGTTGCGCTTTCCGTTTTCCAGCTCGCTCAGGTATTGCTGACTGAAGCCGCAGGCCTCCGACAGTGCCCCTTGGCTCATCCCAATTCGCCGCCGCGCCGAGCGGACGTTTGCCCCAACCAGAATTCGCATATCCACAGGCGGGTGATGCCAGATGATGGGCGGACATTGCATCCACTATAATATGTAGATAGGCGGGCCTTGCCTATTGTAGCGTGCGGGGCACGGAGGAGGAATACGTTGGTCGGAGCTCGCAGTGCCACTAGCCGCTACACCCGTTTGCGTGAGGATCTGGACCGTTCGATTTTCAACACGAATTGGTACGAAGTGGACACCCGCAAGGTCGAAACAGCCCATGAATTGAGCTTTGCGGACATCTTCTCGGGAGCGGGCGGCCTGTCGGTCGGCTTCCGGGCGGCTGCCTATGCCAAGATGTTTTCGGTCGAGATCAATGAGTATGCCTCGGCGACGATCAGGACGAACTTCCCGGGCAGCGTGCATTTCGAGCGGCCGATCGAGGACATCACCGCGCAGGACATGATCGGTGCCCTGGCCGGCAGGCCGCTGGATGTGCTGGCTGGCGGCCCCCCGTGCCAGGGCTTTTCCGTGGCGGGTTCGCGCCGCATCGATGATCCGCGCAACAAGCTGTTCCTGGAGTTTTGCCGAGCGGTCGAGGCCTGTCAGCCCAAGTACTTCGTCATGGAGAATGTGCCCGGCATTCTGACCATGCAGAAGGGCGCGGTCATGGAAGCCATTCTCAAGCGTTTTGAGGAAATTGGTTATCCAGACGTCTCCGTGCGGGTGCTGGAGGCGGCAGAGCACGGCGTACCGCAACTGCGAACGCGGGCAATTTTCATCGGGAATCGGCTGGGGAGCAAGAACCCCTACCCGCAACCTACGCATCACAAGGCGAACTATTTATCCATTAATGACGCGATCGATGATCTCAAGGATGCTCCGCGATCCGCATCGAACAATCATGAATGGACGGCGCACAGTGCCCAGTTCGAGGAAAGAATTTCCAGGGTTCCGCCCGGTGGGTCGCTATACGAGACCTACAGGGATGCGTTCAAGCGGCAGTATTCCGGCGTCCCCAGCATGGCGGCCAAGGAGAACCATGGTGGGGTCCACATCCACCATGAAAAGAACCGGGTGCTTTCGGCGCGAGAATTGGCAAGGCTGCAAACCTTCCCCGATGCGTTCTTCTTTGAAGGCGGCATGAAGAAGGCCTATTGGCAGATCGGCAATGCAGTGCCTTGTCGGTTGGCCGAGAAGATAGCCCTTGCGCTGCGCCACGCCATCAGGCCCGATCGGCCTTCGCTTGTAAGCTAGAGCGCCACTTGCCGAGATCATACCAGCCACATCCGATGCAGCCGCGTTCCGCGTCCTTGCCCGTTCGCGGGACGTCGGTAGGCCAGGCTTTGGTGCCTTCATAGTAATAAGTGATCCCGAACGGGGTTCCCCGTTCGTTGGTGGCGAGGCATTGTCGGCAGACTTCCCGCTTCTGTTGGTTCCGCTGGTTGGTGATGAGTTGGAAGTCCGCCCTGATTTCCGCATCACTCAAATGGTCGAGGGAATCCCGCTTGGTATCGCGATCCCACCGGATTTCCGGAAACTTGTGATCCGGCAGAAGATGCTTCGGGTTTCCGGCCTTTCCTTCGAATGCATCATGATTGCGAAGCACGCGGATGATCCTGGTTCGCAGGGCGCCCGACCAATATTCATAGCCGGTCCTTGATCCCAGGCGGCGCGGGACGAGCATGAACTCCAGATCGCGCGTTCCTTCGCGCCTGCGGGTTCCAATTGTGAAGCCAGCTTCCTTCAGATCCTGCAATCTTCGGGCAGGATTGGAATTCGCCGGGAGTTCGCCGTAAACAAACCAGGCGAAATTCTCGGCCATCTTGTCGAAGATGGGCTTGGTCACGTCAGACCGCGATGCGTGCCAGAAAGCGGCGGCCTCGGCCCGCCATGCATCCCTGTGCCGGGGGGCCAGGCTTTCATACATTTCGCGCACATAAGCGTCGATTTCGGCGTCACCCTCCAGCTCCAGTCCGGCCCGGCGGCATTTGATCGGGAACGCGAGGTGCCATGGCTCCCGGCCCTCGTATTCGAAGGTCACATTTACGTGTTCCTCGGCCGCCTTGGAATGCGTCCAGCGTGTGTTGATGCGATATCCCATGCCGTCCAGACAGCACGTTGCCGGCTGAATGGGTATCTTCTATAATATGTGCGCCCCGGGAGGTTCGGAGTGAAGCGGCCTATTGTGTGCGTTTATTTGTTTCGAGTTGCACATCTATACCGCGTGCAACTTAGATATCTCCCGGATTTACCGGAGGTGTAAGGCTACTGCGGGCGAGGGCTTCGCCGTAGCTGTCCCAGGTGCCGCGTTCGCCCCGGTTGAGCGAGAGCGCGTCGGCGCGGGCGCCGGGGTCCTGGTCTGGCCCCTCGAACGCGCGGGCGGCGAGATCGCGCGAGGAGGCGCGGCCGTCGAGCGGATCGATGATCCGCCGGTCGATCCGCCAGCCCTGGCTCCCGCGCGACAGATAGATGCGCGAGATGCTGAGGCGCAGCAGGACCGGTTCGCCGTCCTTGCGGCCGTAGATCAGGTTGTAATTGGTGGCGATCGCCCGGTCGCCTTCCAGCTCGACATGGGGCAGGCTGCCGATATGGGCCGCGCCGTGGCCGGTGAGCGTGCGGTGGCCCACGCTGTTCATCATCGCGCGGATATCGGCAAGGCCGTCCATGTACTGGAAATCGCGCACGTCGTAGATGCCGTGCTCGGCATAGACGCGGCCCATGTCTTCGAGGTTGCAGCCATCGACCGTGGGGCCATAGGCCGAGATGACGTTGTAGATGGCGAGGCGGTCCTCGATCGCCTGCAGGCGTTCCTCCACGGATGGCATGGCACATCTCCCTTGTTTTCGTGATTCGGCCAGGTTGGCCGGGCCGGAGCCTTCCCGCAAGCCGGCGGGCATCGCCCGGGCGCAATCGTCACGCGCCTGCCGCCGGCGGCAAAGGCGCGCGATCCGGCTTGCCGCTGGCGGCAAAGGGAGGCATGGCCGGGCCAACCGCAATTGCCGAGAGGGAAGCCGTCATGGTCCGTGAAGCCGTCATCGTTTCAACCGCCCGGACCGGCGTCGGCAAGGCCTATCGCGGCGCGCTCAACGATACCGATGCCCCGCGCCTCGCCGCCCACGTGATCGACGCCGCATTGGGCCGCGCCGGGATCGATCCCGCGCTGATCGACGATGTCTATGTCGGCTGCGCCAACCAGTGGGGCACCCACGGCTACAACATCGGCCGCATGGCGGCGCTGGCCTCGTCGCTGCCGCTGGAGGTGCCGGGCGTCTCGATCGACCGCAAGTGTTCCTCGGGCCTCAATGCCCTGGCCATGGCCGCGCGCGGGATCATCGCCAACGAATATGATGCCGCCGTGGTGGCCGGCGTGGAATCGATCTCGCTGTCGATCAACGCCCACATCCAGCCCAACTGGCGGCGCGAATCGGACACGGTGAAGGCGCACGATCCCCACGCCTACATGGCGATGATCGAGACCGCCGAGATCGTGGCCGAACGCTACGCGGTCAGCCGCGAGGACCAGGACGCCTTCTCCGCGCTCAGCCACCAGCGCGCCGCCGCCGCCCAGGCCGCGGGCCGCTATGCCCAGGAGATCGTGCCGATCACCGTGGACAAGGCGCTGTCCGACAAGGAAGGCAATCCGCTGGGCCACGAGACGGTGACCCTCGCCGCCGACGAGGGCGTGCGCGGCGATACCACGGCCGAGAAGCTGGCCGGGCTGAAGCCGGTGTTCAAGGGTGGCATGACCATGGCCGAAGGGCGCTTCGTCACCGCCGGCAATGCCAGCCAGCTTTCCGACGGCGCCTCGGCCCAGGTCCTGGCCGACCGCGCCACGGCCGAGCGCGAGGGGCTGCCGATCCTGGGCATCTACCGCGGCTTCCAGGTGGCCGGGTGCAAGCCGGAGGAAATGGGCATCGGCCCGATCTACGCGATCCCCAAGCTGCTGGCGCGCCACGGCCTCGCCGTCGACGACATCGGCCTGTGGGAGATCAACGAGGCCTTCGCCAGCCAGGCGATCTATTGCCAGCGCTTCCTGGGCATCGATCCCGAAAGGCTCAACGTGGACGGCGGCGGCATCGCCATCGGCCACCCCTTCGGCATGACCGGCTCGCGCCTGGCCGGCCACGCCCTGATCGAAGGCAAGCGGCGCGGCGTGCGCCATGTCGTCGTCTCGATGTGCGTGGCCGGCGGGATCGGCGCGGCGGCCTTGTTTGAAGTGGTATAGCGCGGCACCGGCCCGCTCCCCCACCCGACCACCCAACGATAGTAGCCTATGGGTGGTCGGGTGGGGGAGTGGGCTGGTGCCGCCAAGGGAAAGCCGGACGGCTTTCCCGCACCCAACAAATTAGATAGCACGGCAGCTACTTGCGCCCCGGCGCGGGCAAAGCTAACCCGGGCGCGGCAATGACCAGCAGTTTCCACGAGAACGGGACGGATAGCACGATGACGGGCAAGATTGTGGTAATCACGGGTGCTGGTGGCGGCCTCGGTCGGGCGCTGTCGCGGCGCCTGGCGAGTGACGGCGACACGGTCGTCATGCTCGGGCGGACCCTGTCGAAGCTGGAGGAAGTGGCGACGGGCATCGGCGAGCGCGCCGTGCCGATCGCCTGCGAGATCACCTCGCCCGATTCGGTGCGCGCCGCCTTCGCGCAGATCGCCGAGACGTTCGGCCAGATCGACGCCCTGATCAACAATGCCGGCCTGTTCCAGCCCAGCACCCTGCTGGAGGCGAGCGACGAGCTGATCACCGATGCGGTGATGACCAACCTGGCCGGCACCGCCTTCTGTGCCCGCGCGGCGATCCCGCTGCTCAAGCGCGGCGGCCACATCATCAACGTGACCTCGGAATCGGTGGCGATCCCGCTGCCGTTCCTGACCATCTACCAGGCCTCGAAGGCGGGGGTGGAGAACTTCACCCAAATGCTCAACCTGGAGCTTTATGATCGCGGCATCCGGGTCAGCACGGTCCGCGCCGGGACCATGGTGGGCGAGGGGATGTCGGCCAAGATCGAGCCCGAGACGATGATGCGGATGTTCGCGGATGCGGGCAAGCGCGGGATCGACATGATGGCGCGCGGCGCGTCGAGCTACGAATCCACGGTCGACGCCTTCCGCCTGATCCTCAATTCTCCGGCGGATCTCTATGTCCCCTCGGTGGCCTTCCACGGGCTGCCGGCGGGCTGGACCGACGCGGGCTGAGCCTGCTTGCGCGCAAGCGCCGCGCCCCCTTGCGCGGCGCGATTGGTTTTCGCACCGCCTGGCCGGTGCCACAGGAAGGAATGCGACCATGACCCTGCCCGAAGGCAAGCTCTATATCGATGGCAAGCTGCGCGGCGCCGCCGGCGGCAAGACCTATGACGTGATCGGTCCGTGGACCGGCGAGGTCGTCGGCCAGGCGGCCGATGCTTCGGCGGCCGACGTGGAGGAGGCGATCGCCGCCGCCCGCCGCGCCTTCGACCAGACCGACTGGCCGACCAACGAGGCGCTGCGCCTCGACCTGGTTCGCAAGTTCGAGGCGGGCCTCAAGGCCAACCGCGACCGCTTCGTGGAACTGGCCCGGGTGGAAGGCGGCGCCGCGTTGGCGGCGACTTCCGGCCCGATCGTCGATATGCCGCTGGGCTACTGCGGCCAGCTGATCGCGCTTTACGGCAAGGTCGAATGGACCAAGGACATGGGCCAGGCCGAGGTCTGGGGCCGCAAGAGCGACCGTTTCGTGGTCAAGGAGCCTTCGGGCGTGGTCGGCGCGATCACCCCGTGGAACGTGCCGCTCTACATCGCGGTGGGCAAGGTGATCCCGGCCCTGCTGGTGGGCTGCACCGTGGTGCTCAAGGCCGCGCCGGAAACCCCGCTGATCAACGCCCTCCTGGGCGAGGTCGCCGCCGAAGCCGGCTTCCCGGCGGGCGTGTTCAACGTGATCACCTCGGGCGATCCGGCGACGGCGGGCGAAATGCTGGTCACCGATCCGCGCGTCGACGTGATCTCGTTCACCGGATCGACCGCGATCGGCAAGCGGATCATGGAGCGCGCCGCGCCCACGCTGAAGCGCCTGTTCCTGGAACTGGGCGGCAAGTCGGCCACGATCGTGCTTGACGATCTGGAAGACATCTCGCCGATCCTGATGGGCTCGCTGGTGTGCTTCCATGCGGGGCAGGGCTGCGCCTATCCCACCCGCCTGCTGATCCCGCGCAGCAAGTATCCCATGGCCGTCGCCATTCTTGAGCAGGTCTATGCCGGTTATGCCCAGGTCTGGGGCGGCTATGACGATCCGGCCAACGTGATGGGGCCGGTGATCTCGGCCAAGCAGAAGGCGCGGGTGCTCGACTATATCGCCATCGGGCAGCAGGAAGGCGCCCGGCTGCTGGCCGGCGGCAAGGCGGCCGAGGGCAAGGGCGAGGGCTTCTTCATCGAGCCGACCTGCTTCGTCGACGTTACCAACGAGATGCGGATTGCGCGCGAGGAGATCTTCGGCCCGGTCCTGGTGGTGATCCCCTACGATGGCGACGAGGAAGCCATCCGCATCGCCAACGACAGCGACTATGGCCTGTCGGGCGGCGTCTATGGCGCCGACCGCGAGCGGGCGCTGGGCGTCGCGCGGCGGCTGCGGACCGGCTCGGTCAACGTCAACGGCGGCATGGCGATCATGGCCGACCTGCCGTTCGGCGGCTACAAGCAGAGCGGCATCGGCAAGGAATGGGGGCTGGAGGGCTTCGACGAATACCTCGAGACCAAGTCGATCGGCGTCGGGGTGGCCGGCTAGGTGCCCGGGCCGGGCGCAGCCGAACGGGAACGGCCCGGCTATCGCCGGCGCATCCTGATCGAGCCGGCGCCCGGCCGGGTGACCGCCGAACTGGAAGACGACTATCACCGCATGGTCGTCACCCTCGGCCATGATGGCGCGCGGGTGACCTCGGTGGAGGCGGCGATGAAGCGTTCGCCGTGGACGACCTGCCCCGGCGCGATCCGCCAGTTGGCCCAGACCTTCACCGGGCTGACCCTGGACGCGGCCGGCGCGCGGGCCGAGAAGACGCGCAATTGCACCCACCTGTTCGATCTGGCCACATTCGCCTGCGCCCATGCCGGCGAGGCGGGGCCGGTGGCCTATGAGATCATTGTCACCGATCCGGTCGACGGCGCGCAGGTGACGCAGCTGTGGCGCAATGGCGCGCTGCTGTTTGACTGGCGCATGGCAGGCGGGCGCTTCGCCGCCCCGGCGGAGCTGGCCGGGGCCGACCGTTCGGCCATCCCCGGCTGGGTGGCCGCGCAGCCGCCCGAATTGCAGGAAGCCGCCCGCATCCTGCGCTGGGCGGCGATGATCGCCATCGGGCGCGGCCATGACATTCCCGCCGGGATCGATGCCACGCGGTTCGGCAGCGGCGCCTGTTTCTCGTTCCAGCCCGAGGTGGCCGGGATCGCCCGCCGCCGCCCCGGCGCCGACGTCGATTTCGCCGCGATCGGCGCGCCGCCCATGGCCGACCGCGACGCGATGTTCGGCCCGGCCTGATGGGGCTGCGCCGCCACGCGCCGCGACTGGCCAACCGGCGATCCTGGGCGGAAATGCTGGCCCTGCTTGATGAGGTGTTCGCGTGATCGTTTATGGAAGCTCCGTTTCGCCCTTCGTTCGCAAGGTGCGCGCCTTTGCCGCCGAGAAAGGGCTGGAGCTACGGCTCGCCCCGCCGCAGGAGGATCCCGAGGGGTTCCGCGAGGCCAGCCCGTTCGGCAAGATTCCGGCCTTCCGCGACGGCGATTTCCTGATTTCGGATTCCTCCGCGATCGTCGCCTATCTTGATGCGAAGTTCCCGGAAGACCCGCTGATCCCCGCCGATCCGCGCGATCGCGCCCGGGCGATCTGGTTCGACGAATATGCCGATACCATCGTGCAGGAGGCCGTGGCCAAGGTGTTCTACCACCGGGTGGCCGCGCCGCTGTTCTATGGCAAGCCGGGCAAGCCGGAAGTGGCCGACCAGGTCGAGCGCGAGGTCTTCCCGCGCCTGGCCGCCTATCTGGAGCGCAGCGTGACCGATAGCGGCTTCCTTGTGGCGGGCCAGCTGACCCTGGCCGATATTGCGGTGGCGAGCGCCTTCGCCTCGCTGGCCGAGGGCGATTGCCGGCCCGATCCGGCGCGCTACCCCCGCGCCGCCGCCTGGCTGGCGGCGATGTGGGCGCGCCCGGTGTTCGCCGCGCTGCTGGCCGAGGAAGAGGCCTTGCTGGCGAGTATGGCGCCGCGCTGAGGGCGGCTCAACTGAAGTCGGAGCCGCCGTCGACGTTGATCATGGCCCCGGTCATGTAGCTGTTCACCTTCGAGCCGAGGAAGGCGACCACCGGTCCCATTTCGGCCGGATCGCCGGCGCGGGGCATGAAGGCCGGGTGGCCGAAATGCTCGTCGATCTTCCGCATGATGTCGTGAAGATCGTCGGGATCGCCGCCCACGCGGGCGACGAAGCCCTTGAGGGCAGGGCTGGCGAAGCTGCCGGGGCAGACCGTGTTGGCGAGGATGCCCTCCCTGGCGAGGGTCATCGAGAGGTTCTTGGTCACGCTGACGATCATCGCCTTGTCGGCGGTATAGCCGATCAGGGTGGGCGACTGCCGCTTGACCGAATGGGCGGCGAAATTGACGATCCGCCCCCACTCGGCCTTTCGCATCAGCGGCAGCGCGGCCCGCACACAGCGGACCATGCCAAGGGTGCCGGCATTGACGACGGCCAGCCAGTCCTCGTCGGAAAGCTCGTCGAAGGTGCCGGTGCTGTCGGGGCCGGAGACGTTGACCAGGGTGTTGATATGGCCCCAGCGCGCGCCGATCGCGGCGAAGGCGGCCTCCACCTCATCGGGCTTTCCCACGTCGCAGCGGAAGGCGGCGGCATCGGCGGCGCCCAGCGCCTTCAGCGCGGCGACCGCTTCATCGAGATCGGCCTGGGTGCGCCCCAGGATGCCGACCCGCGCCCCATCGCGCGCGAAGCATTCCGCCGAGGCCCGGCCCATCCCGCGCGATCCGCCCTGGACCACGACCACCGCATCCTTCAGCCCCAGGTCCATCCGTTCCCTCCCTTGCTTGCCCGGCCCGGCGCCGGGATCAGTTCCAGCTCTTGCCGTATTCCCCGGCGTGGAGCACCTGGCCGGTCTTCGTGGCCGCGCTGTGCTGGGCCAGCGCCACGATCGGCGGGCCGACCGCTTCGGGGGTGCAGGGCGTGACCCAGCCCTGCTCCTTGAATTCGGCGACGGCGACGGCATCGACCGTGTTCCAGGTTTCGGTATCGACCGGCCCCGGGCTGAGCGCGTTGACCGCGACCCCGAAGCCCTTCAACTCTTCCGACATGAAGTGGCTGAGGCGGTTGAGGCCGGCCTTGGTCACGCAGTAGAGCAGCATATCGTCGTGGCCGCGGTGGCCCTTGTCGGTGTTGCCGGCGACCGCCGAGGTGAGGTTGACGATCGAGCCGGAGCCCTGCCGCTTCATGATCGGGGCCACCTCGCGCATGGTGAGGTAGGGGCCGCGCAGGTTGACGGCCATGTGGTGATCCCAGGTCGGCAGGTCGATGGCGAAACTGTCGTGGTGGGTATAGACCGCGGCATTGTTGATCAGCACGTCGATCCGGCCGAATTCGGCCACGGTTTGCGCGACGAGCGCCTTCACCTCGGCCTCGCTGGTGACGTCGCAGCGCCTGGGCACGATCCTGCCGGGCAGCCCTTCGCCCGCCGCGGCGGTTTCCATGAGTGTGCCGGGCGTGGCGCTTTCGCCCAGGTTGCGGGCGGCGGCGACCACCGTGGCGCCCTGGCTGGCCAGCGCGATCGCATAGCAGCGGCCGATGCCGTAGCTTGCCCCGGTCACGATGGCGACCTTTCCGGCAAGGGGAAGTGGGCTGGATTGTGTCATGACAGGCTCCCGGCAGGTTTTCGTTGGGCAGGCCGGGCTGGCGGCGATCCGCCGCCCGGCATGGGTGTGGCCAATCGTCTAGATGATAGGAGGGCGCCGGGCAAGGCCGGGGGCGGGCGGGGAGTGCGCTTAGAGGGTCGAGCCGCCGTCGATCGCCACGATCTGGCCGGTGAGGTAGCGGGCCTGGTCGGAGGCGAGGAAGGCGAACAGGTCGCCCGCCTCGTCTGGCGTGGCGATGCGGCCGAGCCGCGCCATCTTCCATACCCGGTTGAACACGCTGGAGAACATCCCCGCCTCGTCGCGCGCGCCAAGGCCCGGATCGGGCGGCAGGTTGGCGGCGACGGTCTCGGCCGGGGCCGGGGTGACCACGCCGATCGCCACGCCGTTGCAGGTGATCTGGTACTGCGCTTCCTCGGCCGCGATCTGGCGGATCAGGGCATCGACCGCGCCCTTGGAGAAGGGCGAGATCCCGTCGAGATCGATCACCCGGCGGTTGGCCATGGTGGTGCACAGCACGATCCGCCCGCCGCCGCCCCGGCGCATCACCGGCACCACGTGGTGGACCACCCGGAAGAAGGCCAGCGCATCGCCCGCAACGAAATCGGCGACCTGTTCGGGGGTGAAATCGGCGATCGGGTTGAACGGCACCGGCGCGCCGGCGGGAACGTGGAGCGCGCGCAGCTGGCCGCCCACCTCCTGCGCGAAGGCGATGGTGGCGAGGATCGAGGCATCGTCGCCCATGTCCATCTGCCGCGCCCAGACCTGGTGCCCCTCGGCGCGCAGGTCGGCTTCGAGCCTGGCGGCGAAATCGCCCTTGCTGCGATAGGTGAACACGGTCGGCACGCCGGCCTGGGCGAGGCGGCGGACCACGCCCTGGCCCACGTTGCCGGTGCCGCCGGTGACCAGCGCGCAGCCTTCGGGATAGGTGAGGGTAATCGGCATCGGGTGCTCCCTGATCGCATTCTGCGCGCGTGGCGCTGGCCAGCAGCCTGTCTTGCGTGTCCGCCACGGGCCGGGTAGCGACTATGGGTTCATGCGGTCCATGCCGCAACCGGCGCGACCCCTGGCCCGCGCAAATCGCCGGTGCGAAGAGTGGGCCGGTGCGAAGAATGCCGGTCGCCGGGACGCATGGGGCCGGGGCCGGACAGGGGAGAGGTGCCGATGCTGTCGTGGAAAGTGGGCGCGGTCACGGTGAGCGCCGTGGTGGAATCGCTGCGGATCGTGCCGGACGCGGTCCAGCCGGTGTTCATTCCCGCCGCCACGCCCGATGCCCTGCGCCGGATCGCCTGGCTGGCGCCCCATTTCATCGATGCCGACGGGCGGCTGCGGATCGCGATCCAGGCACTGCTGGTCGAGGCGCCGGGGCTGCGGCTGATCGTCGACACCTGCATCGGCGAGGATGGCACCGCGCCCGAAACCGCGCCCTTCCTTGCGGCCCTGGCCGAGGCCGGCTGGCCGCGCGACAGCGTGACCCACGTGCTGTGCACCCATCTCCACTTCGATCACGTGGGCTGGAACACCTGCCTGGAGGATGGCCGCTGGGTGCCGACCTTCCCGCGCGCGCGCTACCTGTTCGCCCGGATCGAGCACGAGCACTGGTCGGGCCGGGACGATCACGACGCGCCCGCGATCCTTGCCCGCTCGGTCCAGCCGGTGCTCGATGCCGGGCTGGCCGACCTGGTGGAAACCGATCATCGCCTGAGCGCGGAGGTACGGCTCGTGCCCACCCATGGCCACACCCCGGGCCATGTCAGCGTGCGGATCGAATCGGAGGGGCACAGCGCGATGATCACCGGCGACATGACCCACCATCCCTGCCAGATGGCCCGGCCCGACTGGGCGACCGGGTTCGACAGTGACTGCGCCCAGGGGGTCCGCACCCGCGAGGCGGTGTTCGCCGGGCTGGCCGGTTCGCCCACCCTGCTGATCGGCACCCATTTCGCCGCGCCGACCGCCGGGCTGGTGGTGCGCGACGGCGAGGGCTTCCGCCTGGTTACAGGCTAGGGTCGGGCCGGCCCAGGATTGCCGGGCCGCGATGGCGGGCTGCCAATCTGCATATTTACAAGTTTGTGGATATTCGATATTTGCCGGGGCCAGAGGGTGGCGCCAGCGACCGCCCCGATGCTTCCTGTGGGGACTTTGCACATGACCAACAAGCCGAATTTCCCGGTCTACGACGCCGACCACCACCTGTATGAGCCGCGCGAGGCCTTCGAGCGCTATCTGCCCGAGCGCTACAAGCGCGATTTCTACTTCGTCGAGAAGGACGGGCGGACCAAGCTCGTCATCAACGGGATGCTCTCCGAATACATCCCGGTGCCGACCTTCGACGTGGTTGCCGCGCCCGGCGCCTGGGAACCCTGGTTCCGTTCGGAAAACCCCGAAGGCAAGACCCGCAAGGAAATGCAGGGCAAGGCGATCCGTCCGCCCCAGACCTGGCGTTCGGGCGAGGGGCGCATCGCCATGCTCGATGAGCAGGGCTTGCAGGGCGCGCTGGTGTTCCCGACCCTGGCCTCGGTGATCGAGGAGCGGATCGGCGCGCGCGGCGACGTTTCGGCCGCGCTGTTCCACTCGCTCAACCAGTGGACCGCCGACGAATGGGGCTTCGCCCGCGAAGACCGCCTGTTCTCGGTGCCGTTCATCAGCCTGACCGATGTCGACAAGGCGGTCGAGGAACTGGAATTCGTGCTCAAGGCCGGCGCGCGCTGCGTCAACATCCGCCCGGCGCCCGTGCCCGATATTCGCGGCAGCCGTTCGTTCGGTTTCGAGGAATATGATCCGTTCTGGGCGCGCGTCGCCGACGCCGGGATCTTCGTGACCATGCATGGCTCGGACAGCGGCTATGACAAGGTCACCAACTGGTGGAAGGGCAGCCAGTCCGAGTTCAAGCCGTTCGAGCGCGATACCTTCGGCGCCGCGATCGACCTGATCGGCATGGCGACGACCCATTCGATGCTCGCGCTGATCTGCCACGGCGTGTTCGACCGTCACCCCACGCTCAAGGTCGTCTCGGTCGAGAACGGCAGCGACTGGATCGGCCCGATGCTGTCGCGGCTCGACGGCGCCTATGGCAAGATGCCCTCGGCGTTCAAGACCCACCCGCGCGACCAGTTCCAGAAGCACGTCTGGGTCGCCCCGTTCTACGAGGACGACGTCAACGAGCTGAAGGAACTGATCCCGGTCGAACGGACCCTGTTCGGCAGCGACTATCCGCATCCCGAAGGCGTGGCCCAGCCGCTCCAGTACCTGGAGGACTTCAAGGACTACACGCCGGACGAGCTGGAGAAGGTCTTCTCCTCCAACCTCAAGGGTCTGCTCGAAGGCGCCGCGATCTGATCGCGCGGCCCTGAGCCGAACACACGAAGGCCGCGGACGGGACGCCCCGTTCGCGGCCTTTGTCGTTTCGGGCGGCGGTCGTTTTCGGCGCCTGGCGTTTCAGGCGGCGCCGATGTCCAGCGCGTAGATGCGCTGGGCGGTGCCGCCCATGACCTTGCGGCGATCCTCCACCGGCAGGTCGGCCAGCCCGGCGGCGAGGTGCGCGCGCGCGCCGGGGTAGAGGCAGGTGGGGTGGGGATAGTCGGTTTCCACCATCACGTTGCCGGCGCCCAGCTGGCGCACGGTTTCGGACAGGGTCTTCTGTTCGAACCAGACCGTGCCGTAGATCTGGCGGTGGAACACGTCGCGGATCGGCTCGTGCGCGGTGAGGCCGGCCTCGGCCATCTGGTATTCGAGCGCTTCGAGCATGAACGGCAGCCAGCCCGCGCCGCTTTCCACCGAGACAATGGAGAGGGCGGGCCAGCGTTCGAGGAACCGCGACATCAGGATATTGCCGAGCACGCGCATATTGCTGACGAACATCATGGTCGAGCCGAAGGCGAGGCGTTCGTCGTTGGAGAAGCCGGGCCACTGGCCGGTGCCGAACCAGGTCATCGAATCGTCGGAGGCGCCGATGTGGAAATTGACCGGCAGGTGGCGGTCGGTGCAGACCTCCCACAAGGGGTCCCAGTAGCGATCGCCCAGCGGCGGCAGGCCGTGGACGTGGGGATCGGAATTCATGTTGATCCCGCGCAGGCCCATGTCGGCGCCGCGCGCCGCCTCGGCCACGCAGAGCGTCACGTCCCACCACGGCATCATGATCATCGGGAAGATGCGGTTGCCGGATTCGGCCTGGAATTCGGCCATGGCATCGTTGAGCAGGCGGGTGGCGACAAGGCGCAGCTCGGGATCGACCAGCATCGCCTTCTGCCCGCCGAAACCGAGCAGGTTGGTATAGCCGATCTGCGCGGCAATGCCTTCGCGGTCCATGTAGGCCAGCCGTTCGCGCACGCTGTAGGCGCCGGGGGTGATGGCTTCGTGCCAGGTGTCGCGAAAGCCGTTGCCGCTCATCTTCGAGCCGTCGGCGCGGATCGCGCTGAAGCCGTGGGGGGCGGCGAGGCGGTGGCCGTCCATCACCCATTCGGGCTTGCCGTCGATCAGCTCGACGCGGGGCACGCGATCACGGAAGGCGGGCGTGGCGCGGGCGGTCCACAGGTCGGCCCATTCGGTAATGTGGGTATCGACGTCGACCAGCAGCAGGTCGGCATCCGGCCCATCGGCATCGCCCCCCGCTGGTTGGCCGGGCATGGTCACAGGGGCATTCATCGTGCGATCTCCCGAAGGGCTGTTACCCCAGGCTTTGCGCGCATGATGACCTGCCGGAGCGCCCGCGACAATTGCCGTTTCAGCGCGCGCGGTGATGCCGTGGCGGCATAGAACCCCGGCTCAGCCGCGCTCGCCCTCGCTGACCCACGAGCCGAGTTTCTCGGCGGCCGCGAGATAGCGCGGGTCGGCGCATTCGGCGAGCAGGTCGAGCCGGTCGGGCGAGGGTGCCCAGCCCAGTTCGGCGCGGGCGCGGGGGCTGCGCGAGCGGCTGGAGGCGGCAAAGATGATCGCGGTGGACGAGGGGCCGAAGACCTCGCGCGCCGCGCCATAGTCAAGGCTGCGGGCGGGCACGCCGCGATGGCGGGCGATTTCCTCGGCCAGCACCCGGAACGGCAGTTCGCCCGAGACCGCATGGTAGAGCGCGCCGGCCGGCGCCCTGGCGAGGGCGAGGGCATAGAGCTCGGCCAGGTCCTCGACATGGACGGTGGAATAGCAGTTCAGCCCGCGCCCGAGATAGCAGGCCGCGCCGCTGGCCTGGATCGAGCGGTGGATCTCGGTGAGGATCGCGGTGCCGCCATGGCCCCAGATCGCCGGGGGGCGCACCACGATCCCGCGCAGGCCATGGGCGCCCAGAACAAGGTTCTCGGTTTCCACCCGGCCTTCCAGCCCCTTGCGCGGAACGAAGGGATCGGCCTCGGCGAAGGTGTTCTCGCTCCAGTCGCCATCGGTGCGTTCCGAGAGGACGCCGGTGCCGCTGGTCATCACGAAGGTCTTGCCCGTGCCCGCCAGCCAGCCCAGCGCGCGGCGCACGAAGGCCTGTTCGGCCGGGATCATCAGCTGGGCGGCCCAGACCACGGAATCGTGATCGGCGAAGGCCCGGCGCATGAGCGCCTCGTCATCGAGCGAGCCGACCAGCGGCTCGGCGCCCAGCGCGCGCACGGCCTGTGCGCCGGCTTCGCTGCGGGCAAAGCCGGTGACCGGGCCATCGCGCCGCAGCCGCGCCGCCAGGTGGCTGCCCAGATAGCCAGTTGCGCCCAGGACCAGTGTCGTCATATCGCCAATTCCTCTTGTGCGAGCGGAGCAGGCAGGCTGGCACAGGTCAAGAATCCGGCCCCGAAATCGCGGGGCCGGTGTGCCGCCCCATTGCCCGGCCACGCAAGCTGGGGCAAGGCGCGGCGCAATAACCCGGATTGGCCCAACAGGCGGTGGAAGCAATGCAGTTCGAACCCAACGCAGACCAGTTGATGATCGCCGAAACCTTCGCGCGGTTCCTTGATGCCAACAGCAGCATGGAACGGGTCCGCAAGGCGATCGGCGAAGGCGGGTTCGACCGCGCGCTGTGGACGGGCCTGGCCGAACTGGGCGCCTTCATGATGCGCGTGCCGGAAGAAGCCGGCGGGCTGGGCCTCGGCATCTTCGATGCGGCGCTGCTGATGGAGGAGGCCGGGCGCACCCTGGCTTCCGGCCCGGTGGCCGAAGCCGTGATCTCCGCGCGCCTGCTGGCGCAGCTCGCCGCCGAGGGCGAGGCCGACCTGCTCGCCGCCGCCTGCGCGGGCGAGGCCGTGGTAACTCTGGCGCTGCACGATGTCGCCCGCCGCCCGGTGCAGCTGGTGGCCGGCGGCGCGGTGGCCGATGCGGTGATCGCGCGCGATGGCGACCGGATCGTGCTGGTGCGCGGCGCCCCCGGCGGGGCCGAGCCCAGCCTGGCTTCCACCCCGCTCGGCCGGCTGGACCTCGCCAGGGGCGAACGCACGGTGCTGGGCGAGGGCGCCGCGGCCATCGCCGCCCATGGCGCCGCGATCGAGGAATGGAAGCTGCTGGTTTCGGCGCAGCTCGCGGGGCTTTCGCGCGAATCGCTGCGGCTGGCCTCGGCCTATGCCACCGAGCGCACCCAGTTCGACCGGCTGATCGGCACCTACCAGGCCGTGTCGCACCCGCTGGCCATGCTCTCGACCGAGGTTGACGCGGGCAAGTACATGGTCTGGCGGGCGATCCGCAACCTGGCCGATGGCACGGCGGGCGCCGGGGCCGATATTTCCACCGCGGCCTGGTGGGCCAGCGACGTGGCCGAGCGCACCGTGGCCCAGGCGCTCCACACCTTCGGCGGCTATGGCCTGACGCTGGAATACGACATCCACCTCTACAACCTGCGCGCCAAGGCCTGGCCGCTGGTGCTGGGCGATCCGGCGAACCTGCTGGCCGAGGCCGGCCGCCGCCGCTGGCTGGGCGAGGCCGCGCACCTGCCCGATGCCGGGCCGATCTCGGTCGAGTTCGCGCTGGGCGCGGAGGCCGATGCCTTCGCCGCCGAAGTGCGCGCCTTCTTCGAGCGCACGCTCGACGACGAGCTGCGCGCCAAGGCCCACCACAGCTTCGACGGCCATGACCGGCGCATCCAGGCCGGGCTGGCGAAGGAGCGCCTGCTCTATCCGCACTGGCCCGAGCACCTGGGCGGGCGCGGGCTCAACCCCTATGCCACGCGCGCCGCGCGGCGGGTGTGGGAAGACTACGGCTGGACCACCACCTTCCTCGGCACGACCAACATCGTGGGCTACATCATGGACAAGTTCGGCTCCGACGAGGTGCGCGAGAAGGCGCTCTCGCGCGTGATCGCGGGCGAGGCGGTGTGCAGCCTGGGCTTCTCCGAGCCGCATTCCGGATCGGATGCCTTCGCCGCCAAGACCCGCGCGGTGCGCGATGGGGATGGCTGGCGGATCACCGGGCAGAAGATGTTCACCTCGGGCGCCGAACAGGCCGACTACGTGCTGATGCTGACCCGCACCAACACCGAGGTGGCCAAGCACAAGGGGCTGACCATGTTCCTGGTGCCGCTGGATGCCGAAGGGATCACGGTCCAGCCGGTCCACACCTTCCAGGACGAACGCACCAACATTACCTACTACGACAACGTCTACGTGCCCGACAGCTACCGGCTGGGCGATGTCGATGGCGGCATCCGGGTGATGGGCGCGAGCCTGGAGATCGAGCATGGGATGTCGTTCGTCGACAGCCACACCCATGCGCTGAACCGCGCGCTGGCGATCTGCCGCCGCCCCGATGGCGCGGGCGAAGTCCTGATCGACAATCCGCTGGTGCTGTGGCGGCTGGCGCGGGTGGCGGCCAATGTCGCGGCCTCCGAAGTGCTGCTCTACCGCGTGCTCTGGGCGGTGACCGAGAAGAAGCCGGCCCCGGCCTACGGGCCATCCTCGAAGATGCTCTCGTCCGAGCTGTACCGGGCCGACACGGCGACCCTGCTGGATATCACCGCGCCCGAATCGCTGGCCGTGGCCACCGAGGAAACCGAATATCTCAACGTCGCCTACCGGCTCTCGCAGGTGTCGACCGTCTATGGCGGGACCAGCGAGGTCCACCGCTCGATGATCGCCGAGCAGCAACTGGGCCTGCCGCGCACGCGCTGAACCCTTCAGCGCCCGCGCCGGAGGGCATGGCCCTTGCCAAGTGGCTGCCCTGCTCATTATCGTGGCGGGCACAAGGTTCGCCGGCGCGGCGCTTTTCGTTGGCGCCGCCGCCGGCAGGCCGAAGGGACGTCCGGCCGGGCGCGCCCGTGGCCGGGACAACAAGGGAACGAGGGACGACCATGCTCGATCAGTACGACTACATCATCATCGGCGCCGGGTCCGCCGGATCGGTGATCGCCAACAAGCTGTCGGCCGATCCCGCACGGTCGGTCCTGCTGATCGAGAGCGGGCCGGACGACAAGGATTTCCTGGTGGCGATGCCGCGCGGCGTCGGCAAGATCAACAACATCGGCAGCAAGTTCAACTGGACCTATTCGGCCCTGACCGGCGGCAACCGCCCGGCGGAGCGCTGGTTCAAGGGCAAGGGGCTGGGCGGGTCCAGCTCGGTCAACGGCATGGTCTATATGCGCGGCTCCCCGCGCGACTATGATCGCTGGGAACAGGCCGGCTGCACCGGCTGGGGCTGGAAGGACGTGGTGGCCACCTACAAGCAGCTCGAGGACCACGAGCTGGGCGCCAGCGAGTTTCGCGGCAAGGGCGGCCCGCTGAAGATCACCGTCCACCCCAAGGGCGATCCGCTGTGCGAGGCGATCATCGCGGCGGCCGGCGAAATGGGCGTCCAGCGCGCCGAGGATATCAACGATCCGAAGATGACCGTGGAAGGCTCGATCGGCTACCAGCCGTCGACCATCTGGCAGGGCCAGCGGTTCAGCGCGGCCAAGGCCTTCCTCGATCCGGCGCGCGATCGCCCGAACCTCACCATCGTGGTGGAAACCACCGTGCTCAGGATCGAGTTCGAGGGCAAGCGCGCCGTGGGCGTGCGCCTGCGCGACAAGGATGGTGAGCGCAGCGTGCGCGCGGCGCGCGAAGTGGTGCTTAGCGCCGGCGCGATCGAAAGCCCCAAGCTGCTCCAGCTTTCGGGCATCGGCCCGGCCGAGCTGCTCCGCGGCCACGGGATCGAGGTGGTGCGCGATGCCCCCGAAGTGGGCCGCAACCTGCGCGAGCACCGCCACTTCGACGTGAAGTTCCGGGTGAAGAGCCACAGCCAGAACCAGAACCTCCAGGGCTGGCGGATGGTGCGCTCGGTGCTGCAATACGTTTTGGCCAAGAAGGGTCCGATGACCTACGGCGTCCACGAGATTGGCGGCTTCGTGAAGACCGACCCGGCGCTGCCCCATGCCGATATGCAGTTCAACCTGATTTCGGTGACCACGACCAACTTCGCCAAGACCGGGGTGGTCGCGCTGGAGAAGGAACCGGGGGTCACGTTCCTGGGCTATTACACCCGGCCCAAGAGCCAGGGCGAGATCCGCATCCAGTCGGCCAATCCCGACGATGCCCCCTATATCAACGCCAACCACCTCGAGACCGAGGGCGATCGCCAGAAGGCCGTGGCGGTGGTGCGCTGGATGCGCCAGCTGGCCTCCCAGCCGGCGCTCAGGAACTGGATCGTGGGCGAGACCGAGCCGGGTCCGTCCGTCACCAGCGACGAGGAAGTGCTCAACCACGCGATGGAACTGGGCGGCACCTGCTTCCACATCTGCGGCACGGCCCGGATGGGCGCCGACGAGGCCGCCGTGGTCGATACGCGGCTCAAGGTGAAGGGTGTGGAAGGGCTGCGCGTGGCCGATACCTCGGTCATGCCGACGATCGTTTCGGGCAATACCAATGGCCCGGCGATGATGGTGGGCCTGCGCGCCGCCAGCTTCATCCTCGAGGATGCCCAGGCTTGATGTCTGGGGCCTGATTATTGACGCCTGATCGGAACGCCTGATCGGAACCGGCGGGGCTTGCGCGCCCCGCCGGTTCCGGCGCGTCAGTGTGCCGCGACCGGGGCGGCGTCGGCCGGGCCGATCTCGCGCGGCTGGACCGGCGGGAGCAGCCAGATCAGCAGGGCGCCGGTGCTGACGATCGGGATCACGCACATCAGGAACAGGTCGTAGGAGCCGGCCCGGTCATAGAGGGCGCCGGCCAGCAGCGGGCCGGAACTGGCCGCCGCGCCCACGAAGCTGATCGCGATGGCATAGGCCGTGCCGAACATCCGCGGCATGGTGCGCGCGATGATATAGGTGATGATGTCGGTCTCCGCGCCCGAGGCCAGGCCGAAGACGATCACCGTGGCCAGGTTCAGCCACAGGTTGGCGCCCGACTGGCCCAGCACCAGCACCACCGGAATGGGCAGGAGGAAGGCGATCACGCCGATCGTGCGCGTGGGCAGGCGATCGAGCAGGAACCCGGTCAGCAGGCGGCCGCTGAAGCTGGCCAGGCCCGTGGCGCTGGCGAGGAAGGCCGCGGTGGTCAGGCTGAAGCCCTTGCTCTTCATCAGCGGGACCATGTGGAAGTTGAGCCCCAGGGTGACCATGCCGAACAGGCCGGCGGCCACGACCACGAACAGGAAGGTGCGCGAGCGCAGGTTGGGCAGCACCTCGGTCCGCAGGTCGGGCGCGACGGGCCGGTTGGCCGCGGTGGTGACCGGCGCGCGCGGGATGTAGAAATAGATGAGCGGGATGATGATCGCGCCGAAGGTCAGGGCAATGGCGCCAAAGGCCAGGCGCCACCCGAAGGCCTGGACATAGGCCGCCGAGAGCAGCGGCCAGATCATCGAGGCGAGGCCAAGGCCCGCAAGCGAGACCGCCACGGCCAGCCCGCGCGAGGCATCGAACCGCCGGACCACCGCCGCCATCCAGATCGCCGGGGCGCCGAACACCCCGATCAGCCCGCTGAGCACGCACAGGAGCTGCCACTGGGTGACCGAACCGTTGATCGTGCCGAGTACCGCCAGCATCGCCAGGTGCGGCAGGATGATCACGCTCAGCACCCGCCGGGTGCCGAAGCGATCGACCATCCGGCCCGCGAAGGGCGCGATGAGGATGCCGACCAGCATCTGGAAGGTGAAGGCGCCCGAGAACTGGGCGCGGGTCCAGCCGAATTCCTTGGTGATTTCGCCCAGGAACACGCCGTTGGAATAGGCGAAGGCCGAAACGCCGGCGATCCCCAGCATGGTGGTGACCGGAAGTTGCCACATGGTGGCCCATTCCTGCCGGGCGGTGAGCGGCGCGGTCATGCGCGCGGGCTCCGGCGCGGGGCCATGGCACCAGGCCGGAGGCCGTGGCCCGTCGCGGCAAGCGTGCCGTGCAGTCTGCTGATCATGTCCACCCGGCACCTCTCCCCATGCCCCGCCCATTTCGGGCGCGAGGCTGGGTGGACCTTACAGGTCGGCGGGGCCGGTGCAACCGGGGGAATGGTCATCGCGGCCACGAATTCGGCGCGCGAAGCCTGCCGCAGATGCGAAAAGGGCGGCGCCGCAACCGGCACCGCCCCTGTCAGACCATCGCGGGGGATGGGATCAGCGCAGGCTGATGATCTCGCGCTTGGTCAGCTTGGTGACGACCTTGCCATCGACCACCGAGACCTTGTCGGCCGGGATGGTGATGAACTTGCTTTCGACGATCACGCCGATCGAGCCATCGGTGTTGACGCGGCTGATCGCGGTGATGCGGGCGCCGGTGGCGTCGCGCAGCATGGCGCCGGCCTTGACCTGGGTGGCGGCCGGAGCGTCGGCGAGAGCGGGGGTGCCGGCGACGAGGGCCAGGGCGAGAATGGCGATACGCATGGGGGAGAACTCCTGGAATCGCGGGCGAGGCGCCGGCGGAAACGAAGCAGGCTAAACATATGTATGCATTGTTCTGTCAATTGCGTTTTGTGCACCGCGACGTGCGTGGATTGCAACGCCGGTCACCACATGGTTGGCCCGCGCCCGCCGCCTCTTTCAGGCCGGCGCGATCCTGGCCGATCCCCGGTCGAACACCGGCGCGCCGCTGGCGTCGACCACCCGGAAGCGCACCTCGCCGGGCTGATCCTGCCAGATCTCGGTGGCCAGCGCCTCGCCCGGGAACACCGGCTTGACGAACCGCCCGCCCATCGCCCGCAGTCGCGCCGGATCGCCGCCGGCAGCGCCGGTCACCAGGCCGCGGCAGGCAAAGCCGAAGGTGCACAGGCCGTGGAGGATCGGCCGCTCGAAGCCCTGGAGGCGGGCCTGGGCGGGATCGGAATGGAGCGGATTGCGATCGCCATTGAGGCGATAGAGCAGCGCCTGGTCGGGCCGGGTGCGATGGACCACGCGGGCATCGGGCGCGCGCTCGGGCATGGCCGGGGTGGCCGAAGTGCCGCGCGGCCCGCCAAAGCCGCCGGCGCCGCGCACGAACAGGGTGCCCGACGAGCGCGCGAACACCGTGCCGTCGGGCCGCTGGAAGGTGGTGGTCGAGGTGACCAGCGCGCCGGTGCCCTTGTCGAGCACCGCGGTCACCTCGACCCAGGCGCTGCCCTCGCCGCTGGGCGGGATCGGGGCGAGGATCTCGATGTGCTGTTCGGCGTGGAGCAGCGAATCGGTGCGGATCCGGTCCACCGCCGCCGGGCGGCCGCCGGTCCGCATCACGGTGAGGAAGCTGGGCAGCACGGCCAGGGCGGTGTCGCGGCTGTTCTCGGTGGTGAGGGCCAGGTCGGCGAAGGGATCGTCCTGGCTGGCGCCGACCGACAGGGCATAGAGCATCACGTCCTTGTCGGTCCAGGCGACCGGAAGGGCCGGGGTCCGCTGCCCGAGCAGGGCCATGCTGACGGGTTCGCCGTGCTGGTCGGATTGGCTTGCGGTCATTCCTGGTCTCCCTGGCGGTCTGCGCGGGGTCATGGCCCGCGCGGCGCGGCAAGGACAGTCGCACGGCATCGTGCGGGCGATCAAGTTGCCTGCGCGGGCGGCCGGCGCGGCCAATCGGCCGGTCCGCCCTGCGAGTCCCGGGAAAGCAAGCGCGCTTGCTAAATTGCCGGCCTTTGATCGGAGTCAAAGAATTTCCGGCCCCGTCCCGTGAAAACCCCCTGCATTGGCGGCGGTCCCCTCGTGGACTGCGGCGCCTGCCCCGGATCGGCCGGTTGGGCAGGGCTCGTCGAGAGGAGACAGCACAGATGAAAATGGACGACATGGTGCTCATCAGCGTTGATGACCACATCACCGAACCGGCGACCGTCTTCGACAACCAGCTTTCCGGCGAGGCGCTCGCCTCGGCCCCGAAGATGATGACCGACGCCAAGGGCAAGAACTACTGGACCTACCAGGGCATGAACATGGGTTCGGTGGCGCTCAACGCGGTCACGGGCCGCGTCCGCGAGGAATACGGCATGGAGCCGACCTCGATGGACCAGCTCCGCAAGGGCTGCTGGGACGTTCACGCCCGCATCGGCGACATGGACGTGAACGGCGTCGCCGCCAGCCTCAATTTCCCCAGCTTCGCCGGGATCGACGGCGGCACCTTCTTCAACGCGCCCGACAAGACGCTCTCGCTCAAGCACCTCCAGGCCTACAACGACTGGCACATCGACGAATGGTGCGGCGCCTATCCGGACCGCTTCATCCCGCTGGGCATCCTGCCGCTGTGGGATCCCGAGCTGATGGCCGCCGAAGTGCGCCGCCTTGCTGACAAGGGCTGCCACTCGGTCAGCTTCAACGACAATCCGACCAAGCGCGGCCTGCCCTCGATCCACTCGGACTTCTGGGAGCCGTTCTGGAAGGCCCTGTCCGAAAACGACAGCGCGCTGTGCCTCCACATCGCCGCCGGCAACACCGCGCCGCACACCTCGATGGAATCGCCGATCGAGGCCTGGATCAC
Organism: Novosphingobium bradum; assembly: GCF_042646485.1. Classification (NCBI taxonomy): domain Bacteria; kingdom Pseudomonadati; phylum Pseudomonadota; class Alphaproteobacteria; order Sphingomonadales; family Sphingomonadaceae; genus Novosphingobium; species Novosphingobium bradum. Next base: position 61,814 of record NZ_JBHRTQ010000001.1, on the reverse strand, counting down.
CTGTATGCCGATGGCGGTTGCCTTCGGCGTCTCGGACTGGATGAACCTGTCGGCGCTGCACCGCTATCCGAACCTCAATATCTGTATGTCGGAAAGCGGCATCGGCTGGATTCCCTACCTGCTCGAACGGGCCGACTACACCCAGTACCAGCACAAGGCCTGGACCCATTCGGATGCCTATCGCAACAACATGAAGCCGAGCGAGGTGTTCCACCGCAACTTCTCGTCCTGCTTCATCGACGATGCCTATGGCCTGAAGAACCTCGATCTCGTGGGCGAGGACAAGGTCTGCTACGAAGTGGACTATCCGCACTCCGACGCGCCGTGGCCCGATGCCCCGGAACTGCTGTGGAAGTCGGCCCAGCACCTGACCGACGAGCAGATCGACAAGGTCACCCACCTCAACGCCATGCGGCTCTATCGCTACGACCTGTTCAGCTACGGGCCGCGCGAGAACTACACCGTGGGTGCGCTGCGGGCCAAGGCCAAGGCGGCCGGCGTCGACACCACCCCGATCTCCAGCGGCGGCGCGGCACCGCTGGCCCCGGGCGAGAAGGCCCGTCCGATCACCTCGGGCGACATCGTCTCGATGTTCGCCAAGCACGAGGAAACCGAACCGGCCTGAGCCGTGGCCCCGGCGCGGCCCCCCGTGGGTGCGCGCCGGCCCGGCATGACCGGACAAATGCCCCGTCGCTGGCAGCAGCGGCGGGGCTTTTGCGTGCGCGACCGGCGGCTTTGGCCGGTGCGGGGGGCGGCCGGTCATACCGCCGGGGCGAATTTGCTACGCCCCGGCAATGCGATCTTGCCGCCGGGGCGGTCGGGGGCGCACAGTCCGGCCATCGCGTCCGCTTCGAGACGCGCGCGGCGGGATGGGGATGCGGGATGAAGGCGGCGGTCTTGCGCGAACTGGGCGGCGCCCTTGGCATCGAGGACCTGGCCATCGCCAGCCCCCGGGCCGATGAAGTGCTGGTGCGGGTCACGGCGGTGGGCCTGTGCCACAGCGATCTCCATGCGATGCAAGGCGTTCCGCCGCTGCCCTTGCCGATGGTCCCCGGGCACGAGGTGGCCGGCGTGGTAGAACAGGTGGGCGAAAACGTGCGCCGGGTGAAGCCGGGCGACAGCGTGGTGGTCCTGCTCACCTTCCATTGCGGGCACTGCGACCAGTGCGAGAGCGGCCATTCCAACCGCTGCTTCCCGCCCGAGGCAAGGCGCGCCGCAACCGAGCCGCACCGCTTGTGCAAGGGCGCCGAACCGATCGCGCAATTCGCCAACATCGGTGGTTTTGCCGAACAGGTGCTGGTCCATGAAAGCGGCTGCGTGGCGATCACCCCCGACATCGCCCCCGACAAGGCCTGCCTGATCGGCTGCGGGGTGACCACCGGGATGGGCGCGGCGATTCGCAGCGCGGCGGTCCGGCCGGGGCAGAGCGTGGCGGTGATCGGCTGCGGCGGGGTGGGCCTTTCGGCGATCAACGGCGCGGCCATTGCCGGCGCCGGGCGGATCGTGGCCATCGACGTGCTGCCGGCCAAGCTGGCCATGGCGCGCGAATTCGGGGCGACCGACACGATCGATGCCTCGGCCGGCGGCGTGGTCGAGCAGGTGCTGGAGCTGACGCGCGGGCGCGGGGTGGACCATGCGATCGAATGCATCGGGCGCAAGGACACGATCGAGGCGGGCTGCGCGATGCTGGGCAAGGGCGGCATGGCGACCATCGTCGGCGTGACCCCGCCCGAGATGCGGATCGAACTGTCACCGCTGCACCTGATGCTGGGCGAGCGGCGGGTGCAGGGATCGTTCATGGGCGGGGTGCGGACCATGGTGGATATCCCGCGCTATGCCGAGCTTTACCTCCAGGGGCGGCTGCATCTCGATCAACTGGTGTCGCAGCGGCTGACGCTGGACCAGGTCAACCAGGGCTTCGCCGCGATGAAGCAGGGCGGGCTTGCCCGCTCGGTCATCGTGTTCGACGCCTGACCGGAACAACGGCGGCCAGCGAGGCCGCGCCAAGGGGAGTGCAAGCGATGCAGGATCTGGCGGGCAAGCGGGTGATCATCGGCGGCGGGGCCACCGGCATGGGGGCGGGGCTGGCGCTGCGCCTGGTCAGGCTGGGGGCCAACGTGGTCGTGGGCGATCGCAATGCGGCGGGGCTGAAGGCGCTGGAGCCGAAGCTGGCCGAAGGGCCGGGCCGGGCGGTGACCATGGTGTTCGACCTGATGGACGATGCCGGGATCGAGGCGCTGGTCCAGCGCTGCGTCGACGAGTTCGGCGGGGTCGACAAGCTGGCGATCCCGGCGGCCGATACCAGCGCGGAAACGATGATGGGCGACGAGCCGGTGACCAGCATGGACCCGAAGGTGTGGGAACGGGTGATGCGGATCAACGTGATCGGCCACGGCCTGCTGATGAAGGCGGCGATCCCGCACATGGTGAAGGCCGGCGGCGGTTCGATCGTGGTGATCTCGTCCGAGGCCTCGTTCCTGGGGATGAGCTATGTTCCGGCCTATTCCTCGTCGAAGGCGGCGCTCCAGGCGCTGGTGCGCCACACCGCGCGGATCGTTGGCAAGGACAACATCCGGGTCAACGGGGTCTGCCCGGGCCGGGTGATCGACGATGGCCGCGAGGAAGGGCCGACGCGGCCCGAGGTGGTCGGCCAGCCGCCGCGCAACGCCCTGCAGCGCCACGGCAAGCCCGACGACGTGGCCCGGGTGATCGCCTTCCTGCTATCGGACGAGAGCGGCTGGATCAGCGGGCAGACCATTTCCGCCAATGGCGGCAGCGATATGCGCGACTGATCCGCCGGGCTTCGGCCGGCCACGAAAAAGCCCCGGCGCTGCACGGAGCAGGCCGGGGCTTTTTCGTGCGGGGGGGGCGAGGAGGCGCCCCCCCGGCGGCCTCAGGTGCCGAGGTATTCGTTGTAGACGCGGTGGAAGTTGTTGAGCGTGGTTTCCTGCTTGGGATTGAGCCGCGAGCCGGGGAAGCCGCTGGATTTCAACCCCTTGTGGGTGGCTTCCATCTGCTGGAAATCCTGGAGCAGAATCTCGCCCCAGAAATCATAGTCATAGATGTCGTCGTTCCGCAGGTTCTCGGTCCTGGGGATCTCGTGCTCGGGCATCCGTTCGAGCTGGTAGACCTCGAAGATGCACCAGTCGGGATCGTTCTCCCACGGCCGGGCGCGGTAACCCAGGCAATTGGTGGCCATCGGCAGGAGCACCATGTTGGGGAAGATATGCCAGTCGATCCCGCCGGCCTGGTATTGTTCGGCGGTGATCGGCGGCCAGGGAACGCCGCGCTTCGCATCGATGGCGGCGGCGGTTTCCATCAGCTTGGTGATGATGTCGCCCGGCTCCATCTCGGGGGTCACCATGGTCGGCAGGACCTGGGCGGCATAGCGGATCGAATCGCTGGAGTTCGAATCGATCGCCTTCTTCAGATAGGCATGGAAGCCGGCCATGGTGGCGGCGATATCGGCGCCGGGGGGCATCTTGCGGGCCTTGGCCCGGCCATTGCTGGCCGCCAGCATATTGGAGGTATCGGCGTAGAAGGTGCCGTGGATGCCTTCGGCGCGGCTGGCGAACTGGCTCTGGCCGAAGCGGTTGAGCGGATAGTGGGTGATCGCCACGTGATAGCCTTCGTTGAAGGCTTCGAGCGCGACCTTCCAGTTGCACGGCATCTTCAGCCACTTGCGCCAGCGATAGCGCATGGTGTCGATCCGGAAGGGATCGAGCGCATCGGCCGCGCCGCCCAGGTATTCGCGCAAAGGCTGGGCCTGGGGATCGAAGTTGACGAAGACGAACCCGCCCCAGGTATCGACCTGGATCGCGGGCAGCGAGAGATCGTCATGATCGAGCGTGCCGCACCAGTCTTCCTTCTGGGTGACGTTCTCGATCTTGCCGCCGATCGACCAGCGCCAGCCGTGGAAGCGGCAGGGGAAATTGGCCATGTTGCCGCTGCCTTCGACCAGCCGCCGCCCGCGATGGAGGCAGACGTTGTGGAAGGCGTTGATCGTTTCGGCATCGGAGCGCACGACGATGACCGATTCCGCGCCGATATCGTAAGTGACATAGTCCCCCACGCGGGCCAGTTCCTCCTCGCGGCAGGCCATCTGCCAGGTGCGCGGCCACAGCCGGGCATATTCGCGCTGGACGAAGGCGGGATCGTAGTAGCTTTCCTTGACGACGAAATTCTGCAGGCTGTCAGGCACCGCGGACTTCGCGTCGGGGGTCTTGTCCATGGCGGTCATTGCAGTCTCCCGGTACACGGCTGTTTGTCGCCGGCTTATCAAGCGCGCGCTTCATATGTCTAATATCGCCGGCCTCGGCGCGGTGCAAGCGATCTTGCCGCGCGAGGGCCGCGGGCACTTGCGGCCCGTTGCGGGCGCCAAGCTGCGGGATTCCGCCCGGCCCGTCCACTGTCCCGGTCATTTCCCGGCCATGGTGATCGCCTCGGCGATATGCTGGGGCGCCCGATCTCGCCGCCTTTGCACTGCCTTGGCCACCCGTGCATCGCAGCATCGGTTCGCGCAAACGGCGACCGCCCGGTTGGCACGCGGCTGGCCCGCAACCGGCACCGGGCGAACAAGGGAGATGCGGCGATGGCAAAGGTGATTCAGTGGGCGACCGGAACCGTGGGGCGGCACGCCGTGCGGGCGGTGATCGAGCAGCCCGGCCTCGAACTGGTTGGCGCCTATGTCTATGATCCGGCCAAGTCCGGGCGCGACATCGGCGAGATCTGCGGCGTTGCGCCGATCGGCGTGGCCGCGACGAACGACCGCGCCGCGATCCTGGCGATGGAGGCCGATTGCGTGCTCTATATGCCGCAGGGCGCGGACCGCGAGCCGGCCGGGGCGATCGATGATATCTGCGCTCTGCTCGAATCCGGCAAGAACGTGATCTCCACCGCGGTCACCGCGCTGATCTATCCGATCTCGCTGGGCCAGGGCGTGGTTGACCGGCTGAACGCGGCCTGCGCCAGGGGCGGGGTTTCGTTCCACGGCACCGGGATCGAGCCGGGCTGGGGCTCGGAATGCCTGCCGCTGGCGATGTCGCCGCTGTTCCGCAGGATCGACAGCCTGCTGGTCCAGGAAATCCTCGACTATGCGACCTATCCCTCGCGCGCGACCCTGTTCGACGGCATGGGCTTTGGCGGCCCGCCGCAGCCGCACGGCCCGATGCCGGTCCCGCTCGACCAGAGCGGCGCCTTCGGCGCGCCGCTGCTGATGCTGGCCGACGCTTTCGGCGCGACGATCGAATCGATGGTCTACGAGTGCGAGCTGGCCGTGGCCGAGGAGGCGTTTGACGTCGCCGCCGGGCGGATCGAGAAGGGCACCGTCTCGGGCAAGCGCTATTCCTTCACCGCCATGGTCAAGGGCCGGCCGGCGATGAAGGTGGAGCACGTGACCCGGCTGGGCGCGCACACCGCGCCGCACTGGCCGCAGGGGCGCGGCTGGCACGTGACGATCAAGGGCGATCCCGACATGACCCTCCAGACGATCATCGCGCCCGATGGCGGCGACGAGAACGACCAGGGGTGCCTCGGCACGGCAATGCACGCGGTCCACGCGATCGCGCCGGTGGTGGAGGCCGCGCCGGGCATCCGCACCTTCCTGGACCTGCCGATGATCGTGGGGCGCAACATCCTCTAGGGCATCAGGCCGCCCGGCCGTCCGGCGCCCCGCCGACGCCAAAGCCCCTCCCCGTGGGGGAGGGGCTTTGGCGCTTGGGGGTGTTGGCCCGGGCGGGCTTGAACGCTGGCGTGGACGCGAGGCCTTGCGGTCTCGCTCCCCCATCCCCGGCCCTTCCCCGGTGGGGAAGGGAGCCACATGGTCTGCGCGGGCGGGCCTGCGCGGGCGGGCCGGTTCGGGTCTGGCCGGCCCCTTGTGCGTTCAGGGCACGGTCTGGAAGCGGTGGGGGACCAGGGTGCGTTTGGCGATCTTCCAGCCATCGCCGGTGAGGACCAGTTCATCCTCGTAGCGGGCGAGCAGGTAGATCTGGTCGGCGCCCGGCCCCTTGGCGTTCTCGGTGATGCTGGTGCTGGTTTTCGCGGTCTTGCCGTCGGGGCCGAGGACCACGTCGGTGATGGTGTTCTGCTGCTGGAGCCATTCGAGATGGGCGAAGGCCGGGCCGAAGAAGGCGCGCAGGCCTTCGTGGCCCTTGAGCGGGCCGGGCTGGCCCATCATCTCGGCAACCCCATGGAAGGTGATGTCCGGGGTGAACACGCTGCAGAATTCATCGATGTCGAGCCGCGCGGCGGCGCCCGAATAGTGGTTGATCACCGCGATCACCGCGGCTTTCGCTTCCCATTCGCTCATGACTGGTTCTCTCCCTTGTGGCGCGGCGCTCAGGCCCAGGCGGCGACGATGTCCTCGACCGTGGCGAGGGTGGCGATCATCGCCAGGGTGTTGTTGAGCATTCCCTCGGCCTGTTCCCTGGGGAAGCCCGAGACGGCATCGCGCGCGACGATGACCTGGTAGCCGTGGTTGACCGCGTCCATGGCGAGGCCGGGGATCGCCACGTTGGTGGAGATGCCGGCGATGATCACCGTGGTGATCCCGCTGTTGCGAAGGCGCTTTTCCAGCTGGTTGTCGGCCATGGGGTTGAGGCCGTGGACGCGCGGCGAGAGCACGTCGCCCGGCTCGTACAGGTCCTGCACCGGGGTATCGCCGGCCGGATCGTGGGGCGGGGCATCGGCCGGGCGCTTCTGCCGGAACAGCCGGGCATTGGTGTTGCCGCCGAACCGGGTGGGCGAGGTATCGGCGAGGCAGTGGATCACCGGGGCGCCGTGGGCGCGGGCGGCCTTCACCAGCGGCACGGCGGCGGCGACGATCCCCAGTTCCCTGGCCACCTGGCCGAGCGCGCGGTCGCTCAGGTCGCCGATCATGTTGCGCTGCATTTCCGAGAGCAGCACGGCCACCTTGCCGGGTTGCAGCAGGGGGCTGATATCGAATGCCATGGGTTCGCATCCCTTGTTGTTGCGCGGCCGGGCCGCATGGTCTGGTTTTCGTTCGGCTTGGTCAGCAGGCCAGTTCGGTGGGCCGGGTGCGGACCGCGGCCATGGCGCGCAGGGCGTGGTAGGCATCGTGGACGGCATGGCCGATCCGGCCGACCTTGTGGCTGTCCCCCACGACCTGGGTCTCGATTCCCGCGGCCATCAGCGCGCCGATCATCGCGTCGGCCGGATCGCGGCCCTGGGCGATGATCACCCGGTCGGCGGCAAGGGTCCGGCTCGTGCCGTCCTTGCCGACGAGGGTGACCGTGCCATCTTCGGCGATCTGCGTGATGGTGGTATCGGGCACCAGGGTGATCAGCGGGTTGGCGGCCAGCCGCTGGAGCAGCATCTTGCGGTAGATCCGTTCCGCCGCGCGGGCGAGCGAGGCTGCCGGCGAGCGCGAGACGAGGGTGACCGCAACGCCGCGATCGGCGAAGTATTCCGCCGTTTCGCAGCCGGTTTCCCCGCCGCCATAGACCACCACGCCTTGCCCGGCGGCAAGGCCGGCATCCTGCCCGCCCATCAGGATCTCGAAACTGTCGAGCACCCTGGGACCGGTGATCCCGGGCACGTCCATCGGCCGGTTGCGGGTGCCGGCGGCAACGAAGACCACGTCGGGCTTGAGCGCGATCACCCCGGCGGCATCGAGGCTGGAGCCGAGGTGGACCTTGACCGCGCTGCGATCGAGCCGGCGCAGCAGATAGTCCCGATACCAGAAGAACTTGTCCTTGCCCGGCGGCATGGCCGAGGCGATCAGCCCGCCGCCCAGATAGGCGCGCGCTTCGTGGAGATGGGTGTCGAAGCCGGCCTCGGCCAGCATCAGCGCGGCCGAGAGGCCGCCCGGCCCGGCGCCGATCACCACGGCCTTCCGGCCCGCGCCGGTATCGGCGGGCACGATCGGATCAAGCTCGTAGCCGGTGCGCGGGTTTTCGGCGCAGGTCATCGGGTGGGTATTGCCGCCGATGCACCAGTTGCAGCTGGTGCAGGGGCGCACATCGTCAAAGCGGCCTTCCTCGACCTTGCGCGCCCAGTGGGCATCGGCCAGCGTCGGCCGGCCCAGCGCGACCAGATCGGCGCTGCCATCGGCGATCGCGGCCTCGGCCACCGCAGGCGTGCGGATCTGGCCGACGGTGATCACCGGCACGCCCGCTTCCTCGCGGATCCGGCGGGCGAGCGGCACGCGCCAGCCTTCGGGCGTCGACATCGGCTCCATCACCCGCTCGAAACTGTCCGGCCCGCGCCCGGTCGAGGCGTGGATCGCGTCGGTGCCGGCGGCGGCGAGCAGTTTCGAATTGTAGATGCTGTCCTCGATGGTCACGCCGCCGGGGAGGAATTCATCGACCGAGAGGCGGAAGACCAGCGGCATGGCACCGACCTCGGCCTTGATCGCGCGGGCAATCGCGGTGGGGAAGGCCATCCGCCGGTCGGCATCGCCGCCCCACTTGTCGTCGCGCAGGTTGGTGTTGGGGCTGACGAACTGCGAGACGAGGTAGCCGTGGGCGGCGTGGACCTCGATCCCGTCGTAGCCGGCTTCCTTGCACAGGCGCGCGGTATAGGCGAACTTCTCGACCAGGCGCTCCACCTCCTCGGTGGTGAATTCGCCCGAGACGAGCTTGGTCGGATCCTTGCGCGAATAGACCGAACTGGCCGCCTTGGGCAGTCCGACCAGCCGCTTGTCGGCAAAGCGGCCGCCGTGCTGGAGCTGGACGAAACAGGCCGCGCCCGCGCTCTTCACGCCATCGACCAGGCGCTTGTGGCCATCGAGGTTGGCGCGGCTGTCAAGCGAGAGCTGGTGTTCCTCGGTCCGCCCGGTCAGCGTGTCGACGCAGGTGAACTCGACGATGATCAGGCCGAAGCCGCCCAGCGCGCGCTCGCGGTAGAAGGCGATGTGGCGCGGCTGCACCGAGCCGTCCTTGCCGCCATATTGCGTGGACATCGGCGCCATGGCGAGGCGGTTTTTCAGGCGCACCCCGGCAAGATCATAGGGGCTGAACAGGTTGGGGTATTCGGAATGCATCGATCGCTCCGGCACAGGGCGGCAGGGGGAAAGCGCGGCCACGCGGGGCCGCCTGCTCTGGCCGCATGGTGGCACGGCTGGGCGCGGGAGAGCCACCGCAAAAGTATCGGCATCGTCCTGGCGATGCCCGCCGCGCCGCCCCCGGCCCGCGAACGCCGCGGCGGGGATTGACGGACGGCCCCGGTTTGGCAAGGGCAGGACCAACAGACAGAAAGGCATGACCATGAGTGGACGCAGCATTATCGTGACCGGCGGGTTCGGGGCGCTTGGCCGGGTTGTGGCGGCGGCTTTCGCGGCGGCGGGCGACAGGGTGGCGCGGATCGATTTCGCCCCTTCGGCCCCCGATGCCATTCCCGGCGGGCTGGACATCGCCGGCGTGGACCTGACCGATGCCGCCGCGGTTGACGGCGCGGTGGCCCGGGTGGCCGAGGCCTTCGGCGGGGTGGATGTGCTGGTGAACATCGCCGGCGGCTTCACCTGGGAAACGCTGGAAGGCGGCGCGATCGGCAGCTGGGAGCGGATGTTCACGATGAACGTGAAGTCCAACGCCACGATTACCCGCGCGGTTCTCCCCCACGTGAAGGCGAGCAAGGCGGGCCGGATCATCAACATCGGCGCCGGCGCGGCGATTTCGGCCGCCGCCGGGATGGGCGCCTATGCCGCCTCCAAGGCCGGCGTCCACCGCCTGACCGAGGCGCTTTCCGCCGAGCTTTCCGGCACCGGGGTGACGGTCAACGCGGTGCTGCCCTCGATCATCGACACGCCGACCAACCGCGCCGATATGCCCGGTGCCGATACCAGCCAGTGGGTCAAGCCGCAGGCCATCGCCGACGTGATCCAGTTCCTGGCCTCGCCTGCCGCCCGCGCGATCAGCGGCGCGCTGATCCCGGTCAGCCGGGGCGAGGGGGGCTGATCGGCATGGCGGGACCGACCAGCAGGGGCGCGCTCGACGGCATCCGGGTTCTCGATTTCGGCCGCTACGTCGCCGGTCCCTACTGCGCGATGCTGCTGGCCGATTTCGGCGCGGACGTGATCCGGGTCGAGCGGCCCGGCGGCGGCGAGGACCGGGCGATCACCCCGGTCACTCCCGAGGGCGAGGGTTCGGTGTTCCTCCAGGGCAACCGCAACAAGCGCTCGCTCGCGCTTGATCCGCGCGGGGAGCTGGGCCGCGCGGCGCTGCGCCGGCTGGTGGAAACCGCCGACGTGGTCGTGGTCAACGTGCCCGAGAGCGTCCTGCCCAAGATGGGCCTCGACTATGCCAGCCTGAGCGCGATCCGGCCCGACATCATCCTGACCAACACCTCCTCGTTCGGGCCGGTGGGGCCGTGGGCGGATCGCCCGGGGTTCGATTCGGTGGCCCAGGCGATGTGCGGCTCGGCCTTCCTGACCGGCACCGGCGAAGTGCCCTATCGCACCCCGATCTCGTGGGTCGACAGCGCCACCGCGCTCTATGCCGCCTTCGGCACCATGGTCGCCCTGTTCGAGCGGTCGCGCACCGGCCGCGGCCAGCAGGTGACCGGCAGCCTGCTGGCCTCCGCGCTGGCCTTCAGCGCGACCTACCTGGTCGAGGAAGCGGCGACCGGGCCGAACCGCACGGCCACGGCCAACCGCAGCGTGATCAACGGCCCGACCGACACCTTCCGCACGGCTGACGGGTGGATCGTCACCCAGTGCGTCGGCCCGGCGATCTTCAAGCGCTGGGCGAACCTGATGGGCGAGCCGGAATGGCTGGATGATCCGCGCTTCGCCACCGACCAGCTGCGCGGCGACAATGGCGCGGTCCTGTCCGAACGGATGGCCCGCTGGTGCGCGGCGCGCACCACGGCCGAGGCGCTCGACACCATGGCCGCGGCCAGCATTCCGGCCGGCCCCGTGCTGTCCCCGCGCGAGGCGCTGGCCCATCCCCAGGTCCAGGCCTCGGGAATGCTGGTGCCGACCCCGGTCCATGGCCTGGCCAATCCGCTGGCGCTGCTGGCCCCCGGCGTCGCGCTTGGCGGCACGCCCAGCTCGATCCGCAGCGGTCCGCCCCGGCCCGGCCAGCACAGCCGCGCGGTCCTGGCCGAAGCGGGCCTCGGCGAAGCCGAGATCGCCGCATTGTTCGAGGCCGGGCTGGTGACCGAGCCGGCCTGAACGGGCTGGCGGGGGTTGGGCATTCCCGCCGGCGTCATCGCCGATGGCCACCTGCCTCATCGTGCGATCACGCGCGCGCGGCGTTGCAATTAATCGTCTGCCTGATAGAGGCTCGGGCGATTCCGGGCACACTGCCGCCTACTTCCGCTTGCGAGGTTCCATGGACTCCGAAACTTTTGCCATGCTGCGCGAGACCGTGCGTCGCTTTGTCGACGAGCGGCTCATCCCCAATGAAGACCGGGTCGAGCACGAAGATGCCGTGCCGCAGGAAATCATCGACGAGATGCGCGACCTGGGCCTGTTCGGCCTGACCGTTCCGGTGGAATACGGCGGCCTGGGCCTGACCTCGTCCGAGGAAATCCAGGTCATCTACGAGCTGGGCCGCACCTCCTTCGCCTATCGTTCGGTGATCGGCACCACGGTGGGCATCGGCAGCCAGGGCATCGTGATGGACGGCACCGAGGAGCAGAAGGCCGAATGGCTGCCCAGGCTGGCCGAAGGGATGTTTGCCTCCTTCGCGCTGACCGAGCCGAACGCCGGTTCGGACGCCGCCTCGATCGTCACCACCGCGATCCGCGACGGCGACGTTTACCGGGTCAACGGCACCAAGCGCTACATCACCAATGCCCCGCGCGCCGGGATGTTCACCCTGATGGCCCGCACCCGGCCCGACGTGGCCGGCGCCGCCGGCGTTTCGGCCTTCATCGTGCCGGCCGACACGCCGGGGATCAGCTTCGGCAAGCTTGACAAGAAGATGGGCCAGAAGGGCACGCTGACCTGCGACGTCATCTTCGACGACGTGGTGGTGCCGGCCGCCAACATCATCGGCGGCGTGCCCGAGCGCGGTTTCAAGACCGCGATGAAGGTGCTCGATCGCGGCCGCATCCACCTCTCCGCCCTGTCGAGCGGGATGTGCGACCGGCTGGTCAAGGAAAGCGTGCAATATGCCGTGGACCGCAAGCAGTTCGGCCAGGCCATCGGCAACTTCCAGCTCGTCCAGGGCATGATCGCCGACAGCCGCACCGAAGCCTATGCCGCCTGGCTGATGACCCAGGACGTGGCCCGCCGCTATGATGCCGGCGAGAAGGTTTCGGCCGATGTCGCCTCGACCAAGTATTTCGCCTCCGAAGCGCTGGGCCGGGTGGCCGACCGCGCGGTGCAGATCCACGGCGGCGCCGGCTACATGGCCGAATACAAGGTGGAGCGCTTCTACCGCGACGTGCGCCTGATGCGGATCTACGAAGGCACCAGCCAGGTCCAGCAGACCATCATCGCCAAGGCGCTGCTGCGCGAAGCGGGCCTCAAGGTCTGAACGGGCAAGCGAAGGGAACGAACACGATGCAGTTGACCACCCTTGGCGTCGTCGGCGCGGGTCCGATGGGCGCGGGCATCGCGCAGATCGGGCTGACCTCGGGCCTGAACGTCGTGCTCTACGACCTCAGCCAGGACGCGCTCGACAAGGCCGCCGCCGATATCCACGCGCGGATCGCGCGCATGGAGGAAAAGGGCCAGCTCGCCGCCGGCTTCGCCGATGCCGCGAAGGGCCGGCTGGTGCTGGCCAGCGACCTTGCCCCCTTCGCCCCCTGCGAAGTGGTGATCGAGGCCATCGTCGAGCGGCTGGACATCAAGCAGAAGGTCTTCGCCGACCTGGAAGCGGTGGTTGCCCCCAGTGCCATGCTGGCGACCAACACCTCCTCGCTCTCGGTCGCCGCGATCGCCGCGCGTTGCCAGCACAAGGAGCGGGTCTGCGGGCTGCACTTCTTCAACCCCGTGCCGCTGATGAAGCTGGTCGAGGTGATCGTGGCCCCGGCCACTTCGCCGGAAGTCGCCGCCTGGGCGGTCGAGGTGTCGAAGCAGATCGGCAAGGTGCCGGTCTCGGTCAAGGACGCGCCGGGCTTCCTCGTCAATCTCCAGGGCCGCGCGCTGGCGCTTGAAGGCCTGGCCATCGTCCAGGAAGGCGTGACCGATCCGGCCACGGTGGACCGGATCATGCGCGATGCCGCCGGCTTCCGCATGGGGCCGTTCGAGCTGATGGACCTCACCGGCATCGATGTGAACTATGCCGCCTCGACCTACATCTACGAGGGCTACCAGCACGATCCGCGCCTCAAGACGACCACGCTGCACCAGCTGATGTCGAACGCCGGCCTGTTCGGCCGCAAGACCGCGCGCGGCTTCTTCGACTATGCCGATGGCGCGAAGTTCCCCGCCACCGCGCCCGCGCCGGACCTGCCGGTGACGGTGAAGCCGAAGCTGGGCGCCAGTGACGGTTGGGGCGAAGGCTGGGACGAGATCACCACCAGGCCCGGCTTCGTCGCCGGCGACGAGGTGACCCTGATCGCGCCGATCGGGGAAGACTGCGCCACGGCCTGCGCCCGGCTTGGGCTTGATCCGAAAACCACGGTCGCGGTGGACCTGACGGCGGCTGCCGCCGGCCACCTTACCGTCATGTCCGCGATCGGCGGCGGGGCTGTTGCCGCCAGGGTGGGCGACTGGCTGCGCGGGCTCGGTTTCCGGGTGGAAGTGATCCAGGATTCGCCCGGCTTCGTGCTCCAGCGCATTCTCGGCATGATTGCCAACCTCGGCTGCGAACTGGCGCAGATCGGCGTGGCCAGCCCCGAGGACATCGACCTCGCCATGAAGCTGGCGCAGAACTACCCCAAGGGGCCGGTCGAATTCGCCGACTGGCTGGGGCCGCAGAAGGCCCATGCGATCATGGTCCAGCTCCAGGCGATCACCGGCTCCGACCGCTACCGCCCGAGCCTGTGGCTGCGCCGCCGCGCGCAGCTGGGCCTGTCCGCCTACGAGCAGGCCTGATGTACGGCCTGCTGAACGGCCTCACCGTGGTCGAGGGCGCGGCGTTTATCGCCGGGCCTTCCTGCGGCCTGCACCTGGCGCAGATGGGCGCCACGGTGATCCGCTTCGACCAGATCGGCGGCGGGCCGGACAGCAAGCGCTGGCCGATCGGCCCCAGCGGGCAGAGCCTCTATTGGGAAGGGCTCAACAAGGGCAAGAAGTCGATCGCGATCAACCTCGGCAGCCCGGCCGGGCGCGAGCTGGCCCAGCGCGTGGCGACCGGCGGCGATGGCCTGTTCGTCACCAATTTCCCGGTCGATGGCTTCCTGTCGCATGAAAAGCTCTCGGCCCTGCGCGATGATCTGATCTGCCTGCGCGTGATGGGCTGGGCCGATGGCACCCCGGCGGTCGACTATACGATCAATGCCGCGGTGGGCGTGCCCTGGCTGACCGGCCATGCCGATGATCCGCGCCCGGTGAACCACGTGCTCCCGGCCTGGGACCTCCTGGCCGGCGCGCAGGGCGCCTTTTCCCTGCTGGCGGCGGAACGAGCCCGCGCGGCTGGCGGCGGCGGGCGCGAGATTCGCCTCGCCCTGTCCGACCTTGCCGCCGCGACCATGGGCAACCTTGGCAATGTGGCCGAAGTCCTGCTGGGCGGGGGCAAGGATCGCCCGCGCAGCGGCAACAACCTGTTCGGCGCCTTCGGCCGCGATTTCCCCACCGCCGATGGCGAGCGGGTGATGATCGTGGCGATCACCCCGAAGCAGTGGACCGGCCTGGTGAACGCGCTCGGCATTGCCGGGGGCATCGCCGCGCTGGAAGGCACGCTGGGGGTCAACTTCGCCAGGGACGAGGGGGCGCGCTTCACGCACCGCGCGCAGGTTGATGCGCTGGTCGAAGCCGCGCTGGCGCAATTGCCGCTGGCGACCTGCGCCGAGGTGTTCGAGCAGACCGGCTGCACCTGGTCGGTCTATCGCACCGTGGCCCAGGCGCTCGACAAGGAACCGCGCCTGTTCGGGGAGAACCCGATCTTCGCCACCGTCCAGCACGCCGGTGGCGATGCCTATCCGACCCCGGGTTCGGCCGCGCGAATGCCCGGCGACAGCCGCGCACCCGCCGCCGCCAGCCCCCGCATCGGCCAGCACACCGACGAAGTGCTCGCCACCTTGCTGAACATGGGCAGCGGCGAGATCGGCCGCCTCCACGATGAGGGCACTGTCGCATGACCACGCTTGATCCGGCCGCGCTGGCGGAATGGAAGGCCGCCGTCGGCCGCACCGAGACCCGCAACGAACTGCTCGAATTCGAGAGCCTGCGCCGCTATGCGCTGGCGCTCGATGCCGATCCGGCGATTGAAAAGGTGCTGCCGCCGCTGCCGCACTGGGCCTTTTTCCTGCCCCAGCCCGCCGACGCCGAGATCGGCGTGGACGGCCATCCCAGGCGCGGCGGCTTCCTGCCCGCGATCAGCCTGCCCCGGCGGATGTTCGCCTCGGCCGACATCGTGTTCGAGGCGCCGCTGGTGCTGGGCGGCAATGCCGAGCAGGTCAGCACGATCGCCGAGGTCAACCACAAGTCGGGCAAGTCGGGCGATCTGGTGTTTGTCGAGGTCGACAAGGTGATCTCGCAAGGCGGCACGGTCCGCGTGCGCGAACGCCAGAGCTACGTCTACCGCGAGATGGGCGAGCCGGCGGTGATGCCGGATGTGGTGGCGCCGGCGCCGGCCGGCGAGGCCTGGCAGCCCAATGCGGTCAACCTGTTCCGGTTCTCCGCGGTCACCTTCAACAGCCACCGCATCCATTACGATCTCCCCTACGCGCAGGCCGAGGAAGGCTATCCGGCGCTGGTCGTCCACGGGCCGTTCACGGCGGCGAAGCTGGCGGGCCTCGCGGAGCGGCAGGGCGCGCTGCGGCGCTTCGCCTTCCGCGCCCAGTCACCCCTGTTCCTCGGGCCGGCGATCCACCTCCAGCAGGGCGAAAACGAAGTGCGCGCGATCCGCTGTGACGGTGCGGTCGCCATGATAGCAAAGGTTGAGCATCAATGAGCAAGTGGATCGAGGCGGCCGGAGCCGCCGTTGTCGCCGCCCGGGCCTATGCCGCCGCCGCGCAAGGCCGCGTGGCGCAGGTCATCGCCCCCGGCGGGCGGGTCGACAGCGCCCTGGCTGACCGCGAGCAGCGGCTGGTCCACGGCTTCGCCTGGATCGCCACCACCGCCGAAGCGCTCGCCGCCACGCACGACTGGGCGCAGCGCGGCCAGGCCGCCGGCCGCTTCGGCGAGCTGGAAGAGCTGACCCTGCGGGTCGGCTTCGGCGAATACCTGGCCCAATTGCTCGGCGGCGTGCCGATGAGCCAGAACGAATTCGTGCGCCCGGGCGAGCTGGGCCTGGCCGGTGCCGCCGCCGCGCTGGCCGCCGATCCGACGGTGCAGACCTTCCTCGCCGAGGGCAACACCGCGCAAACTCGCCTCGCGCTCGCCACCCGCCTGCGCGCCGGCGAGGTGCCCGACGAATCGCTCGACGATGAAACGATGGACATGATCCGCGACCAGTTCCGCGTCTTCACGCGCAACCGGATCGCCCCCAATGCCCACGCCTGGCACCTTGCCGATGATCTGATCCCCGATGAGATCGTGGCCGAGATGGCCGAACTGGGCGTGTTCGGCGTGTGCATCGAGGAGGAATTCGGCGGGCTTGGCCTCGGCAAGCTGGCCATGTGCCTGGTTTCGGAAGAACTGTCGCGCGGGTGGATCTGCGCCGGCTCGCTCGGCACCCGCTCGGAGATCGCCGGCGAGCTGATCGGCGCCAATGGCACGCCCGAGCAGAAGGCCAACTGGCTGCCGCGCCTCGCCTCGGGCGAGATCCTGCCGACCGCCGTGTTCACCGAACCCGATGTCGGCTCCGACCTGGCCTCGGTCCGCACCCGCGCGGTGCGCCAGGACGATGGCTCGTGGACCATCAAGGGCGCCAAGAACTGGATCACCCACGCCGCCCGCGCCGACCTGATGACCGTCCTGTGCCGCACCAACCCCGACGTGCCGGGCTATGGCGGCCTCTCGATGCTGCTCGCCGCCAAGACCCGCCGCACCGATGCCGAGGACTTCCCCGACGAAGGCCTGTTCGGCAGCGAGATCGAAGTGCTGGGCTATCGCGGGATGCGCGAATATGCGCTCTCCTTCGAGGATTTCCGCGTGGCCGGGGATGGCCTGCTCGGCGGGGCCGAGGGCCAGGGCTTCAAGCAGCTTATGCGGACCTTCGAGGGCGCGCGCATCCAGACCGCGGCGCGCGCCATCGGGGTCGGCTGGAACGCCTTCGACCTCGCGCTGCGCTATGCCACGGAACGCAAGCAGTTCGGCACCCAGCTCGCCGATTTCCCGCGCGTGACCGACAAGCTCGCCATGATGGTGACCGAACTGGTGATGGCCCGCGAACTCACCTATTCCTCGGCCCGCCACAAGGACAAGGGCGAGCGTTGCGACATCGAGGCCGGCATGGCCAAGCTGCTCGGCGCGCGCGTCGCCTGGGCCAACGCGGATATGTGCGTGCAGATCCACGGCGGCAACGGCTATGCGCTGGAATACGAAGCCAGCCGCGTCCTGTGCGATGCCCGCATTCTCAACATCTTCGAGGGCGCCGGGGAAATCCAGGCGCACGTCATCGGGCGCGGCCTCGCCGCCGCGCGCTGAACCTGTTCAAGGAGCCAAGTCCCATGCGCGAAGTCGTCATTTGCGAGCCCGTCCGCACCGCCGTTGGCCGGCAGGGCGGGATGTTTGCCGCCAAGAGCGCGGTCGAGCTGGGCGTTGCCGCCCTCTCCGGCCTGCTCGCGCGCACCGGGGTGCCGCATGAAGCGGTCGAGGACGTGATCTTCGCCCAGTGCTACCCCACGATGGAAGCCCCGGCGCTGGGCCGCGTGGTCGCGCTCGATGCGGGCCTCCCGATCGAGACGCCCGGCATCCAGATCGACCGGCGCTGCGGCTCGGGCCTGCAAGCCGTGATCTACGCGGTGATGCAGGTGCAGACCGGCGGCGCCGATCTGGTTGTTGCCGGCGGCGCGGAATCGATGAGCAATGCCGCCTTCTTCACCCATGCCCCGCGCACGGGCCTGGGCGGCGACGGGATCATGCTGCACGACAGCCTGGCGCGTGGCCGGGTGACGGCCGGCGGCAAGAACTTCCCCGTTCCCGGCGGCATGATCGAGACCGCCGAGAACCTGCGCGAACAATATGCCATCCCGCGCGAGGAGCAGGACGAGTTCGCCCTGCACAGCCACGAGAAGGCCGTCGCCGCGCAGGAAAACGGCATCTTCGCCCAGGAAATCATCCCGGTGACCTTGCGTGACCGCAAGGGCAACGAGACCGTGATCGACAAGGACGAGCATCCCCGGCCCGGCCTGACCATGGAGGCGCTGGCCAAGCTCAAGCCGATCTACGGCGCGCGCACGCCGGGCGCCACGGTCACCGCCGGCAATGCCAGCGGCCAGAACGACGGCGGCTCGGCCTGCATCGTGTGCACCCGCGAGATGGCCGACAAGCATGGCCTCAAGCCGCTGGCCACGCTCAAGTCGTGGGCGGTTGCCGGCTGCGCGCCGCGGATCATGGGCATCGGCCCGGTGCCCTCCACCGCCAAGGCGCTCGACCGGGTGGGCCTCAGCCTCAAGGACATCGACCTGATCGAGCTGAACGAGGCCTTCGCCAGCCAGGTTATCGCCTGCCTGCGCGAATGGAAGTTCGGCGCGGATGATCAAGCGCGCCTCAACGTCCACGGCTCGGGCATCTCGCTGGGCCATCCGGTCGGCGCGACCGGCGGGCGCATCCTCGCCACCTTGCTGCGCGAGATGGACCGCCGCGAGGCCCGCTACGGGATCGAGACCATGTGCATCGGCGGCGGGCAAGGCCTGACCGCGGTGTTCGAACGCGCCGCCTGAGGGGGATAGCCGATGCGCCTGCGCTCGCTGCTGTTCGTTCCCGGCGACCGGCCCGACCGGATGCGAAAGGCGCTGAATTCGGGCGCCGATGCGCTGATCCTCGATCTTGAGGATTCGGTCGCGCCCGAAGGCAAACCCGCCGCGCGCGAGACGGTGGCGGCGTTCCTGGCAGAAGCGCGCGGCGGCGCGGTCAGGCTGTTCGTGCGGGTCAATCCGCTCGATGGCGGGCTGACCGACGCCGATCTCGATGCGGTCCTGCCGGCGCGGCCCGATGGGCTGATGCTGCCCAAGGCCGAAGGCGCGGCCTCGATCCGCGATCTTGACGGCCGGATGCGCGAGCGGGGCGATGCCAGCGGCGTGATCCTGCCGATCGCCACCGAAACCCCGCGCGCGCTGTTCCTGCTGGGCGAATTCGGCGCGGTGCGCGAGCGGCTGGCCGGCCTCACCTGGGGCGCGGAAGACCTGCCGGCGGCGGTCGGCGCGCTCACCGCGCGGCACGAGGACGGCTCCTATACCCCGCCCTACGAGATCGCCCGCGCGCTGACCCTGTTCGGCGCGGCGGCGGCCGAGGTCGCCCCGATCGAGACGGTCTATCCCGCGATCCGTGATCTGGAAGGCCTGGCCGCCTATGCCGCGCGCGGCGCGCGCGACGGGTTCCTCGGCATGATGGCGGTCCACCCCGATCAGGTGCCGGTGATCAACGCCGCCTTCACCCCTTCGGCCGAGGACGTGGCGCGCGCCCGGGCCGTGGTCGATGCCTTCGCCGCCAATCCCGGCGCCGGCGTGCTCACGCTCGATGGCAAGATGATCGATATGCCCCATCTCAAGAAGGCGCGGGCGCTGCTCGCCCGGGCCTGACAGGAACCTTTCCCCATGACCGACACCCCCACCACGCTCAGGCTCAGCCGTTCCGGCAAGGTCCAGGTGATCGCCTATGACCGGCCCGAGCAGCGCAATGCGTGGAACGCCACCTGCGCGCGCGAGACGGTGGAGGCGATTCTGGCCGCCAATGCCGATCCGCAAGTCGGCGCGATCGTGCTGACCGGCGAAGGCGCCACCTTCTGCGCCGGGGCCGATCTCAAGGCGAAGGAATTCGATCCCGAAACCGGCCGCCGGCAGACCCCGGCCACCTTCACCATGGGCACGGGCGACGGCAACCTGCTCTCGCTGATCGAGCGCTCGAAGCCGGTCGTCGCCGCGATCAACGGCCCGGCCATCGGCATCGGCGCCACCCACGCGCTGTGCGCCGATATCCGGGTGAGCGGGGAGAGCGGCTCGTTCAACTTCCCCTTCCTCAAGCTGGGCGCCATGCCCGAATGCGGCAGCTCGGCGCTGCTTGGCCGGCTGATCGGGCCGGGCCGGGCGACCGACGTGCTCCTGCGGAGCCGGAAGATCGACGCCCGGCAGGCGCTCGCCTGGGGGCTGGTCACCGAGGTCTTCCCCGATGACGAGTTGCGCGACCAAGCCATCGCCCTGGCCGAGCAACTGGCCGGCACGGGCGCCTTGCAGATGCGCCTGACCAAGCAGATGCTGGCCCAGAACATGGGCAACGGCGATGCCGAGGCGATCATGAAGGTGGAAAACCGGGCCTTCCTCGAACTGCTCAAGACGATGAAGGCCGACAAGCCGCTGCCCGCCCAGGGTTGAGGGGCAGGGTTGAGGCGCCAGGGGGAGGAGAGGGCAATGATCAAGGTCGTCTCGCTCATCCGCAAGCATCCCGATCTCACCACGGCGCAGTTCGAGGCCTACTGGCGCGAGGTCCACGCGCCGCTGGTGCGCGAGCGCCTGCCCCACATGATCCACTATTGCGCCGGCTTTCCGCTGCCCGGCGCGCACGGGCCGGTCCAGGTCGGCGCGCTCGACTATGACGCCGTGGTAGAGATCGGCTTTGCCGACCGCGCGACCATGGAGGCCGACATGACCAGCCCCGCCTTCCTTGCCGATGACCGCGCGGCCAGCAGCGCCCGGTTCATGGACATGGCCGCCAGCCGGGGCATGGTCGTCGAGGTGGTCGACGCGCCTTGAGCGGGGCCGGTCCGGCCTGATCGCCGCCACGATCAATTGCCGGCCACTCGCGCCGGCGCTTACCCGGGCCGGGGCACTTGCGGCAAGGTCGGCCAAAGGCCGCCGCGCGCGCGGCCAGGCTTGCCAGGGAGAGGTTCATTGCCCACGTCGATCGAGTGCCGCCGCACGAGCCATCCCAACATCGTGGTCGAGAATCTCGCGGCCAGCATCACCTTCCTGGAAGAGGTCTACGGCGGCTCGTTCATGTCGGACCTGCCGGGGCCGAACTGGCACGCCTGCCTGATCGAAGTGGGCGGCATGATCTTCGAGCTGTTCGAGCCGAAGAACTTCATGCTCCACGGCCGGATCGGCCCGCACTACCTGGGGATCGAGTTCGAGGCCGACATGGATCAGGCCCGCGCCGCCACGGCGGAGCACGAGGTCCGCATCCTGCGCGACATCGTCGAGGCCTTCCACACCGATCCCGCGACCAGCCAGGGCATTGCCTTCGAATACTATGGCGGCACCTTCTATGGCCCCGAGGCCAGGCACATCCACGTGAACCACAGCCGCGCGCCGGACTACTGGGCGGCGCAGGGCGTGGGCTTTGCCGGCTATCGCGGCTATACCCACGCGGTGGTCGATATCGAGGCGGCCTCGGCCTTCCTCCAGTCCTATGTCAGCGCCCGGCCGATCTACGCGGCCGAGCGCCCCGGCCTTGGCGCGCGGGCCATCGGCCTCCAGATCGCCGACAGCCGCTGCGAACTGGTCACCCCGGTGGCCGATGGCCTGCTGCGGCGCGAGATGATGACCACCGGCCACGGCATCCGCTCCACCGTGTTCGGCGTGCGCGATCTCGCCGCCGCGCGGGCCTGGCTGGAAGGCAAGGGGCTGCGGGTGATCGCGGGCACCGCGCCCGGCGCGATCATGGCCGACCCGCGCGATCACCTGGGCTTCCGCTTCGAATTCGAGCAGGCCTGAGCGCGCGGGGGCGGGCGCTCAGGTGTTCGCTCGGGTGTTCGCTCAGGCCTTGGGCTTGAGGAATTTCCAGATGCCGTCGGCATTGGCCACGGTCCTGTCGCCCACCTGGATCGTGGCCCGCACGAAAGTGACATCGCGGGTCACGCGGATCACCTCGGGATAGCAGACCACGAAATCGCCGATCTGCGGCGCGGCGACGAACTGCAGGTTGAGCTGGATCGTCGCGCTGTTGGGCGTGCCCGCCGCGATCGACACGCCATAGCCCAGGGCCAGATCGGCGAGCGTCATCAGGGCGGCGCCGTGGACGGTCTTCATGTGCCCGTTGGTCTGGGCCTCGGTGGCGATGAAGCCCATGGCTGGCCGTTCGCCCCGCATCATCCACAATGGCCCCAGCGCGCGGCTGAAGCTGTCGGGCTGGATTGGCTGCCAGCCTTGCGCGGCGAGGGCTTCGGGATCGGTGGGCATCGGGGGTGTTCTCCGCAAGGTTCAGCGATGGGGCCAGCCCTGTCCCGGGGCGGGCCAGGTGGCGAGCAGGGCGCGCAGCGCGGCAACCAGCGCCAGTGGCTGGTCGAGCGGGACATGGTGCGCGCTGTCGGGAATGGTGATGAACGGGGTTTCGGGCGGCAGCGCGGCCCGCGTGGTCGCCAGGGTTTCGGCGTTGATCAGGGTGGAGCGATCGCCGTGGAGATAGGCGATCGGGCAGGCGACATCGGCCACCGGCGGGGCCAGCGCGTTCTTCCGCATGGTGACCCGGCGCGGATCGAAGTGCCAGACCCAGGCGCCGTTTTCCTCGACCAGGCCGTGGCGGGCGATGTGATCGGCCATGAAATCGTTGACGCAGGGCTGCGGGGGCGAGAGCCGGAACCGCGCCAGGCCATCGGCGATCGTGGCGAAGGGGCGGTGCGCCGGATAGGCCCGGGGCGCCCGCGCGCGCACCACGTCAACCCGCTCGCGCGACATCCCCAGCGGCGAATCGATCACCACCAGCCCGCGCACCGCCGGGTTGCTGGCCGCCGCGAACAGGCCGACCATGCCGCCGAACGAATGGCCGATGACCATGCACGGCCCGGCCTCGTCCAGCCGGGCGGCGGCGATCGCGTCGCGCGCTTCCTGGGCGAACAGGGTCACGTCATAGCCCTCGGCGCGCCGGTCGGACCGGCCCATGCCGCTCCACGACAGGGCGCCGCAGCGCCACTGGCCGGCAAAGAACGGGGCCAGCGGGCTCCACCAGTCGGCATGGGCGCCATTGCCGTGAAGGAACAGCAGGCCCGGCTTTCCGGCCTCGCCCCAGGTGAGCAGCTCGATTTCGGCGCCTTGCGAGACGAACCGCCCGCGCTCCGGCTGATGGGCGATGGCCGCGGTGAACCAGGCGGGCGCTGTGGGGCGCGCGCCGGCATAGTGCGCGAGGACATAGGGATCGGCGAGGTCGTCAGCAGGGGCGGGCGATGGCAGGGAGGCTGGAGTAGGCAGGGAGACTGGCGCTGACGGCATGGGGGGCAAACTCGTTTCCGGTTGATAGCGCCGGCCCGGCGCGGCGATGGCGCTGGCTATCGCGGGGCGCTTGCGATAAGCGACCGGCGGGTTCTTGCAAGTCGAGCGCAAGGGAAGTCAATGATCAAACGGCAAGCGCCGCCGCGGGTCAAGGTCGCAGAACGGATCGCTGCGGAACTGCGCCGGGAAATCGTGACGGGAAATCTGCGTCCGGGCGATCGCCTGCACCCGGAACGCCAGTTGCAGGAACAGTTCAACATCTCGCGGCCCACGCTGCGCGAAGCCCTGCGGATGCTCGAATCCGAAAGCCTGATCGAGGTCACGCGCGGGCAGCGCGGCGGCGCCTGCGTCACCGCGCTCAATCCCGACGTGCTGGCCCGCCAGGTCGGCGTCTGCCTCCAGATCGAAGGGGTGACCCTGCAGGACGTGTGGCAGTGCCGCACGATCATGGAACCGGCCGCCGCCGCGCTGCTCACCGCCTCGGGCAACCGCGCGGCGATCGCGGCGATGGAGGAAAACATCGCCGCCGCCGCCGCCGCCGAGGATGATCCGGTGCGCTACGGCCAGCTCACCTCGCGCTTCTCGCACATTCTCACCGAATATTGCGGCAACAAGACCATCCACATCCTGTCCACCCTGATCGCCGGGATCGTCGATCGCCAGACGGTGGATGTCACGGTGAAGACCTATGCCCGCGCCGGGGTGGACCGGATGCGGAAGTGGAACGTCCGCAGCCGCGAACGCATGGTCGAGATCGTGCGGAGCGGCGATGCCGCCGAGGCCCAGGCCCATTGGCACAAGCATCTCGAAGTCGCGGGCGAGGTGGTCTTCTCCAGCTATCGCGCGCAGATGCCGATCGACGTGGTGCAATTGCCCGCCGCCGCCGAATGAGCGCCTGATCTTCCGCACGATACGGGAAGGGCCAGGCGCGGGAAGGGGTTGCTTCGCGCTGCGCCCCGGTGCAATCGGCCTGAGGCTTATCGGTTAGCTGATTGGAGACGGGATGGACCGGGCAGGGGAGGGACAACTGGCTGCGTTTCGCGCCGAGGTCCGCCACTGGCTGGAAACCCACGTTCCGCGCCAGAGCGCGCCGCCGATCACCGCCGATGCCCGCGCCCATCGCGCCTTCCTGCAAGGCTGGCAGCGCACCCTCCACGATGGCGGCTGGGCCGGGATCGCCTGGCCGGCGGCCAGCGGCGGGCGCGATCTCGATCCCCTGCAACAGATCGTGTGGTACGAGGAATATGCCCGCGCCGCCGCGCCCGAGGCTTCGGGCCTGTCGGTCTCGCAGTCCCATGCCGGGCCAACCCTGATCCAGTGCGGCACGCCCGAGCAGCAGGCCTTCCATCTCCCCCGCATCCTGCGCGGCGAGGCGATCTGGTGCCAGGGCTTTTCGGAGCCGGGCGCGGGATCGGACCTGGCCGGGATCCGCTGCCGGGGCGAGGTGGTGGGCGACGAGATCGTGGTCAACGGCTCGAAGATCTGGACCAGCTTCGCACAAGGCTCCGACTACCAGGAACTGGTGCTGCGGACCGAGCCGGGCTCGCAGCGCCACAAGGGGCTGAGCTGGGTGATCTGCGACATGAGCAGCCCGGGCATCACCGTCCGCCCGATCCGCTCGATGGATGGTGAATACCACAATTGCGAAGTCTTCTATGACAACGTCCGCATTCCGCTGGCCAATGTGGTCGGCGCGCTGGGCGATGGCTGGCGGGTTTCCATGGCCACCCTCGCGTTCGAGCGGGGGCGCTCGTTCGTCGGCTCGCAGGTGCGGATCGGGCAGACGGTGGAGCGGCTGATCGCCCATGCCCGCGATACCCGCGATGCCGAGGGACGGCCGCTGATCGCCGATGCCCAGGTGGCCGCGCGGCTGGGCGCCCTGCGCGCGCGCAGCGCCGGGCTGAAGGCGATGACCCTGTTCGCCGCCGGGCGCAGCCTCAACGACGAGGTCCCGGGCGCCGAAGGCACCTACGTGGCCCTGATGCTGGCCGAGGTGAAGCAGGAGCTGTTCCAGCTGTGGATGGACCTGCTGGAGCTGCGCGGGCTGGAGGTGGACGACAGCGCCCACGCGGTGAACCCGGTGCTGCAATACCTGTTCTCCTATGCGGTCACCATCGGCGGCGGCACTTCGGAGGTGCGCCGCAACATCATCGCCGAACGCCTGCTGGGCCTGCCCCGGCATGAGGCGACAGGGGCGCTGCTGGCATGATGCTCGCGCTCCCCGATGACGAACAGCTGGCCCTGGCGCGCGGCGTCGCTGATTTCGTGGCGGACGCCTTCCCGATCGCGCGCTTGCGCGAAAACCGGCCCCGCGATGGCGAACGCTGGGGCGAGCGCTGGGGCGATCTGGCCGCGCTCGGCGTGTTCGGCGTGGGCCTGGCCGAGGCCGAGGGCGGGCTGGGGCTGACCTGCGTGGAACAGGTGCTGGTCGCCCGCGAGCTTGGCCGCACGCTGGTTTCGCCCGCTGCCATCGCCGCCATGCTGGCCCCGCAGGTCGCCGCCGAGGCCGGCGAGCCGGCGCTCTGCGCCGCCCTGCTGGCGGGCGAGCGCCAGGTGGGCATTGGCCTTGGCGCGCTGGATGGCGAAGCGCGGGCGATCGATGCCGATGATGGGCTGGCGCTGATGGTGGCGGGCGACACCGTCAGCCTGATCGCCGGGCCGCCGCGCCCGCTCCAGTGCATCGACGAGACTTCGCGCCTGTTCGCCATGCCCTTGCCCGGATCAGGCAATGCCGCAACGGTGGTGGCGACCACGGTCTCGCCCGGGCTGGCGCTGGCCGCCCATCTGCTGGCCGCCGCCATGCTTGTCGGCCAGCTCGAAACCACGCGCGACATGGCCGCGACGCAGGCCCGCACCCGGGTCCAGTTCGGCCACCCGATCGGGGCTTACCAGGCGATCAAGCACCGCTGCGCCGATGCCGCGCTTGGCGCGGAGCTGTGCTGGACGCAAGTGTGGGCCGCCGCCCATGCCCTGGCCAGCCTTGCGGACAATGCCGAGTTCCAGGTCCGCGCCGCCAAGTGGCTGGCCGGGACCGAGGCGCTCAAGGCCGCGCGGTTCAACATCCAGGCGCATGGCGGCATGGGCTTCACCCAGGAATGCGATGCCCAGTTGCTGCTCAAGCGCACCCATATTCTCAACCAGATGTTCGGCAATCCGCAAGGCGTGCCGGGCCAACTCGTGAACCTGCCGGTGGAGGCCTGATTTGACCGACGACATTCTTCGGGAAGACCGCGAGGGGATCATCATCCTCACGCTCAACCGCGCGGCCAAGCGCAACGCGATGACCATCGCCATGCGCCAGGCGATCTTCGACGCGGTGGACGACCTGCGCGACGATCCGGAGCTGAAGGTGCTGCTGCTGCGGTCCAACAGCCCGTTCTTCACCGCCGGGATCGACATCGTCGAACACGTCCAGCACTTTCCCAACACCCGCACCATGCAGGTCTTCCGCCGCGACTATCGTCGCAACATCCACCGCTTCTTCGACGAGATGGAGATGATCGAGAAGCCGGTGGTCATGGCGATCAACGGCCCGTGCCTGGGCATTGGCCTCGAAATGGCCGGCGCGGTCGATTTCCGCCTCGCCTCCACCGAAGCCCGCTTCGGCCTGCCCGAAGTGGACCTGGGCATGATCGCCGGCTCGGGCGGCACCAGCCGTCTCGTCCGCCTGATCGGCGTGGGCTGGACCAAGTGGCTGGGCATGGCGGGCGAACCGATGGACGCGCAGACCGCGCTGACCGCCGGCCTCGTCCAGGCCGTTTACCAGCCCGAGGCGTTCGAGGACCAGGTCTGGGCCTTCTGCCAGCGCCTGGCCGCCAAGGATGCCGATGCGGTCGGCGTGGCCAAGCTTGCCATCGACCTGTGCAAGGATCTCGATCGCCAGGGCGGCCGCACGGTCGAGCGCCTGGCCAATACCCCGCTATCCCTGCGCGACAATTCCGCGCGCATTGCCAACCGTTTGAAGACCGGAGGAAAGAAGTAACATGAGCTGGAACACGCTGCTCGTCGAAAAGCGCGGCCACACCGCCTGCGTCACCCTCAACCGCCCGGAAGTGCTCAACTCCGTCTCGATCGAGATGATGCGCGAACTGAAGGCGCTCTACCAGGAGCTGGAAGACGACGAGGACGTCTGGACGATCATCGTCACCGGCGCGGGCAACAAGGCGCTGTGCACCGGGGCTGATGTCAACGTCATCGAAGGCACGATGCGCGATGGCCAGCCGACCGGCATCGATATGTGGGGCGAGCCGATGCTCTCCTCCTATCGCCAGTGGGACATCCCGCAGGAGGCGACCCCGCCCTACATGACCATGACCAAGCCGATCATCTGCGCGATCAACGGCATCGCCTGCGGCGCGGGGCTGGATCTGGTTACCACCTGCGACATTTCGATCGCCGCCGATCACGCCAGCTTCTTCGATCCGCACGTGTCGATCGGCGTGGTCTCGGCGCGCGAGATGGTGCGCGTGGCGCGCGTGCTCCCGCTGCCGGTGGCCATGCGGATGGCGATCATGGGCAAGCATGAGCGGATCAGCGCCCAGCGCGCCTACGAGCTGGGCTTCATCACCGAGGTGGTCCCCGGCGACCAGCTGATGGAGCGCGCCTGGGAAGTGGCCGAGATCGTCAACCGCAACGCGCCGCTGGCCGTGCGCGGCACCCGCATGGCGATCCGCAAGGGCTATTCGCTGCCGATCTACGAGGCCGAACTGCTCGCCGAAAGCTACCGGATGCGCTGCGCCCAGACCGAGGACGCGGTGGAAGGCCCGGCCGCCTTCCTCGAAAAGCGCCGCCCCGAATGGAAGGGCCGCTGACGCCATGCAGCAGGTGTTCAAGGGACTGAGGGTCCTCGATTTCGGCCGGTTCATCGCCGCGCCGTGGTGCAGCGCGATCCTGGCGGACCTCGGCGCGGACGTGATCCGCGTGGAAAAGCGCGAAGGCGGGGAGGATCGCTGGGTCCAGTCGGTCGGTCCCAACGGGGCCAGCGCCGGCTACCTCTCGAACAACCGCAACAAGCGCTCGCTCACCCTTGATACCACCACGCCCGAAGGCCGCGCGATCGCCGCGAAGCTGGTGGCCAGCGCCGACGTGGTCATCGCCAATATGCCCGACGAGGCCATGGCCGCGAACGGGCTGGACTATGAAACGCTCAAAGCCATCAAGCCCGACATCATCCTCGCCAGCGCCACGGCCTATGGCCGGGGCGGGCCTTATTCCAAGCGCGTGGGCTTCGACGGGGTGGGCCAGGTCATGTCGGGCGCGGTCTACCGCACCGGCGCGCCCGAACAGCCCTATCGCACCGCTGTCCCCTATGTGGACTATTCCACGGCGCTCTCGCTGACCATCGCGGTCATGGCCGCGATCATCCACCGCAACGCCACCGGCGAAGGGCAGCAGGTCGAGGCCGCGCTCCTGCCCAGCGCGCTGATGATCTCCAATGCCCTGTGCATCGAACAGGCGATCCTCAAGAAGGATGCCGGGCGGGTCGGCAACCGCGGCATGGCGATCGGGCCGAGCGACCTGTTCGCGGTGGGCGATGGCTGGATTCTCGTCCAGGTCACCGGCCAGCCGATGTTCAAGCGCTGGTGCCGCCTGATGGAGCGCGAGGAATGGTTCACCGATCCGCGCTTCGCCGACGATGAACAGCGCGCCGCCAACATCGCGCCGCTGAACGCGCGGATGAGCGAATGGTGCCAGGGCAAGACCATGGAGCAAGCCATGGCCGCGCTGGGCGAGGCGCGCGTGCCGGCCAGCCCGGTGCTCTCGCCCCAGCAGGTGCTCGATGATCCCCATGTCCAGGCGATGGGCTATCTCAAGCCGCTCGACTATCCGGGGCTGCCCAGCCCCGCGCCGGTGATCGAAACCCCGTTCCGGATGTCGGCCACCCCGCCCTCGATCCGCACCCGCGCACCCACCGTGGGCGAACACACCGACGCGCTGCTGGCCGACCTGGGCTATTCAGAGGCCGACATCGCCGCCCTGCACGAGCGCGCGATTGTCTGATGCTGGCGTCTGATGCTGGCGTCTGACCGGGGAGGCGGTGCGGGGTGTGCCCGGCCGCCCGCTATCCGTTCTGGCCGACTGGCCGGTCCTGGAGCGGGATGACTTGGCGTTGAAGCGCAAAGCCCTTCCCCGGTGGGGAGGGGAGACCGGCGCTTCAATCTCATGTCAGCAGATTCCAACCCGACCGGCCCGTTTACCCCACCGGGAAGGAGATCGACTTGATCTGGGTATATTCGTTATACCCTTCCTCGCCCCATTCGCGGCCCAGCCCCGACCGCTTGTAGCCGCCGAACGGCATATCGGGGTGCAGCCGGCCCGAGCCGCCGTTGAGCTGGACCATGCCGGTGCGGATCCGCAGCGCCATGTCCATCGCCTTGCCGGCATCGGCCGAGATGATCGCGCCGCCCAGGCCAAACTGGGTGCTGTTGGCGATGCGGATCGCCTCCTCGTCGCTGTCGAAGCCCATGATCGCCATGACCGGGCCGAACACCTCGTTCTGGCCCAGGTGGCTGTTCGCGCCGACATTGTCGAAGATGGTCGGCTGGAAATAGAACCCGCCGGCCAGGTGCGGGGCCAGCCCGGTCGAGCGGGCGCCGCCGTGGACCAGGCTGGCGCCTTCCTCCAGCGCGCGGGCCACGAACTGCTCGGCCCGCTGGCAGGCGACATCGCGGATCAACGGCCCCATGACCACGCCCGGCTCGAACGGATCGCCCTGCTGCCACTGTGCCACCGCGCCCTTGAGCGCGGCGACGAAGTCGGCGCGGATGCGGTTGTCGACCAGCACGCGGGTGGTGCAGGCGCAGCCCTGGCCGGATTGGGCGAAGTTGGAAAACAGCGCGCTCGGCAGGGCGCGGGCGATATCGGCATCGTGGCGTATGATCAGCGCCGACTTGCCGCCCAGTTCGAGGTGGCACTTGATCAGGTAGGGCGCGGCCTGGGCCATGATCATCGAGCCGACCTTGTCCGATCCGGTGAAGCTGATCATGCTCACCCGCGCATCGGCGCTGAGCGCGGTGCCCACCTCGGGGCCGCCGGTGACCAAGTTGAACACGCCCGGCGGCAGGTCCAGCTCGGCCATCATCTCGGCCAGCAGCAGCGATTGCAGCGGGGTGATCGGCGCGGGCTTGAGCACCATCGAATTGCCCGCCGCGATGGCCGGGGCCGACTTGATCAGGCCCAGCAGGAAGCCGGCGTTGTAGGGGGTGATGCAGCTCACCACGCCGATCGGATCGCGCGCGGT
This sequence comes from Novosphingobium bradum, assembly GCF_042646485.1. Classification (NCBI taxonomy): domain Bacteria; kingdom Pseudomonadati; phylum Pseudomonadota; class Alphaproteobacteria; order Sphingomonadales; family Sphingomonadaceae; genus Novosphingobium; species Novosphingobium bradum. The sequence continues at coordinate 31,255 of NZ_JBHRTQ010000001.1, read as the reverse complement.
CACCGCGCCGCCCAGCCTGGTCGTGCCGTCCCACGAGGGGGTGGAGATCAGCGGCAGGGTCTTCATCGGATCGCGCGCGGAAAGCGCGATGATCTTTTCCAGCTGGTCGGTGCCCAGCAGGAGCTGGCCTTCGCACTCCATCCGGGTGTAGCCCATTTCCAGCATCATCAGCCGGACGATCTCCTCGCGCCGGGCCTGGACCATGTCGAGCAGGCGGCGGATCGCGGCGGAGCGCAGCTTGCGATCGGCATTGGCCCAGACCCCGTCCTCGAAGCTGCGGTGAGCGGCGGCCAGCGCGCGCTCGGCCTCGGCCGCGGTGCCGACCGGCGCGCTGCCGATGGCCTTGCCGGTGATCGGGGTGATCGCTTCCTCGGTCCCGGCCGCAGGGGCCACGAACGCGCCATCGATGAAGAGCCGGGCGTAGTCGGCGCGAAATTGGCTGTCATGCACGGTCATCGATGGCATCCCCTTGCAGCGCCCGCCTGGTCGCGGGCTGTCCTGTCCGGCACAGATGGTTGGCCGGCGCGCGCGGGGGCAAGCCCCGGGATGCCGGCCATCGGGAAAAGGGGAGGCCGAAGCCGCCCGGCGCCCTGGGTCAGACCGCTGCCATCATCGGGGCCATCAGCGGCGCGTCCTGCGCCTCGGCCCCGTCGGCCAGGGGCGCGGCGCCGCCGATCCCGCGCTCCAGCGTGGCGAGCATGGCGTTGGTATCGACCGCGGCGCCTTCGGGATAGATGATGCCCAGCGCCAGCGGGCGTTCTTCCGGCTGGGCGCGCAGCATGATCGCGGTCACCTGGTGATCGGGCAGGAAGCCGGCCGCGCCGGTGGCGTGGCCCGCATGGCGCAGCGCCGCGACCTGTTCGGCCAGTTCGGCCACCTTGAGCCGGCCGCCCTCGGATTCGGCGTTGAGGCGGCGCAGCATCCCGGCCACCTGGTCGCTCTCCATGCTGGACAGCAGCAACTGGCCGGCCACGCTCGACGAGAGCGGCTCGGAGCTGCCGCGATGGATGGCGGCGGCGCGCGGATCGGAGCCGGGCGACCAGTGGAACACCTGGACGTGGGTGCCGACCATGCCGAACAGGGCCACGCTGTAGCGGGTGGAGCGGGCCAGCCGGTCCATGAACACGAACAGCCGGCCATCGCGCACCGGGGCGGGCTGGGCGCCCGCGCCCATCACGGCCAGGCGCGGGGTGGGCCAGTAGGAGCGCTGGCGGCGGTCCTTGTAGAGCAGGCCCATGTCAACCAGGCTGGAGAGCAGCTCGGAGGTGCTGGACTGCGGGCGGCCATAGCGGCGCACGATGTCCATCACCGTGGCGGTCGGGTGGTTCTCGTCGAAATACTCGAACACCTCGATCACGCGCTTGGCGATCTTGACCTTGTTCGATTCGAGGACCGTCGCCATTCGAGACTCTCCACTTGTTTTATGAGTTAGACATTCCCCGTTTGCCGGGGGGCGTCAATCAAAAAAATGACAGGCTCTCGGTTTTTTGCGACAACCGGGTTAGAAGTGCGAATTCGCAGGGGAATCAGCGCCTGCCGGAAGGGCTTCGCGGCCGGTCCGGCACCCGTGCGGTTGCCGTTTCACGGCGTGCCGGGCCGGCCGGTGCGGTCCGACTCGGACCTGTCCCGGCCCCGGCCCGACCCCGGCCCATCCGGCGCGATTTGCTGCTGACACGCGGCGGCCAGGCGCTAATCGGGTGGCCACAATTGTTGAACCGATTGATTCGTCGCGCACGAATCCAGCCAGGAGGATGCCTTGACCGACGCCCCGCATATGCTGATCGAGGAAGAGGGGGCGATCCTGATCGCCACGCTCAACCGGCCGGAAAAGTTCAACGCGCTCAGCAACGAGTTGATGGCCACCCTGCGCGCGGCCGTGCTGCGTTTTCGTGACGAAGCCGCGCTCAAGGTCATGCTGATCCGCGCCCGGGGCAAGTATTTCTCCGCCGGGGCCGACCTGCGCGAAGGCAGCCCCGATTCCGGCCGCGCCCGCGATACCGGCGTCGGCATCCGCGAATTCCACCGCCTCGAGATGCGCGGGATGCAGGCGCTATGGGACGAGATGGAGCACATCGAGAAGCCCTTCGTCGTCGCCCACCAGGGCACGGTGGTCGGCGGCGGGCTGGAGATGTCGCTGTCGTGCGATTTCCGCCTCGCCTCGCACAGCGCCGCCTACAGCCTGCCCGAGGGCAAGTTCGGCGTGCTGCCCGCGTCCAACGGGGTCAGTCGGCTGACCCGGGTGATCGGCCCGCACTGGGCACGCTACCTCGTCATGGGCGGCTTCACCGCCGACGCGCACAAGGCCATGCACATGGGCCTGATCCACGAGCTGTGGCCCGATGAAGGCTTCGAGGAGCGCTGCCTCGATTTCTGCCGCCACCTTGCCCGCCAGCACGGCGAGCAGATGGGCACGGCCAAGCTGGCGATCGAGCTGTGCGCCGACCTTGACCGCGAGCAGGGCCGCCACATCGAGCGCATGGCCAATTCGGTGCTGATGCTGTCGCCCGGCTACCAGGAAATCTTCAAGAGCCACGTCTCCGGGATCGGCAAGGGCAAGCAGCGCGATAACGGCTGAGTGGGGTGGGGCTGAGTGGGCCGGAGCCGCGTGGGCCGGAGCCGCGCGGCAACTCCATCGTGCCCGCGATCGGTCGGCGGAGGCAGGCGGCAGGGGCCGCGCCCGCGCGGTGCGCGCCTTGCCTCTGGCCGACCTTGCCTGTAGCGGCCCTTCGCTTATAGGCACAGGATGGTTTTTCGCTCCGCGGCGCAGGCCCGGGGCATCAGTTCATGGGAAGTTTCTGACATGACACAAGTGATGAAGGGTGTGCGGGTGCTCGAAGTGGCCCAGTTCACCTTCGTGCCCGCCGCCGGCGCCGTGCTGGCCGACTGGGGCGCCGACGTCATCAAGATCGAGCACCCGGTTCGCGGCGATACCCAGCGCGGGTTCATCAACGTCACCGGCATCGCCGCCAACCCGCTGCGCCACATCCTGATGGAGCATCCCAATCGCGGCAAGCGCAGCGTGGGCATCGATGTCTCCACGCCCGAAGGCCAGGCCCTGCTCTACGAGATCGCCAAGCACTGCGACGTGTTCCTGACCAACTATCTCCCCTCGGTCCGCCAGCGCCACAAGTTCGACATCGAACACATCCGCGCGGCCAATCCGAACATCATCTACGCGCGCGGTTCCGCCTTCGGCGACAAGGGGCCGGAGCGCGACGTCGGCGGGTTCGATTCCACCGCCTTCTGGACCCGTGGCGGCGTCGGCGTCGCCACCACGCCGGGCGAGCTTGATGGCCTGCTGGCCCAGCCCGCCGCCGCCTTTGGCGATTCTATCGGCGGCATGAACATCGCCGGCGGCATTTCCGCCGCCCTGTTCCACCGCGAACGCACCGGCGAGGCGGTCGAGCTTGACGTCTCGCTGCTGTCCTCGGCCTGGTGGGCCACCGCCGCCTCGCTCGACATCGCGATCGAGACCGGCCAGCAGCAGCGCGCGCGCCTGCCGCGCTCCGGCTCCAACCCGGGCAATCCGTTCGTCGGCAACTTCAATTGCCAGGGCGGCGGCGTGATCAACCTCGCCACGCTCACCCCCGGGCCGTACATCCGCGACCTGTTCACCCACCTCGGCATTCCCGAGGCCGCCGATGACGAGCGCTTTGCCACCGCCGAGGCGCTGATGAAGAACTGGGAAGCGGCCAGCGAAGTGATGGTCGCCGCCTTCGGCGCCAAGCCCTTCGCCTACTGGCGCGAGCACCTGCGGACCTTCAAGGGCCAGTGGGCGCCCGCGCAGGACTATCTGGCCCTCGCCGCCGACGAGCAGGCGCTGGCCAACGATATGCTGTTCGAGGTCGAGGCGATCGACGGCGGCGAGCCGATCAAGCTGGCCCGCTGCCCGGTGCAGTTCAACCACGAGCCGGTCGTCACCACCCGCGCGCCCCAGGCGTCGGAGCATACCGAGACTTTCCTGATGGAAATCGGTATCGAGTGGGACCGGATCGAAGAGCTGAAAGCCGTGGGCGCCATCGCCTGACCAACCCTTCAAGAGTGGAAACAAGACCATGAAAGCTGGAACCAAGCTCAAGAGCGCCTGCTGCGATACCGAAGTGATGGTGATCAAGGCCGCCGAGGGCGAACTGGCCTGCGGCGGCGCGCCGATGGTGGCCGAACGCGGCGACGACAAGCCCGCGATCGACCCGGCCTTCGCCGAGGGCACCAAGACCGGCAAGCGCTACACCGATGCCGCCGGCTCGATCGAGCTGCTCTGCACCAAGGCCGGCGCCGGCTCGCTCTCGCTGGGCGGCGTGGCGCTGATCCTCAAGGAAGCCAAGCCGCTCCCTTCGTCCGACTGACCTTCGCTCCGGAACGCCCGTTCCGCACAATTCGGCACCGGTCCGCTCATCCGCCCGGCCACCCCCAGCGCAACGGCGCCGGGTGGCCCGGCCGGGAAGCGGGCCGGTGCCGCCATCCGATCCGACCCAGAGGTTTGCCCGCGTGAACATTGCCCTGATTCTGGAAATGGCGGCCGATGCCGCCCCGGACCGCGTCGGCCTGGTCTGCGACGGCGTGTCGTGGACCTATGGCGAGCTGCTCCACGCAGCGCGCGGCGCCGCCCAGGTGATCCGTGCCAGCGGCGCGCACTATGTCGCCCTGCTCGATGAAAGCAGCGAGGCCGCGCCGATCGCGCTGTTCGGCGCAGGCCTGGCCGGCGTGCCTTATTGCCCGCTCAACTACCGGCTCGCCGATGCCGATCTGGCCGCCCTGCTGGGCCGGATCGCCCCGGCGCTGGTGATCGGCGATGTCACGCGGGTGGAAAATGTCGCCGGCGGCCAGGGTCACACGCCCATGTCGCGCGCCCAGTTCGTCGAGGCCGCCCGCACCGCCACGGTGCCCGAGGACGCCGAATACGATGGCGGCGAAGGCATCGCGATCCAGCTGTTCACCAGCGGCACCACCGCCGCACCCAAGGCCGCGATCCTGCGCCACTCGAACCTGCTCGGCTATATCCTGGGCACAGTCGAATTCGCCTCGGCCGAGGAAGACGATGCCGCCGTGGTGGTGGTTCCGCCCTATCACATCGCCGGGATCTCGGCGCTGCTCTCCTCGATCTATTCGCAGCGCAAGATCGCGCTCCTGCCCGCGTTCACGCCGGAAGGCTGGCTCAAGCTGGTCGAAAGCGAGAAGGCCACCAATGCCTTCGTCGTGCCGACCATGCTCACCCGCATCATCGACACCATGGGCAAGGGCTTCCCGGCCGATGTCTCCACCCTCAAGGCGATCGCCTATGGCGGTGGCAAGATGCCGCTCGAAGTGATTTCCAAGGCGCTGGTGCTGTTCCCCGAAACCGGCTTCACCAATGCCTATGGCCTCACCGAAACCAGTTCGACCGTGGCCCTGCTCGGCCCCGAGGATCACCGCGAGGCTTTCGCTTCCGATGATCCCAAGGCCCGCGCGCGGCTGACCTCGCTGGGCAAGCCGATCCCCAGCGTGGAAATGGAAATCCGCGACGAGGATGGCCGCGTGCTCGGCCCGAACGAGGCCGGCGAGATCTACGTGCGCGGCGATCAGGTTTCGGGCGAATACAAGGAAAAGAGCGCGCTCGACGCCGAGGGCTGGTTCCCCACCCGCGATGCCGGCTACATGGACGAGGACGGCTACCTGTTCCTTTCGGGCCGCGCCGACGACGTGATCGTGCGCGGGGGCGAGAATATGTCGCCCGGCGAGATCGAGGATGTCCTGCTCACCCACCCGGCCGTGGCCGATGCCGCGGCCGTGGGCATTCCCTCGGTCGAATGGGGCGAGGCGGTGGCCGTGGCGCTGGTCTGCAAGGACGGCCAGCCGGGCGAGGACGAGCTGAAGGCGCTGGTCAAGGAACGCCTGCGCTCCTCGCGCGTGCCCGAGCGGATCGTCTTCGTGCCCGAACTGCCCTACAACGAAATGGGCAAGCTCCTGCGCCGCGAGGTCAAGAAGCTGTTCTGATGGGGGAAGGGCGGGGCCGGTTCAGCCCGGACCCTCCGCCACCGCATCGACCAGCCCCCAGGCCAGCGCGGTGCGGGCATTGATCCGCTTGCCTGAAAGCATCAGCAGCGCGGCGCGGCTGCGCCCGATCCGGCGCGGCACCGAAACCGTGCCGCCCGCGCCCGCAATGATCCCCATGCCCACCTCGGGCAGCTGGAACCAGGCATCGGCCGAGGCGGTCAGCCGCGCCGCGAAGGCCGCCAGCTCCAGCCCCGAACCCACGCAGCCGCCCTGCACGTGGACCTCCAGCGCATCGACCCGGGGCAGCAGGGCAAGCGCGGGCAGGGTCCGCATCCGGATCGCATGGGCGGTCACCGGATCAACCGTGGTGCCGAACTCGGTCAGGTCCGCGCCCATGCTGAAGCTGCGGCCCGCGCCGGCCAGGCGGATGCGCGTGATGGCGGGATCGAGCGCGGCCAGGGTGAAGGCATCGAACAGGGCATCGCGCAGCGCCCGGTCGATGGCGTTGCGCGCCTCGGGCCGGTCGATCAGCAGGGCCAGCGTCGCGCCGTCGCGTTCGACGTGCAGGTGGCCGGGGGGAGGGGGCGGCGCGGCCGGCGCGGCCGGCGCGGACTGCCGGGCGCCGGTCCAGCCGCGGTGCTCGTCGCTGCCCTGGAGCATGGCATAGGCGAAGCTTTCGGCCACCAGCGCCTCGCGCAGCGGCAGGGCATAGGTGGCGCGCAGGAGATCGACCAGCGCGGCGGCGGCCCGGGGCGCGGCCATGATCCCGGTGGCCAGCGCCTCCAGCGTGATCGGCGGTTCGATCACCACGTCCATCGCGGCGGCGCGCGGATCGGCCGGATCGCCCAGGCCCACCAGCGGCACCGGCGGCAGCGGGTCGAACGGCTCATCCCGCGGCCACTGGGCCAGGTCCACCAGGGCGAAAGGGCGTTCGTCCTCGCGCCAGTCGAGCCGCAGCATCCAGGGTTCAAGCCGCATCGCGTCCATGCGCGCGATGATGGACGCGAAGCCGGTGGGAGACAACCGCGCATCGCGCTAAAGGAAGCCATGGACCCCGCCCGCGATCCCGGATTTGCCAGCGCCCACGCCGCCACGCTGCTGCGCGCGCTGGGCCTTGCCGGCGCGCCCGGGGTCGCCGCCGATCATCCCGCGCTGGCCTGGCGCCGCGCCGGGCTGATGGCGGTGACCGGGCGTGCCGCTGGCCCCGCGCTGGTCGCCCCCGTTGCGCTCACCGCCCTCGCCGATGGCGCGCTCGGCGCCTTGCGGGCCATCGCGCCTGATGCCAGTTTTCCGGGCGACAGCCTGCCCATCAACGGCGCGCTGCTGCTGGGCGAACGGGCGCGGCTGCTCGGCCTTGCGCGCCGGGGGCAGACCTCCGCCAATGGCTCGTGCCACCTGATCGCCGCCAAGGGCGGGCATATCGCGCTCAACCTGCCGCGCCCGGACGATCTGGACCTGCTGCCCGCCCTGCTGGGCGAGGAGGTGGCCGATCTTGCCGCCTTCATGGCGATCGCGCGGGGCCGCCCGGTCGATGACCTGCTCGAACGCGGCCGCCTGCTCGGCCTCGCCATTGCCGCCAATCGCACGGCGTCAGCCCCGGACCTGCCGTTCACCATCACTCGCCATGGCCCGGCGCGCGCGCGCAAGGGCAAGCCGCTGGTGGTCGATCTCTCCGCGCTCTGGGCCGGGCCGCTCGCCGGTTCGCTGCTCGCGGCGGCAGGGGCCGAGGTGATCAAGGTCGAAAGCCGCCGCCGCCCCGATGGCGCGCGGCGCGGCCACGCCGGCTTCTACGATTGGCTCAATGCCGGCAAGCGCGCCGTCGCGCTCGATTTTGCCGCGCCCGAGGATGTCCGCCGCCTCCGGGCGCTCATCGCCGTGGCCGACATTGTGATCGAAGGCAGCCGCCCGCGCGCGCTGGCCGATCTGGGCATCGATGCGGCGGCCACCGCCGCGCGCGGAGCCACCTGGGTCTCGATCACCGCCCACGGCCGCGAGGGCGCGGCGGCGGGCTGGACCGGCTTTGGCGACGATGCGGCGATCGCCGGCGGGCTGGGCGCGGCCATGGCCTCGGGCTGGGGCGAGGTGCTGTTCGCGGGCGATGCGATCGCCGATCCGCTCGCCGGCCTCCACGCCGCGCTCTGCGCCTGGGCGGGGTGGACACTTGGCGGCGGCAGCCTGTTCTCGGTGCCGCTGGCCCGGGGCATCGCCCATGCCTGCGCCGCGGCCAGCGTCGGCCCCGCCGACCTCAGCGCATGGCAGCGCCTCGCCGAAGCCGATACCGCGCCGCTCTACCCCATGCGCCGGCCCGCCCCACCGGCCCGGGCGCTGGGTGCCGACAATGATCGGCTGGCCGCGCTTACCAGCGGCTGATCCCCCCTGATCCCCCATCGCGGCGGCGATGCTGCACCGGGCCGGTGGACGCCGCCGCCCGGCGCGCGAACAATGCCGGCCAATCGCAACAAGAGGGATGTCGGTGCCATGTTCAAGGTGTTCTGGCTGCTCAGGCGCAAGCCCGGCCTCACCCACGCCCAGTTCCGCGAACACTACGAAAACAGCCATTCGCGGCTGGGGCGCGACTGGTTCGGCCACCTGATGATCGGCTACCACCGCAACTACATCGAGGCAGAGATGGGTTCCTCGGTCGATGCCGACGGCACGGTCAGCTTCGGCCCGGTGGAACCGGAATGGGATTGCATCGCGGAATGGATGATGCCCGATGAGGCCGCCTTCACCGAGATCACCCGCATCCTCGCCCAGCCCGAGGTCCACGCGATCTTTGCCGAAGACGAAAAGCGCTTCGCCGATCGCACCGCCTTCCGCCTCGTGCGGGTGGATGTGGTCGATGACGGCACCGGCGATGGCCACCTGACCACCGGGGTCAAGGCCACGGCCTGACCCGTCGCCCGCCTCAGCCCGGCACTGGCCCCGGAATCCCGCTCAGCCCGCAATTGGGCTGGGCCTCGCGGTGCAGCCGCAGCAGGTCGTCGCCCAGCGTTTCCACCGTCCACGGCAGGGCGGTCTCGATGGTCGGCCCACGCCGCCAGCTTTCGGCCACGTAGATCCGGTCGCCGTGAATGTCATAGGCGCGCCCGGTGATTGCGCGCGCCCGCTCGCTCGCCAGCCACACGATCGGCAGGGCGATGGTTTCCGGCTCATAGCGATCGAACTGCCCAGCCCGGCGGTTTTCCGCCGGGATCAGGTGTTCGCTCATCCGGGTCGCGGCCACCGGGGCAATTGCGTTCACCGTGATGCCATAGCGGGCGAATTCCACCGCTGCGCTCACCGTCAGGTTGAGCACGGCGGCCTTGGCCGCGCCGTAATTGGCCTGCCCGACATTGTGATAGAGCCCGGCCTCCGAACTCATGTTGAGGATCGCGCCGCCGGTTCCTGCCGCCCGCCAGTGCCGCGCCGCCGCCTGCAGGGGCGCGAAAGTGCCGCGCAGGTTGATCCGCACGGCCTCGTCCCAGTCCTCCTCGGTCATGTTGACCAGCATCCGGTCGCGCAGCGCCCCGGCATTGTTGACCAGCGCATCAAGCCGGCCAAAGCGCTCCACCGCCATGGCGATCAGCCCGGCGGCCACGGCAAAGTCGGCCACGTCGCCGCTGTGGGCGACAGCCTGTCCGCCCATGGCGACGATCTCGGCGGCGACCGTATCGGCCGGTTCCGGCGAGCGGTTGTTGACCACCACCGCCGCGCCAGCCCGCGCGAATTCATGCGCCACCGCCCGCCCGATCCCGCGCCCCGCGCCGGTCACCACGGCCACCTTGCCTGCCATCAGGGCGCTCATCGCCCTGCGCCCTTGCCAATCGCAGCCTCCGCCCGCCATCCGGCCAGCACCGTCCGCACCACCGCGATCAGCGCCAGCGGCTGGTCGGCCAGCACGTTGTGATCGGCGTCGGGAATCTCGATGGCGACATCGCCCGGCTTCAGCGCCGCGCGGATGCCCGCGATCCGGTGCGCCACCAGGGCCGAGCGCTGGCCATGGACATAGGCCATCGGGCAGGCGGCCTGGCGCAGCATCTCCGGCTCCCAGCACAGCCTGAGGTCGGTGGTCATCGCCGGGTCGAGCAGCCAGCGCCAGCCGCCGTCGGCCTCGCGCAGCGACAGCCGGGCGACATGATCGAGCACGAAGGGATTGGCGCAGGGCTGGTCGGGCGAAAGCCGGTAGCGCGCCAGCCCTTCGGCCACGGTGGCGAACAGCCGGTCGCGGTGGCCCTGGCCCAGGCGGACGCGATCTGCCGGGGGCAGCGCCTCGGTGCGGTAGCCGGTGTCGATCGGGATCAGCCCGGAGAAACAGTCGTGCCGGATCGCGGCCAGCAGCGCGACGAAGCCGGCCATCGACTGGGCGACGACCACCGGCCTTGCCCCGCTGGCGTCCAGCCCGGCGGCGGCAATGGCCTGGTGGGCATCATCGGCCCAGGCGCCAAAATCATAGATCCCGCCGGGCCGATGCCCCGAACGGCCCATGCCGGCAAAGGAGATCGCGGCGCAGCGATAGTCGGCCGCGAAGAACGGGGCCACGAAGCTCCACCAGTCGGCATGGCCGGCATAGCCATGAAGGAACAACAGCCCCGGCTTGCCCACCTCGCCCCAGGTGAGCAGTTCGATCGGCACGCCGTTGCCGAAAAATTCGCCGCGCTCGGGCGCCACGGCCAGGGCGTTTTCGAACCAGGCGGGGGCAGGAGGCCGGGCTCCGTTCAGCCCGGCCAGCGGGAAGATCGGCCCGTCGGTCGGCACGATGCGCCGCATCGGGCTGAAGGGTTGCTGCATCGTCTCCACTCTCCGGCGCTGATTCGGCTCCTTTCCTAGCGGGGGAGCGATGAATGAGGTAACGGTTTGACACTGCCCCTCGGCGCAGCTTGCCACCGCCACGGCGGAATGGCACCGGGGCGCCAACGATAAAGTCATGGCCGGCAACGTCCGGCGCGCATCCCACGGAGAGATCGATGCACCTCGAACCGTCTGAAGACCAGGTGATGATGACCGATATGTTCGCGCGGTTCCTCGATGCGGAAAGCAGCGTGGCGCGCGTGCGCGAGGCGATCCCGCAGGGCGGTTTCGACGCGGCGCTGTGGCAGGGACTGGCCGAACAGGGCGCCCTGGCGATCCGCGTGCCGGAATCTGCCGGCGGCCTCGGCATGGGGATCTTCGACGCCGCGCTGCTGATGGAGGAAGCCGGCCGCACCCTGGCCAGCGGCCCACTGGCCGAAGGCATCGTCGCCGCGCGCCTGCTGGCCCAGCTCGATCCCGATGACGCCAGCGGCCTGCGCGATGCGGTCGCCGAAGGGCGCAGCCTGGTCACCCTCGCGCTGCACGATGCCGCCGCCCAGCCTTCCCAGCTCGTGCCCGGCGGCGCGGTGGCCGAAGCGGTGCTGGCGCGCGATGGCGATGCGATCGTCCTGGTCCGCCCCGGCGCATCGCGCGGCGTGGAAAAGACCCTGGCCTCCACGCCCATCGCCCGGCTCGATCTTGGCGCGGGCCAGCGCACCGTGCTGGGGCAGGGCGCGCTGGCCCGCGCCACTTTCGCGGCGGGGCTTGAGGAATGGAAGCTGCTGATCGCCGCCGCGCTGGTCGGCCTGTCGAAGGAGGCGATCCGCATCGCCGCACAATATGCCTGCGAACGCGTGCAGTTCGGCAAGCCGATCGGCACCTATCAGGCCGTGTCGCACCCGCTGGCCGATGCCATCGTCGCGGTCGATGCCGGGCGGCTGATGGTCTGGCGCACGATCCGCGCGATCGCCGATGGCGAGGGCGATGCGGCTGAGCGGATTTCCGCCACCCTGTGGTTCGCCGGCCAGGCCGCGGAAAAGGCGGTGTCGCGCGGGTTGCACACCTTCGGCGGCTATGGGCTGACCCTGGAATACGATATCCACCTGTTCAACCTGCGCTCGCGCGCCTGGCTGCTGGTGCTGGGCGATCCCGAGCTGCTGCTCGATGAAGCCGCGCGCCGCCGCTACGATGGCGAGGCGGTCAGCCTGCCCGACGCGGGCGAGATGGCGGTCGAATTCGGCCTGGGCGAGGAAGCCGAAGCCCTGGCCGAGGAAACTCGCGCCTTCTTCGAGCGCGTGCTGACCCCGGAACTGCGCGCCAAGGCCCACTATTCCTACGCCGGCCACGATCCGCAGGTGCACCGCCAGCTGGCCGAGGCCGGCCTGCTCCTGCCCGCCTGGCCCAGGCGGATCGGCGGCCGCGAGGTCGGCACCTATGCGATCCAGGCCGCCCACAAGGTGTGGGACGATTTCAACTGGACCACCCACGGCCAGGGCACGGCCAACATCATCGGCCTGATGATCGATCGCTATGGCACGCAACAGTGCAAGGACGATATCCTCTCGCGGATCATCAAGGGCGAGATCCTCTGCGCGCTGGGCTACAGCGAGCCGGGTTCCGGGTCCGATGTCTTTGCCGCGAAAACCCGCGCCACCCGCCTCCCCGATGGGAGCTGGCGGATCGATGGCTCGAAGATGTTCACTAGCGGCGCCGAACATTCCGACTATGTGATCATGCTCACGCGGACCGATCCCGATCAGCCCAAGCACAAGGGCATCACCATGTTCATGGTGCCGCTGAAAGCCGAAGGGGTCACCATCCAGGAGGTCAAGACCTTCCAGGACGAACGCACCAACATCACCTACTATGATGGCGTGGTCGTGCCCGACGCCTATCGCCTGGGCGAGATCAACGGCGGGCTGAAGGTGCTGGCGCTGGGCCTTGAACTGGAACAGGGGATGACCTTCAGCCCCTATCACGAACGCATGGTCCATTCGGCCGAACGCCTGCTGGCGCAGACCACCCGCCATGGCCAGCCGGGCCTGGCCGATGCCGGCGCGCGCCGCCGGCTGGTGCGCGCGCTCGCCAATGTCGCGGCCTCCGACCTCCTGTTCTACCGGATCCTGTGGGTAACGGCCGAAGGCAAGCCCAACTTCGCCTATGGCCCGGCGGTCAAGATGTTCTCGGCCGATACCTATCACGCCGATTCGTTCGATATCCTCAACCTCACCGCGCCCGAATCGCTGGCCTTCGCCTCGGCCGACGCGGCCTTCATCAACCAGTGCTACCGCCATTCGCACGTCGCCACGACCTATGGCGGCACCAGCGAGGTCCAGCGCAGCCAGGTGGCCGAAAAGCAGCTCGGCCTGCCGCGCACGCGCTAGGGATATGAAAGCCCCGCCGCCCCCTTCCCGCCGGGGAGGGGGCGGGTTCGGGCGCGCCACGGGGCCAACCGGCGCCCGTCGCCGGTCCGCGACGGGTCAGCCCCTGGCCCCGGCGATCATCTGGTCCTGCGCCGCCGCACCGAAGAAATCGCGCGCATAGGCGGTGTCATAGTGTTCGCGCGCGGCCACGATCTTCCCGTCACGCAGGGTGAACAGGAAGTGGTAGGTGTTCTCGAACAGCCGGCCGTCCTTCATCTCGATCCGGCTGTGCGATTCCACCGCCACGCGGTCCTCCTCGGCGGTCACGTGGTCGATGAACATCTGCCCGCCGGTGCGCTTGTCATGCATCGCGGCGGCGATGGCCTGGAAGGCCGGCTTGTCGAGCGTTTCGCGGCCCTGGATCCACCACGAGGCATCGTCGGCCAGCAGGTCCCAGTCGGGCGCCATGCTCGACAGGCTCTGCATGAAATCCAGAACGGTCCGCTTGTTCTCCGCAATGCCCCTGCCATTCTCGGTCATGCCATTCTCTCCCGGGAAAGCGTGCCCGCCCGGGCCATCGGCGTGGCCCGGGTCGTGGCGGAAAGCGGGCGTCTACTCGAAGCCCTGGTCCTCGAACTGCTTGTTGAGCGCGGCCCAGGCGCCCTTGTTGCCATGTTCGTTGCGGGCCTTGAGGAAGTTGTATTCATCCTCGCGCCAAACCAGGTTGGTGAACAGCGGGTGGCCCACGGAAGCGAAGCTCTGGTATTGCGCCAGGCCGATCCCGTGGAGAACCTGGTGCATGGCGCGCTTGCCCAGCATCAGGCCATCGGTGGACAGGCAGGCGATCGCGCGGGCATAGCGCAGGGCTTCCGCCTCAAGCTGATCGCGCGGGACAACCTGGTTGGCCACGCCCCAGTCCTTCAGCTCGGCCGCGGTCACGGTGCGGCCGGTGAGCATCACCTCCATGCCCCGGTTCATGCCCATCTTCATCAGGGCGATCGGCAGCATGGCGTCGAACCCGGCAAAGCCGATCCGCGCCTGGCGGCGGGCGAACTTGGCGTCGTCGGCGCAGATCAGCATATCGCACGACATGGCGAAGTGGAAACCCAGGCCCATGACCGCGCCCTGGCAGGCGCCGATCACCACCTTGTCGCCCCACAGCGTGCCGCTGTAGAAGCTCTCGTAGGTCTTTCGCATTCCGCGCATCCGCTTGGACTGGCCCAGCCGCTCGCCCTTCTTGAGGCCGAAGGTTTCGGCCGGAACGCGGCGGGTATCCTCGCCCGAGCAGAAGTCCTTGCCCTCGCCGGCAAGGATGATCACCTTCACGTCGTCATCGTCCTGGGCCTGCTCGAACCGCTTGGCGAGCAGCTCGTTCATGTCGGGCGAAAGCACGGCGTTGCGGCGGTGCGGACGGTTCAGGCTGATCCGGCAGATGTGCGGCTCGACCATCTCGTAGCGGACCAGGTTCTCCAGATCGTCATCGGGGTCGATCGCGCCCTTGGGGGCTTCATTCTCGGACATACAAACTCCTGTAACCTGGCGCGGGGCGATTGATCCTGGCCAATCGTCTAGCGCTTTTTGCGTGGCCCGCCAACGGGGCGGCCGAGTCCCCTCGGCCAGCGGGCTTGGCCGTGGCCGATATCGCAGCCTCGCGGCCATGTCCACGCGCGCCGGTGGTTGCGGCGCATGGCGCAAATAGCTAACCACCGGCGCGAACCGGGATTGCGAAAGGGAACCTGCGAATGTCCGAAGTGCTCGAGGAACGGCCCAGCCAGGGCGTGGCCCTGCTGCGGCTCAACCGGCCCGAGGCGCTCAACGCGCTCTCGCTCTCGCTGCGCCGCACCCTGGCCGAGATGATCAACCGCCTCGGCAACGATGGCGAAACCCGCGCCATCGTCATCACCGGCAATGAAAAGGCGTTCGCCGCCGGGGCCGACCTGGTCGAACTGATGAGCCGCACGGTCCACGATGCCGCCTTCCGCGAGGCCCGCGTCGCCTGGGAAGCGCTCGATGCCTGCCGCGTGCCGGTGATCGCCGCGATCAACGGCTTTGCCCTTGGCGGCGGCTGCGAGCTGGCGCTCCATTGCGATATCGTCATCGCCGGCGAGGGCGCGAAGTTCGGCCTGCCCGAAGTGCGCGTCGGGATCATGCCGGGCGCGGGCGGCACCCAGCGGATGCTGCGCGCGGCGGGCAAGTACAAGACCATGCGCTATGCCCTCACCGGTGACCAGATCCCCGCCGCCGAAGCCGTGGCCATGGGCCTGGCCTCGGAATGCGTGGCCGATGAGGAGGCGCTGCCCCACGCGCTCAAGCTCGCCGCGAAGATCGCCGCCCTGGCGCCGATCGCGGTCGGCTCGATCAAGGAGGTGGTCAAGCTGGGCGCCGATGCCTCGCTCGACACCGCGCTGCTGCTCGAACGCAATGCCTTC
This sequence comes from Novosphingobium bradum, assembly GCF_042646485.1. Taxonomy (NCBI): domain Bacteria; kingdom Pseudomonadati; phylum Pseudomonadota; class Alphaproteobacteria; order Sphingomonadales; family Sphingomonadaceae; genus Novosphingobium; species Novosphingobium bradum. Next base: position 15,720 of record NZ_JBHRTQ010000001.1, on the reverse strand, counting down.
CAGCTGCTCTTCGCCACCGAGGATCGCAGCGAGGGGATCGGCGCCTTCCTCGAAAAGCGCAAGCCCAGCTTCCAGGGCAGGTAAGGCGGCAGGTGGCCGAGGCTGGGGAGACGGCAGGATGAGCGATGCGCCCGGAACTCCCCAGCCCGGAACGCCATTGGATGTGCCCCCGATGGAAGTCCCAGCACGCCGGCTCCCCGTCCCGGCCTTCCTCAGCCCCGAGGCCCAGGCCACTTTCGGCCCGCTGATCGCCTGGCCGCCGATGCCCGCGCCGGATGATGTGGCCGGGTGGAAGCGCTATGTCGCGGACCGCGACGCGGCCATGGCGGCGGCCCTGCCCGAAGTGCCCGGCGCGGCCGACCATGCCCAGTCCCGGCTTCGGGCCGGCGCGGCCAATGTCTTCGTCCTGCGCCCGCCGGGCCTCGCTCAGGATGATCGCCGGGTGTTCCTCAACCTCCACGGCGGCGCGCTGGTCTTCGGCGGGGGCGATATCACCCGCCGGATGGGCCTGATGATGGCCGCCGTGCTCGGCGTCGAAACCTGGGCGCTCGACTATCGGATGCCGCCCGATCATCCCTATCCCGCCGCGCTCGACGATTGCCTCGCCGCCTATCGCCTGCTGCTGGAAGACCGCGCGCCGGGCGAGATCATCGTCGGCGGCGCCTCGGCCGGGGGCAACCTGGCCGCCGCGCTGGTCCTGCGCGCGCGGGATGAAGGCCTGCCGCTCCCCGCCGCCGCGATCCTCCAGACCCCGGAAGCCGATCTCACCGAATCGGGCGACAGTTTTGCCACCCTGATGGGCGTGGATCGCGGCCTTTCCAGCCTGATGCCGGTCAACCGGCTCTACGCCAACGGGGCGGATCTTGCCCACCCCTACCTGTCGCCGCTGTTCGGCGATTTCGCGCCCGGCTTTCCGCCCAGCTTCCTCTCCACCGGCACGCGCGACCTCTATCTGTCAAACACCGTGCGCCTCCACGCGGCCCTGCGCGCCGCCGATGTCCCGGCCGATCTCCACGTGCTCGATGGCGCCTCGCACATGGGCTTCCCGCGCTCGCCCGAGGTTGCCGCCCTCCAGCGCCAGATGCGCCGCTTCGCCGAGGCCCACTGGCAGGCCTGAGCCGCGCGCATCGGCCGTGGGCATCGGCCCCGCGATCCCGCCGCCCCTTGCGTTGAACGCGGCCGCACGCTCGGTTAGCCCTTGGCCAAACCGGCCGGCCATGCCCCGCAGCCGGAACGGGAAGGAGCCGCCATGGGCGAATATGCGGGCCGCACCGCGGTCATCACCGGCGCCGGTTCGGGCCTTGGCGCGGCCATGGCCGACCTGTTCGGCGAGGCCGGGGCCAATCTCGTCCTGCTCGACATCGATGGCCCGCGCGCCGAGGCCAAGGCGGCCGAACTGCGCGGGCGCGGGATCGAGGCCATGGCCCTCCCGGTCGACGTGGCCGACAAGGCCTCGCTCGCCCGGGCCGCCGAAGCGGCGCGCGCCCGCTTCGGCGCGGTCCACGTGCTGTGCGCCAATGTCGGCGTCCAGCAGTTCGGCGCGGCCGACACGCTCACCGACCAGGACTGGCAATGGGTGCTCTCGGTCAACGTCATGGGGGTGATCCACACGGTCAACGCCTTCCTGCCGCTGCTCCGGGCGGGGGAAGGGGATCGCCACGTGGTCATCACCTCCTCGTGCAGCTTTTTCCAGCTCGGCGCGCGGATGGGCGCCTATGTCGCCTCCAAGTTCGCGGTCACCGGCTATGGCGAGGTGCTGCGCCAGGAACTGGCGGCGGAAGGGATCAACGTCACCCTTGTCTTCCCCGGCGGAATGCCCACCCGCCACCTGGAATCCAGCCGGGCCTCGCGCCCGCCGGCTCTTGGCGAATCGCGGTTCGACATGGCCGACGTGCAGGTGATGATGGCCAGCGCCGAGATATCGGCGGACCATGTCGCCACCCCCGCTCACGCCGTGCGAAACCTCCTGCGCGATCTTGCCAGCGGCGAGCCCTACATCATCACCCACGGCACCTATCGCGCCCAGGTCGAAGCCCGGCAACAGGCCGTGCTGCGCGCCTTCGATCGCATGGCCGCGAACTGAGGAACCCATCATGGACCCGGTACAGACCCTGCTCGCCATCGAAGCGATCCGCAATCTCAAGGCCCGCTACTTCTATTGCCTCGATACCAAGGACTGGGATGGCTTCACCCAGGTCTGGGCGCCGCAGATGGCGCACGAAATGATCGCCGAACAGCAGAAGATCGCCGGCCCGCGCGAGGATTTCGTGGCCTATGTCGCCAAGGCGCTCGCCGGCGTGGTCACTGTCCACCATGGCCACAACCCGCAGATCGAGATCACCTCGCCCACCACGGCCAGGGCGATCTGGCCCTTCGTCGATCGGTTGAAGCCCGGCCCGCAGGCCCATCCCGGCGCGCCCGAGCTGATCGGCTACGGGCATTACCACGAAACCTACGAGAAATCGGAAGAAGCCGGCTGGCAGATCAAGACCCAGCTCGTCACCCGCCTGCGCCTTGATCGCCCCGGCGCCCCCGGCTTCGACCACGCCGTCTGAGCGCGGGCCTTATCCGGCGATCCCGGCCAGGAAGTCCATCACCACCGCGTTGAAGGCATCGTTGGCATCGCCGGCCACCATGTGATCGGCGCCGGCCACGTCGGCATAGCGGGCATGGGGCACCAGTTCGAGGAAGTGCATGGCCCCGTCGTGGGTCACCACCCGGCTGCGCCCGCCGCGCACCAGCAGGGTAGGCACCGTCAGCCGCCGGGCCGCCGTTTCGAGATCGGTGGCATAGGTGGGCAGCTTTCTGGCGCCCGCTCCCGCTTCCGCCTCCTTGGGGCGGCGGCGGATGAAGGCCGGATCCCAGTGCCAGTGCAGCCGGCCATCCTCGCGCAGGCGCAGGTTCCGCATCAGGCCCGAGGTGTCCTTGGGCCGGGGGCGGTGGGGGAGGTAGGCGGCCACCGCATCGGCCGCTTCTTCAAGGTTGGCGAAGCCGTTGGGTGCGCTCATCATGAAATCGCCGATCTCGCGGGTGCCCTCCGGCTCGATCCGCACCGCGATGTCGACCAGGACCAGCCCGGCCACCGGCGAAGGCTGGTCGGCGGCAACGACCAGCGCGGTCATCCCGCCCAGCGAGGCGCCCACCAGCACCGGCGGGCGGCCCAGCGCGGCGATCACCGCGCGCACGTCGTCGGCGAAGGCGTCGATCCCGTAGTCGGCATCGGGCGCCCAGCCGCTTTCGCCGTGGCCGCGCAGGTCGAGCGCAAGCGCCCGCAGCCCCCGCGCGCCGGCCTCGCGCACCGCCTTGCCCCAGGATTGGCGGGTCTGCCCGCCGCCGTGGAGGAAGATCACCGGCAGGCCGTCGGCCGGTCCCACCGCATCGGCCACCAGCCTGACGCCCCGGTGCCCGGCAAATTCGATCCGTTCCACTGTGCCGCTCTCCCATTTCCCGCTTTTGCCCTTCGGGTTGCCCCCGGCCTGGCCGCCTGGCTACCGGCCCGGAGCGATATTGTCCCGGCGATACGCCCCGCAAGCCCGGGGGCAAGGCGCGGGCCGGCGCTCCGGTATCGCTTGGGCGATGGTCATGCGGTTGTCGGAAATGCCCGGGCAGGGCATGGCTGGCGCGTGGGGCGCACCGTCGCGGGGACCAGCGTGAATTCCGGAATTCTGAACAAGCGTGTTACCGTTACCGGTCCCGAACCGGGCACGAATGCGGCCGTGGCCGATGCCGCCGTCACCGATGCCGCCATGGGCACCCAGAACGTCCTGGGCCGGCGCCTTGGCCGCAAGGGCAAGGAATCGCGCGAACGGATCCTCGCCGCTTTCGAGCGCCTGCTCGGCGGACCGCCCGAATGCCCGATCACCCTTTCGGCCGTCGCGCGCGAATCCGGCCTCGGGCTGAGCACGCTCTACCTCTATTTCCCCGATCTCGGCGCCCTCGCGCTGACCGCGCTGCGCCGCATCCCCAACAAGGGGCCGGTGGTCTTCGTCGAACTGCTCCGCACCTTCTGGACCGACGAGGTGCTGGCCCGGCGCTGCCTGGAATTCACCCGGGCCTATTATGCCTTCTGGCGCGAGAACAGCCGGATCATGCACCTTCGCAACACGCTGGCCGATGCCAACGATCCCCGCTTCCTCGATGCCCGGCACCAGGCGCTCCATCCGGTGATCGTGATGCTGGTGGAGCAGATGGCCGGCGATCCGCAGGACAGCGCCAGCTTCCCGATCCACATCGCCCGGGTCCTGCTCACCGGGGTCGAACGGATCTGCACCGTGCTGACCAATCCGGTCTATCCCTTCGGGGTGACCACCGGCCATGCCAGCGATCCCGACGATATCGAACACCTGCTCGCGGCCGAGGCCCACCTGCTGTTCCTCGCGATCCGCGACCAGCGCCACGCCCGCCCGTGACCTTGCCGCGATGAACGCCCGCCCCCCGATCAGCTCGGGCGATGCGGCCCTGGCCGCCGCCGACCTGCTCGCCCTCGAACCCCTTGGCCACGATCGCTTCCGCGCCTGGCGCAATCAGGACAACCGCACCGGCACCCTGTTCGGCGGCCAGCCGCTGGCCCAGGCGCTGGCCGCGGCCGGGGCCACCGTGCCCGACTGGCCGGCCCATACCCTCACCGGCCATTTCCTGCGCGCCGGCCAACTCGATCGCCCGATCGACTATGCGGTCGAACGCACGCGCGACGGGCGCCGCTATGCCTCTCGCCGGGTGATTGCCAGCCAGGATGGCCGCGCGATCTTCGATGCCCTCTGCGCGTTCCACGACCCCGAGGATGGGGCCGCCGAACACCAGGCCGGCGCCATTTCCGATGGGGTCGGCCCCGCTGCACCCGGCCCCGAAGGCCTGCTGGATATGCGCGAAGTCGCCGCGCGCAATCCCGACCGGCTGCCGCCGATGATGCGCCGCGCTTTCGCCCTGCCGTTTCCGGTGGAGCTGCGGATACCCGATCCCACCGCGCGCCATGAACCGGGCGGCGCCATCGCCCGCGATTTCTGGTTCCGCGTGCCCAGCGCCAGCGCGCTCGCCGCGCCGCGCGATCACCACGCGATGATCGCCTTCGCCTCGGACTACTGGCTCGCCGCCACCGCGGTTATCCCGCACGAAGGCTACGGCGTGAACTCGCTCAACCATTCGCTGTGGCTGCATGGCCCGGCGCGGGCCGATGACTGGCTGCTCTATCGCGCCAGCAGCGATTGGGCGGGGCAGGGGCGGGGGCTGGCCCAGGGCCGCATCCTCGATCGCGCCGGCCGGCTGGTCGCCTCCACGGTCCAGGAAATCTCCCTGCGCCGCTACGCCGACCGGGCCTGAAGCAGGCCGGAACTCCCTCCCCTGAAGGGGAGGGTCGGGGAGGGGGGCCCGGCGCGCCCGGAAGGCGCCAACCCCACCCCAACCCCTCCCCGCCGGGGAGGGGCTTTCGATGCCCGGCGCTTGCTTCCCGGCGTTTACTTCATCGTCGGGATGACGAAGCTCTGGTCCACCACCGAGCCGCCCGAAGGCCAGCGCTGGGTCACCTTCTTGGTGCGGGTGTAGAAGCGGATCCCGTCCATGCCATACTGGTCCATGTCGCCGAAGCCCGAACGCTTCCACCCGCCGAACGAGTGATAGGCCACCGGCACCGGGATCGGCACGTTGATGCCCACCATGCCCACTTCCACCGTGGCGGCGAACTGGCGCGCGGCATCGCCGTTGCGGGTGAACAGGGCCACGCCGTTGCCATACTGGTGCTTGCTGGCCAGCCCGATCGCCTCGTCGAAGCTGTTGGCGCGCACGATCTGGAGCACCGGCCCGAAGATCTCCTCCTGGTAGCTCTTCATCTCCGGGGTCACCCGGTCAAGCAGGGTGGGGGCCAGGAAATAGCCCTCCTCGTAGCCCTGGAGCGCGAAGCCCCGGCCATCGATCACCAGTTCCGAACCCTCGTCGATCGCAAGCTGGATATAGCCTTCGATCCGGGCCTTGTGCTGGGCGGTGACCACCGGGCCGTAGTGCGCGTCGGGATCGGTCGAAATGCCCACCTTGAGCTTCTCGATCTCGGCCACCAGCCGCTCGCGCAGGGCATTGGCGGTCTGCTCGCCCACCGGCACCACCACGGGGAGCGCCATGCAGCGCTCGCCCGCCGAACCATAGGCCGCGCCCAGGATGTCGGCCACGGTCTGGTCCAGATCGGCGTCGGGCAGGACGATGCCGTGGTTCTTGGCCCCGCCCATGCACTGGGCGCGCTTGCCGGCCGCCGCGGCGCGCTGGTAGACGTAGTTGGCGATGTCGGAGGAACCCACGAAGCTCACCGCCTTGATGTCCTTGTGGTCGCAGATCGCGTCCACGATCACCTTGTCGCCGTGGACCACGTTGAGAATGCCCTTGGGCAGGCCGGCCTCGATCGCCAGCTCGGCCAGGCGCACCGGCACCGAGGGATCGCGCTCCGACGGCTTGAGGATGAAGGCATTGCCGCAGGCGATCGCCACCGACGACATCCACAGCGGGATCATCGCGGGGAAGTTGAACGGGGTGATCCCCGCCGCGATGCCCAGCGGCTGGCGCAGCGAATAGACATCGATCCCGGGACCGGCGCCCTCGGTATATTCGCCCTTCATCAGGTGGGGCACGCCGCAGGCGAATTCCACCACTTCCAGCCCGCGCTGGATATCGCCCCTGGCGTCGGACACCACCTTGCCGTGCTCGGAGGCGAGCAGTTCGGCCAGCTCGTCCATGTGGGCCTCGATCAGCGACTTGAACGCGAACATCACGCGGGCGCGGCGCTGCGGGTTGGTCGCGGCCCATTCGGGCTGGGCCGCCCGGGCGCTGGCCACCGCGCGTTCCAGCATGGACACCTCGGCCAGTTCGACCTGGGCCTGGACCTCGCCGGTGGTGGGGGCAAACACGTCACCAAGCCGGCCCGGCTCGCTCACCGCAACGCCGTCGATGAAATGGCTGATCAAGCGCATGGGTTCTCTCCTGTCAGGGGCCACCGGGCACGATTCCACCCGGCGGGATGGCCTTGCCCTAGTCGATGTATTTTGACACAGAAAGACGAGATTTCGCGTAAGGGCTGTGCAAAAATGCAAGGACTGAACCGATGACCCCGCTCGACTGGGACGATCTGCGCCTGTTCCTCGCCATTGCCCGGGCCGGGCGGCTGGTCGGCGCGGGCCGCGCGCTCGGCCTCGATCACACCACCGTCGCCCGCCGGCTCGGCGCGCTGGAGGGCGCGGTCGGCGCGCGCCTGTTCGAGCGCAATCCGCGCGGCGTCACCCTGACCGATGCCGGCCACCTGCTGGTCGATCACGCCGAACGGATCGAGGGCGAGGTTGCCGCCGCCGCCAATCACCTCTCGGGAACCGACGCGCGGGTGTCGGGCGCGGTGCGGCTGGCGACGCCGGAAGCCTTCGGCACCTGGCTGGTCGCGCCTGAGGTCCACCGGCTCCACGCCGCCCATCCCGAACTGCGCCTCGAACTCGCGCCCGAACCGCAACTGGTCAGCCTCGCCAAGCGCGAGGCCGATGTGGCCGTGCTGCTCAATCGCCCCCAGGCCGGGCCGATCATCGCCCGGCGGCTCACCGAATACCGCCTCGGGCTCTACGCCGCGCGCCGCTATGTCGAAACCGCCGGGCCGATCACGGCCGAGCGCCTCTCGGACCATCCCTTCGCCGGCTATATCGATGATCGGATCGATGCCCCGGAACTGCGCTTCCTGGGCGAAGTGGCCGCCGATGCCCGGCCGGTGTTCCGCTCCACCTCGATCGCCGCCCAGCACGCGGCGGTGGCCGGCGGCCTCGGGCTTGGCGTGCTCCATGTCTTTGCCGCCGATGCCGATCCGGCGCTGGTCCGCCTCCTGCCCGATCAGATCGAGATCCGCCGCGCCTACTGGCTGGCGATCCACGCCGACCAGCAACGCCTGCCGCGCGTTCGCGCCGTGGTCGATTTCCTCGATGCCGTGGTCAACGAGGCGCGCGAGCGGTTTTGATCGCTGTTTCAGTTATACGGAAACAGGTGCGGCACCGGTGCCGCTTCCACGAGAGTGCACAAATTCCAGGGTTTCCCCGGGGAAACTCCCGCTCACTGGCGCGGGGCGAAGCGGCTTTCGGGTGAAACCCAGTCCACCCCCACCGCGCGGTGGGCCAGCAGCCAGCGCCCCTCGCAGGGTTCGAAGCGATCCTCGTACCAGCCGAAGTGATCCGGGCCGATCCCGGTGTAGACGTGATAGTAGGAGCGCACCTGCGCCCCGGTCGGCGCGCCGACCGGGCCGGTCAGCTCGATGCAGGTGCTGGTCACGTTGTGGCGGATCAGCCCGCGCTTGTCGGCGTGGCGCCTGGCCCCTTCCATCCACGCGCGGATCGCCTCGCGCCCGGCATTGTGCAGCCGGGTACCATATTCCAGCAGGCCATCGGGGGTGAAGCTGCCGACATAGGCCTCCACGTCCAGATGATCCCCGGCGCGCGAAACCACGGCCAGGGTATCGCGGATCGATTCGCGCGCGATCAGCTCTTCAAGGGTCATCGGCGTTCTCCCGCAACAGGATCAATCATTCCCGCTCATCGCCGGGCCGCCGGCCACGGCCAGCACTTCGCCCGAGATATACGACGCCGCATCGCTGGCAAGGAAGGCCACGGCATTGGCGATATCCTCGGGCGTGCCCACCCGGCGCAGCGGGATGGCCTGGCTCACCTTGTCGGGATCGACCCCGTTCGTCTTCCACCCTTCCAGCGCCAGCTCCGAGGCGATCAGCCCCGGCGCCACGCAGTTGACCCGCACCCCGTGCGGACCCCATTCGGCCGCGGCCACCCGGGTCAGCATCTGCAAGGCCGCCTTGGCGGCCGCATAGTGTGCGCCCTTCTTCAGCCCGTTGATCCCGGCCATCGATGAGATGTTGACGATGGCGCCCGATTTCTGCGCGAGGAAATGCCGCCCGGCCGCCCGCGTGGCATGGAAGGCGGCATCGACATTGAGCGAGAACGAACGGTCCCACATCTTGGTGGTCAGCTCGTCCAGCCGCGCCAGGGTCGATCCGCCGGCATTGTTCACCAGGATGTCGATCCGCCCGAGCCGCTCGACCACGGCCGCGATCAGCGCCTCGACCTGGGCCTCGTCGCGCACGTCGGTGGGCAGGGCCAGGCAGCGCCGCCCGGTCTCGCCCTCGATCCGCACGGCGGTTTCGGCCAGCGGTTCGGGGCGGCGGCCGCAGATCGCCACGTCGGCGCCGCACCGCGCAAACAGCAGCGCCGTGGCCGCGCCCATCCCGGTGCCGCCCCCGGTGACCACCGCGACGCGGCCGGCAAGATCGATGAACTGTCCGGTCATGCGGCGCGTCTCCCGTGATGCTCGCGCCATGCTGGCAGCGGCGCGGGGCGCTTGTCGAGGCGCACGGGTCCGCGCCGGCGCGACTTCGCAGGGGCGATGGCCCGGCGCTTGACTTGGCGGCCCGGTCAGCGAGGCTGAACACCACGATCGGGAGAGAACGCGATGATGAATGCCGAGGCCATCCTGGACGAGGCCCGTGCCACGGTGGGCGTGGACGATCCCGACCGCGCGGCGATCCTCCCCCACCTTGAGCAGCTCGTCGCCGCGATCGCGGCCGATGGCAAGCTTTCGGCGCAAGGGGCGGCGATCACCCGCGCTGCCCTGGTCCAGCGCGCGGTGGACCGGCTCGAAGGGATCGCCTGGACCCAGCGAATCCCGGCAATCCTGGACGAGCGGATCGACAGCCCGCTGATCCTCACCGGCCTGCCGCGCTCAGGCACCACCGCCTTCCAGTACCTGTTCGATCACGATCCGCGCTACCGGATGATCCGCACCTGGCAATCGGCCATGCCCAATCCGCCGCCCGGCGCCGATCCCGCCTCGGTGGCGGCGCGCAAGGCGATCGAGGTGGAACGGCGCCGGTCTACCCCCCTGCCGCCCGGGTTCGAGGCGGTCCACCTGATGGACCTTGATGGCCCCGAGGAATGCCACGGCACGCTCGAACAGGGCTATGCCGCAGCCGGCTTCCACAACCTGCTCGACGTGCCCGGCTACTTCGAATTCCTGTGCGACGGCGATTTTGGCCCCGTCACCCGCATCCACCAGCGCCAGCTGCAATTGTGGCAGTGGAACCTGCCGCCCGCCCGCTGGGCGCTCAAATATCCCAACCACCTGCTCGGCCTCGATGCGATCCTGGCCACCTATCCCGATGCCCGGGTATCGATGACCCACCGCGATCCGGTCCAGGTCGTCGCCTCGATCGCGCGGCTGACCCTGGTCCTGCGCGGCGTGCGGCAGGATCGCCCGGTCGATCCCCACCACGTTGGCCGCCAGATGCTGCATTTCATCGAACGCCATGTCGACCGGCTGATGGCTTTTGCCGATGGCCCCCATGCCGGTCGGCTGGTCCATGTCGACTATTACCGCCTGCTGTCCGATCCGGCCGGCGCCTATGGCGATGCCCAGGAGGCGCTGGGCTTCGGCTGCCCCGACCATGTGCGCGAGGGCATCCGGGCATGGCACCGGGCCAATCCCAAGGGCAAGCGCGGGGCCAACCCCTATGCCCTGCGCGAATTCGGGCTGGACGAAGCCGAAGTGGCCGAACGCTTTTCCGCCTACCGCCAGCGCTTCGCCATCCCGCGCGAGCACGAGGCGCTGGCCGCGCTGTAAGCGGGCCAGAGAGGCGGGCCTGTGAGGCGGGCCGATCGCGGCGGCGATAGGCGCGGGGCCGGCGTTTACACGCAGCGGTTAATGGCCATGATCGCCCGACGAGAGACGCCAGCCGTCCGGGGAGAGCAAGCATGGTCAAGGTCATTCAATGGTGCACCGGCGTGGCCGGGCAGCACGCCGCGCGGGCGGTGATCGCCCATCCCGATTTCGACCTGGTCGGCTGCTACGTGATGAGCGAGGCCAAGGCCGGCAAGGACGTTGGTGAAATCTGCGGGGTCGCGCCCACCGGCGTGCTGGCGACGACCGACAAGGAAGCGATCTACGCGATGGAGGCCGATGTGGTCCTCTACATGGCGCTGGAGGAATTCGGGGTCGAGAAGCCGGTCGAGGAACTGTGCCGGCTGCTGGCCTCGGGCAAGAACGTGGTCTCCACCGCCACCACCTCGCTGATCTATCCCAAGGCCGCCGGGGCCGGCGTGCTCGAACGCCTGGAGGCAGCCTGCCGGGAAGGGGGCACCAGCTTCCACGCCACCGGCATCCACCCCGGCTGGGGCGGCGATATCCTGCCGCTCACCCTTTCGGCGGTGACCGGGCGGATCGACCGGCTGGTGATGCAGGAGATCATGGACTATTCGACCTATCCGGCCCCGGTCGCCATGTTCCAGCTGATGGGCTTCGGCGGCCCGGCCCACAACGTGCCGCCCACCGACGTGCCGATCGAAGGCTCCGGCTCGTTCGGCGCGCCGCTGCTGATGATCGCCGACGCGCTGGGCGCCACGATCGAGAAATTCGTTTTCCAGATGCAGACCATCCCCGCGCCCGAGGACATGGTGATCGCCGCCGGCACGCTGGCCAAGGGCACGGTGGCGGGCAAGCGCTATTCCTTCACCGCGATCATCGACGGCGAGCCGAAGCTGACCATCGAACACGTGACCCGCGCCGGCGCGCCGGTCCCGGCGGACTGGCCGGAAGGGCGCGGCTGGTATGTGCGGATCGAGGGCGCGCCCTCGTGGAAGCTTTCCGCCGAGATCGGGCTGGACGGGCAGGACAACAACGATGCCGGTTGCCTGGCCGGCGCGATGCACGCGATCCACGCCATTCCCTATGTGCTCGAAGCCGAGCCGGGCGTCCGCACGCTGACCGACCTGCCGATGATCATGGGCCGGGGCATCCTGGGCAAGGGCGTTTCGGGCAGCCCGGGGTTCTGATCCCCCCACGCCTTGTGATCCCCACTTTGGCCCGCCACCGCGCGGACCGTCAGAGCGCGCCGGCAGCGGCGGCGCGCAGTTCGCTCTCCAGCGCGCTGTCGCCCGGTTCGGCCGCCTCCTCGCGGAAGGGGCCAAGCAGGAGCAGGGCGCTGGCGGCGGCAAGGTAGAGCGGGATCGAAGCCCACAGCGCCGGCATATAGGAGCCGGTCACATCGTAGACCCGGCTGAACAGGATCGGCCCGATCCCGCCGGCCAGGCCCAGCAGGCCGTTGAGAATGGCGAAGACCGTGGCGAAATCGCGGGTGCCCAGATGGCGCGAGGCGAGATAGGCGATCACGTCGTATTCGCCGCCCATGGCGAGGCCGATGGCGAAGGTGCCGGCCACCACCATCGCGGTCGATCCCGGCGCGAGAACGAAGCACAGGCAGCCCAGCACCGGGAAGGCAACCGAGACCGCGCCGACCTTGTTGCCGTCGAACCGGTCAAGCAGCCAGCCGTTCGACAGGCGCCCGGTCACCGAGGCGAGGCCGATCACCGCGCTCAGCCCGGCCGCCCCTTGCGCGGTCTGCCCGGTCGACATCAGGATCGGCACCAGGTTGATCGTGAACGACATGGCCCCCATCGCGAAGGCCAGCGTGGTGAAGGCCAGCTTGAGAAAGCGCGGATCGAGCAGCAGCGCCCGCCACCCGGTCGACGGGGCAAGGGTGAAGGCGCGGGAATGCGCCGCATTCCGGTCGGCCACCCCGCCGCGCGGCGGCACCCGCAGCAGCAGGATGATCGCCGGCACCACGATCACCGCCAGCGCGGCGGCCAGGCCCACATAGGCCACCCGCCAGCCATGAAGCCGGATCAGCAGGGTGGTGAAATTGGGCGCCAGCGCCAGGCCGATCCCGGTGCCGCTCAGCGTGACCGCCAGGGCCAGCCCCCGGCTGCGGGAAAAGGCGCGGGTCACGCCCGTGGTCCAGACCGCCGGGGATACCGCCAGGGTCACCACCGCGACCAGCCCCCACAGCAGCCACCACGACCAGATCGACGGGCCGGCGAGCGACAGGCCGGCCAGCGCGAGGCAGAAGGCGAAGGTGCCGGGGATCGCCACCCGGCGCGGGCCATGGCGATCGACCATGAGGCCGATCAGCGGGCCGATGACCACGGCCAGCATGGTCGTGATGAGGTGGCCGCCGGTGATCTGCGCCCGGCTCCACCCGAATTCCTCCTGCAACGGCTTCACGAAGGTGCCGAGCGAATAGAGGTTGCAGCTGACCATCATCATGCCCAGCGCGCCAACCAGCACCACCGGCCAATGCGCGCGCCATTCCGCCAGCGCCGAGGCCGGCCCCGCGCCGGGCTTGCCCGCAATGCCCGCCGGATCGTTCATCGCCGGATCGTTCATCGCCGAATCAGGCCGCATCGAGCGCAGCCTTGCCGCGCGCCGCGAATTCCACCACGCGCCGGCCGACCGCCTGCATCCGCGCATCGCTGGTCTGGCCCGAAACGAAGCGGTGATACATCTGCTGGGTGGCGATGCCGCTGCGCCAGGCGGCAAAGGCCTCGTACCAGGCGATCGCGGCGACATCGATGCCCATCTGCGCGGCATAGTGGCGCTTGAAGGCGTCGCCCGGCGGCAGGCCGAGCGCCGGGTTGCCGTGGGTGAGCGGCCAGTAATCGAGCGCGATGCCGACATCGACCAGCGGATCGCCAATGGTCGCCATGTCCCAGTCGAACACGGCCACCACCCGGTCCGGCTCGCCCGGGCGGAACTGGCAATTGTCGAGCTTGAAGTCGTTGTGGACGATGGTGGCGAGCAGCGGGCGCGGCACGTCGCGCGCCAGCCGTTCGCCCAGGTCTTCGAGGCCGGGGACGGGCTGGGCCGAGGCGACCCGGCGCCAGCGGTCGTGCCAGCCGGCGAGCTGGCGCTCGAGATAGCCTTCGGGCCGCCCGAAATCCGCCAGGCCGATCGCGGCGTAATCAACCTTGTGGAGATCGGCCAGGGCTTCGGCCAGCGCCCGGGTGATCCGCTCGCCGAAGTGGGGCAGGCCTTCCATCGAGGCGGGCCGGGCCTTGAAGAACACCTCGCCGCCGGCCCGGTAGTCCTGCACCACGAAGCGGGCGCCGATCACGCTTTCGTCCTCGCACAGGGCATGGGCGCGCGGCGCGCGGGGCCAGGCCTGCCACAGCTTCGCGAGCACCCGGTATTCGCGGCCCATGTCGTGGGCGCCGGGGGCGATGGCGCCGTGGGGCGGGCGGCGCAGGACCAGCTGGCGATCCGCGAAAGTGATGAGGTAGGTGAGGTTGGCATGGCCGCGCGCGAACTGGCCGACCTGCATCGGCGCCGGCGGCAGGTCGGCAATTGCCGCGCGCAGCCAGGCTTCGAGCGCCGCCCAGTCCAGCTGGTCGTCGGCGCGGACGGGCGCGAGTTCGGCGTCTGCGATCATCCTTCCCGGCTCCCTTGGCCCGGCTCCCTGTCTGGCTCCGTGCAAGCGGGCCGAGGCAAGTGTGGCCTGTGCCCCCGCCTTGGGCAAGGCCGATCGCAACACCGCTCGGGATCGCGCCCCGGCGATGGCGCGGGAAAGGTCGCTGGTGACACTTTGCCCGCCGGCAAAGTGTCACCAGCGACAAGCCGCGCGGGCGGCGCAGATTGGGGATTCCCTTTGTTCGGCCTATGTGCTTGATTCAATCCCGCCATGTTCCAAGCCGCCCTCCTCGCTTCGCCTCCGCTTCCGGGCCTTCCCGCCGACGATGCCCTGACCGGGCTGATGGGCGCGGTCGCCCGGGCCAGCGCGCGTCCGCGCTATGCCTTCATGGTCCTGTGCCTCCTTGCCGAAGTGGCCGACGCGCAAGGCAAGGCCGGGCCATGCGTGGCGATCGACGGCCAGCCGATGGGCCTGCGCGACTGGTTGAGCACGGCGCTGGGCCGGCTGGCCGAACGGGATTCGCGCCGCCGCTCGCTCGAGCAACGGGTCGCGGCCGATCTGGCGGGCAGGGGGGAACTCTCGCCCGATCCCGCCCAGGCCCGCGCCCAGATCGATCAGGCGGTGAGCGAACGGGCCTGCCAGGCCGGCAAGACCAACCTCAGCCGCACGGTCAGCGAACTGGTCGAAGCCGGGCTGCTGCGCCGCCATTACCAGGGCTACCGGGTGGACCATCGCAATCGCGGCGGGCAGCGCCAGGCGGTCTATACCCTGAGCGGGCCGGCGCGCCTGCTCCTGCGCCGCCGGCCCGAGCGTCCCGGGCCGGTCGAGCAACCGATGCCTGCCGGCGGACAATATCCGCTGTTCGCGCCGCCCGGCGCCCTGGCTCGCGCCTGATCGCTGGCAATCGGCGCCGCCCGTGGTAAAGGACCGGAGGCGCCGGGTCGGGAGGTCGAGTGGACGAAAGCACACCCAGGATATCGTTCCATCTTTCGTGGGCGGCGCGGCTGTTTCGCACCCGCTTCGATGCGCGCGCGCGGTCGCTGGGGCTGACCCGCTCGCAGTGGACGATGATCGCCTCGATCAGCCGGAACGAAGGCTCCACCCAGAGCGAGCTGGCCTCGCAACTGGAAATCAACAGCGTGACGGCGGGGCGGATCATCGATCGGCTGGAGGCTTCCGGCTGGGTCGAACGGCGGCCCAATCCGATGGACCGGCGCGCCTACCGCATCTACCTCAAGGATGAGGCCGCGCCGATCCTCGACAATCTCTCCGAAGTCGCGCTCGACGAGGAGGCGACCGCGCTGGCCGGAATCGACCCCGCCCAGCAGGCCGAACTGCTGCGGATGCTGGAGCAGATGGTGCGTAATCTGAATGGTGCCGACCTGATCGCGGCGAAGGAACCGGCCGAGGCCGCCGAGGCGGACTAGGGTCCGGACTCAATTGGCCCACCAGATGATGGCGGCGACGATGAG